>NZ_NEWL01000001.1:0-300983 GCF_002217665.1 Geobacillus uzenensis
TTGAGACGTATATGATTCTTCCTGTTTCAAGAATTCAATGCCGTAAAATTCACAAAGATATTCTAGTTTTTCTTTTATGTTACCGAGAGGAATATTGACAAAGTTTTGATTTGTCTTTTTTCCTAGATTATTCTTCCTGTTTCAAGAATTCAATGCCGTAAAATTCACAAAGATATTCTAGTTTTTCTTTTATGTTACCGAGAGGAATATTGACAAAGTTTTGATTTGTCTTTTTTCCTAGATTCATATTGCGTTGTAATGTTTCCGCATAGCCAATGACAAGTTTGCCAATTTGATTTTCAATACAGTAGTTAATGATGTAACGGCAAGTCTTGTTGATATAATCATTCACTTTATTATTGCGATTCATAGATTCTCTTTGATCTTCAGGCATTTCATATTTGTACTGAATCTCAAAGAACCTGGCATGATGCTTAGGAATGATTTCAATCTGCTTAATCTTTTTGTCCAGTAACACAGGCGGAATCGTTATCGTGATGGGCTTGTGAGTCTTTTTAAATAGGCGAGAATACGGTATCGTGAATTTGTTGCCGTCTATACGAATCTGGCCAATGATCAGTGAATGAAAGCCATCTTTTTATATTGCGTTGTAATGTTTCCGCATAGCCAATGACAAGTTTGCCAATTTGATTTTCAATACAGTAGTTAATGATGTAACGGCAAGTCTTGTTGATATAATCATTCACTTTATTATTGCGATTCATAGCAAGCAAGCCTGTTTACGAGTCGTGCCTTTGATTTTTTGCTTATCTTTCATGCTTTGAAGTCTGGCATTTTCTTTGTTAAACCATTGATTTATACTTTTTAATCTCCGCCCATCAATGATGAATGATCTGCCGTCTGATGTGACACAAGTGGCAAGATTGTTTAATCCTAAATCAAGCCAGTGCTTTTTGGTCATTTAATTCTCTTTGATCTTCAGGCATTTCATATTTGTACTGAATCTCAAAGAACCTGGCATGATGCTTAGGAATGATTTCAATCTGCTTAATCTTTTTGTCCAGTAACACAGGCGGAATCGTTATCGTGATATTCTCTTTGATCTTCAGGCATTTCATATTTGTACTGAATCTCAAAGAACCTGGCATGATGCTTAGGAATGATTTCAATCTGCTTAATCTTTTTGTCCAGCAACACAGGCGGAATCGTTATCGTGATAGGCTTGTGAGTCTTTTTAAATAGGCGAGAATACGGTATCGTGAATTTGTTGCCGTCTATACGAATCTGGCCAATGATCAGTGAATGAAAGCCATCTTTTTTAAGATATTTTGGAATACTGATAGCCTTGTGTCATATTTTCCTTGTTTGGCAAGACTGATCAAACCAAAGAAAGATTTAAAGGCTTCATTGACCTTTTTTAAAATTTGCTGTGCCATGTTGCTGTTTAACAGCTTATAGTTTTCGTTAGTTTTTGCAAGATGATCGTTTTTCTCATAATTAAGAAATTCCTTGTGTTCAAAATAGTATTGTCTGACATTGTACAATCCGACGTTGTACATGTTCTTGGCAATATGGCACAGTTCTCGAAGAGTCAAGTATTCTTCTTTGGTCAAACCATTTAGCTGTTGTTTGATACAAAAATACATTTTTTCACCTCCCATCTAACTATATTATACTATATTTTACTGAATCTATCCTATTTTCAGCAAAATATAGAGTCAGTCAAGACTTTGTGGAGAACATTTTTTCGGTTCACTACGGGCGTTGTCAATCACTAGTTAGCGAACCATTTTCAGGAGTTGATATCGTAAGCGCTTTCGGACTCTCATCCCTCATCTTGAGGTGATGATATTTTGTTCCATTTTTTTACACCCAACCAAAATCCCGAAGCGCCGACAACGCTTGATGGATCGGCGTCCCGGATGACCGCTGCAGACACGGTAGATTCTGACGCACCACATCTGCCCACAACCGTCCGGCCTTCCGTTTGGCCTGTTCGATCCGCTTGGACTTTGTTGAGGCCGAGACGGCCGACTGGGGCTCTTGCTCCTCCCACCGTCCCTTTCTCCACCCGATCCCGTCGATTCGGGCTGCCATCGCCCTCAGAAACGCCCGAAGCCCTTGGTCTTTCCAGCTGCGGCGGGATTTCACCCGATGCGCAAACCGGCTCATCACGCTCTCGGCGTGGCCCATCGGACGCATGCCGGTCGTCTCCACCCCTTGCTCCGACAGCCACTCCCGATAGTCCCGGATGCATCCCGGCATTGACTCGATCCGGCGGATTATGGCAGCCATCTGCTTCTCTTTCGCTTCGTCCTCCAACGTGCCGACCGCGCTGTTCAGCTCCACCAGAAGCCCCTCTTCGTCTTGTTTCGCCAGCTTCTTCCGCACCTCCCGCCAACGCGGATGGCCGGACAGACACTGACGCAGCTCCCGCGCCACATGAAATCGATCCAGCTGAAAGCAGGCTCGCTTTCCAAAATACTCCCGGCAGGCTGTGATCCACGACGCCGCGTCGCCGTTGATGATCAAAAGGTCCCGGCACGGGTCATAGGCATATTCGTTCATCAGCCACTCTTCAAACCGTTCCCACACGTCTCCCACCCCTTCATGGAGGTAGTGGCGCCGGTTCACGAGCTTGAGCTGCGAACCGTTTCGTTTCCATCCCTCGTGAACCGCCAGGATTTTCTCTTCTTTCGCCCGTTTCCCTTTCCCCTGGCGGGAAATGAACAGCCCATCCGCCTCCACAAACAGCACTCGGCCGTGCCGTTGGGAAACAGGGTGGTGCAGCGAGACAGGGGCCTCCAGCACCAGTTGGCGAATCGCCTCGTGGCTTAGGACCGCATACCCCACGATCGACTCCAACGTACGGGCCGCTTTGCGGTAGGAAGAGCACTCTACGGCCAACTCGACCGCCGTTTCCTCGAGGCAAGGGCTGATCGACTGCGCTCCATCAAAGCCCAGTTCGGCATCCAGCAAGAAGGTATACGCCCCCGCCTGCCGATCATAGTAGTAGTTCCGTCGAAACGTCACTTCTCCAAACAGCGTTTGGATCGTGGTCGGCCGTTTGTCTTTCAGCTGATACCGGCGCTTGTCCCGCGCTTCCGCCAGTTGTTGATCAATCTCCTCCAAAAGGGTCGCCAACAAGACAGCGAACACCTTTTGAAGAGTTCTGACTAATTGTTCCTCCAGCTCTTTTAATAAAGGCCATTCTGTGGTAAGATGTTTCATGGACTCTCTCCCTCCTGTTTTATGTTGATGTTGGTCATCACCATCATAGCAGGGAGAGAGTCCTTTTTGCATGACATTTGCTTTTTTCTACCGCGCTTCGCTTGGTGGCCCCGACGAGCGTCGCGAACAAAAGTTCGCAACCCTCGTCGGGGAAATCTAGGAAAAAAGACAAATCAAAACTTTGTCAATATTCCTCTCGGTAACATAAAAGAAAAATTAGAATATCTTTGTGAATTTTACGGCATTGAATTCTTGAAACAGGAAGAATCATATACGTCTCAAGCCAGCTTTTTTGACGGCGATGAGATTCCTGAATATAATGCCGACAATCCAAAAGAATATAAGATGTTGACAATCACCATCATAGCAGGGAGAGAGTCCTTTTTGCATGACATTTGCTTTTTTCTACCGCGCTTCGCTTGGTGGCCCCGACGAGCGTCGCGAACAAAAGTTCGCAACCCTCGTCGGGGAATCATTCCTGAATGTCACCCACAAATATTTTACTCACACCAAAATATAGTTAAGGCGATTCATCTCCCACTTACTCCGCTTCGCTTTGTTGAAGTGGGAGTCTTCTCGCCTAATTAAGATAAAGAGGGCCGTTTCTCGCATTTCATGAACCGCTCTCCCGGTTGTTTTTTGTATCCTGCGCGCCGGCTTGTCCTATTTTGTAACCGTTTGTTACTCCGAAGAAACAATTGTTTTTCGCGTTCGTGGCGTTACAAAAAGCCGCCGCGCCCTTTACTTTTTGCATGAAACGCGGTTTATTGGTGATAGATAAAACGATTCAATCGACGGGGTTTGCTTTGGGAAAGGAGACGATTTGAATGGAGCATCGCCATCTGAAACCGTTCCCGCCTGAGTTTTTATGGGGCGCAGCATCAGCTGCGTATCAAGTCGAAGGGGCGTGGAACGAAGATGGAAAAGGATTATCGGTATGGGATGTGTTTGCCAAACAGCCGGGCCGAACGTTTAAGGGAACCAACGGCGACGTCGCTGTCGATCATTATCATCGCTATCAAGAAGATGTAGCGTTGATGGCGGAAATGGGGTTGAAAGCGTATCGGTTTTCGGTGTCGTGGAGCCGCGTGTTTCCGGATGGAAACGGGGCTGTCAACGAAAAAGGGCTTGATTTTTACGATCGCTTGATTGAGGAGCTGCGAAACCATGGGATCGAGCCGATTGTGACGTTATACCATTGGGATGTGCCGCAAGCCTTGATGGATGCCTATGGGGCATGGGAATCACGGCGCATCATTGATGATTTTGACCGGTATGCCGTGACATTGTTTCAACGGTTTGGCGACCGGGTCAAATATTGGGTGACACTCAATGAACAAAACATTTTCATTTCTTTTGGCTATCGTCTTGGCTTGCATCCGCCGGGCGTAAAAGACATGAAACGCATGTATGAGGCAAACCATATCGCCAATTTGGCGAATGCGAAAGTGATTCAATCGTTCCGTCATTACGTGCCTGACGGAAAAATCGGGCCGAGCTTTGCCTACTCGCCAATATACCCGTACGACAGCCGTCCGGAAAATGTGCTCGCTTTTGAAAACGCAGAAGAATTTCAAAACCATTGGTGGATGGATGTGTATGCGTGGGGCATGTACCCACAGGCGGCTTGGAACTATCTTGAATCGCAAGGGCTGGAGCCGACGGTGGCGCCGGGCGATTGGGAGCTGCTCCAAGCGGCGAAACCGGACTTTATGGGAGTCAACTATTACCAAACTACGACTGTGGAGCATAATCCGCCAGATGGCGTCGGAGAAGGCGTGATGAATACGACGGGAAAAAAAGGGACATCCACTTCGAGCGGCATTCCGGGACTGTTTAAAACCGTGCGCAATCCGCATGTCGATACGACGAACTGGGATTGGGCGATTGATCCGGTTGGCTTGCGTATTGGCCTGCGCCGCATTGCGAACCGTTACCAGCTGCCGATTTTGATTACAGAAAACGGCTTAGGTGAGTTCGATACGCTGGAGCCAGGCGATATCGTGAATGACGATTATCGAATCGACTACTTGCGCCGCCATGTTCAAGAAATTCAACGCGCCATCACGGATGGGGTGGACGTGCTCGGTTACTGTGCTTGGTCGTTCACCGATTTGCTCAGCTGGCTGAATGGCTACCAAAAACGGTACGGATTTGTGTACGTCAACCGTGACGATGAATCGGAAAAAGATTTGCGCCGCATCAAAAAGAAAAGCTTTTATTGGTATCAGCGTGTGATTAAGACGAACGGTGCCGAGCTGTAGCCTTGTCACCGCCCGCTCGGCCCGCGGTCAGTCTGCGCCGGCAGCAGCCGATACATTTCCTTCGCCAGCCGCTCAAGCAAATAAACGACCGGCAGCTGCGTTGTCACGTCCGTCTGTCCGATCCGCTCGGCGGTGGCATAATACGTCAAATTGTAGTCCGAGATGTTCGCGAGCGAACAATGTTTTCGGTTGGTGATGCTGATGATCGTGCCGCCCTTTTCCTTAAAACGGTGCACCTGGGCGAGCGTGTGCGGCGTTTCGCCGGACACCGACAAAGCGATCACGGCGCAGTTGTGGAAATAATGGCCGTAAATCGGAAAAAACGGGTCCTTGATGTAGACGGAAAACTTTTGCAAGGCAGAAAAATAGCGCGATCCGTATTCAGCCAAAATGCCGGAGCTGCCGGAGCCGACAAAAATCACGTGATCCGCTTGGGCGATCGCGGCGGCGGCATCAACAATGGCCCGCTCGTAATCGGCCGTCAGCGTCCGTTCGAAAAATTCCTTAAGCACCTCTTGACTGCTGATGATCGCGGTTCGCTTTGTCTCGCGTAAATACAGCTTCCATTTCGTTTTAAATTCACTGAACCCTTCGCAGCCGACCTTTTTGCAAAAGCGGAGCACAGTCGGCGGCGAGACATGGACGGCTTCGGCGAGCTCGCGGATGCGCATGTACGCGACTTCATGCGGATGTTTCATCACATAGTCGTAAATGGCGTAGTCGAGTTCGGAGAACTGAGCGATTTGTTCGGGAGTGAACATCGGGATACCTCGCTTTCATGGGACAGAACATGCGATAGCCGGGAAAGGATGGCGCTTTCAAGCCCACTGGTTGATTCCTACATTGATTATACCATGCCCAACTGGGCGAAAGGGGAAGAGGAGTATGGGGAAACGATTGAAAATGGCGACGATCGGCGGCGGGTCAAGCTACACGCCGGAATTGGTCGAAGGGTTGATCAAGCGTTATCATGAATTGCCGGTCGGGGAACTGTGGCTTGTCGATATTCCGGAAGGCAAAGAAAAACTCGAAATCGTCGGCGCCCTTGCCAAACGGATGGTCGAAAAAGCCGGTGTGCCGATCGAGATTCATTTGACTTTGGATCGCCGTCGGGCGCTAGAAGGAGCTGATTTTGTCACGACGCAGTTTCGCGTCGGCGGTCTTGAGGCGCGGGCGAAAGACGAGCGCATCCCGCTCCAATACGGGGTGATCGGCCAAGAGACAAATGGTCCGGGTGGATTGTTTAAAGGGCTGCGCACCATTCCGGTCATTTTGGACATCATTCGCGATATGGAAGAGCTTTGCCCCGATGCATGGCTGATCAACTTCACAAACCCGGCTGGAATGGTGACGGAAGCCGTCTTGCGCTACACGAAGCAGGAAAAAGTCGTCGGTTTGTGCAACGTGCCGATCGGCATGCGCATGGGCGTCGCCAAGCTGCTTGGCGTTGATGCCGACCGCGTGCACATTGATTTTGCCGGCTTGAACCATATGGTGTTTGGCTTGCACGTCTATCTGGACGGCGTCCGGGTGACGGAAAAGGTGATCGACCTCCTTGCCCATCCGGATCGTTCCGGTGTGACGATGAAAAATATCGTCGACCTTGGCTGGGAGCCGGATTTCCTAAAAGGGCTGAAAGTGCTGCCATGCCCGTACCACCGGTATTACTACCAAACAGACAAAATGCTCGCCGAGGAACTGGAAGCGGCGAAAACGAAAGGAACCCGCGCCGAAGTCGTCCAACAGCTCGAAAAAGAGCTGTTTGAGCTGTACAAAGACCCGAACTTGGCCATCAAGCCGCCGCAGCTCGAACAGCGCGGCGGGGCGTACTACAGCGACGCCGCCTGCAGCTTGATCAGCTCCATCTACAACGACAAGCGCGACATTCAGCCGGTCAACACGAGAAACAACGGCGCTATTGCCAGCATTCCGTCAGAATCGGCTGTTGAGGTCAACTGCGTCATTACAAAAGATGGGCCGAAACCGATCGCTGTCGGCGACTTGCCGGTTGCGGTGCGCGGCCTCGTCCAGCAAATCAAGTCGTTCGAGCGCGTCGCAGCCGAAGCGGCCGTGACCGGCGACTACCAAACCGCGCTCGTCGCCATGACGATCAATCCGCTTGTGCCGTCTGACACCATCGCCAAACAAATTTTGGACGAAATGCTTGAAGCGCATAAAGAACATTTGCCGCAGTTTTTTAAACAGGCCAAAACAGTAGCTGGAAACTAAATCGTTTGGAAAAGCGATTGACAAAGCCGCCTGTCGCCGGGGCGGCTTTGTCATTTCATCGTGAAAAGCCGCACAACACAAGGGCTTTCTTCCCGTTCACGTTCCCCTTATTTTAGACAAAATCAATGCTTTTCACCAGCCTTTTCGGCAGGATTTTGCCTAAGGCGCGGCGAAGAAAATAAAGGAAGTTCAAATATCACAAGGAGGGAGACCGTGTCCGAAACGCGAATCGACCATGATCGGCTGTTTAAGGAGTTGTTGTCGACGTTTTTTGAAGAGTTTTTGCTTCTGTTTTTCCCGCATGTGTATGAACAAGTCGACTTCCGCCACATCTCCTTTTTGTCCGAAGAGGTGTTTACGGATGTGGCAGCCGGCGAAAAGCACCGTGTCGATCTATTGGTGGAAACAAAGTTGAAGGGGGAAGACGGGCTGATCATCGTCCATATCGAGCACCAAAGCTACACGCAGCCGGCGTTTCCCGAGCGCATGTTCCTTTATGTCAGCCGTTTGTTTCAAAAATACCGCCGCCGCATTCTGCCCGTTGCCATCTTCAGCTATGACGCCATCCGCGATGAACCGTCCTCGTTCACCATCCAGTTTTCGTTCCTAACCGTTGTCGATTTCCGCTTTCTTACCGTTGAACTGCGCAAGTTGCCATGGCGCGAGTACATTCGCCGCGATAACCCGGTCGCCGCCGCTCTGTTAAGCAAAATGGGGTATAATGAAAGTGAAAGAGTGGCCGTGAAAAGAGAATTTTTGCGCATGCTCGTCCGTTTGGAGCTTGATGAAGCGAAACAGCGGCTGTTGTTTGGCTTTTTTGAGACGTATTTGCGGTTGTCCGAACAAGAGGAACTCGAATTGCGAAACGAGGTGAACGAAATGGAAACGAAGGAAGCGAAAAAAGTGATGGATCTCATCGTGTCGTACGAGCAACGGGGGGTGGAAAAGGGGATGGAAAAAGGCAAGATGGACGTTGCGAAACGGATGTTAGGGAAAGGATATGATGTGCCAACGATTTGTGAGTTGACCGGACTGCCAGTGGAGGCGGTGGAAAAGTTGAAAGAGTAAAAAATGGGGAGACGCCGTTCCAATGCAGCCAATCTGTTTCGGAACGGCGTTTTTTTTTTTTTGCTCGTTCTGCACTTGATGATGGGCATGGCCACCGCCGCATGGCGAATGATGACGGCCAGACTGACCCCTATTTGTATTTCATATAGATGCAATTTGAAGATTGACCATTTGCAGCTTTTATCGACTGTCGGGCGACCGAACAACGCCGCTTCCAGACCCATAGATGGGTCTGTGAAGCAGGTGGTTGTTCGGTCTTCCGTCACGCCTTGGCGTGACGGGGCAAGCCTTTGGCTTGCCTTCGACAGTCGAAAATGGACAAACCGCTTTTCCGTCAAGGATCTGTTCACCTTCTTCGTTGCATCTATATCTATACAAGCTTTTGCTGTCATCGAGAAGCAGAGGAGAGCGATGTGCGGCCGCGGCAGGCGGGAAGAAAGGAGAGACACGGCATCCATTTTCTTTTTTCTAGGCTAGCGCCCCGACGTTCGTGTACAATGGCGGTAGGAGGAATCAAGATGTGCGATTGGTGGAAACGGCTGTTTTACGGGGGCGGCATCGCGGCGCTGCTTGCAAGCGCTTCCTTCACCGCCTATTGCGCTTGGAACGTGTATGCGTATCCGAAATCAGAGAAGGAACGGGTTCCGGAAAAAACAAAAGAGGCATATCATTTCGTGCTTGTGCCCGAGGAGCTTGATAATGATTATTGGCGGCTCGTGGAAAAAGGAGCGAAAGCGGCAGCGAAGGAACTCGGCGTTGACCTTGAATACATTGGGCCGCGGCAGGCGAATATTGATGAGCATTTGCGCATTTTGAAAAAAGCCGCAGCAGCGAAAGTCGATGGGATTATCACACAAGGGTTGACGGAAGCGGAATTTGTCCCAGTGATTAACGAAATCACGGACAAGAATATTCCTGTGGTGACGATCGATACGGATGCCCCGACGAGCCGACGCGTCGCCTATGTGGGAACGGATAATTATTATGCCGGTTTTCTCGCGGGACGGGCGTTGGCTGAGGATACGAAGGGCAAAGCGACGGTCGCGATTATTACCGGCAGTTTGACGGCGGCGCACCAACAGCTGCGAGTGCGCGGATTTGAGGATGCGGTGAGACAGGAAAAAGGCATCCGCATCGTTGCCATCGAGGAGTCGCACATTACACGTGTACAAGCAGCCGAAAAAGCGTACACCATTTTGAAAAAACACCCGGACGTGAACGCCTTTTACGGAACGAGTGCGCTTGATGCGATCGGTATTGCCAAAGTGGTCGAACAGTTTCACCGCGAGCGGGAAACATATATTATCGGCTTTGACACGCTGCCGGAGACGATCGGGTATTTGCAAAAAGGGACGATTGAAGCGACGGTCGTCCAAGAACCGTATGAAATGGGATACCGGGCGGTGAAACTGATGGCTGCTATTGTCGCTGGCCATGACGTGCCGGAAGTGACGAACACAGAGACGAAGGTCATTCGAAAAGAAGATTTGCCGCTGCGCCCGGCGCGCAATTATGAAGTCAAGACACCTTGATGCTGGCATTTGCAGCTCCTATAGAAAACGAGTAAAAAAGTGTTTTTCTTGATCGTTCCTTGTGTGCAAAGAGGAGTCAACGCGATGCGGGTTTGGGAAACAGCACGTTCTATTCGAACAACAGCTTGGCAGGGTGAACGGAAAGCGGCGGAAGATGGGGGAGCGCCGTCAAAACGGTGGGGTGTGCGATGAAAATATGGATGGCTGTCGCATTCAAGTACGCCCATTTGAACGCGGCGGCGCCTTCATCGGTTCGATCAGCTTGACGTTGGAATCCGTTTTCGCTTGAAACGGCACGGGGATGGTGCAGACAACAAAGCGCTGGGGACAGCGGGGGGGAAAGCCAGGATGAACATCCGCACGAAGATGCTGCTTTGTTTTACCGTTTTTTTGCTTTTGTTAAATGGAGCGGTGTTTCTTTTGTACCAAACGAGCGAAGAGATGATGAGCGATTACGATCGCCGGATGCGCCGCTTGTTGTTGCTGAATGAAGTGTCGCAACGGACGAACCGATTGATGGAGCAGCTTAATGCGTATGTATCGGAAAAAGAGGGGCGATACGCGCGCGCCTATGAGCGGGAATTCCGCTGGTTGCAGCAACATCGCCGCCAAGTCGGCGCCATTTCGCCTGCTTTGTCCGACCGGTTGGCGGCAGAAAACTATGAACATATGATTGAAAGTTTGTTAGAGGAAGCGGCGCTCACGGTCTATCATTTTCAGGCCGGAAATATTGGTTTGTACTCATCCCATCTGCATGAAATGATGAATATCGCCTTATTTTTGCAAGAAGAAACGTTAAATTTAATTGATGATGAGTTAACGGCTTATCAACAGCGGTATGATGAAGTCGAGCGGCGCAACCGCTATTTCCGGTATATGGGGATGGGTTTGTTTGTGACAACAATCTGCCTCGGCGTGCTGCTCGCTGTGTTTTTCTCTGGCAGTTTGACGAAGCCGATCATCCACCTCGCGCATGCAGCCCGGGCCATCGGTGCCGGACGGCTCGATGGACCGGATGTGAAGCCGACAACGAACGATGAACTGCGGCTGCTTACGATCACATTTAATGATATGCGCCGCAATTTAAGGCAGTTGATCGAAGAAATGAAACAAAAAGCGGAGCTTGACCGGCTCGTCAAAGAACTAGAACTGAAAAGCTTGCAAAGTCAAATCAATCCGCACTTTTTGTTCAATACGCTCAACACCGTTTCCAAGATGGCGTATTTAGAAGAGGCTGAGCAAACATCAAGGCTCATCGAGGCAGTGGCGGCGATTTTGCGTTACAACTTAGGGGAGTTGCAGCGGACGGTGGCACTTGCTGATGAGGTACGCATCGCTCGCGAATATTTTTTCATCCAACAAACGCGCTTTTTCGATCGGATTAAGTTTTCCATTGAGGCGGAATCGTCCTGTCTTGACCAACGGCTTCCGCCCCTTACATTGCAGCCGCTGATTGAAAATGCGTTCATTCATGGCATCGAATCGTACGAACGGGGAGCCGAATTGACCGTATCCATTTATGAAAAAAACCATCGGGTCATCATCGAAGTGAAGGATAATGGCGTCGGCATGGACGAACGGATGAAAGCGGAACTGGAAGCGTTTATTCGCGGCGAAGAGACGCCGGCGCGCCGCGAGCAAAGGCGCGGCCATTCGACCGGCATCGGTCTGCGCAATGTCATCCGTCGGCTGCAATTGTTTTACGGAGTGACGGACGTGGCGGAAATTGAATCAGCGCCGGAAAAGGGGACAACCATTCGGTTATTATTGCCGCGATGGCAAGGAGGGATGAGCAGTGAAAGTAGCGATCGTGGATGATGAGGCGCTCGAACGGAAAGCGTTGCGCAAAATGATCGGCAGCCATCTCCCGCATGCTGAAGTCATAGCGGAAGGCGCCAACGGGCGTGAGGCCGTTGAGATTGCCAAACAATATCGCCCCGATGTGATGCTCATTGACATTAAAATGCCTGGCCTCGACGGGCTCGGGGCGATCGAGGCCATTCGGCAAACGGGGCTCGATCTTCAGTTTATTATTGTTTCGGCGTTTGATTTGTTCGACTATGCGAAGCAGGCGATGCGCTTTGGCGTCAAAGAATATTTGTTAAAGCCGAGCCGGAAAGAAGAGGTCATTTCCGCGTTAGAACGCGTCGGTGAAGAACTGGAAGCCAAACGGAAAACCGAGGAAAAGCACCGTAAGCTGCAAGAACGGATCGAGCAGCTGCAGATGCTCGTGGAGAAAGAATGGTTATCCGTTTTGATGATTGAAGACGTACCGGCCGACGAGTGGGAACAGTGGCAGGAACTGTTGCCGTTTTCAGTCGCTTCGGGCATGTTTATCGTCGTCCAATTTCCTAATGGCGGGCGGACGGAGGAATGGAAGCGGTGGGTAGAAGAACGACTTGGCGAGCGGGCCCCCGCACGCTATATCGTTGGCCGTCTGGCGAACCGGCGCCTGCCGGTGCTGTTGTTCCGCAGCCGTGATGATGGGGAAATCGCTTGGAAACCAACCGTTCAATCGTTTGCGCTTGATATAGCCAGCCAGTTTGCTCTTCGGCACGGCGCTCCGCTGTATATCGGACTCGGCTCGCCGGTTTCACGCCTTCATGAGCTCCGATCGTCGTATTACGAAGCGCTGTCCGCTGTCCATTATTACGCCGAACGGGAAAAAGCACGAGTCGGTTTTTTGCCGGCCAAGCCGGCGCGTGCCGAACGGGAGAAACAGCTGCTTGAGGCAGTACGCCTCGGCGACATCGGGCAGGCGCGGGCGATTGGTCTTGCGTACATCGACGAGCTCATTGCTTCCCACTCGTTATCCGCTGCCGGACGCAAAGTGGACGGGATGTTTGTTTCGCTTGCTCGCCTTCTTTCCGAGCTTGGCGTTCGTTATGAACGGACGGTGTCGTTTTCCTCTTGCCGTTCAGGAGCGGAACTGAAACAGACCGCCTTCGACGAGCTCGGCCGCATCGCCGCAGATCTCGAAGCATGGCGCCAGCAGCAAGCCCACGGTAAAATCGGCAAGGCGAAGGACTACATTGACCGCCATTACGCCGAGCCGCTGACGCTTGAAGAAGTGGCCGAACACGTTGGGATGAGCCCGTACTACTTCAGCAAACTGTTCAAGGAACATTTCGGCATCACGTTTATCGACTACGTGACGAACGTGCGCATCGAGCGGGCCAAAGAAGCGCTCGTTCGCACCGATTGCAGTTTAAAAGAAATTTGTTTTTCCGTTGGTTACAATGACCCCAACTATTTCAGCCGCGTGTTTAAAAAACAAACGGGCTGGTCGCCGAGCGAATATCGGAAACAGTTGCAGGTGCGATAACTGAAGCAGTCCCGCCATCAACTGATAGGAAAACGAGCTCGCCCTCTGATCGGGCGGGCTTTTTGGCGTTGCACGCTCATAGGTGGGGCGGATTCATTCAGCCACTGTTTTTTATGAACGAATAGAAATTGGTAAGCAGATGTCCCTATTTGCCACGGGTCGACTATGACAAGACTCGCCTTCTTGTTTGCGTACGTACGGGCGCCCCAGGGCAAAAAAGTGAAGAAAAACGCAAAAAAGTGAAGAAGTCAAGCCGTAATCAGGCGAGTCGCGCATGATACAATCATCAATGAAAGGGTTTTCAAAAAGGGTGAAGGGGGAGAAACATGAGAAAGAAAGCAGCTGTGTGGCTTTCGCTCGCTCTTGGGTTCGGTATGGCACTATCAGGCTGCAGCTCGAATTCAGTGTCCGATGACGCCAAACAAGGCAACCAAAAAGCGGGAGAAAAGCTCGAGATTTTCAGCTGGTGGACAGGAGCTGGTGAGGAAGACGGTCTCAAAGCGCTGATCAAGCTGTTCCAAGAAAAATATCCGGACATTGAAATCGAAAACGCGGCCGTCGCCGGCGGAGCCGGGACGAACGCCAAGGCGGTCTTAGCGAGCCGCATGCAAGGGGACGACCCCCCATCAACGTTCCAAGTGCACGGTGGGGCGGAGCTGAATGAAGGCTGGGTCGCTGCCGGCAAAATGGAGCCGCTCAACGACTTGTATGAACAAGAAGGCTGGATGGACAAATTCCCGAAAGCGCTCATTGACATGGTCAGCAAAGACGGCAACATTTACTCTGTTCCGGTGAATATCCACCGCGGCAATGTGCTTTGGTATAACAAAAAAGTGTTTGCTGACAATGGACTTCAGCCGCCAAAAACATTTGACGAGTTTTTCCAAGTGGCGGATCAGCTGAAGGCAAAAGGCGTTACGCCGCTCGCGCTTGGCGATAAAGAACCATGGACTGCAACGCATTTGTTTGAAACCGTTTTATTAGGGACGCTCGGAGCGGACGGCTACAAAAAGCTTTGGACCGGGGAATTGTCGTTTGATGATCCGAAAGTGAAACAGGCGGCTGAAACGTTTAAGAAAATGCTCGGCTATATTAACGAAGACCATAGCTCGCGCAACTGGCAAGACGCAGCTCAGCTCGTCGCTGAAGGAAAAGCAGCCATGTACGTGATGGGCGACTGGGCCAAAGGCTACTTTGTGAACGACTTACAATTAAACGTGAATGAAGATTTCGGCTACGTGCCGACACCGAATACCGATGGCAAGTTTATGGTCATTACCGACACGTTCGGGCTGCCAAAAGGGGTGAAAAACCCGGACGATGTGAAGAAGTTTTTGGCTTTGCTTGGTTCGGTTGAGGGGCAAGATGCGTTCAACCCATTGAAAGGATCAATCCCCGCCCGCATCGATGCTGATCCGTCGAAGTACGACGAATACGGCAAACAAACGATGGAAGATTTCAAGAACGCAGAATTGGCGCCAAGCTTAGCGCACGGCTCAGCGGCACCGGAAGGTTTTGTCACGAAAGTGAACCAGGCCATCAACATTTTTGTTACGCAAAAAGATGTCAACTCGTTTATTGGCACCCTTGTTTCAGCAGCGGCGGAACTGAAGAAGTAATGAATGAAAGGGGGACGGGAGCCATTCTCTTCCCCTTTTCGCATTCATCGTAAGGAGGGATGATGATGGAAACGGTAAAAATCGCCCCAGCGAAGGAAACAGCAGCCGTTCCTGCGGTGCGGAAAAAGCGGAAATGGACGGCCGACCACTGGCTGGCCGCCGCGTTTTTGGCGCCGTCGGTTGCGCTCATTTTCCTATTTGTCTATGGATTTATCGGCTGGACAGGATATGTTTCGGTAAGCAATTGGAATTCGCTCGTCCCAGACTGGTCGTTTGCCGGGCTGAAAAACTATCAGTACTTGTTCCAAGATTTCCGTTTCCAAGCCGATTTGCGCAATACGCTCGTATTTACGGTGCTGTTTATCGCGGTCGTTATTGTGCTCGGCCAATTGCTTGCCATTTTGCTTGACCAAAAGCTGCGCGGGGAATCGCTGTTTCGCAACATTTTCTTTTTCCCGATGGCTTTGTCCTTTGTCGTGACCGGGGTCGTGTGGCAATGGTTGTTCAACCCGTCGACGGGCGTAAATTTATTTTTAAAGCCGTTCGGCCTTGATTCGAAATGGTATACCGATACGACGATCGCGGCCGGTTTTCATTGGGGAAAAATCGAATTTGGCATTCCAGTCGCCATGATTGCGGTCGTGGTGGCAGCAGTCTGGCAAATGACCGGCTTTGCCGTTGCTATGTATTTGGCTGGCTTGCGTGCGATTCCGGATGAGGTGCGCGAAGCGGCGCGGATGGATGGAGCAACCGAGTTTCAATTGTATTGGAAAATCATTTTGCCGCTGTTGCGGCCGATTACGGTCAGTGTCATCATCATTATGGCGCATATTTCGCTGAAAATTTTCGATTTGATCTACGCCATGACCGGACCGGGGGCGAACTTTGTCACCGATGTGCCCGGGGTGTATATGTTTGAAACGACGTTCCGCGGCAATTATTATGCGAACGGGGCGGCGATCGCCATTGTGATGTTGCTGTCGGTCGCGATATTTATCGTTCCGTATCTCATCTCAAGCCGCAAGGGGGGATCGTAATGGCGAAACCGCTATGGGCGCGGCCGTTTTTGTATATGCTCGCACTGGCGATGAGCGCGTTTTTCCTATTGCCCGTGTATGTGATGATCGTGACGAGCTTAAAACCGCTCGATGAAGTGACGTTGGCGGACATGTGGAAGTTGCCGTCAACGGTCGATTGGAGCAGCTATGCGACCGCATTTGAAAAGCTGGCCCCGAACTTTTGGAACTCGATTTTGCTCGTCGTGCCGGCGACGCTGCTATCCGCGCTGCTGGGGGCGCTCAACGGCTATGTGCTGTCGAAGTGGAAGTTTAAAGGGGCGGATGCGTTATTTACGCTTATTTTGTTTGGCATGTTCATCCCATATCAAAGCATCTTAATCCCGTTGATCCAATTTTTGCGCGAAATCGGGCTGTACAACACGATTCCGGGGCTCGTGTTCGTCCATGTCGTCTACGGCATTCCGATCACGACGCTGATGTTCCGCAATTTTTACGCCGCCATTCCGGATGAGATGATCGAATCAGCGAAAATCGACGGCGCCGGGTTTGTCCGCATTTTCCGTTACATCATGCTTCCGTTGTCCGTCACCGGGTTTGTCGTTGTCGCCATTTGGCAGTTTACGAACATTTGGAACGAGTTTTTGTTTGCTGTGACGATCACGACGTCGGACAAACAACCGATCATGGTTGCTCTACAAAACTTATCCGGGAGCCAAATTGTCCAGTGGAACGTGCAAATGGCAGGAGCTTTGCTCGCCGCCTTGCCGACGTTGCTCGTTTATATCTTCCTTGGTAAATATTTTGTCCGCGGACTGCTTGCCGGCTCGGTAAAAGGATGAACAGACGGAAAGAACAACTTGGGCGTGATCGGAGGAGCTGCTTTGTTAGCGGCTCTTTTTTATTTGGCACAACGTTTCTTGTTTGCCGATGATATGGCTCTCTTTGTCATCAGGGAATAGGAAGGGAGAAGGGGCGAAAGAATGGCCAGTCGTGTTGACCGATGATGGCGGAAAAAGTGCGACCGGTGCACGTTTTCCGCTTATCGTTGAGCCTTCTTCGTCTTTCGATTAAGATAAAAACAGAATAGGTAAAGAAAGTGAGGCGTACCGCATGATTTTAGGAGCCATTGAAGCTGGAGGAACAAAATTTGTCTGTGCCATCGGCGATGAACAAGGAAACATCCATGAACGGGCGGTGTTTCCGACGACCGTGCCGGAGGAGACGATGGCCCATGTGATCGATTTTTTCCGCCCCCACCGTATCGAGGCGATCGGCGTCGGATCGTTCGGCCCGGTCGATTTGCATCCTGACAGCCCGACGTACGGCTATATTACGAGCACGCCGAAACAGGCGTGGGCGAATTTCAACGTTGTCGGCACGCTAAAACAAGCGTTCCCGGTGCCGGTCGGGTTTGATACGGATGTCAACGCCGCGGCGCTTGGCGAGCTGCGCTGGGGGGCGGCGCGAGGATTGGATAGCTGCCTATATATGACGGTCGGCACCGGCATCGGCGTTGGCGCGGTCGTGGAAGGGCGGCTGCTTCATGGGCTGCTTCATCCAGAAATGGGACATATGTTCGTCCGCCGTCATCCGGACGATGCGTTTGCCGGCATCTGCCCGTACCATGGCGACTGCCTGGAAGGGATGGCGTCCGGCCCCGCGATTGAGCGGCGCTGGGGGAAAAAGGGGGCGGAGCTGGCCGAACGGAAGGAGGTCTGGGAGCTCGAGGCGTTTTATCTCGCCCAAGCCATCGCCAACTATATCCTCATTTTATCACCGAAAAAGGTGATCACGGGCGGGGGCGTCATGAAGCAGACGCACGTGTTGCCGCTTGTGCGCCGACATGTGCAGGAGCTACTCAATGGGTATGTTCAGCACGAAGCGATTCTTGAGAAGATCGATGCGTACATCGTTCTTCCAGGGCTTGGCGACAATGCCGGCATTTCGGGCGCCTTGGCGCTCGCAGCGGCGGCGCTGGAATAAATGGAGTGGACGGCGGTTCATAGCCTTTTGTCAGACTATGGACCGCCGTTTTTTGTTGGTAATTTACCTTTTTTGACTGTTCGGTCAAAAAAAATGCTTATATCCATGACTTTATAGTCGAAAAACATTATTTTTTAGTTGTATAAATTGATAATCGTTGTTTATAATGATATTGACTGTTTGGTCATATGTATATGGAGGCGAGGGCAATGGCCGATATCCGGCAATTGATTGAACGGTTGCGCCAGCGCGGGGTGCGGGCCGATTTAGTGAAGCCGCGCGCGTTGTTGCCATCGTACCCGCAATGGGAAGCAGTGAATGGGAAGGGGATGGACTAGTGCCATGGATGAACGGCGTGTTCAATTTATCGAAATTGCGATGAAGCTGTTTGCCGAAAAAGGGTATCATGCGACATCGATCCAAGATTTGGTGGAAGCATGGGGCATTTCGAAAGGAGCGTTTTATCATCATTTTTCTTCAAAAGAGGAACTGTTGCTGGCGGTGTTGCAGCATTACAGCGAGAACATGATGGCCGATTTGACAGCAGCGGCCGGCGGCGGGTCAGAAAAAGAACAGTTCATCCGCCAGCTGGCTGCTCATTTTTCTCATGTCCGCCAATACAAGGAGTTTTTGCATATAGTCATGTCGGAACAGCTGCCAAAAGTCAATCCGGAGATTGAGCGGTATATGTTCCGTCAGCACGGCCGTCTTTTTTTATGGTATTGCACCCGTCTTGAAGAAGTGTATGGGGAGGCGATTCGGCCGTATGTGTATGATGCGGCCATGATGGTGAACGGCATCGTGCGCCAATATTTGTTTTACTTTTTCTTTCACCAAGAGACGGTTAACGCGGAAGAAGCCGCTCGTTTCCTCATGCGCCGCTTCGACGCGATCATCGACAGCTTTGCGGCAGGCGAACGTCCGCTGTTGACGAAGGAGTCACTAGCCCCATGGATGGAGCTGGAAGAGCGCGAGCGGCAGAGACAACGGGAACGGCTGGCCTCGGCGTTTTCCGCTGTCCGGGAGGCGGCGAAGGAACTTGGCGCAAAGCAGGTGGATGATGTGCTTGAGGCGGTAGCTGCGCTCGAGGAGGAGCTGCTCGAACGCCATGAACCGCCGCGCGTCTATCTAGTCGAGGCGCTGCTTCTGTATTTGCGCCATCAACAAGCGCCTTCGCTTGCGTCGGCCTTGGCCGCGCTCAGTCAAGAAATGGAGACCTATCGACAATGGAATGGATGGGAGAGAGGAACATGGAAAAAGCATTAGCGGCGCCGGCCAGCACGATTCGGCATCGCCCGCTGCTCATTACAGGACTTATTATCGCCATGTTGTTTGCGGCGCTCGACGGAACGATCGTTGGCACCGCGATGCCGCGCATCGTCGGGGAGCTCGGCGGGCTTGGGGTGATGACATGGCTGACGACGGCGTACATGTTAACGTCGACAACCGTCGTGCCGATCGCCGGGAAGCTTGCCGACTTGCTTGGGCGGCGTCTCGTGTATGTAAGCGGACTTGTCATTTTTATGGCCGGCTCCGCACTGTGCGGCATGGCAAACGATATGACCCAGCTCATTATTTACCGCGGCATTCAAGGAATCGGCGGCGGCATTATGATGCCGCTGGCAATGATTGTTATTGGCGACGTGTTTACGGGGAAAGAGCGCGCCAAATGGCAAGGGGTGTTCGGCGGTCTGTACGGCCTCGCTTCGGTGCTGGGCCCGCAAATCGGCGGCTTTATCGTCGACCATTTGAACTGGCGTTGGGTGTTTTATATTAACTTGCCGGTCGGCATTTTAGCGACAGTGCTGATCGCGATGGGGTTAAGCAAGTACAAAGCCGAAGGGGCGGTGAAATTTGACATCGCCGGGATGACGACGCTGACGGTAGGTGTCGTCAGCTTATTGCTTGGGCTGACGTTTGGCGGCGACCGATATGGGTGGGGTTCATGGCAAATCATCTCGCTGTTTGCGGCGGCGGTGATCTTTTTCGCCTTGTTCATTTGGGCAGAGAAACGAGCCGGCGAACCCATCATTCCGCTTTGGCTGTTTCGCAACCGGACGTTTACGCTGCTGAACGGCATCGGCTTTTTCATGAGCATCGGCATGTTCGGAGCCATTATGTTTGTCCCGTTTTTTATGCAAGGCGTAGTTGGAGTGAGCGCCACAGAGTCAGGGACGATTATGACACCGATGATGGTGACGATGATGATCGGCAGCATCGTTGGCGGCCGACTCGTCTATCGAATTGGCGTGAAAACGCAGCTGATCATCGGTATGGCCATTATGTTGGCGGCGTTCGGTTTGCTTGACACGATGGATGTCGACACATCGAAAGGGACGGCAACGATGTATATGATCGTGCTCGGGCTCGGCACGGGGCTTGTGATGCCGATTTTAACGTTCGCTTTGCAAGAAAGCTTTCCAAAATCGGAGCTTGGCGTCGTGACGTCTTCAAGCCAATTTTTCCGCTCGATCGGCGGGACGTTCGGCATGACTGTGCTTGGCGCCATCATGAACCATCGCTCAAGCGCTTTGCTTGATGAACGGCTGATGCCAAAGCTTGAAGCGCTGCCGGCGCAGGCAAACGGGCTTGTTGATCGCTTTGCCGACATGATTCACTCTGATCCGCAAGGGCTGTACTCCGTCTTGCTCAGCCCGGAAGCGATGAAGAGCATTCCGGCTGCACTGCGCGACATGTTCGTGCCGGTGTTGAAGCAGTCGCTCGTTGATTCATTGCAATCTGTCTTTTTGTTTGCGCTTGTGTTTATCTTAATTAGGCGAGAAGACTCCCACTTCAACGAAGCGAAGCGGAGTAAGTGGGAGATGAATCGCCTTAACTATATTTTGCTGAAAATAGGATAGATTCAGTAAAATATAGTATCATATAGTTAGATGGGAGGTGAAAACATGTATTTTTGTATCAACAATGGCGCATTAAACATCTTAAAGAAAAGTAAAGCTGTAGACCTGAGTGTCTTATGCTCTAGCGGCGAAGTGGACACGCCTCAAAGAATAAGGATTGCTTGAAGCAGTCAAACTTCTTTGGAAGCCCCCACTTCAAATTTTCGCTAGAAAATTAAGTGGGGGTAGTTCACTGCGGTCGGCTTATTGTTTGTGTTCGGTTTGAGACGGATTGAATTGTCCGATCGGACGGGGGCGAAACCAAAAGTAGACATGGCCGAGTGACGGTCCTCATCATAAAAACCCGGTGGAACGCGCCTCACTCAAGGCGGATCCGCCGGGTTTTTTTCGATGAGCAGCACAGCCCTCCACGAGGCGGGTGACTTGCGAGCCGCTATGCGTCTTCCGTCCCGGCGCTCTGTCCGAAGACGCGCGAGCGGGTGAGAAAGCGGACGCCTTCCGGACCTTCAAGCGAAAACATGCCGCCGCGCCCGGGAACGACGTCGATGATCAGTTGCGTGTGCTTCCAATATTCGTATTGCGCCTTGGCGATGTAAAACGGGCAGCCGCCGATTTCGCCAAGCAGGACGTCGGAATCGCCGACAATCAGCTCGCCGAGCGGATAGCACATCGGCGAGCTGCCGTCGCAGCACCCGCCCGATTGGTGGAACATGAGCGGGCCGTACTTTGCTTTCAGCTTTTCGATTAATGCCAACGCCGCTTCGGTGGCGATTACTTTCGGTTCATCGCCCATTACGTCCCCTCCTTATGCATTCGATTTCCGTTTTCGATATTGACGCTCGCCCGGCGGTCTGCCGAAGCGGGACAACAGCGGTGTCGCCAAAGGCAAAAGAGGGTGTCCCGGACAGGTCGGGACACCTCGTCAAAACGGCGGGTGCTTCGCCTCGAAAGGAAGAGGCGGGGTGGGTGAATATTAGAACAAGCCGAGTTTTTTCGGCGAATAGCTGACGAGCAAGTTTTTCGTTTGCTGGTAATGGTCAAGCATCATTTTGTGCGTTTCGCGGCCGATGCCGGACATTTTGTAGCCGCCGAACGCCGCGTGAGCCGGGTAGACGTGGTAGCAGTTCGTCCAAACGCGGCCGGCTTGAATGCCGCGGCCGAACCGGTACGCCGTGTTGATGTCGCGCGTCCAGACGCCGGCGCCAAGGCCATACAGCGTCTCATTGGCGATGGCGAGCGCTTCATCGTTGTCTTTGAACGTCGTGACGGCCAACACCGGCCCGAAAATTTCTTCTTGGAAAATGCGCATTTTGTTATGTCCTTTGAAAATCGTCGGTTTGACGTAATACCCGCCGGCAAACTCGCCTTCAAGCATGTTCCGCTCACCGCCGATCAACAGCTCGGCGCCTTCCTGTTTGCCGATGTCGATGTACGATAAAATTTTCTCGAGCTGCTCCGACGACGCTTGGGCGCCGATCATCGTTTCCGTGTCAAGCGGGTTGCCTTGTTTAATTTGTTTGACGCGTTCAAGCGCCCGTTCCATAAACGCATCGTAAATCGATTCGTGGATGATCGCGCGCGACGGGCATGTGCACACTTCGCCTTGGTTTAAGGCGAACATCGTCAACCCTTCGAGCGCTTTATCGAGAAACTCGTCATCTTTGTCCATCACATCAGGGAAGAAAATGTTCGGTGACTTGCCGCCAAGTTCAAGCGTAACCGGAACGATGTTTTGTGAGGCGTATTGCATGATGAGCCGTCCGGTCGTCGTTTCGCCGGTGAACGCCACTTTCGCCACGCGCGGATTTGAAGCGAGCGGCTTGCCGGCTTCTAAGCCAAAGCCGTTCACAACGTTGACGACGCCAGGTGGAAGCAAATCTTCGATGAGTTCGATGAGAACGAGGATTGACGTCGGCGTTTGCTCCGCCGGTTTCAACACGACGCAGTTGCCGGCCGCAAGCGCTGGCGCGAGTTTCCAAGCCGCCATTAAAATCGGGAAGTTCCACGGGATGATTTGCCCGACGACGCCGAGCGGTTCTTTGAAGTGATAGGCGACCGTGTCGTGATCGATTTCCGAAATCGTCCCTTCTTGGGCGCGAATGCAGCTGGCAAAATAGCGGAAATGATCGATGGCAAGCGGAATGTCAGCTGCCAACGTTTCGCGGATCGGCTTGCCGTTTTCCCACGTCTCCGCGACCGCGAGCCGTTCCAAGTTTTCTTCCATCCGATCGGCGATTTTGTTCAACAGGCGGGCGCGCTTGGCGGGTGAGGTGCGTCCCCATTCCTCTTTTGCCGCATGGGCAGCGTCAAGCGCCAGTTCGATATCAGCGGCTTTCGAGCGCGGCACTTCGCAATACGGCTGCCCGGTGATCGGCGTGATGTTTTCAAAATACTCGCCGTCCACCGGCGGCACCCATTTGCCGCCAATAAAGTTTTCATAGCGCTTTTTGAACGTGACAAGCGACCCCGGCTGGCCTGGTTGTGCGTAAATCATCCCCGATTCCCCTTTCATTTGAATATCTGTATACGCTTTCAATAGAAGGAATATTAGAAAAATTCCTCCCGATGATTAGATTAGCATGGCTGGACAATATTGTCAAGCGAGAAGCGTGCTGGCGGCGGGAATCGTTTGGAGGGGAGCAGGCGTTTCGCTGTCCCGCTCCTAGAAGAATGGTGTTCGAAAGCTGTGAACTGCTCACCGCTTAGCTAGCGCTTGAAGTAAGAGGTTCTCAGTTCCGCGACGAAAGACGGCTTTCGTCTCCCTGAGCGTGACTTCGGGTTGTTCTAACCCGAGGCAGCCGATGATTCGGAGTCCTGTCGTGCCTTGGATAGTTTACGCATGGAAGGCTTCGCTCGGCTTTCGCATTGGATGTTCTCCACGCCCCCCCTGCGATCCAGTTCGCCAAGAACATGATATGCATTGATTTTATCAAGTGTTTTGGCTGACGCCAGCCGACCTTCATCTCCCGCCTCCTTACTGGGCTATGGCCCTGCCCATTCCTTGAGGCGGGAGGCTTCTTTCGGAAATTACGTGAAATCATCATCCCTCGAAACGGGATTAATCCACCTCAAGCCCTTCAAGCCAGCGGCTTGCGTATACGCCGCAAAGGTGATGGAACACCTCGAGCAGTTCGTTCGGATCGGCGGCGAAAAATGTACGGGCGGCTGATTCGTTTTCCTCCCGGCCGAATTCGATTAAAAAATCGGTGGCGATCCGGTTGAACAAGAGCAGCGCGCTGTAAGAGCGCTCCAGTTGGCGTTTCCGTTCTGCCGCATCAGCGATGTCTGCAAACGGGCGTCCGTACCGCTCGACAAGCTCCGGAAGGCGACGGCGGATCGCCTGCTGGGCGTCAGTCAGCATCGCCTCGATCGTGCCTGGCGATAAAAACGTCTGCTCGCGCAGCATATAGCCCCAAATTTGTTTTAACGCGTGCGCCGATTCACTTGCAAAAGCGATATTGCTAAGCAAATCGTTCATATACCGTTCCTCGTCGGCTGCTTGAATGCGCAGTTTCATAATGATTTCAAGCACATCGGAATGGACTTTTTCTTTCCGCCATGGCTTCGTCAGTTCATGAAGCAAGATGGAAAGCAAACGAGCCGCTTCGTCTTTTGTCATCATCAGCCAATCCTTTCGTCGCAAAGTCATCGCTTTCATTTTACCATGACCACTTATGCGTCTCCTACCCTTGAAACAGTCGGGGATGCGGGAATGACTGACAGAAGGAAAGAAAGGGCGATCGTGCCCTTGGCGAAGCGCGGGAAAGAAGAGGGTTCTGAAATCGGCATTGCTGAAAGACCATCGTTCACGTATGATGATAAAGAGGAACATCGTCCAGAAGACTGGTGATTTCGTGCAAAACACGGTCGATCCCAGCTGTTTGTCAATGAGAGAACGCTTGCGAAATTTTGGGCCAAATGCCGCCCATTTGTGCGCGGCAGCCGTTTTTCACCGGCCTTCTAGAATATCCGGGCGAAAGAGAGGCATATTCGAGCGCGCCCGGCGCATGCTCGAACAAAGGAGAGGGAAGGGGAGAGAGGCATGAAACCGTTGCGCCTGCGCGGCCATCATTTGCTTTGTGTGCACGGATTCCGTGGCATGGGCTACAGCCCGTCGTTTGTCGCAAAAATGTGGGAGATCGTCAGGCGAATTCGCGATGAAGAGGACGATTTTCCGATTGAGGTGGTGGCGGCGCTTGATGAGGCGTGCCTCGCCTGTCCGCACCATGGCGAAACGACATGCGAAGCCGGCCCGAATTCCGATGACCACGTGCGGTCACTTGATGGAAACGTCATTCGCCATTTAGGTTTGAAGGCAGGGAACGTATATCAGAAATCGGAATTGATCCGGCGGACGGCGGAAATGGTTGAACCGGACGATTTGGACCATTTATGCCGCCATTGTTCATGGCTTCCGTATGGCGTCTGCAAAGAAGGAATCGCCAATGTCCGCCGCGGGAACATTGCCCAAATATAAATGATTTCGGTTATCACCGGCGTCACTGCTCCGGATCGGCAGGGATTTGCAACGTTCGCGGAAATTTCTAAAAAATGAATGATTCCACGAGCTGAAAAATGTGATATGATAAACAATTATAAAGACTTTCGACAGAAAGGGTCATGGAACATGAAAGTAGCCAAGTTCGGTGGAAGCTCGGTGGCGAGCGCCGTGCAATTCCGCAAAGTGGCTGATATTGTCAGTTCGGATATCGAACGCCGCATCGTCGTCGTATCGGCGCCTGGAAAGCGATACAAAGACGATGTGAAAGTGACGGACATGCTGATTCGGCTGGCTGAGCAAGTGTTGGCCGGTGAACCGTACGAGGAAACGATGCAGACGATCGCGAAACGGTACGCTGACATTGCCGATGAGCTCGAACTGGAAGCTGACGGGTTTTTGGCTGAGCTTGCGGATGATTTGCAGTCAAAAATTAGCGCCTATCGGAACGAGCCGGCCCGCCTGCTTGATGCCATCAAAGCGAGCGGGGAAGATCATAATGCGCGGCTGATGGCGCTCTATTTGCAAGATGTTGGGCTCGAAGCGAGCTATGTCAGCCCGCTTGAGGCCGGCATTGTCGTGACGGATGAACCGGGCAACGCCCAAGTGCTTCCGGAGTCGTATGAAAAGCTGCGGCAGCTGCGCGAACGCCGCGGTGTGCTCGTGATCCCGGGCTTTTTCGGCTATTCCCCATCCGGTCATATCGTCACCTTCCCGCGCGGCGGGTCGGATATTACCGGTTCGATCGTTGCCGCGGGCGTAAAAGCTGATGTATACGAAAACTTTACTGACGTTGATTCGATTTATTGCGTCAACCCGTCGATCGTCGCCGATGCACGCAAACTGAAAGAAATTACGTATCGGGAAATGCGCGAGCTGTCGTATTCCGGCTTTTCTGTCTTTCATGACGAGGCGCTCGAGCCGGTATATCGGGCCGGCATTCCGGTTTGTGTAAAAAATACGAACAATCCGGCCGCCCCAGGCACATGGATCGTCGCCAAACGCAACCATATCGACGAACCGGTCGCCGGCATTGCCAGCGACACCGGCTTTTGCAGCATCAACATTAGCAAATACTTAATGAACCGCGAAATCGGCTTTGGCCGGCGCGTGCTGCAAATTTTAGAAGACGAAGGCATTTCATACGAACATACGCCGTCAGGTATTGACAACATGTCGGTCATTTTGCGGGCAAGCCAGCTTGCCGACGGGAAAGATGAGCGCATTTTAGCCCGCATCCGCGAGGAGCTCGCTGTCGATGAAGTGACGATTGAGTACGGATTGGCGCTCATCATGGTCGTTGGCGAAGGGATGGAAAAAACGGTCGGAATGGCCGCAAAAGCGGCAACGGCGCTCGCTAACGCCAACATTAACTTAGAGATGATCAACCAAGGGTCATCGGAAGTCAGCATGATGTTTGGCGTCAAAGAGGACGTCGTCAACGAGGCGGTTCGCGCGCTATATCACGCCTACTTTCAAGAGCTGACCGTCAGTCAGCCGTCATAAGGAAAAGGATGTCCGGGCTTGCGGGCATCCTTTTTTCATTGTGTTCGTACGTTTGTTTCCGCCGTTGCTGTTTTTCATACATAGGAAGGAGACGTTCGGAAAATACTACCAATGTACGGAAACGGCAACGGAAAGGAGGAAACAATGGTGAAAAAATGGGTTATTGTGGCTGCTTCTTTGGTGACATTGGCGTTGTCCCCGGCCGGCGCCACAGCTGCCATCAACCGAGCAGAACTCGAACAGTACGCGGAAAGCGTCGGCTGGACGGTAAGCAACTTGCTTACTTATTTAGATCGGTACGGGCTGACCGTCGCCGATTTTCGCTCAATGGAGGAGCTGCAACGATGGCTTGGCACGCCGCTGACCGACGAGCGGCTCCATGCGGTGTTGCGTCGGCACGGGCTGACTGTCGAGGAGCTCGATGCGCTGCTCGGGCAGTTTGGCGAAACAGTGCAAGATTATACGTTCGTGGAAGACTTGGATCGCGCCATTCGTTTTTACTCCAAGCATAACGCCGCCATGCAGCAAATGAACGATTTGCTTGGAGCATTAGGAATGACGGAAAAGGAAGTGCGCGAGCTCACCCGTCATATCGCCTCGCTTGGCGATCCGCAGCTGCCTAGGCAGCTAGCGGCGCTCAGCGGGCGGCTGCGCCCGTTTGAAGAGACAGAGGGGCCATGGACCAACGAAGCGCGCCGCGAACTGCGGGCGATTTGGGACGAAGCGCTCGCCTTGCTGCAGCTTGAGGCCAAGCTTTATGTGGATGGGCGGGAAACGGGATGGTCAGAAGCGGCTGCGGCAGCTGCTGCAGAGCCGATCGTCGTCAAATTGTATAACCGCCAAGGTGAGGAAATCGCCGATATTGCCGTCACGAGGGAAATGTTAACATCCGGCTATATCGTCCGCGCCGGGGAGAAAGGGATTGATGCCGGGTTGTTGGCGCTTGAGATGAAAGGGATGATGTACGGGGAAAAACTGCCGGATACCGCGTCACCATACGCGGCGCACGCTCTCGCCGGACTGCTGCTCGCCTCGGCCGGTTTCTTTCTTTATCGGCGGGTGGGGCGGCTCAACGGATGAGGGCGGTAAGGCATAAGCAACGTATGGCCCGGCTTCCTTGGCAACAACGGGCTGCTTGCTGCGCGGCGTTTCTGCTTATGACCATCGGAGTCGCGATGGCCGGCTGGAACGGGTATTGGTACACCGTTGGCTGGAAGGCGGCAAAGCAAGACGGCGAAGCCCCCGCCACGATGCGGCATGCGCCCGGGCCGGAAGCGAAAACGCCCCCTCAGGCCGCTCATTCTTCCGGAAGTGGCGAAGCCTCCTCGCCTCCGCCGCTTGGTGCCTACCTCGGCGAGCTTGCCATTCCGAAGCTCGGGGTGGCGATTCCGGTGTATGAAGGGGTCCGCGAACAAGAACTGCGCCGCGGTGTCGGCCATTACCCGGCGAGCGCCTGGCCGGGCGGCAACGGGCATGTCGTGTTGTCCGGCCACCGCGACACCGTGTTCCGCCGCTTCGGAGAAATCGGTATCGGCGATGCGCTCATCATTCGGACGAACAGCGCAGCCGTCCATTATCGCGTCGTCAACATCCGCATCGTCGACGACGACGACCGCACGGTTTTAGTCGATAAAGCACGGCCGACGTTGACCGTCACGACGTGCTACCCGTTTCATCTCATCGGCCCCGCCCCGAAACGCTACATCGTCACCGCCCGTCCAGTCCGGATTGACACCGCCGCCCGTGAGCTGTTACCGGGGCATGTCGGCATGTGACTTCGTTTCGAAAGAACCGATCCGTCGAGCGGAACAGTGAACGGAAAAAGGCCAGAACCCATGGTTCTCGCTCCTCTTTATTGAAAAAGGCTAGAGAGTGCGCTCCCTAGCCTTTTATCTTTCCCGGTTGCTATGTGTTCTCGCGCTATGCCGTTCGTCCATTTGCTGGCGAAATTCCTTGAGCAGCGCTTCGCCTTGCAGCCCTTTCTCGACGAGGCCGGCCAGCACGACTTCAGCCAAGTGGGTCCGCCTTGGGATCATCAGTCCTTCCATTAGGACGCTAATATGGCCGTTCATTTTTGTGATCGAGCGGACGGCGACAAGCATGTTCGCTGGATCGTTGCCCGGATTGGTGATCGTCACTTGCAGCTGAAATTCCCGTTGTTCTTTCAAGCCGGCAAACATCGGCTCATAGTCATCATCCAAATACGCTTCAACAAGCCAGCGGTTTTGGCCATCCTCTTTATTGATAATCAAGCCGTCAATAAACGGGATGTCCCGGCGGCGCATTTCCCCATCAATGACCGAGAGCCCGACAAGCTTGAACGTTTTCATCTCGCCCACCTCATTACCGTTGTCTTACCCATGATTATAGCATAGGCAGCTAGGAGAAGAAAAACCGGATGATGCACCCGCGTCTGCAAAAGCTACCCACATTTTTTGCCGTGGAATGACAAAAACACCATTTTGCCGCATCATTGTTGACGCAACCTTCGCCTTTTTCGACGATTGTATGGATAGATTGCGCAGAAAAATGCAAAAATCGCGATTTTACGGCAAAAAACGCGATCATTTATGATAAGGATGCGGTGGACAGAAAGGGGGAATGCAACGGAACATGATCAATCAAGTCGTACTTGTCGGCCGGTTGACGAAGGACCCGGAGCTTCGCTACACGGCCGAGGGGGCGGCCGTGACAACCGTTACGCTGGCGGTAGCGAGAAATTTTCGCAATGCGGAAGGGGGGGTTGATGCCGATTTCATTCCGTGTGTTTTATGGCGGAAAACGGCGGAACATACCGCCAATTACTGCCGAAAAGGATCAATGGTGGCGGTAACGGGAAGAATTCAGACGCGCCGCTATGACAATAAAGATGGCCAGCGCGTCTATGTGACCGAAGTCGTCGCCGATTCCGTTCAGTTTCTCCACTCCGGCAAAGCGCGGGAATGGCCGGAGCATGTCTAGCTGTTTCCCCATTCATGCCTTTCTTAGCGAATCCCCAAGAGAAAGAACGTTTCCTCACAACTTCCCCAATGATGGCGCTAGCAACCGATGTTAGCGCTTTTTTCTGCTGGGCATGGTTGGGCAAGAGGGTGTCAGCCGATGGCTTCGGCACACTCCTTAATGATCGTCATCAACATCGTTTCGACATGTTTTCGCTTTTTCTCAGGCAATTTCGTCAGCGTGTACATCGCTTCACTCATATCTTGGTTTTGCAGCAAATAGTCAATCGCGGCGAGCGTCTTTTCGTTTATTTCCGTTGTTCCGTAAAGCCTTTTGACCTCACGCAGCACTTCCTGCCGTTGCACCTCGCTGCCAATTAGAAAATCAGCACTGACATGAAACAAACGGCATAACTTTTCAAGCGATTGGATATCCGGGAGCAAGCTGCCGTTTTCCCACTTGCTGATTTGCGAGCGGGATACGTTTAACTGCTCAGCCAGCTGCTCTTGGGTCCAGCGTTGCTGTTTCCGCAGCCTTTTCAGCATCTCACCGAGGTTTTTCATCGTTTGTCACCACGCTTTACATCATTATCTTAAAGATAGGAAAGCGCGGTGGTGAATTTTGTTCCTTTCCAGACCATTAACTATATACGTTCGTGATTAGAACGATATTGCATTTTCTACCAACGGTCGACATCTTTTTTCCTTCGGTTAGACATAGTACAATAAGTAAAAAAGGGTAAATATTTACTATTACTGTAGGAAAAAGAGGGATCGAAGTGAATATTTATCTCGCCGATTTCATTGTCCGTGAACGGAACGAAGCCAAAAAAGGGAAAAACATGTACCGCATATTTATTAAGGAAATGAAGAATCCATTCTCCATCCGATTGAAAACGATCGTCCCCACCAATTTCACTGATTCGCTCCGTTGCCTGAGAAGCGAAGAGGAGCCAGGGCGTTTTTCATTCGAAGGCGAGGCGCTGTTCCGCACGGTTGCCTGCTCGGATGAGGCTCAGCTTTATTTTGTGTTTAAATGTGTCAGCCAGCTTTACATGTTTATCGTCAAGCTCGATCTCCGCCTAAAAAAATTAGCCGTTGCCCTCTACGAATGGAATCAGCTCCAACAAAAATACATGTTAATCCGCACCAATGAATGGCTGGCCATGGAACGGCAGCTCATTGATGAAATTTTACAGTCGATCTATATTTGTGATCACCGCCGCATTTCTTATTTGTTTACATGTCCAGCCCGGAACAACCGTGAAAAGCGATAAGGGATCGTTGAGCCATCATTCATCCCTCCATTTCCCAATGAAAAAAAATGTTTCCTCCCAAGGTATATGTTCGTTATACTTAAAGCAAAGGGAAAACGTCGGTTTTTGCCGGAAAGTGTGCTCGATTTGTCGGTTTTCGCCGCAAAGTGACGCACTGGGCCAACGCCGGCGGCAGAAAAAAACGATCGAAACCAGGGAAGGGAGAGGGAACGAAAGTGAAGTCAAGTCATATCGTGTTAGCCACCGCCTTTGCCTCTGCGCTCTTTTTGGCGCCGGACGACGGGGAAGCAGCGGAATGGAAAGAAGGCATGAGTTCCCCAAAGGTGAAAGAGTTGCAGCAATTATTAAAGGAAAAAGGATTTTTTTCTTATCCGCAAGCTACGGGCTATTTTGGGCCCATTACGGAGGAGGCGGTGCGGGCGTTCCAACAAGCTGTCCATCTGCCAACAACCGGCGTCGTCGATGATGCGACTTACGCGAAGCTGCGTGCGTTCGTTCCAACGGCTCGCCCGTTATCCGTCGGCATGCGCGGCGACGATGTGAAAGTGCTTCAACAGCAGCTCAAACAGCTCGGTTATTTCCAATACCCACAGATTACCGGCTATTTCGGGACGGTGACCGAAGCGGCCGTGAAGCAGTTTCAACAAGCGAATGGGCTTCCCGCCACTGGAAAAGCCGATGCCGTGACAATCGAGCGCCTTCGGCAAGCGGCCAGCCAACGGACAACCGCCACATCGTCTTCATCGGCGACGCTCAGCATCGGTTCACGCGGTTCCAAGGTTAGCGAGCTGCAAAACAACTTAAAGCGCCTCGGCTATTTTACCTACCCGAAGATTACTGGCTACTATGGAACAGTGACAGCGGACGCCGTCCGCCGTTTCCAAAAGGATAACGGCTTGCCAGCGACCGGTTCGGCTGATTCAACAACGCTCACACGCATTGCCGATGCGGTGAAGAAAAAAATCGCACCGCCGGCTGAAGAAAACCGCCCTTCCATTTATTTGACGATCGGCGCGCGCGGTGAAGAGGTGAAGCGGGTTCAGACCAATTTAAAACAGCTTGGCTATTTTACATACTCGGAGATTACCGGCTATTACGGAACCATTACCGCTGACGCCGTCCGCCGTTTCCAGAAGGATGCCAAACTTCAGGCGACGGGTATCGTGGATGACGCCACGTACGAGCGTCTCATCGGACAAGCTCCAGCACCTAAAGGACAAGCTCCGGCATCCAAACTCGACGTCATCGAACTGATTGCTGATGCGGCTGAGCTGCTCGGCACGCCGTACGTTTGGGGCGGCGAAACTCCGGAAGCCGGCTTTGACTGCAGCGGTTTTCTTACATACGTGTTCAAGCAACAAGGTGTTTCATTGCCGCGGACGGTGGCGGACATCTGGAGCGCTGGGAAACCGGTCTCTTCTCCAGCCGTCGGGGACATCGTGTTTTTTGAGACCTACAAAAAAGGCCCTTCCCATGCTGGCATTTACATCGGCAACGGTCAGTTCGTCCATAGCGGCGCTTCAACAGGTGTGACGACTAGCCAATTAAACAACCCGTATTGGAAAGCCCGCTACTTAGGGGCAAAGCGGTATTAGTGCACACTAGGGCTTCTTCAAGGGCTGTTCAAAGCGCTCATGGCTCGGAAAATGAATGATGGGACTGGCAAAAACGATTCGTGGTTTCTATAGCCATGAATCGTTGGCGCGGGCGGACAGCCTTTCCGGAGGAGAAAGCGCGGCGCACCTGCGGCTCCGGCTAGGGGCGGCAACGCGATATGGCAAGAGGGGGCACGAACCGCTTAAACGGGGTCGTGCTCTTTCATTTAGCGGCCAACGGTTGTCGAGAAAGCGAACATCGCCTGTTCTTGATGACGGTCGTTTGGGAGAATCTTCAACATCAACAGCCCTCCTTTTTGCCCACTGTTTTTGATTCCATCATCATTTTGCTAGCACGGTGGTGATGGAACGAAACATCCTGGCTCGCAGCAATCAATATTTCTTCAGTGGAGAAACGTCATTACTCTAGCTTTTTGGTTTGCTTGGGTTTACTCGCCATATAAGTTGAAATTTCGTTTTACACCCAGCTGATCACTAGCCACGTTATATCATATCAGCTTGTATGTCGATGAAAACCGAAACGAAAAATCGGAAATTTTTTATGGCAACTTATAGATAGAGACCATCTTTTTTCACCATCTTGATCAGGCGAAAGGGAAACGATAGTGTTTCACCAGTCCTTCAACTCATGCCGATAAAAGAAAGTACGTTTCTGGGCCGCGAGTTTTTGGAAATGGACAACCGAAAGTTGAGGAAGCGCTTCGATTATGGTAATGTAATTTGTTGAGGTTTTCTTTACCGCAGACGAATCGGAATAAGCAGGTGAAATGATGGGAACAAAACGGAAAGTGATGACGATTTTCGGCACAAGGCCCGAAGCGATCAAAATGGCGCCGCTTGTGTTGGAGTTGCAAAAACAATCCGAGTGGATCGAACCGATTGTCACCGTTACGGCGCAACATCGGCAAATGCTGGATCAAGTATTGGATCTATTCGGCATTCGCCCGGATTACGACTTGAACATTATGAAAGACCGTCAGACGCTCGCCGGTATTACGACCCGCGCCTTAGAAGGGCTCGATGACATTATGCGGAAAGTCAAGCCGGATTTAGTGCTTGTCCATGGCGATACGACGACGACGTTTGTCGCCAGCCTCGCCGCTTTTTATCATCAAATTGCGATCGGCCATGTTGAGGCGGGGTTGCGCACGTGGAACAAATATTCTCCATTTCCAGAAGAAATGAACCGGCAACTGACCGGGGTGATGGCTGATCTTCACTTCGCACCGACGAAAAAAGCGTACGACAATTTAATCCGGGAGAATAAAAAACCGGAGTCGATTTTTATCACCGGCAACACGGCGATCGATGCGTTACAAACAACGGTGAAAGACGATTATCGTCATGACATTCTCGACCAAATCGGCGATGACCGGATGATTTTGCTGACGGCCCATCGCCGCGAAAACCTTGGCGAGACGATGCGGGGCATGTTCCGGGCCATTAAGCGCCTTGTCGAAACCTATGACGACATCCAAGTCGTCTATCCTGTCCATCTGAACCCGGCAGTAAGGGAAGCGGCGGCCGAAGTGCTCGGTGATGATCCGCGCATTCACTTAATCGAACCGCTTGATGTTTTCGATTTCCATAACTTTGCTGCGCGGGCGTACTTAATTTTGACCGATTCCGGCGGCGTGCAGGAAGAAGCTCCGTCTCTTGGCGTGCCTGTTCTTGTGCTGCGCGACACGACCGAACGGCCGGAAGGCATCGAAGCCGGGACGCTGAAGCTGGCCGGGACGGACGAAGAGACGATTTACCGCATGGCGTCAGAGCTGCTAACGAACCGAAGCGAATACGAGGCCATGGCGAAAGCATCCAACCCGTACGGAGACGGCCAGGCTTCGAAACGGATTGTCGACGCGATTTTATACTATTTCGGCTACACCGCACAGCGACCGGAGGCGTTTCATTCATAAATCGTTGTATATGTCTGCCTATGAAGGGAAAAATAGTCAAGAAGAATTGCTGGGAGAGAGGAGGTCAAAAGGCGCAACGATGTTGAACCATCTCCCAAAAGAAGTGAAAATCAGCGTGACAAGGTCGATTTCCGCTGCGTTTGAGAAATATATGGAATCGATCCAATGGGATGAGCAAAAATATGAAATGGACAAGTTTTTAACTTATTGGCGAGAATACGCGGAAAAACATGCCTCATGGTTTCGCCAGCTAGACGATGCGGTCAAGCGTGATCCGCGTTTTCATGAGGAACTGGCTGATAAAATTAACGAAGTGATCGGAAAAATATTGCGTGAGCCGCCATCGGAGCAAGACATCAGGACGTTAAATGAGCTCATCGGCCGACGAGGACTGACCGATATTGATTATACGTGTAAAATGGAGGCAAAGTACCATATTCGTCGATTAACGGAACAAGAATATCTTCCGCACGATAAAAACCGGAAGTATTAGGGAATGGGCTTTTCTTTGATATGTCCTTGTTCAACGTTGTTTCGGGATGACGGCTGCAAAATAAAATTTAGGAAAAGAGCAGGTTGACACACTCGAGCGAGGGCCGAACGGATATGGCCGTCGCTTTTTTTCGTCAAAAAATGCGCTTCAGTATCTATTCATGACGTATGGCATTTATGGTAGAATGAGAGAAAAATGCATCGAAAAGGGAGAAAGAATGTATGAAAAGGAAGATACTTGTCGCTTTTTGTCTTGTATTGTTGGCAGTGTGGCCGATGCCGATGAGTCATCCGCAGGCTGCGCCATATTTTTACGACGTAGGCACGACGCACAGGGCAAAAAACGAAATTTATTACTTAGCCGAAGGGGAAATTGTGCTAGGGAGTGTATCGGGACATTTTTATCCAGCGAAATATGTAACAAGGGCGGAAGCGGCCGCTATTATTGGGCGAACGTTAAACTTTGACGGGGGACAGCGGGACACTCGCTTTAAGGATGTCGGAAAAGGAAATTTTGCCTCTGGGTACATACAAGAAGCAGCTGAACGCAACATCATCAACGGCTACCAAGATGGGACGTTCCGACCTGACCAGTTTGTGACGCGCGGGGAAATGGCGTTGCTCATTAATCGGGCGTATTCGCTTGGCGGAACTACGCTCTCAACGGCGGTGCAACAGTTGAAAATCAAGGGAATCGCGGAAGGGAAAGCGGATGGCACATTCGGCGAAGACGAGCCGATTATTCGGGCGGATTTTGCCGTATTTGTTGCAAGAGCCATCAATCCGCAATATCGCGTGAATGGCCAGCTGACATCCACCGGACAAGCAGTGGTCAATGCTTCGGCGTTGAATGTCCGCCGTGGTCCGTCTACCGGTTATAGTGCCATTGGTCTATTGTATAAAGGGCAGTCTGTCGATGTTGTGCATATTGTTGGCAACTGGGCGTATGTTCGTGCATCAGACTTAGAAGGGTTCGTGAGCCGCAGTTATTTAGTGGATGCGGGAGTTTCACAACCTGATGAAGGAGATGCACTATCAAACTATGTAAAAACGCAGACGCTCATTATTGACCCTGGGCATGGTGGCAGTGACCCTGGCGCGGCGGCGAACGGTCTTGTGGAAAAAAACATTAATTTGAATGTTGCGTTGAAAGTAAAATCGCTGTTTGAAAATACGGGCTTTAACATCGCCCTAACGAGAGAAACAGACGTATTTGTTCCGCTCAGCGGGCGCGTTTCCTTTGCGAAAGAGAAGGGAGGAAACGTATTTGTCAGCATCCATACGAATGCCGGGGGCGGAACGGGGACAGAGACGTATTATTACAGCGCCGCGGGAACCAATCCATATGTCGAACAAAGCAAAAAGCTGGCACAATGCATTCAAAAACGGCTCGTTGAGGCGTGGAATGCTGTTGACCGTGGAGCAAAAAGAGGCAATTTGCACGTATTGCGCGAAAACAATATGCCCGCTGTATTAGTGGAGCTCGGCTTTATTGATCGCGCCGAAGATGCGGAGAAGCTCGGGTCGTCGTATTGGCAAGAACAAGCGGCTAAAGCCATTTATCTCGGCATTCTTGACTACTACGCCTCGGAAACAGGTTTGGATTTTCAGCCGTTATATGATCGTGTTCAATAGCCGCAAAGACCATGCGTCTCCCGCTTCATCAAAGTAGTTGGGCTGTGGAAACATGTGGCTCCGTTTGGCTGATGCGGGAGTTGGGGAGAGGGTTCAGATGATCAAAAAGTGGTGGATGTTTTCCATCTGTATCGTGTTGATCGTCGCAGCGGCGGTGCCGGTTCGCGCGGCCGCTGCTTCTCATCCGCTGTTTGTCCATGTCATTGTCGCTTTTCAACAACAAGTGGATGAACAAGCGGTGACAACGCTGCAAGGAAATGTCACCAAACGGTTTGACGTGATTCCTGCGGTGGCAGCGACGGTCCCGATTACGGCGGTCGAGCTGTTGCGTCGTTGGCCGGGGGTTGACTACGTACAACAAGACACGACGGTGGCCATTGATCGCCAAGTCATTGACTGGGGAGTGGAAAAGACGAAAGCGTCCGTGATGCACCCCCAAGGTGTAACAGGAAAAGGGGTGAAAATCGCGATTTTGGATACGGGTGTTGATCCTAGTCACCCGGATTTGCGTGTAGCGGGCGGCGTTTGCTTGTTGTCCTCTTGCCCTCATTCTTATCAAGACGATAACGGGCATGGTACTCACGTTGCTGGAATTATCGCGGCAAAAGACAACGAGATCGGGACGGTCGGGGTGGCGCCTGATGCAAGCATTTATGCCGTGAAGGTATTGGATCGCTACGGAGAAGGAAATGTATCAGCCGTTTTATCAGGCATCGAATGGGCGATTGAGCACGATATAGATATTATTAATTTAAGCTTAGCCGCTCCAGAAGATGCCCCTGCCCTGAAAGCGGCCATTCAGAAAGCATATGAAAGCGGGGTTTTAGTCGTTGCTGCGGCTGGCAACAACGGCTATGCCAACGGCGCAGGGGATACGGTCGAATATCCGGCGAAGTATGATAGTGCCATCGCTGTCGCTGCGGTGAATAAAGAAAATGTTCGGTTGCCATACTCGGCGACGGGACCCGCGATCGAAGTAGCGGCTCCTGGGGAGGATGTGTACAGCACCGTGCCGGTTGCTCTTGACCGTGATGGCGTTCGTGACGGGTATACGCGCATGTCTGGAACGTCAATGGCAGCGCCGTTTGTGTCAGGAGTGCTCGCTTTGTATAAGCAACAATACCCGGAACGGACGAATCTCGAACTGCGTCAAATGTTAAGAGGCCGTGCCTTGGATTTGGGGGCGGCCGGGAAGGATCCGTGGTACGGCTATGGGCTCGTGCAGGCCGTGTCCAACCAGGCGCCCGAGCTGACAGTGAAGCTGTTGTCAGTGAAAAAAGGAGAAGTTGCTTTTTCCGTTACCCCAACAGGAAACGCCGTGAAAGGGTATCGTGTATACCGAAATGGGAAACGGCTCGAAACGTTGCAAACAGCGGCCACGTATACGGATTATGTCGTTAAAGGAATATACGAGTACGAATTTGCGTCCATACGCAATGATGGGACGGAGTCCGCGTTATCGGCCCCCATCACGGTAAACGTACCGGATCCCGATTATAAAGATTTGTCAGCAAGCGCTTGGTATATGCCGGAGATCGTCTACTTATCAAGCCAAGGGATTGTGTCCGGCTATAACAATGGAACGATTCAGCCTTATCAAACGATTACACGCGCCGAAGTCGCCGTGATGCTCGGCCGGGCGCTGCATCTTGACGGGACCAAGCGAGCGACAGTGTTTCGTGATGTTTCTTCTTCTGACTTCGCCTCTGGCTACATTCAAGCTGCCTATGAGCACGGACTGATCGCCGGGTATCCGGATGGAACGTTCCGCCCGCAGCAGCCGATTACGCGCGCCGAGACAGCCATCATGTTATCGCGAGCGTATCCGCTGCCGGACGGTTCGTCTATGATGTTTAAAGATGTGACGACAAGAGTGACCGGGCATGAGGCGATCGCCAAGTTGGCTGCTGCCCGAATCACAGAAGGGTATCCGGACGGCACGTTTCGGCCATATCAATTTGTTAAGCGACTCGAATTTTTCGTTTTTACAGCCCGTGCGGCGAACGAGCGGTTCCGGTAAAACGAAGAGGTTAGTTTGATGTCGTTTCTTCTCGAAAATCGCTGATCGTTCCACCGCCCTAGCTTAATGCTCATAGACAGGAAAAAGGTGCCCCAGCTGCTTGGGACACCTTTTCTTGTCCGTCAGGAAGTGGCTGACGGCCGCTCGCTTTCCTTGTCTGTTAACGCTGTTGGATCACCAATTTATATGGGCTGACGCTTGCGTTGCCAAATGCATCTTCCACTTTAATGAAATAATTTCCTTTCGACAATTTGATGGTTAGGTATTCGTTATCGCCTTTGGTGTAATAGTCCCCTTTGGCGATCAGCTTTCCGTTAGCGTTATAGACCGTCACTACCCCGTCAAGATCGGAAGGAACGCGCAACTGTATCGTATATGTGGCTGTTTCGCGGGCGGTCAACTTGTAATAGTCGACATCCCCTTGGGATGATGACACATTCATATACCCGGTGTTATACCAAGTGCCTTGCTTCGGAGTCCGAAGCGATAGCGGCTTGGACGGCACGTTGTGACGCACGGTGGAGTGGCGGTCTTCGTCTTGCTGATCAGCCAATGCCAAGGAGAACACGTATGGCGTCACAGTTGTGTTACCGTAAAAGTCAGCCGTGACGATAAAATATCCTTTCGTTTTCTCTGCTCTCAGCGCGCCGCGCTCTTCATCATTAGACAGCCCATTGTCGATGATCCACAGGCGTCCTTCTTCTTCCGGATCCAACTTCTTGTTTTTGTTTGTATCTTCCACAATAAGGAGGATCGGATCGATCGGCATCCGTAATTCTGACGGCAAGGACGCATATTTCGATGGAATAGACGCCGGGGTGACGGCTAGTCCGTACAGCCCGTTTTTGTCCGGTCGAAAGTAATACGTGTCGATATCTTGCGCTGATGCGAAATTGCCAGTAATGGCTTTTAAGCCGATTGGCGTCGCATGATCAAAGTCATCATTGTTTTCAAATCGATCATTGACGTTTCCTGCTAGCAAGACAGACGTCATGGCATATGCTTTTACCGAAGGGCGATACATTTTTTCATTGAGCTGGATATAGTACGTTGTTCCTTTCTTTAAACCGACCGGGTAGCGGGCATTTGGTTCGAAGGTAAAAAGATCGTAACCGGCGTTGGAACCGATATAGGTGAACGTTTTTTCTTTTTCGTCATAGACGAAAAGCGTTGCCAGCGGCACATCGTGTTGCTCATCGGCTGCAAATCGGAATTCGTAAATGCCGTCTTGTTTCGGCGTAAAGGCGAGCCAGTCTTCATCCCCGCCATATTGGAAATATCCGCTCGCGGTTTGGCCGCTTTCATACGGTTTGGCTGCTTTGCGTACGGCCTCGCTCCAGTCATCATCACCATCGAACACGACAATGCCGGATGCGGCTTGTTGCCAACGTTGCTGCCATTCCTCTTTTTTCTTCATATATTCTTCGATAGTTCCAGTCTTCAAACTTTCTTCTAGTTGTTCGCCTGTCATCGGAAATCCGTCTTCATCTGCAGGCAATGTTACCGCATCAACGGTTAGCCCATAAGGCAAGTGGGATGAGAAGTTTCTTGTTAGGTCGATGCCTAGTTCATTCGTTAACGACAGCATAAACGGATCCCGGACAGGTTTATTCGTGACTTCGATGATATACTGCATGCCTGGTACGGCGTTAAAGGTCAGTTCTTCTCCTTCACCATACCCGTTCATGTTGGCAGAATCGATCGGCCATGGACTCATGGCAGGTTTTGCTTCTGGCGTTGAGATGGCTCCGTCGGACGGATTTGGCATCTCTTCGCCATTTTCCGGAGAAGGCATTTGCGGCTCAACAATGTACAAGTTTAAAGCAGAGTCGATGCCGGCTACTCCTGTCAATGAGATACGGACGGTTTGTTCGGACGATGGGACTGAATCAGGAAGCGAGAAAGAAAAGTAATCGCTATCCCCTGGTAATGACGTCGCATTTCCCCCTTGATCATTTCCATCAGACTGCTCATCTCCGGAGTCTGTCTCCTCTGCTGTTGGTTGGTCCGAGGAGTTGCCTAGTTGCTCGTTTGTAAAGAAGAGCGGGCCGTGTTCTTGAAGAGAACGGTATGGCAACGAACGGATCACAAACGGCTGCTCGGCGGTGTTGCCATCATCAAGTGCAGATGTCTCCCGGCTGACAAACAGCGTGTATTTGGATGCTCCGTTCTCATGGTAGTTGCCAAGGGCGTCTTTGACACCAATCGCGACCGTTCCGTCTTCCGGTGCGGTGAACAAATAGCCTTCCTCTTTTCCTTGGACCGTATCGTTCACAGATAGACGGGTTGATGCGGACGATTGTCCGTTTTGGAAAAAGAGAATGTCAAACTTATAGTCGTAGTCTGCGGTTCCATTCACCCTCACTTGAACGTATTCGCCCTTTTGGACAGGGAGCGCATACCAATGGGTTTCGCCGAGTTTTGTAATCGTCCCAGTTTGTGTCGTCGCCCGGGTCATATCGAGCCGCTTCGCTTTTTTCAAAATCTCCTGTTCGGCTATGGACGGAAGCGGCGGAACGTTTTTCGGATTGAACCATAGGGCGGCGACCGGGTTGACAAGGCCGTGTCCGTATTGCAAGTCGTAGCCTTTTCGTCCCAGATCGCTGGCAGTTTCGTTTAAAATATAGTGAATGTCATACGGAGTCAGTTTCGGATTTTTGGATAATAACATCGCAACCGTGGCCGTCACCATTGGCGTGGCCATTGACGTTCCGCTGAGTTCGGCAAACGTGGATTGCTTATCTACGTCATACACAGAGCTATAAATGTTTTCGCCAGGTGCGACAACGTCTACAGACGGTCCATAAGTAGAGAAGTCAGTCAGCTTCCGGTCGACATTGACTGCCCCAACCCCGATAACCCCCTCGTATGCAGCTGGATATTCATACATAGACGTTCCTGAGTTGCCGGCAGCAGCCACAACCGTAATGTTGGCCGCTAACGCTTTTTGAACCGCCTCCTCAACAATCGGAGAAGGGACAGAAGAACCTAAACTTAAGTTAATGACTTGTGCTTTTTGGCGGATGGCTTCTAAAATCCCTTCGGCGACAATATAGTCCGAACTAAAAAATGAACGGTTGAACACATCAATCGAAATGATTTGGGCGCGCGGAAAGACGCCGTGCGCACCGATGCCGTTGTCTTTCTCACCGGTGATAATCCCGGCAACGTGGGTGCCATGGACATCGACCGCTCCTTTTTGCAGCGGGTTCATTACATTGTAGTTGGCGATGATTTTTCCTTTCAGCTCTGGGTGATTCGCATCGATCCCTGTATCAACAACCGCCACTTTGACCGGATGCGGGCCAGCAAGCGAGAGAGCACGCTCGACTTGTAACGTTGTTAAATAGTACGCGTTCACCTTCTTCGGATCATTGACGGGAGCAGAAAACGGGACGAAACGGGCGCTGCGCGAGACGGATACAACATGACGGTTTTCCGCATACCGACGCATCGCTTCTTTGACATTCGTTTTCCCTGTTAGTTTGACGACATCATAACGTAAGGAAGCAATACGTTTAACTAGTTTTCCCCCTGCTTGTTGATGTTCTTGAGCGGAAAGGGGATGACGGTACTTAATGACCAGTTCATCGTTACTAAAAGCGGAGGATGGCTGCCCTTTTTTTTGTGCAGCTGTTTTCAATTTGTCTGACCGTTCGGAAAGACCGAGGCGGTCAAGTAGTAGGGAGGCGTCGGCTGAATGTTTTGTCATGGCTGCCGATGCCATAGTTGGCGAGCCGCTCCCCAACAAGGCGAGCGAAAAAGCCATTCCCAGCGATAGAAGAGTTCGAGAACGGTGTCGTTTTTTCAAAACCCTCTCTCCTTTTTTAAAAAATTAGGAACCATATAAAATATTACTATAAAATTGAAAAAAATTCCTCTATTTTTTCTATATGTTTTCAAAAATATTACACAAGTAATAAAAATGTAATGATAATGTAATACATAAATCGCCAATATTTGCTAGAATATGACTATGTCTATGTCGGAACGTTGGTTTTTTTGTCGCTGTCCCACAGACACCTTTCCATCTATGAATCTATAAACAAAATAAATGGGGGAGGGGAAATGGTTGCGTCGAATCGCTAGTCTTGTTCTCGTATTGAGTTTGTTGTTTGTAAACAGTTCCGTTTCGTTTGCTGATGATATCACCGGTATCGCGTTGGAGCAGGAAATGCGGGCCATGGTGAACCAAGGGATTGTTCAAGGGTATCCGGACGGTCAATATCGACCGAATGAGCCAGTAACGCGCGGTCAGTTTGCGACGTTCCTTGCGCGGGCGCTGCAGTTGCCTAAGGCGACAGGAACCGTTTCATTTTCTGACGTTTCGCCATCGTCAAAGCTGGCCGATGGCATTTACAAAGCAAGTGCAGCTGGCCTTGTTGAAGGGTATTCCAACGGTGCCTTCGGTACGTATAAACAAGTTACAAGAGAAGAAATGGCACTGATGATTGACCGTGTGTTCGATTACTTGGAAATCGAGAAACAAAGAGCGGATTTTTCTTCGTTTACTGATCTCGATCATCTTTCATCCACATCGCGGTTGGCGATTGCTAACAACATTTATTACGGCATTATCCGCGGGATTCCGAATGAGGATGGTACATCGTTCCGCTTCGACCCGAAAGCAGAGGCGACGCGGGCGCATGCGGCGGCGTTTTTGTACCGCCTGCTCGAAGTATGGGCCGAGCAAATGCCGGAAATGGCCTATCAAATTGGAGCGGTCGAAAAAGGGGAGCTTGTTGTTTGGCCAAAGCGGTATGCCACGTTCGCCCAAGCTGAGGCAGCCTTAACCAACCCGGCTTCTCAAGTGATCGTCCAAGGAACGAAAATCGTGAAAATGGCAAACGGCTATGCTGTTGCCCAACCAGCTCCAGGCAAATCAACGACAACCATTTATAACGCTGATTTTAGCGCTTCACTCACTTATGTGGCTCCAAATACGGAAATGAAATATTTAGGAGCCGACGAGGAAAAAGTAAACGTACAAATCGCCGACACCATCGGATATGTGAAGCAGGAAGATGTGTTGCTCGTGCCGGCAGCGCTTTTGCAAGGGCGCTCGTATTACAAAGTAGAAAACGGCCATCTCGTTCATGTCATTTACAACACGACGAGCAATACGTATGTGAGCTACCTATACGGAAAAGCGCCGTCTTTTATGCAAGCGGGGCAGAGATATTACAGTTGGGATGGCGATACGTTTTATAATGAAGCTGGTCAGCTCGTTGGGACGGCTTATCAATATTTCAACGTCCTGTCGTTGCGGACAAAAACGAATTATACCGCCGATGAGCTGAATCGGTTTGTCGCCGCCTATCGCTCCGCCAGCCCGTTGAAAGAACTCGGCGCGGCGTTTAAACAGGCGGAGGAAAAGTATCAAGTCAACGCTCTGTATTTGTTGGCTCATGCGATCTTGGAAAGCAATTGGGGTTTAAGTGAATTGGCGAAGACAAAGAACAACTTGTTTGGTATTAAAGCGTATGACAGCGATCCGCTGAGAAGCGCGGATTCGTTTGCTTCGTTTGAAGAGTGCATCGATTACATGGCGAAAACGATTGTCGCGGAGCGATACGCGAATCCGAGCGATTGGCGCTATAACGGTGCATTGCTTGGAGACAAATCGTTTGGTTTTAACGTTCGCTATGCGTCTGACCCGTATTGGGGGCAAAAAATTGCGGGTTGGATGTATCAAGCCGACCAATTTTTAGGTGGAAAAGACTACGGTCACTATACGGTGATGGCGACGAACACGGCAAGTGTCAATGTTCGACTGCAGCCAGCCGTTGTTCCGCCAGTTTGGTATGAATATAAGCAGGCGAACACGCCGGTGACGGTGGCAGGAGCAACAGCGAAACAGCCTGACGGCTACGTTTGGTATCAAATCGTTCCGGACGCGCCAACAGAAAAAGCGTATATTCGCGGTGATTTATTGTCGCCTCTGACCTTCGTGAAGTAAAAAGAAAGGTGTCTCGAAACGTTCGGGACACCTTTTCCTATGTCAGGAGAGCTTCTTTCTTCGTTTCAAGCCGGGGAACAAAGGGACATTATGCCGACGGTTTCGGTTTCCGCTTTGAGCGAATTGTGCGCAGCAACCGATAAAATCCTTCCCGATACAGGGCGTATACGCTCGCGATATAAATGGCTGCACCAAGCGGGACGAGCACGGCAAGCGCAAGAAGTGCGGGCCACTGGTGGATGCCGGCTGCTTCTTTCAGCCCATAGAGCAATCCCGCCATGATGGCTGTTGCACTGCCGACGCGAATCAACAAGGACAGCAATTTTTTCGCTTCCCCGCGCTCAAACTCTTTATAGACGGCGATCGAGCAGGCAGTGACGTAGTAGAGAGAAACGAGCGAGCTCGACAACGCAATCCCGGCATACCCGAACGATTGAACGAACAGATAGTTAAGGATGATGTTTAACACAATCGTCGTGACGCTAATCCGAAGTACGACCGCCGTTTTCCCTTTCGCATACATCGACTTGGCGACAATATATTGCAGCCCTTGGGTGACGATGAGCGGCAAATAAAAGAGCAGGGCGACATACGTGCGGTGTGTGTCCGTCTCCGTAAACTGGCCGCGTTCATAGACGAACGCAATCGCGGCATCACCAACCACCCACAGCCCAGCCGCGACCGGCATTAACGTGATGAAGGAGAGTTCCATGCCAGTGAAAAACGTTTGCTGAAATTGGCGCGGTTTGTCGACTTGCTCGGACAACAATGTGAACAAAATGGCCGCGACGGTCGTGCCGTAAATCGTATGCGGGATGCTGACGAGCAGCGAGGCATTGTTCAAATACGTGACCGCTCCTTCAATCGTGCCCGAAGCGAAGATTTTATCAATAAACATGTTCATTTGCCCGACAAACGCGTTCAATAGCGAAGGAATGAGCAAGCGCAAAAACGTCTGCCGAAAATCGGGATCGATGGCCAGCGTCGGTGTCCATCGATAACCGCTCCGATACAAATAAACAAACATCAGGACAATCCCTAACACAATTCCAAAAACAAATCCGTAAGCGAGGCTATAAATGCCCCACACATCGGAAAACAACAGAGCAAACACTGCGCCCATCAAAGTAGCCAGCAGCTTCGAAATTTGCGATGGAACAAAGATGCGCCTCCCTTGCAAATATGAATCTAAAATGCCGTTTAAGGCGATGGCGCCCATAAATAAAAAGAACATTTGCGTGATGTGGACCGCCACTGATTCGGTAACCGCGGCCATTCGCCCGAAAATAGCGGGGACGAATGTAGGAGCCAGCAAATAACCAAAAACGGCAACGAACAAAAAAATGAGGACAGTGGCGTTCATAATACCGTTCGCGTTTCGTTCTGCGGCTTTAGGATCGTTTTGTTTCGCCTGAACGTACAACGGAAGAAAGACGTTATTGAATCCGACTGAAATGACGGCCAGCACGAGCGTAATAAACGAAAACGCCAACAAGTAGCCGTCCGTATATTCATTGGCGCCAAACTGCTTGGCGATGATGCTTTCCCGCAAAAAACCGGCTACTTTGACAACGAGGGCAAGCAGCGTAATCCAAATCGCCGTCTGTTTTAATGATGGCATGCATGTCACTTCCTTCATTCAAAATCGAAAAAGGCCGCCCCTGATGACAAAGAGACGGCCATGGTGTTATGGCGCCAGCGCGGCTCGATAAATGTCTTCGTACTTTTTCGCTGCTGATAAGTGGGAATATTCGTCTTCGATTTTCCGGCGCGCTGCTTGTGCCAGTTGTTGCCCAAACTCCGGATGATCGAGCAGCTCGATGATCGCTTGAGCGAGTTCATCCACATTTTTTTCCTCGACGAGCAGGCCGTCTTGCCGATGGTTGACGATCTCTTTCAAGCCCCCAACCGCCGAGGCGATGAGCGGTGATCCTGATCCCATGGCTTCTAAGGCGGAAATGGATGTCGCCTCTTCCACTCCGGCGGAGTGGACGCTTGGAACAAGCACAATGTCCGAGAGGGCATAATACTCGGTCATCGTCTCATGCGGAATGGCGCCGAGCAGTTTGGCCTTTTCACTCAGTCCTCGCTGTTCGATGAGCGATTTCAGCTCGTCGTACGCTTCCCCCATCCCGGCATAAATGAGCATGGCGTTTGGGTATTTTTCCAAGACGTGCGGCAACGCAAGCGCTGGATAAATGACCCCGTTTTTTTTCGTCAACCGTCTCGGTACAAAAATGACGGCCGCATTCTCCGGCACCCCGTGTTTTTTTCGGTAGGCGAGCCGATTCGCTTTCTCTGGTTTGAAACGGTCAACGTCGATAAAGTTGCGGATGGCGGTCGCTTCCACCCCGGCTTTTTCCCGTACATACTCTTTAATGCGCTGGTCAACGGTAATAATTTTCCGCGTTTTCGTGTATGCCTCAATTTCTTTCTCCAACAAGTGCTGCGCCTGCCGGCTTCCTTCCACCACCGCTCCGCGGCTGATGGCTTCGTATGTCATGTAGCCGTGCACCGTCGTCACCGTGGGGATGCCAGATGGCAGCGCGGCCAACGTCGCAAACACTTCCTGGGCGTTGATCACATCATACCGCCTGCTGGCGGCTTTGTCGGCGATGAGACGGGAAAGAAGCCGCTGTCTCACAGCATGGCTCCAAAGAATGCCTGTTCCTTTCGACACTTTGTTCAGCAAAAAACTCGGTCCCTTAGCGAGCATCATTTGCATGGATCGGGGAACGTCGCTGAACGAAACGACGTCTACACGATGTCCCCGCGCCTCAAGCCCGGCCTTCAATGTAGTTACATGGGTGGATAATCCGCCGGCATGCGGATAATCGAAGACGGTCGCTAGCAAAATATTCATCGGCGATCTTCTCCTTGCGGGAAAAATTTTTCTTTCAACAGCCGAATGTTTTCCATGGCCTCTTGCCGCATTTGTTTGGCGTTGTTTTGAACAATCGCACGGACGGTTTCACGCTCAGCGAGCATAAAACGGGCGTTGTTCACGAGCTGGTCGACGTCGATCTCCTCAAGACGGAACGAATAATCCCACATGCCGGAGCGCTTCAGCAAACTCTCCACTTTCGGGTCATAACTGAGGCCGATATGCGGGACGCCTGCCAAGGCAGAAAAAATGAGCGAATGCAAGCGCATGCCGATCGTCAAACGGCAGCGGCTAATAAAATGCAAATATTGGTTCGGCGTAAAATCCGGGCCGAGAATGTGGCAAGCGGATCGATGATTCATTTGTTCGACGACTCGATCGGACGCACGCACATCATGATGTCCTTCCATCGGCACGAAGACCGGCGTAATGCCCTCAAGTTCGATCAACTGATCGAGCGCACGGGCGATTTTTCCATAATAGTCGCGCTGGTCAAGCCACGGGCGAACCGATATCGCCACAAGCTGTTCGTCACCGCGAAGCGGAAGGCTTTCAAGACAAGCATTATCTTCCTTATGATGAAAGGCAAAGACAATATCAGCAGTAACGACCGTTTCCGGTTTTGTCACACCCAGCTCATGAAGCAACTGTTTCGAATACGCATCGCGGACAGTGATAAAATCAGCCATGTTGGCAAACACTTTCATTAAAATCTTTCCCCACGTCGTATTCACCGGTCCGATCCCTTGCGAGAAAAACATGACTTTCGTCCCGCAAAGCTTGGCCAAAAACACAACCAATAAATAATAAGGAAGCGGACCGAACAAAAAGCGGGTCGGATACGTATCTTGAAGCAATCCCCCGCCGCCGCTGATTAATAAATCCGCTTCACGCAGCGCCCGAATTTTTCCTTTATTATCGTGGCGCCATCCACGGTATACACTTTTCACACCGTGTGCTTTCGCCGTTTGCTCAGGAGACAGGGAAAACACGGTAATATCCGGGTTTGGCAATTCGGCGCGAAGATTGTCGATAATCGCCTCTAAAATGGCTTCATCCCCCGTATTGCCCAATCCATAAAAGCCAGAGATGACAATGTTCAACGGCATAACTCCTCCTCTAAACGACATCGTTCCACAAAAATCAACCTTAATTGTAGCATTTGCCTATAGTAGATTCAATGATGCAAAATGAATCGCGGTTTGTTATACTATAACGTGATTGGTCGAAAAAGCTCGAAAACAAAGCAAGTCTAGTTTACAAAAAGAGAGGTTGTCACGATGAAAAAAGTATGTGTCGTCGGGCTAGGCTATATCGGACTTCCGACGTCAGCGATATTTGCCTCCGCCGGATTTGACGTCATCGGCGTGGATGTGAACGAAACCGTCGTTGCGACGATCAACAGCGGCGATATTCATATTGAAGAAACGGGGTTAGCCGAACTGGTGAACCGAGTCGTCAAAGAGGGGAAATTCCGGGCCCAGCTTGCCCCGGAAGAGGCGGATGTGTTCATCATCGCCGTTCCGACACCGATTCACGACGATTACACCGCCAACATCGACTACGTCATTGAAGCAACGAAATCGGTGGCGCCGTATTTGCGGAAAGGAAACGTCGTCATCGTTGAATCAACGATTCCACCGCGAACGATGGACGATGTCGTTGCCCCGATCATTCGTGAGCACGGCTTTGACCCGGAGCGGGATGTGTATTTGGCCCATTGCCCGGAACGCGTCCTGCCTGGCCGCATTTTAATCGAGCTCGTCGAAAACACGAGAATCGTCGGCGGCGTCACGAAAGAGGCGGCGAAACAAGCGGCCGACGTCTATCGGGCGATCGTCAAAGGCGAAGTGATTGAGACGGAAGCGGTGACCGCCGAAATGGCAAAATTAATGGAAAATACGTTCCGCGATGTCAACATCGCTTTAGCGAATGAACTCGTGAAAATCGCACAACGCATTGGCGTCAATGCCCATAAAGTCATCGAACTGGCCAATAAACATCCGCGCGTCAATATCCATCTACCAGGTCCCGGCGTCGGCGGCCATTGCTTGGCGGTGGATCCGTATTTTATCGTTGAAAAGGCGAAAGAAGAGTCGCAGCTCATCCAAACGGCGCGGCGCATTAACAACTCCATGCCGCACTTTGTCGTCGAGCAAATCAAACGAATGACCGCGGAACTCGAAGCGCCGGTCATCGCCGTATTCGGATTGACATACAAAGGCAATACGGACGATGTGCGCGAGAGTCCGGCCATTGAAATCTATGAAGAGCTATGTCGGAACGAGCGGTTTGATGTCCGTGCTTATGACCCGCACGTCAAGCCGTCGCAAGTGCCGTTCCCGCTCGCTACAAAAGAGGAAGCGCTCGATGGAGCGCACCTTGTCGTTGTCTTAGCTGACCATAACGAATTCAAAACATTAACGGCTGAGGAATTGGCGCCGATGAAAACCAAGGTCATTTTCGATACGAAACATTGCGTCCGTCTTGACGATGAAGATGTGACGGTTTATCAAATCGGCCATTTATCGGTCGTCCGTGCCATTCAAGAACATCCATCGGAGAGAGTATGATCAGCGATGCAAAAAGAGCAATACTTAGGAGTGTACGTCTCCACCTTACCATATGACGACATTCTGGCGGATATCGAGAAGCGGATGGCAGCCGGCCAAAAGTCGACGATTATTGCCGTCAATCCGGAAAAAGTGATCGCCGCGGGCAAAAATGAGGAGCTGAAACAGCTGATTAACGCGGCGACATACCAAATCCCCGACGGCATCGGCGTCGTGCTCGCTTCAAAACTAAAAGGCGGGCGCCTCGCATCAAGGGTGACGGGCATCGACTTGATGGAGCGGCTCATCGCTCGGGCAGCGGAAAAAGGGTATCGCGTCTTTTTGTACGGCGCCAAAGAAGAGGTCGTCAAAAAAGCGAAAGAAAATCTCGAGGCGAAATACCCTCGTCTTTGCATTGCCGGTTATATGAACGGGTATGTGAACGACGACGAAGCGGTCGTCCGCGCCATTAATGAGGCCAACGCCGATATGCTGTTTGTCGCGCTCGGCAGCCCGAGGCAGGAGCTATGGATCCGAGCGCATATGGATCGGCTCAACGTAAAAGTGTTTCAAGGAGTTGGCGGGAGCTTCGACGTGTTTGCCGGCCATGTCAAACGGGCGCCAAAGCTGTTCCGAACGCTCGGCCTCGAATGGCTGTATCGGCTCGTCACCGACCCGAAACGGTTCAAACGGCAACTCGCCTTGCCGAAATTTCTCTGGAGAGTACTGACCGAAAAACGCACAGCCGGCAAGTCCGGCTGCTAAGGAGAGATGACGGTGAACGTGTTGCACGTCATTAGCGGCGGGGAAACAGGAGGGTCGCGCAAACATGTCGTCACCCTCTTGTCCAAATTTGCCCCAGGCACCGCGACGCTCGTCGTGTTCCAGGACGGGCCGCTTGCTGCGGAGGCGCGCCAGGCGGGGATCGATGTGCGCCTCCTTACCCAGTCATCCCGCTACGATTTGTCCGTGCTGTCGAAGCTTGTCGCGCTCATTCGCCACGAACGTTTCGATCTTTTGCATACGCACGGGCCGCGCGCCAATTTGTACGGCGCGCTCATCAAACGGAACATCACCATCCCATGGATGACCACCGTCCATAGCGACCCGCGCCTTGACTTTATGAAATCAGGGTGGAAAGGAAAATGGTTCACCCGCCTCAACGTATGGGCGCTTCGGAAGGTAGACTATTTTTTTGCCGTCTCGGAGCGGTTTAAAGAAAGCTTGGTGGAGCTTGGCATCGCCGCTGAACGGATTCAAACGATTTACAACGGCATCGACTTCGATGATGCCCCCCGTCCACATACGTTGCGGCGCGCTGATCTTGGGCTTCGGGAAGACGACGTGGTGATCACGATGGTCGCCCGCCTCCACCCGATCAAAGGACATGCTCTTGTCTTTGACGCCCTCGCCTCGCTTTCCGATCCCGATATGAAGCTGCTTGTTGTCGGCGATGGCCCGCTGGCGGCCGAACTGCGTGAAAAAGCAGCGCAAAGCGGCATCGGGCGCCAAGTGCAGTTTCTCGGGTTTCGTCGCGATGTGGCGGACATTTACGCGCTGTCGGATGTGGCCTTAATGGCTTCCTATAGCGAAAGTTTCCCGCTCGCCTTGCTTGAGGCGGCCAATGAACGCTTGCCCGTCATTTCCACCGATGTCGGTGGGGTAAGACAACTCATCGCCTCTAGCGACATGGGGTGGATCGTTCCGGTAGGCGATCGCGCAGCTCTCGCCCAAGCGATGCGCGAGGCGCGCAGCCGAAAGCAGGAGCTGAAAACGATGGGGGAGCGGCTGTACGAGCACGCTTCCACCCACTTTTCTTTGCAGCGTTTATATGAAGAAACGGTGGCCACGTACGAACGTGTCTTAGCCATCCACCCAACTAGGAAAAAAGGAGTTTAAACGATGCGAGTTAGACAACCGTTGACCTATTACGCCGTCTTATGGGCGCTTTTTCTCATTCCGCTCGTTTCGTACAAAACGTATATCGGTCCGCTGCCGCTTTCCGCCGAGGTCGTAATGATTCCGCTCATCACGCTGGCGGCGCTCATCGATTATCGGCAGCGGCGCATTCAGTTGAACGATTTTCCGCTCAAGCCAATCGCGCTGGCGTTCGCCGCTTTTTTCATCATCGCCATCGTCTCGTTAGTGAAAGCGGTCAGCCTCGCTCCAGCCATAATGGAGCTCGCCCGCTATTTGTCGTATGTCGTTTTGTTTTTCATTGTCGTCAAAGTCCAATTCACCCGCGAGCAATACGTGCGCTTTGCCCAGTCGTTCGGCCTTTCCGCCCTGTTTGTCGGCTTGTACGGAGTGATCCAATACATTTTCGGCATTTCGCTTAACACAGCGGGGCTGTACGCCTTGAAAGAGGCCAAAGGGCGCGTGGACTCGACGCTCGTCAACCCGAACTATTACGCGTCGTTTCTCAATCTTGTCATCCCGGCGCTCCTTTTGTTCGCCGTCGTCTATTGGCGCGATAAAAAGGCGCAGTTGCTGATGTTTGCCGTGTACAGTATTTACGTCATCAACCTTGTCTTGACCTATACGCGCGCCGCTTGGGTCGCCATGCTCGGCGGATTGGCACTGGTGATCTTGCTTATGCCAAAAACGTTCATCAAACATGCCATTCGCCCGCATATGTTGATCTCGTTTGTCGTGCTGCTTACGATCGTCTATTTCATGCCAGACGTACAGTCGCGCACGTATTCGGCCGTCTATGCGATGGAAAAAATCATTAGCCGCCACATGCCAGGCGGCTTGGCTGACCATTTCGCCGGCGACAACGGTGATGAGGGCGGGGGATTTTTAGATGGTGATGAGGCTGATGAGGAAACGACTGAAGACGAAGCGACAACAAACCGCGCCGTCGTCTCCCGCGTCACCCTTTGGAAAACGGGCTGGGCAATGATGAAAGAAAATCCGGTCATCGGCGTTGGCATCGGCAATTATTTAGTCCGCTACAAAGAGTATGTCACGAAATATCCGGAACTGTATATCGGCCATGACCAATATTCCGTCCATAACTCGTACTTAAAAGTCGGGGCGGAAACGGGCTTCCTTGGCTTAATCGCCTTTGTCGCCATTTATGTTGTTTACTATGTGTACTTGCTTCGCCTTTACTTCGCATCATCTGATCGCCTGGGCAAGCTCATTATCGTCGCCTTGATCGCGGGCAGCGCCACCTTCATGGTGCAAAATCTATCGAACAACTTAATTTTCATCCCGCAGCTCAACACGATCTTTTGGCTTGTCTCAGGCCTGGCCATGGCATTCGTCCATCAGACCAGCGCTCGGCCATCAACCACGCAGGCATAACGCCTGCGTGGTTTTTGAGTAACTATTCACCCCAGTGCTAGTGTATAAAAAAGCCCAGCACAAATAGGGCATTTCGGTCATAGAAAATGCCCTAGGTAGCGGAAAGAACTCGATCGATCGTTTCGCCTGCCAACAGAAGACATAAGTAACTATTCACCCCAGTGCTAGTGTATAAAAAAGCCCAGCACAAATAGGGCATTTCGGTCATAGAAAATGCCCTAGGTAGCGGAAAGAACTCGATCGATCGTTTCGCCTGCCAACAGAAGACATAACGAATCCCACACGTTTTTTTCGTGTTTCGTCAGTGTGGAAACGATGCTTCTTGCGATGCAAAACGACTGCGCGAATGTTTCTTCGCGAAACGTACCCGAAATGTTCTCTTTGACTTTGACCATGCGAAGATCGCGTTCGGCTTGGTTGTTATCAAAGGGAACATGTACTTCACGTAAGAAACGCAGCGCTTCTTCCTTTCGTTTTTGAAGGCGTCGAACAAAAGCGAGTGCTTTTTTCGGAAGAGGCGTCATCGTTTCTAATCGGTGTTGTGCTCTTTCTAGGATGCGATCATACACTCGTTCCCACCGTCTCGCTTCTTCTTCGGAAAGTGCACCGTGATGGGCTTCGACGGCTTGCTTGGCGGCTAACAGAAACGTGGTCATGCGCATCGCCCACGTATGCCCGACATCAAACACTTGACGGATATCGACTTTGAACGGTTTGACTTCACGCAAAGAAGCTCCACATCCTTGACACGTATGCACACGGTGGACGACACGATGATGTGGATGTTCCACTTGACGGAGCGTCTTCCCCTCATGTCCCTCTTGCCCACCAGGCTTTTTGCCAGACGGCTCGCGGGAGGAACGTACCGAACGCATCGTGCATCATCGTCCCTTCATATCGGGGAAGAATCCCGATATCATCGGTCGCTTTTTTTCCACGAGAAGCGTGAGGAGCCAAGTATGTATATCTCGATGTACACGCGACATGCACCCATGCGAGTTTCCCATTGATGCGCAAACTCGTTTCATCGACATGCAGGATGTTGGATTCAAGTAAGGCGTCTTCGATGATGTCCATATTTGATTCCAGCGCTTCGCGTCCTCGTTTCACCATATTGGCAAGGGTTCCTGTACTAATCGAGTGTTGATATAACGCTTCGATTGTATCACTTAAACGCTTGTACGGGATCAATTGGATATGATGTAAATAAACAACGAGCGCCGTGAGCCGTGGACCGTATTGCACATGATTCGTGACATGGGATGGGAATTCGGCTTGTTGCACGCATCGACAATGTGGACACGATTTCACTTCACGTTCATGTTGTGTCACCTCGATCGCCACAGGAGGGACATCAAACACTTGACGGATATCGACTTTGAACGGTTTGACTTCACGCAAAGAAGCTCCACATCCTTGACACGTATGCACACGGTGGACGACACGATGATGTGGATGTTCCACTTGACGGAGCGTCTCGTGCGTGCTTCCAGCTCTTGAACACGGTACTTCAGTTGTTCATTTTCTTTGCGTAGCTGTTTGTTTTCTTTCAACAGTTGCTCAATGACTTGTTGTTGGTGAGTAATGAGCTGCTTTTGTTGTTGAACTTTGCCGATTAAGCTCTCAACTGTAAATACAGCTTGTTGTACCATCAACATGCGATTCACCTCCTTGTCTATCAATATTCACATCATAGACAAGGAAAGAAGAAAATATTCAGCTCACTTTATGATGTGGCTGAATAGTTACGCCCAAATCTGTATCAAGCTTGATTTCAAATATATATTATGATTTTGAACCTATCATCAAGCCTCAATTCCTTTCGGGGAATTGAGGCTATTTCTATTTTAGGAGGGAAAAGGATGAGCAAGTATCAAACCAACAACCACCAGCAGCTAGAGTTGCTAGAAAGAGAGGTGTTCATCAAGCAGCCAGCGAAGCGCATCAATATTGTAAGCCTGAAGCTCGTTCGGGAATCTAGTGTTCTCTACAAGGAGCGGCAAATCAAATCTCCGGAAGATGCGTACAAGCTGCTGAATCCGTTTCTTGTGGAAGCAGACCGTGAGAAGTTTGTAGTTGTCTGCCTTGACACGAAAAACCAGCCGACTGCCATCAACGTTTGCCATGTCGGGAGCCTGAACGCTAGTATCGTGCATCCGAGGGAGGTGATGAAGGCTGCTATTCTGTCAAACTCTGCTTTCATCATTGTCGCCCATAATCATCCCAGCGGTCAGAGTTCTGCAACGAAAAGTGCAGGGCCTACGGCAAAGAAAAAAGTTTGTTAGCTTCCCGATTTTTGTCATGAGAGCACGAAATAGGTGTGAAAAAGAAGGGATATGGTGAAGAATGGAGAAATAAGGATGATAGAGGCGATGAATGATATGGTCGCCGGTTAGGTGAAAGAATGTGCTCTTATGCATCAATGCATAAGAAGAATCACGAGGGGTGAATAGTTGTAATGGATGGTCGGGCAATAGCGTCGGAAGAAAGGGAGGGAGAAAAGGTGAACGTGCTCGAGTACCGATTTGCCATTACCCCCGTTTTTCATTTCATTGCCGCGAAATCGATGGAGGCAGGCTTGTATTTATGTGGTGGCTATGCCAAGCAAACCGTACAGTTATGGTTGAAAGATCCGACTGTTGAAAACGGGAAGAGGCGGATTGGAGCGATCCAATATGAAGGATCGAACGATTACACAGTGAAAGAACCAAGTATGGTTAGTTGGCGGTTTGAACGAGCGTTGCTTCCCGATGGGCTCAAACAAGAATTGGAAGCGACCTCAGCGTTTCGCAGGGATCGAAACGACGGGCCGCCCGTCAATCCGAGTGCTCAATCCATTGCTTTTAAGTTTGAAACATTGACAGACGCTGCCAAAGAGACCATAGAGAGGATTGCGGCTGTTCTTCAGCGGTACGCGTGAACACGGTCGCGCTTTGGGGCGTTTTTCGATCGGTGCGACGAGTGATTCGATCCATGATTTTTTTGCTTTTCCGCTTGCGATGATCCCAAGGAAGTCGCGCGGTGTTGACCGCGCCCGATGCCGAAGGGACCGGGTGAGTAAAACGGCGATGTTGCCGTTGGTGAGACATGCTGCGTATATGGAGTCGCTTGTCGAGTGGAATTTGCCAATCGAATAGAACATGCGTGAACCGTTTTTAGGTAGCATTCAGGTGCCCATCATAGCCATCAAGTTAAGAAAACAGGAATAAATCTATGCCTCATTTGACCATCCTTTTGAAGACTTCATCATGTCTTAGAAAGGGTGGTTTTTTTGAAGACGTCCTCATCTCTCCAAGAGGAAGGGCATTGTTTTTTAGAGGGTTTACCAAGCGTGTTATCGTGCGAAGAACGGGAACAGATGGCCCAAGATCATCCATTTATTCAACGAAAGGGGAAGTTGCGCGCCCATGATTTCGTGGCACTTTGCACATTTCTCCAGGAAGGAGGCGGTCAAAAATCATTGGTGTGGCTCTGCAGTGCTCTAGCTCTTAAGCAAAACACCTCTCTGAGTGCGAAAGGGCTCAATCAACGGTTTCATGAAAAAGCAGTGAGTTTCCTCAAAGCGGTGTTCGAAAAACCGCTTATTCATCAGACGCAGGAGGCCCGTCACGTGTGTCAAAGACATTCGCTGTTTCGCCGGATTCGCATTCTCGATTCCACGTCGTTTCAACTGCCTCCAGAGGTCCAAGGGATTTACGAGGGATGTACGGGGCCTGGGGTGAAAATTCAGTTAGAATATGAATGGCTAGAAGGGAAGTTTCTCCATGTGGACGTCGGGGATGCTCGTCGTCATGACGCCGCCTACGGAGCGTCCCTTCGATCGACCATTCAAGAAGGAGACCTTTGTGTGAAAGACTTAGCATGACATTCATACGCTGTATTCTCTTCGCTGGCAAATTGAGGTGATCGTTAAAACATGGAAATCCCTGTTTCACATTCATCGATTCAAACGGATGAAAGGGACTCGCTTTCAGTGCCACTTGTATGGAACGTTGATTGCCTTATTGATCAGCTCTACGGTCATGTTTGCCATGCGAGAATGGCTCTATCGAAAACAGAAAAAGGAATTGAGCGAATAGAAGGCGATGAGTATGATCAAGGAGTGGGGGATGGATTGATTTCAAGCCTTATGGGGTTCTGAGACTTAGCTATCCATCTCCTTTTCAAACTGTGTGACATGATCGCTCAACACGGAAAAAAATCAAGGCGTTATACAAAAAAGTGTTTTTTGCAAGCAAAAAGTGCAGAGAATTGCAAGAAAAAATACATAGGCTCGCCTGCTCCATGAATTTATCGTTCAACCGAGTGAGAAGGGGGCGACTGAACGGCAGAAAGCGCGTGCCGCAAGCGGTAGCTCTCTCCCGTAAACGCGAGAATGTGGGCGTGATGGACCAAACACGATCCACTCAAAATACTGCATCATCGTGCCGTTCAAAGGAGCGGCATCAGCCGATGGCGTTGGGCCGCCGAAGAACGAAAGGGCGAGCCAGCAGGTGATGAGCCATACCATCGCTTTTCGGCCTAATTTTTGAAACGCTTTCATGACATACTCTCCTCCTTTTCCTTATTACATTGGCTTGGGGCATCTGTGGAATAACCATTAGGGAAACGATTGCGCAAAAAAGACAAGGAAGGTAGCGATGTATTCAAGTATGTCTAACATTATAGTGAATGTTGAAAGCGTTTTCTACAATAGAATTTCAACAAATAAGTCAGTATTTTTCTTTTTTAAAAAACATGTTGAAATATTTAGTCGATTCTTATAATATGAGGTTGAGGAAAACGTTTTCCTTAATCTATTTGTGCAAACGTTAGCATAAAACAGAAAGGGGAGAAGGGATTTGGGAAGAGAATGGGGAAAAAGCGAGGTGTCCCGGTTTTGAAAGCGTGGAGGAGAAGGAGGATAGGATGGATTTTGACGGCCGTGTGGCTGGTTCTTTCCCCGTTCTGTTCGGCTGCTGCTTACGGGAATGGGAAGGGGCAGCCAGTTGTCAGTGCGGCTGGCTCTCCTGAGCGAACGGTCACGCTTGTCGGGACGCTGCAGGATGAGTTGGGGCATACGAAGGAATGGGATCCGTCGGCTGCAGCGACCGTGATGCATGATGAAGGCGACGGCCTTTATACATTAACGGGAACGTTGCCGGCGGGGACGTATGAGTACAAAATCGCCATCAACGGCAGCTGGGATGAAAACTACGGTGCTGGTGGGCGCAACGGCGGGAATCTTACATTGACATTGAACGAGCCGACAAAGGTAACGTTTTACTACCATGACCGCACTCATGCCATCGCTGACTCGACTTGGTATGCGCTGATTCCAAAGGAAAAACAGCCACGTCTGGTCGGAACCGTATTGCCAGCCATCGGTTATGAGACAGACAATAATGGTTGGACTCCGGCCACATCGACGGCCTTCCTCAAGGATGATGATTTTGACTCCGTTTATGCGTTGACGGCGCAGGTGCCGAAAGGATCTTATGAGTACAAAATCGTGCTTGGAACCAATTGGGATGAAAACTATCCGCAAGACAATGCACGGTTAAACGTGTTGGAGCCTTCGACTATCACGTTCTTTTTCAATGCGAAGACGAAAGAGGTCTATACCGATTACCGCCCGCAAGGTTCAGATGGAATCGTTCAAAAAGAGCGGCTCAAGCATAACACATGGGATGCGCTGTACCGCCAGCCGTTTGGGGCGGTGAAAGCGGGAACGAAGGTGACGCTTCGCTTAGCGGCGAAAAAAGGCGATTTGACGAAAGCGGATGTGTATGTGAAAAATACGACGACCGGCACGGCTAACGTCTACACGATGGAAAAAGTCGGCGTGCTCGGGGACGATGAATATTGGGAGGTGGCGTTCACCCCTTCTGCCTCAGGGGTGTACGGGTATAAATTTATAGCGCAAGACGCCGGAACGAAAGTGGAATACGGCGAAGATACGCAAGAAGGGCAATGGGGGAAAGCGGTGGACAGCCGCGCGGAGCTGTTTCAACTGACGGTGTATGATCCGGATTACAGGACGCCCGACTGGATGAAAGAAGCGGTGGTGTATCAAATTTTCCCGGATCGGTTCTTCAACGGCAATCCTTCCAACGACAACAGCAAGCAGCGGGCGCGCGGCACACAGCCGATTGAACATCGCGCTTGGTCGGAGTTGCCCGATAATCCGCGCTTGAAAGGGACGAGCGGCTACGATGGCGACGGCGAATGGTCGAACGACTTTTTCGGCGGCGACATCGCCGGAATTAGACAGAAGTTGGATTATTTGCAGTCGCTTGGGGTGAACACGATTTACTTAAACCCGATCGCCACGGCGCCCTCGAACCATAAATACGACGCAAGCAATTACAAAGAACTCGATCCGATGTTCGGGTCGCCGGAAGAGTTTCAGGCATTTGTTCAGGAACTGGCGCAACGAGGGATGCATCTTATCTTAGACGGGGTGTTTAACCACGTCTCTGATGATTCGATTTACTTTGACCGCTATCACCGTTATCCGACGGTCGGCGCCTATGAATATTGGGAAGCGGTGTACGATTTGATGAACGAAAAAGGATTGAGCGAGGAGGAAGCGCGGAAACAGGCGGAAGAGAAGTTCAAACAACAAGGGCAAACGTTCAGCCCGTATGGGTTTCATCTTTGGTTCAATATTGAAAACGAAAAAGTCGATGGTCGTTATAAGTATCAGTCATGGTGGGGCTATGACAGCTTGCCTGAGTTTAAGTCCGTGATAGGGGAGAAGGTATCGTATCCGAGTGAATTAAACAACGATGAGCTCGCGAACTACATTTTCCGCGAATCGGATTCGGTCGCGAAAAGCTGGATGGCCCGCGGCGCCTCTGGGTGGCGGCTCGATGTGGCCAACGAGGTGGATGCGGCGTTTTGGCGCGAGTTTCGTCAAGAGCTGCTTCAAGGATCGTACGACCGCGGCCCGACGTTAAAAGAAGGGGAGCAGCCGCTCATTTTAGGGGAAATTTGGGATGACGCATCGAAATATTTTCTAGGCGATCAGTACGATTCCGTGATGAACTACCGGTTCCGCGGGGCGGTGCTTGACTTTTTGCGAAATGGGAATGCAGAAGAGGCCGATCAGCGACTGACGGCCATAAGGGAAGACTACCCGAGCGAAGCGTTTTATGCGCTGATGAATTTGATCGGTTCGCATGACACGGCGCGGGCGGTCTTTCTGCTTGGGAACGGAACGGATTCATTCGAGCGGGCGGAGTTTGATCCGAATTATAATGAAGAACTTGGAAAAAAGCGGCTCAAGCTAGCGGCGATTTTGCAGATGGGATATCCGGGGGCGCCGACGATTTATCTTAATTAGGCGAGAAGACTCCCACTTCAACGAAGCGAAGCGGAGTAAGTGGGAGATGAATCGCCTTAACTATATTTTGCTGAAAATAGGATAGATTCAGTAAAATATAGTATCATATATATAGGTTGTAATAAAGAAATTCCGACCTCCATGTCCGTCTTTACTTTATCACCTAACAAGCTGGCACGGTGGCAAGAAGAGCGAACAATGCCATGTAAAACAAAATTGCAACTTATATAGTTAGATGGGAGGTGAAAACATGTATTTTTGTATCAAACAACAGCTAAATGGTTTGACCAAAGAAGAATACTTGACTCTTCGAGAACTGTGCCATATTGCCAAGAACATGTACAACGTCGGATTGTACAATGTCAGACAATACTATTTTGAACACAAGGAATTTCTTAATTATGAGAAAAACGATCATCTTGCAAAAACTAACGAAAACTATAAGCTGTTAAACAGCAACATGGCACAGCAAATTTTAAAAAAGGTTAATGAAGCCTTTAAATCTTTCTTTGGTTTGATCAGTCTTGCCAAACAAGGAAAATATGACTGTTACTGGACAAAAAGATTAAGCAGATTGAAATCATTCCTAAGCATCATGCCAGGTTCTTTGAGATTCAGTACAAATATGAAATGCCTGAAGATCAAAGAGAATTAAATGACCAAAAAGCACTGGCCATTGATTTAGGATTAAACAATTTTGCCACTTGTGTCACATCAGACGGCAGATCATTCATCATTGATGGGCGGAGATTAAAAAGTATAAATCAATGGTTTAACAAAGAAAATGCCAGACTTCAAAGCATGAAAGATAAGCAAAAAATCAAAGGCACGACTCGTAAACAGGCGTTGCTTGCTATGAATCGCAATAATAAAGTGAATGATTATATCAACAAGACTTGCCGTTACATCATTAACTACTGTATTGAAAATCAAATTGGCAAACTTGTCATTGGCTATGCGGAAACATGGCAACGCAATATTAATCTAGGAAAAAAGACAAATCAAAACTTTGTCAATATTCCTCTCGGTAACATAAAAGAAAAACTATATAAGTTGAAACTTTGTTTTACATCCAGTAGAGCGCCCACCGCATTCTATCAAAATGACTTGTTATGAAGGAAAACAGAATCGAACAATCGGAAAATCTTTATTGCAACTTATATAGAATATCTTTGTGAATTTTACGGCATTGAATTCTTGAAACAGGAAGAATCATATACGTCTCAAGCCAGCTTTTTTGACGGCGATGAGATTCCTGAATATAATGCCGACAATCCAAAAGAATATAAGTTCAGCGGCAAACGTATTAAGCGCGGCTTGTATCGAACAAAGTCTGGCAAACTAATTAATGCTGATGTCAATGGCGCATTAAACATCTTAAAGAAAAGTAAAGCTGTAGACCTGAGTGTCTTATGCTCTAGCGGCGAAGTGGACACGCCTCAAAGAATAAGGATTGCTTGAAGCAGTCAAACTTCTTTGGAAGCCCCCACTTCAAATTTTCGCTAGAAAATTAAGTGGGGGTAGTTCACTACGGCGATGAAGCAGGGGTAAGCGGCTCCAAAGATCCGGACAACCGTCGTACGTATCCGTGGGGTAAAGAAGATCAAAATCTGTTGGCGCACTATCGGAAAGTCGGTCAAATTCGCCAGCACCATCAAACGCTGTTGGCCCATGGCGACATCAAGACGTTGTATGCGCAAGGGGATGTATACGTCTTTGCCCGCCAGTACGGAAAGGAAGTGTCGCTCATTGCCGTCAACCGCGGTGATGCGGACAAAACGGTGACATTGGATGTCGCTTCTTTGCTTCCGAACGGCACCGTGCTGACGGATGAGTTGCATGACGGCGTAACGGCCGCAGTCGCCGGCGGAACATTGAAGGTCACTGTTCCGGCGATGGATGGGCGGATGATGTTTGGAACGGTAACTGTGGAAAAACCGGCGGCGGTCACGAATTTGCAGGCGAGCGCCGTGGTTGGTTGCGTGACGCTTACTTGGGAAGGGCAAGCGTCGAAGTATCGGGTGTACCAATCAACCATTCAAGGGGCTGGTTATACGTTAGCGGCGGAAACGAACGGGACTTCCGTGACGATCGATTCGTTGGCGAACGGGACCGCGTATTACTTTGCCGTTACCGCCGTCGATGAGAACGGGAATGAGTCGCCAAAGGTGGAAACGAATCGCGTCGTTCCTCATTATCCGCTGACGAGCGACAATGTCCAGTTCGTGACCACGTTAAGCGATGCCACACTCGATTTGTCCCAGCCGCAACAAATCGATGTCAAAGTGAACATCGACGGTGTGACAAGCAAAGGAGCAGCCGATGGATTGCAAGCGGTGCTGCAAGTGAAAGGGCCGCATGACGAAGCATGGAAAGAATATAGAGCGGTTTACCAAGGGCAAGATGGCGACGCTAATGTGTTCCGTGCCGCCTTCACCCCGCTTGTGGCAGGGACGTATACGTATCGCTACGCGCTGACGACCAACCTTGGCGAGGATTGGGTGTATACGGAAGCCAAACAAGTGACGTTTGCGGCCGACTCCAGCGACCAAAAAGCGCCGGCCGAGGCGATTGAGCTGACGCCGCCGCCTGTTGAGTCAGGGCAAGTTCATTTGTCATGGCAGTTTGTCGGAAAAGATGATGCGGATGCATACTTGCTAGTCATCGAACGCAATGGAACAGTCATTCATATGACGACATCCATCAGCACATCGTTCGTTGATTACGGGGTCGAAAACGGCACCGAGTATGCGTACGTTGTCAAGCTGTATGACCGCGCTGGAAATGTCACCGCGTCCAACACGGTCAAAGTGAAGCCGGACATTGTGATGGTGAAAGTCATTTTTAAAGTCAAAGCCCCAGACTATACGCCGTTAGATGCCCGAATTACGATTCCGAACAGTTTGAATGGCTGGAACACAGGGGCATGGGAAATGTCGCGCAACGGAGCGGTGACGCCTGATTGGCAATTTACAACTGAAGTGCAAGAAGGGGAAACGATCACGTATAAGTATGTGAAAGGCGGGTCGTGGGATCAGGAAGGACTGGCTGATCATACGCCCGCAGACAATGGGGATGATGATGTCAGTTATTATGGATACGGCTCGATCGGCACGGATTTGAAAGTGACCGTTCACAATGAAGGAAACAATACGATGGTTGTGGAAGACCGCATTTTGCGCTGGATTGATATGCCGGTGGTCATCGAAGAGGTGCAAAAACAAGGGAGTCAAGTGACGATCAAGGGCAATGCCATTAAAAACGGTGTTTTGACGATCAATGGCGAGCGGGTGCCGATCAATGATCAGATGGCATTTGTCTACACCTTTACGCCGGCTCCGCAGCAAAAAGAAGTGGCGATCCATATCGAACCGTCAGCGGAAAGCAAAGCAGCCGTGTTCAAAAACGACGGTGGAGCCATTGCGAAAAATACGAAAGATTACGTGCTAAATTTGGAGACGAAGCAGTTGCGTGAAGGAACGCTGTCGTTGCCGCCTTCCAACGGGGGAATGCCTGGAAGTGGAACGACACCGGGGGGCACAGCACCTGAAAACGGAGTGCCGACGGATGGAGAAGGGGTGCCGGTGAAAGTGGAAGACGGCAAAGTGATTGTGAAGCCCGCTATCGAAACGAAAGAGCAGAGTGGCAAAGTGACTGAAAAAACAGCATCGATTTCAGCTCGGGATGTCGACAATATGATTCGTCACTTATCAGAGCGGGAAAAAGAAATCGTCGTCTCAGTCGGCAAGATCGAAAAAGGGGAGAACGTGAACATTGTTGTCCCTGCGTCCTTCTTCCAACAGGCGAGCAAAAAAGTGAGCCGTGCGGTGATTGTAGCTGAAACGGACAAGGTGACGTATAAACTTCCAGTTGCCGAGATCCCAACACTGCTTTCAGATGTGGCCAAAGACTTTGGTGTTGATATCGGGAAGATCAATATTACAATAGGAATGACGGTCACTGAAGCGCCGACTTTGCCGTTTAATGTTGTATCCGATGCCGTGATATTTCATGTAATAGCCTCTGCAGGAGGAAAGGAAAAAAATATTGACCGATTTACCCAATATGTAGAGCGTGAAGTGACAGTGCAAAAGGCGTTCCAGCCAACGCGGGCAGTTGCCGTTCGTCTGCATGAAGATGGAACAGTAACCGCTGTGCCAACCTTGTTTGCTGGTAATAAAGCGGTCATAAAATCGCTGACGAACTCCACGTACGTCGTAGTAGAGGGGTCCGCGTCATTTAGGGACACGACAACCCACTGGGCAAGGCAATACATCGAAACGTTAGCCGCCAAACAAATGGTTAAAGGAATTTCGGTTACCACTTATGCACCAAATGCTGAGATGACACGTGCCCAGTTCGCCGTGCTCCTTGCCCGCGCACTCGGTTTACCTAGCGGCGTCTATGATGGGCGGTTTAAAGATGTAAAAGGGGAAGAATGGTTTGCCCGCACCGGGGAATGGATGGCAGCCGTACAATACGGCATTATTCAAGGAAAAAGAAATGGCACGTTTGGGCCGGATGAACCAATTACTCGGGCACAGGCGGCAGTGATGATTGAACGAGCGATGAAGCTCCCGTTTGTCCAATACGATTTTGCCCAACTCGATCGGAAGAAAACACTAGCTGACTTTAAAGATCAAGGACGAATCGGAGACTGGGCGAAAGAGGCCGTTGAAACAATCTATCAAGCAGGCATCGTCCATGGAAAAGGGAGTGGAGATTTTGGGCCAAATGAGAGTGTCACAAGGGGACAAATGGCGAAAATTCTTTACGGATTTTTGAAAAATGCCAAACTAATTCCATAAAGGGGCCTAAATCCATGGCAGTGTTGCGTGTTCTGATTTCTAAAATACAATAGCTCCATGCGATTTTTTCAAAACAAGGACCCGAGAGCGCTCACCTCGCTCTCGGGTCTGGTTTGTCTTTGTCCACTTAAAACGCCCTGAAAACCCCTTCTAAAAAATACTTCGCCATGTCCCGTTTCCGCACTTGTTGGATCGTTTCTTTCGATAGCTTGGTGATCTCGAGCGGCATCCATACGTTCATTCCTTGTTTGAGGTCGCGGCTCGAGCGGGTGATGACGTATTCCTCTCCTGTCAAACCTTGTTCGATCTCTTGGCGGTTGCCTTGTTTCATTCCTAAGGTGACGCGCCGCTTGTCAAGCTGGCCGTTGCGGATGAGATAGACGAATGCTTGGTTGTTTTCGCGCCATACGGCTTTAGTAGGAATGGTGATCGCCCCATTTTTTTCTTTTGTCACGATCGTGATGTCGACATGGTAGCCGAATGGCATCGATGGTTGCGGCTTAGGAGCACGTTCGGCTTGTTCAATCAGTTTTACAGTGAACGGATATTCGCTTTGTTGCCGGAAGCTTGGCTCGTTGATCGGAAATGGGCCGATATCGCTCACGGTGCCGCTTAGTTCGTTCGCTTCGTTCGGAAGGCGGATCGTGGCGGTTTGGTCGATGGCGAGCTTCCCGACGAGCGACTCGGTGATTTTTCCTTGAATGACGATCGTATGAGATGCGATCGTGATCAGCGGGCGGGACGGGTTCGATGGATTCGGATCGATGGCTTCGACGATGCCGTCCATCGTGCTTTCGACTGTTTGTTCCTCTTTTTGTTTAAGCAGTTCGGTCCGTTCTTGTTCATATTGTTGTTGCTGCCACTGTAATTCGGTTTTTTCGCGTTCCGCTTCTGTTGCTTTTTCTTCCCATTGCTGTTTTTCGAAGCTGTTTTCTGGCGCGGCAGCGGCCATGGACTGATAGTTTTGGATCTCTTCGGACAGTTGGCTAAGCCGCATGCTTAGTTGTTGTTGCTTCGACGTGAGCTGGGCCAGCTCACGGTCGATGGCGTCTGTGCGGTAGCGCAACAGCGGGGTGCCGGGCTGGACGGTTTGCCCTTTTTTCACGAGAATGTCATCGATGGCGCCGCGCTGCGGGTCGTAATAGATGAATGTCCGCTCTGCTGGGGCGGTAAAGCCCGTTGTTTTGATCGTTTCTTGCACGTTTTGTTGTGTTGGTTTCGTCCATTCGTTCGCGTAAGCCGATTTGGGCACACGGCTGTCATCGGCGAACGCTACGTAAAACTGGACGCCGATGAGGCCGATGGCCAAGACGGTGGTCAACGCTCGTTTCATGGTGACCTCTCCTTTCACGATGGGAACCATTCAAATGGAAATTCCGTACAGACGGCCGCGAAAAAGGCGAGCACGAGATCAACGGCGATGACTGTCGCAGTGATGCGGCCGATCGATTGGTCTGTGAGGATGCGCAAGGCAACCACTTGGATATAGACAGCCCAAACGGAAAACAGTGAGACGGATCGCAGCAGCGCCCATACGAGTCGGTCGTCCGTCAAATAAGGTCCCCAGACGCCGAGCGAAAACGGCGAGACCAGCGGATCAAGGCCAAACGCCCACTCTAATAGAAGCAACGCCGTTTCTCCTATGAGAAAAATGAGCCAAACAGGAAGCTGGGCGGCGATCAGTTTCGCCAAATCGGTTTCCTCAAACAAGGCGTAAAACACAAGCGAACTGATGAAGAAAAAGAGCAGTGGAACGACCATCCCGCCTACGATGTGTCCGGCAGCAAACAACAAGTGCAGCAGCGTCCGCTGCTCATCGGTATACTGGGGAAGATGTTTGGCCAACTCTTCTGTCCCGACGCCGATATAAGCGCGGACAAAGGAAAGAACAGCAGAGAAGAACAGAAAAAGCAAAAGGATCGGGATGATGCGTTTCACCCGTTCCGCTTCTTTTAGCTGCCAAAAAGCGATGTTCGGGTGAAGCAATTCCTTCCACGGATGACTTCGGTAAATCATTTCGTCTATTCCTCCATCAATCGTTGTAGGCATAATCATATTTTAGTATAAATAAAGTCGATATGTCACGATTGGACATTTTTTGCTAGATTGGTTTTTTCAGTGGGAAATTTGGTGATAAAATGGTAGGGACAGAGTCATAGTCAAATAGAAATAATAGAGAAATGGAGGGATGGATCTTTGAGGTATCGGTTCGTTTGGCTTGCTTTTTTTCTTTTTCTGCTTTTCGGATGGGAAAAAAGCGGGCAAGCGGCAACGACGGTCCCCTTATTTATTCAATCCAAAGGAGCATCGGCGCCGGTATACGCCTATGTGGCGAATGAGGTGCAACGAGTTGGAACGATGTATAGCGACAGGGTATTTGAAGTCATTGATGAAAATGAACACTATTTTTTCATCCAATACGGGTTTGTCAAAGGGATGGTTAAAAAGGACGAAGCGAAGCTTGGGCGCCCGTATGCGTTCACCCGCGGACCGGATCGGCTGCGAAAAAGTGTGATAACGACGCGAGAAGCGCAAGTGTATAGTTTTCAAAACGGAAAGAAACAGGCGATCGGTTCCATCCAGCCTGGAGTCCGTTATCCGATCAAAGCCGAGACCGCCTTGTTTTATTTGATTGAATTCGGCGGGCGGGACGGATACATTTATAAGCATGTGACGGAAAAGGATCACGGTGTGCCGGTGTTGTTGTATCATCATATATTGGATGATTCCGATGAACCGCTGTTTCGTTCGACAACAACGGTTCTGTTCAGCCAGTTTTTCAACGAAATGACATACTTAAAAGAGAACGGCTATACGGCGATTACTCCGGATCTGCTGCTTGCGTATGTGCGAAAGGAACGATTGCTGCCGCCGAAGTCGGTGCTCATTACGTTTGATGACGGGTTGAAGTCAACGTACATATATGCGTATCCATTGCTTAAGCAGTACGGCTTTCGGGCAACGGTGTTTATGATTACAGGGAGAATGCGTCCATCCCCGCAACCGTTCGACCCGACAGGCTTGCAGTTTTTAAGCAAACAAGAAATCGCCCAAATGCGCGATATCATTACGTTTGAAAGCCATACGAGCCATTTTCACTTGTCGGATAAAAAATATGGCCCGTATTTACTGTTTAAGCCGTATGAAGAAGTGATGGCTGATTTACTGGCAAGCAAAGAAAAAATCGGGGCGACGGCCCTCGCATATCCGTTTGGCGCTTATAACGAACGAGTCGTCGATATGGTGCAACAAGCGGGGTTTACCATGGCGTTTACGACGAAAAAAGGGACCGTTTATCCTGGAGATCCAGTGTTTGAGTTAAAACGGCAATGGGTGTATCCACGGATTTCGCTTCGTCAGTTTGAACAGTTATTGCAGCCGTAATCAAAAGCTGCCTCTTCCGCTGTTACGGAGAGGCAGCTTTTTTGCGGTTTGGACGCCATGCGATCGAAGAGAGAAACAGCCCGATCCATAAAAACAAAATCGGCATTAAGGGGAGATTGTATCTCGGGTAGGCGAAAAAGACATTGTTTAATGCCGTAAAGTAAGCGATGAGCAAAAGGAAAAACAATAGCTCGCGCCGCTGCCGTTTCAAGGTAAACAGGGCGAACAAAGCAGAGGCAAACGCCAGACGGATGATGCGCTGGTGCCAGGCGGTCATTTCTTGCTTCGAAACGCCGAAAATTTCGATCCAATAGAATGGCTGTTCCCATTGTGTTTTTGCTTTTTTGATCGTATAGCTCTCCCACCATTGTTTCGGGTTGGCGCGATACCACGTTTTGATTCGCTCGATGGCGATCGCTTTTTTCACCTTTTCTTTTTCATAATGGGTCATGGTAGGATGTTGTGTTTCGATCGTATTGACGACTTCTTTATACGATGGGCCGTACCGATAGCCGTACCCTTGATATGTACCAAGCAAGAGCGGGTCGCCGGAGCTTCCGGTCAGCGGGATGAACTCCCCGTAATGCATGTAGTTTCGCACCCACCATGGACTTAACGCGAGAACGACAAGTACGGCCGCTATGGCCGCTTGCTTGATTGCGAGCCGAAGCGGGTAGCGAATGAGCAAAAAATACGCGAGCAGCGCGAACGGAACGAGGGCGATCGTCGGCCGGAAAAACAGACAAAACAAATAGGCGGCCAACAGCTTATAAAAATCGGCCATGTGCCGATGGCGGCCAAGGCGAATGGCGAAACGGATGAACAACAGGAAGCCGAACAAAAACGGCGCCTCGGTCAGCGTTAAATTGTCGGTTTCGATCAAAGGGATAAACAACGCGGTGCCGAGGGCGGCGATCACACCCGCCCACGGGCGGCCGAGGTCGTTCCCGAGCAAATAAATCAAATAGACGCTTCCGGTGCCAAAGGCGATCATAACGAGTTTCGCTGCATACAGGCCGACATCTCCTGTACCGAATACGAAAAACAACGCCGCCAGCAACAGCGGCATGCCCGGCATAATGTGGACGGTCGGCTCATCGGGGCGATGATACGTAAGCATGCCCGTCTCAAGCAGCTGTTTCGCACTGCGGACATATCCCATATCGTCGCTGTCAAGCGTCAAATGCAGCCCGTACGTCCATAAAGCGAAAAGGCGCAAAGTGAAAGCAAGGAACACCACGAGCCAAGCGGCGATTTTTGGATGAAAGCGAAACGACATCGTTGCCACTCCTTCATTTGATCGTTACGAGCCATTGGCGGAAAAACCGATGAACGAGACCCCAAGCATAATGAGGATCACACCAATGAGTTTCGGGACAGAAAGCGGCTCGTGAAAGAACACATAGGCGCCGAACACCGCCAACACGTAGGCGATGCTTTGCAGCGGGTAGGCGACGCTAAGCGGAACGCGCGACAAAATGAACAGCCAAAGGATGGTTGCCGCTCCGTAAATGACCAATCCGAGCAAAATCCATGGCGAGAGCAATAGCTTGACGACGGAGATCACGTCTAGCTCGAACTTGTGTCGCGTCATGCCGTATTTCCATAAAAACTGGCCGGTGACAAGAAGAACGGTGTTGAGTCCGAGCCATAGCCAATTACTGATGTTCATCCTTTTCTTCCCCACGTTCATTTGTTTTCTGTTCATGGTCGATCCGGTGATGTCATGCCAAGCGCCGAAACCGAAAGGCAGGCTGATACGGTAGTATGGCTTAAACATGCAGAAATTATGCTTTTGACTATGGGATATAAAAAAATTGGATGGCAGAAATGACTGATCATTGTACAGAGAGCATCTAGAGATTTTCCTATTTTTCGATTACAATGGAAGCGATTAGGATTAACATCGGATGTACTAGAGGGGGAATGGACTTGGAAAGGAAGAGGAGACGGAGAAAGGCGGCGGCTGTTTGGTTATCCGCGCTGCTTGTTTTTGTTTGGGTTTGGGGGCCGTACGCCGGTCCGGCGCAGGCGGTGGAAAGCCGCGGCTTGTTTCCCGATGTGTCGACGGGGCGCGCGGAGGTGGAATATTTAGCAAATCTCGGCATCATTCAAGGTTATAAAGATGGGAAATTTCATCCTGAAGCGGTCTTGACTCGTGTGCAAGCGGTGCTAATGATCATCCGCCAACTTGGTCTTGACACGGAAGAAGAGCTGCCGATGCCATTTATGGATGTGAAACCAGGCAGCACTGGGTACAAGGAGATTGCGTTAGCGGCGAATCTTGGCATCGTCAGCGGGAAAACTGCGCAGTCGTTTGACCCATACGGGAAACTCACTCGAGCGCAAATGGCGAAAATTTTCGCTAATGCGTATCACTTAAGCGGAAGGATGGCAACCGATTTTACTGATGTCAGGCCGGACCATTGGGCGTATCCGTATGTGCACGCCTTAGCGGCCAACGAGGTAACGCTCGGTTACCCAGACGGCACCTTTCGGCCGAACGCGTCGCTGACCCGGCTGCAATTCGCCTTATTTATGGCGCGGTATATGAACGATGAGTTTAAACCGCCTTTGACGAAACAGCTTTCCCGTAAAGAGATTATTGCTAAAAAGGAAAGTGTCGTTACTGTCTATGTTTACGATGAAAACGGGAAAGAGCTGGCTCAAGGAAGCGGTTTTGCGGTTGCGAATGGGCTCATTGTCACCAATTTTCATGTCGTCAGCGGCGGATCCGCCTTTACCGTGTTAACAAGCGATGGGGAAGAGTATGAAATCGAAGGGGTCGTCGATTATGACCTCGATTTGGATGTGGCGCTGTTAAAGCCGACCGATTTATTGCCGTTGAAACCGTTGCGGCTTGGTTCGGTCGATATGGTAGAAGCGGGAGACGATATCGTGGCGATCGGGAGTCCGCTCGGGTTTTCTGATTCTGTCTCGACAGGGGTCGTGAGCGCCATTCGCACGTTGGAACTTGAGGAAGGGTACGCTGATTTCATTCAATTTACCGCCCCGGTGACAAACGGCAGTTCGGGCGGTCCTCTGCTCAATATGTACGGATATGTTGTTGGTCTTGTGTCGTTCGGCTTTGACCAAGGGGAATTAAACTTTGCATTGGCGGCTGACTATTTTAAAGAGGTGGTGCAGGCGTATGCGCAAGTGCCGTTTTATCAATTGCCGGTCATTCCAACTGATGAACTGCCGGTGTATGAGGACGATGAAGGCGATCCGGTGGCAACGGAGACATTTCGTCTTGAAGAGCCGCTTGTGGACGTTGTCGCTCATCCATCGCTGCCGATTTTATATGGAATTGATTATTCAAACCATGCGGTTGAAATCAACTATGAAACTCGCAATATAAGAAAAATTTCCTTGCCGCTTCCGGCCGAGCGGTTATCTTTCGCCAATGATGAGCTGTATATTACATTATTGAAAGGCGAACATAATCATTACTGGTGGAGCGAAGAGCAACAAGGGGCCATTGCGATCGTTGACACGAAAGAATTCAGACTGAAAGAAACGTTTGATATTGCCTTGGATCCATTTGATATTGCGGCCGATCAACGTTATATTTACGTTTCATCCGGATCCGGGCAACATACGTACATTAAAAGCTACGACCGTTTTACGAAACAGGAAGTCGCATCGGAGCGCATTTATGAAGCCAGCCGGATTGAAATGCATCCTAGCCAATCGATGATTTATGCCATTACGACGAATACCATTCCGATCACCATGTCCGTTTATCGGGTGGCTGACGGGCGGTTTGTCGAAACGTATCCATCTCCATATCATTCCGATTATGATTTGGAACCGGACCTGACGATTTCACCAGATGGAAAATACATTTTTAACGATGCTGGTTTTGTCTTTTATGCCGCAGCGCAAAAAGGCGTGAATATGACGTACGCGGCGACGATCGAGCCGTTTTCTGCCATCGCTTTCGATTTGCCGCGGGGCCGCGTGTATACGGCGCAAGGCCATCAAGTCACCGCGTACAATAGCACATCACTCAAAAAAGAGAAGCGGTGGGCCATCAGTGGCGAGATTGAGGCGATGATGGTACACAACGGAAACATCGTGTTGGTCACGAGACAATCACTCGATGACAGCGGAGTGAAGGTGCCGACGATTCAAATCTTCACTCCCATCTAAACAAAAAACCGGGCTTTATGCCCGGTTTTTTAGCAAAAAAAAGCGCCAGCCTTCTGCGAGAGAGACTGGCTTATCAACCTCAACCCTATCGACATCATTCTACATCTTTCGACAAAATCTGTCGACAAGTAATTTATTCATCGCGAGGATCACAATGGTGTAAGAGGGGGAACTTGGTGGCCACTGTTTTCATATTTTCATGAAAAGCTCATAACATTGGATGGATACCCAAAAACTAACATATCGGTGACTCGTTTCGTATAGATTCTAAATTTGGTATAATAAATAAGAATTCGTCATAGAGGAGCGAAATACGGATGCTTTCACTCTTAAAGAGAGCGATAGGGTATACCCATGAACGGCAGTTAAAAAAATATATGCAAGTGGTGGAGCAAATTAACCGGTTGGAATCACAAATAGAAAAACTGACCGATGCCGAGTTGCGTGGGAAGACGGATGAGTTGAAAGAACAGCTTGCTTCCGGCAAGTCGGTGAAGGACATTCAAGTGGAAGCGTTCGCGGTGGTCCGCGAAGCAGCGAAACGAGTGCTCGGGATGCGCCATTTTGACGTTCAGCTGATCGGCGGCCTCGTTTTAGCCGAGGGAAACATTGCGGAAATGGCAACAGGTGAGGGGAAAACGCTCGTCGCTTCCCTCCCAAGCTACTTGCGGGCGCTAGAAGGAAAAGGGGTACATGTCATTACCGTGAACGACTATTTGGCGAAGCGCGACCGGAATTTAATTGGCCAAATTCACGAGTTTCTCGGCCTCACTGTCGGGCTCAATTTGCCGCTCATGTCACCGCAGGAAAAAAAACGGGCGTATCAAGCCGACATTACATACGGCATCGGCACGGAGTTTGGGTTTGACTATTTGCGCGATCATATGGTGTACGATGCTTCAGACAAAGTGCAACGGCCATACCATTATGCGATCATCGACGAAATTGACAGCGTGTTAATCGATGAGGCAAAAACGCCGCTCATTATCGCCGGAAAAACGCGTTCAAACGCCGAGCTCCACTATATCGCGGCGCGATTAGTCAAGCGGTTTGAGCGGGAGGTCGATTACATATATGAAGGGGAGACGAAGACGGTTAACTTGACAGATGAAGGCATTGAAAAGGTAGAGAAAGCGTTTGGCGTTGATAACTTGTATGATATAGAGCATCAAGTGTTATATCACTATGTCATTCAGGCGTTGCGGGCGCACGTTTTATTTAAACGTGACGTGGATTACATCATCCGCGATGGAAAAGTATTGCTTGTTGACGCATTTACCGGACGCGTGATGGAAGGCCGCTCGTTAAGCGACGGCCTTCATCAAGCGATTGAAGCGAAAGAAGGGCTCGAGATTACGGAAGAGAACAAAACATACGCTTCCATTACGATTCAAAACTATTTTCGCATGTACCCGATTTTATCAGGAATGACGGGAACAGCGAAAACAGAAGAAAAAGAATTCCAACGCATTTATGGGATGGATGTCATTCCGATCCCGACTAACAAACCGAAAATCCGCATCGACCTGCCTGATCGGGTGTACATGACCCGCCACGATAAGTACGTTGCCGTAGCGAAAGAAGTGAAGCGCCGCCATGGGAGCGGGCAACCGGTGTTAATCGGGACTACGTCGATTTTGCAGTCAGAAGAAGTGGCGAAGTATTTAGATCAAGAGCAAGTTCCGTACGAATTGCTCAATGCGAAAACGGTTGAACAAGAGGCAGAAGTGATCGCCCGAGCCGGGCAACGCGGGCGGGTGACGATTGCCACGAACATCGCCGGCCGCGGGACGGACATTTTGCTTGGCGAAGGAGTCGATGAGCTTGGCGGGCTTCATGTTCTTGGCACAGAGCGGCATGAAAGCCGACGGATTGACAACCAATTGAAAGGGCGGGCCGGCCGCCAAGGGGACCCAGGGTCAAGCCAGTTTTTCATTTCCCTTGAGGATGACATGTTCCGGCGCTTTGCGGCCGAGGAAACGGAAAAGTTAAAGGCGAAGCTGAAAACGGATGAGACGGGATGCATTTTGAATAACGACGTTCATGAGTTTGTCGATAAAGTGCAGCGAATCGTGGAAGGAATCAATTTCTCGATCAGGGAGTATAACTTAAAGCTCGATGACGTGATGAATGAACAGCGCCATGTCATTTACCAAATCCGTGATCGGGTGCTCGAGGAAAGCGACCGCGTGGCGCTTGTCATTCCGATGATTCGCTCTGCTTGTGACCGAATGGTAGATGCGTACGCCTTGCGGGAACAAATCCCTGAGGAATGGGATATCGAACGTATGGCGGAAGAGTTGAACCGAATCGTATACCGAACGCCGATCCAATTTGACCGCCCACCGGCCGATGTGGAAGATGTCAAACGACAAGTTGCAGCAGCCGTTGATTCGTATATAGCGTTTCTTGAGAAGAAAAAAGCGCACGCCCAGCTGCAAACGTTGCTGAGAAGCGTTATGTTGACCGTCATTGATGATCATTGGATGCGCCATTTGGATCAGATGGCGCTGTTAAAAGAAGGAATCGGGTTGCGCCATTACCAACAAGAAGACCCTATTCGTCTATACCAAAAAGAGGGATTTGAGATGTTTCGAGCCATGTATGAAGTGATCGAAAAAGAGATCAGTGTTCATACGGCGCGATTGCTTCAATCGTTAGAGCAAGAAGAAAACCACGCATAAGGGGGAATGTTCGTTGTTTCCATTTTTTAAAAAAAAGAAAAAAAGCGGCGGTGATACAACCGTAGCGGCTCAAGAAATCATGGAAGAAGCAGGGGAAGTCACGAGCACGGAAGACGTATATCCCGAATTGTCGCTTCATCCATCTTGGAACGTGCCAGCCGAAGAGCAATACGTGCTTCGTTTTTTAAACAATGAACTGCCGCCGTTACAGCCTAACCAAATTTCGTTGTCGGGCATCAGCTGGTCAAAAGAAGTAGATGGAATCATCGTATCGGCGTTTGTGCGCCATAGCTTGCCGAAATCGATTCAAATCGGCCGTGTTCCTTTATTATTGCTTCGGGAGGATGGAAGCATTTTAGCCCGAAAAGAGTTTGATCTGCAGGAACTCGGAAGCCTTCCGCCAAAAACGAGCCGTCCGTGGCGCTTTATATTCGGCTATGAGACGTTGCGGACCGATGAGATCCCGAGGGAAGGGTGGAAGCTGGCGTTTGAACTGAAGCCGAAACATCGGCTTGAACTGGAGAAGAGTTGGGAAGAGGCGCTGCCGGAAGAAGAAAAAGAGAAGTTGCGGCGCATCGTCGACGAGCTAGGAGCGCCAAAAAGTGGCGAAGTGAACGTTTTTGGCCTCCAAGCCGCGATGAACGACGGGGAGTTGCGGGTGACGGTGCTGATTCGTAACGGCAGTGACAAAACGATTTATCTGGAGCAGCTGCCGCTTCAAGTAGAAGATGCGACAGGGGACGTTGTTGCTCGGGGAGGCTTTACGTTGGATCGCCTAGAGATCAAAGCGAACACAACCAAACCGTGGACATTCATTTTTCCCCCATCGCTCGTTCAAAAAGCAGAGCCGGATTTCAGTAGTTGGAAACTCAGCATTATCCAATCGTAATTTGCCGCTGATCCGCTATATATACGTTGCAATTTTGTTTTACATGGCATTGTTTACTCTTCCTGTCACCTTGTCAGGAGGTAAAGACTGGAGATCGCAAATTCTTTATTACAACCTATATAGATGCAAAAAGAACGTTCTGCCGCCTGGCAGAACGTTCTTTATTATGGAAAAAGGAAGATACCCGCATCAGCACGCAGATATCTTCCTCGGCCTCAACCCGTCCATCGCCCCTTCGACTATACCCATGCAAAACGGAGGACGGTCCTCATTATTTATTGTACCATAACCGACGTAGTAGACAAGCCAAAATGTGAAAATATTATACAAAATGCATGAATTATCCTCTATATCCATTCCTTTCATCCTAAAAAATGTAAATTAACTCCCCTTTTTTCATACGTTTTTGCGAACGATTATAAAAGAGAAGGCGGTTAACTAGTGAAAATTAAATATTTCATAGTTTTGTTGTCTATGATATAATCCTCAATGGTATGACTCTATTTTTTATAGTATTTTCTCTGTTCACCGCTTTTATGCACACGATTTGTTGTCGGTAGCCCAACATATTGCCAAACAATGAAAAAATCGATGGACAAGAAAATGAAATGAGTGGTTATGATAAGATTAAGGAGGATTTTTTATGGGTTACTTTTTGACCTTGTTGCTTTGCTTCTTTGCCTCCGTGACCATTACACCGCTGGTGAAAAAGCTGGCCTTTATCGTTGGCGCCACGGATCGGCCGAATCAGCGGAAAGTACATCAAAAAATTATGCCGCGTTTGGGCGGATTAGCCATATATATTGCCTTTGTGATCGGTGTGCTGGTTTTGGACCCAGATAACGCTGTAGAAATTCCCATTTTGTTAGGGAGTGTCATTATTATTATTACCGGTATGCTTGACGATTTAATCGAACTTTCCCCGAAACTCAAGCTGGCCGGTCAGCTGTTCGCCGCGTTTGTCGTTGTCGTATTTGGCGGGATTCAAGTGGAGTACATCAACTTGCCGTTTGGTTCCCAGTTGCACTTTGGCGTGCTTAGCATTCCGCTTACGATCCTTTGGATCGTTGGCATTACAAACGCCATTAACTTAATCGATGGCTTGGATGGCTTAGCGGCTGGCGTCTCTGCCATCGCTTTAGTCACCGTCACGTGGATGGCGTTTTTAAAAGGCGATTTGTTTGTCGCTGGCATGAGCATCATTTTAATTGGCAGCATCTTAGGGTTTTTAGTTTATAATTTCCATCCTGCCAAAATTTTCATGGGCGATACAGGGGCGCTCTTTTTAGGGTACATGATCTCTGTGTTGTCGTTGTTAGGGTTTAAAAACGTCACAGCGATTTCCTTTATTATCCCGGTGATCATTTTAGGCGTACCGATTTCCGATACGTTTTTCGCGATCATCCGCCGCTTGCTGAAACGGCAGCCGCTATCTGCGCCAGACAAGTCACACTTGCACCATTGCCTGCTGCGGCTCGGATACAGCCACCGCCAAACGGTGCTCATTATTTACGGTGTGAGCGCCTTGTTTGGATTGATCGCCGTCATTTTATCCAAAGCCGCCGCTTGGGTATCACTTATTATTTTGACCATTGTCGTGTTGGCGCTTGAGGTAATGGCAGAAAAAATTGGCTTAGTCGGCCATGATTACCGCCCAATTTTACGAATTGTCCAAGGCATTCGTTATGTAAACGGAAAAATGAAATAAACAGGCTGTCCCAAGAGGTGGGACAGCTATTTTTATACACAAGGAGGGAGTCAACGGGGCCAATCGTTGATAAGGAAGGCGGAGCGGAGCGATGGTCTTCCTTGAATAGGGAATATGATATAGTGTACCTAAAATAGGGGAATGTGAACTACTCCCACTTAGCTTCGCTTGAAGTGGGAGACTTCTTTCGGAATTATGTTAAAAAAAGGTGTCCCGCTGCGTCCGAGACACCCACTACACGTTTCAATTCCTCTCTTCGTTTCGTTGTTGTTCGGCTGATGCATGCAACTGGGAGCGAAGGGCATCGGATACTTCTTGCACCGATTCTTCATCCAACCGATAGTAATAAACCCCATCATTATCATCCGTTCCTTGTAAGACAAGCGATTCGGTTTGAAGCGGGTTGCCGGTTGATACATAGTAAATCAAGGCTTTGATGTCATCGAAGGTGAAGTTTGTTTTCATATTGTTTCCGATCGCTTCAATGACATCATCATATTTTGAAATGGAACCAGTGTGGCTCGCCTTTCTCAAGATGGCCTGCAAAATTTGCTGCTGTCGCTTGCCGCGTTCAATGTCGTTATCTTTTTTGCGCGTCCGCGCCAATGCTAAAGCTTCTTCCCCATTTAAGTGTTGGTATCCTTTTTTAAGGACAATGGCGTTTCGATGGTCTTCAGCATCTTTTTCCCGAATATCATATGGCACTTCCACTTCAATGCCGCCGAGTGCATCGACAACATCGATAAAGGCGTAAAAGTTCATCTTCACGTAATAATCAATCGGGACATCAAACAAATGTTCGACTGATTCAATGGTACATTTCGTCCCTCCGTAAGCATGGGCGTGAGTAATTTTATCGTACTGATCCTCGCAAGGAATGTATACATATGAATCGCGCGGGATGCTCACCATTTTGACTGATTGCGTATCAGCGTTAAACGCAGCCAAAATTAACGCATCAGACCGCGTATCACTCTGGAAGTTGCGCGTTTTGCTATCGTCAATGCCAATAAACAACACGGTGAAACTATCCTTTTTTGGGTCAAGGTGGTCGCCCATCGTTTCCTTTGTTCCAATTTCCTCATATGCCTCATTCATGGCTGTCTTCATTTTATGCATTAAAAAAGAAGCATAACCAAGACCACTGGCGACCAATACTAGAAAAAGCAACAGGCACCCGAACGCGAGACGTCGTCTTCGCTTTTTTTTCCTCATTTTCTTTCGATGAAGTTTTCGTTCGTTAGTCATCATGGAAGAGAGCTCCTTTTCAATCGTTTTCGTTCTTACGAACCCGAGGGAAGGGTAAATTCAACGTATTCCGTTTCCCCGGCTTGAATGTCCGCCCTTCCGTTCGTCAGTTCGGTCATCCATTCACTGAACGGGAGCTGGCTGTCCTCGGGAACGAGGACAGCAAAGGTGACGCGGTCGGCATAATGGATAGTTTTTATAGTATATACGGAAGAGCGCAATTCATTTTCCACTTTCCCAAGCCATGTATAGTCAATCGTCACGTTCATGATGCGCATGAGACGGCGTTCGACGATGCCCGCGGCGTTCAAGCCTTCGGAGACGGCGCGGCTGTAAGCGCGCACCAATCCGCCCGCACCGAGCTTAATGCCGCCGAAGTAGCGGGTGACGACCGCGACGGTGTCTTTCAACCCTTTTTTCTTCAGCACCTCAAGCATCGGCACACCTGCAGTGCCGCTCGGTTCGCCGTCGTCATTTGCCTTTTGGATTTGATCATGCTCGCCGATCAAATAGGCGGAGCAGTTGTGCGTCGCATCCCAATGTTTCTTTTTGATTTGTTGAATAAACGCGACCGCTTCCTCTTCCGTTTCAGCGCGGTTGATGTAGCAAATAAACCGTGATTTTTCGATCACGATTTCCCGCTCACCGTATCCTTTGACGGTGTAATATTTTTGTAACAAAGCAAAACACCTCGATCATTAAAAACGTGGAAACGGTTTACATTTGTTTATTTTTTGCATAAACAGCTAGCACTTTACCCTGACTATGGTAAACTGAAGGTAAAAGATTTATAGATAGGGCATGCTTTTACTATTATAAATCGACAACTTTTTTCCTTCAAATAAATTTTGTTGGCGCCCATGCATACTGCTTGGCAGCGCTGCTGGAGGTTGGCAAATGGCAGGGGAAAAACGTTGGGATGTGAAGCAGTTGGATGAAATTGTCGAAAAAATGATCGACACGGTTCAACATAGCAAAGATGAAATTTTCCATATCGGTGAGCAGTCGCGCCAGGAGCAAGACCGTTTGTTGCGCGAGTTAGAAGAGGTGAAGCGGCTGACCGTGCAGACGATTGAAGAGGCGGATCGGCTCGAAGCGCAAGCACGTCAGGCGCGCCGCCGCCTGTCGGAAGTGAGCCAAAACTTTTCGTCCCACTCGGAACAAGATATTCGCGAGGCGTATGAAGCAGCGCATGAACTGCACATGAAGCTGACGATGGTGCGCGAGCGCGAAAAGCAGCTGCGCCTGCGCCGCGACGAGCTTGAGCGGCGGCTGGCGAGCCTGCTGCAAATCATCGAGCGCGCCGATCATTTGGTCGGGCAAATTACGGTTGTGCTCAACTATTTAAACAGCGATTTCCGCCAAGTCAGCGAGATCATTGAAGGGGCAAAACAAAAACAAGAATTCGGTCTCAAAATCATTGAAGCCCAAGAAGAAGAGCGGCGTCGGCTGTCGCGGGAAATTCATGACGGCCCAGCGCAACTGCTCGCCCATGTGCTCCTTCGGTCAGATCTTGTGGAAAAGGTGATGAAAGACCGGGGGACTGAGGCGGCGATTGCCGAAATTCGCGATTTTCGCAAAATGGTGCGCTCCGCGTTGTCCGAGGTGCGCCGCATTATTTACGACTTGCGGCCGATGGCGCTTGATGATTTAGGATTAGTTCCGACACTTAAAAAATACTTGCAAACGACCGAAGAATATAATAAGGGAGTCCATATTTCCTTTGTACATATCGGGGAGGAAATTCGACTGCCGTCGCGGATGGAGGCGGCGGTGTTTCGGCTTGTCCAAGAGTCGGTGCAAAACGCCTTAAAACACGCCGAAGCGCGCCACATTGACGTCAAGATGGAAGTGACGTGCCGCCAGTTGCTTGTCAGTGTAAAAGACGACGGCAAAGGGTTCGACCCATCCATCAAAAAGGAAAATGCGTTCGGCTTGATCGGGATGCGGGAGCGGGTCGAGCTGCTCGGCGGCACGTTGGCGATCCGCTCGAAACCTGGCGGCGGCACAACCGTGTTCATCCGCGTCCCGCTTGACCGTTCAGCTCTAGAAACGAACAAGGAGGAGAGGAAATGATGAAAACACGCATCGCCATTATTGATGACCACCAGCTGTTCCGCGAAGGCATTAAGCGCATTTTAGAGTTTGAGGGCGATTTTGAAGTCGTGGCCGAAGGGAGCGATGGGTGCGAAGCGCTTTCGATCGTCGAAGAGCACCGGCCGGATCTGGTGCTGATGGATATTAACATGCCCGACACGAACGGGGTCGAGGCGACAAAACAGCTGATTGAGGCGTATCCCGATACGAAAGTCGTCGTCCTATCGATCCATGACGATGAAAACTATGTCATGCGCGCCTTGCAGACGGGGGCTACTGGATATTTGCTCAAAGAAATGGATGCCGACACACTCATTGAAGCGGTGAAAATCGTCGCTGAAGGCGGCTCGTACTTGCATCCGAAAGTGACGCACAATTTGATCCGCGAATACCGACGCCTGACGTCGGAAAGAGGCGGCGGCGTAGCGGTCAAACAAGAAGTGCGCCGTCCGCTCCATTTATTGACGCGGCGCGAATGCGAAGTGCTCCAGCTGCTGGCTGACGGCAAAAGCAACCGCGCCATCGGCGAAACGCTCTACATTAGCGAAAAAACGGTGAAAAACCATGTCAGCAGCATCCTGCAAAAGTTAAACGTTAACGACCGGACGCAAGCGGTTGTTGTGGCGATCAAAAACGGCTGGGTCGAAGTGCGCTAATGGCAATGCCCCTTCGTTTCCGCCTATTGTCGGCGGATTGGATGGGCGTCTGGCGGCTGGTGTTGAGGGGATCGAGGCAGCGATGCTTCGTTGTTGGTGTGTCCGTGGTGAGGACAAGCTGTTTTGTAGTTGGCGGCAAGCGGCTTTGTTTAGGTCCTTGCGGTGCGCTATCCTCCATTTGGATTCGTAAGTGGTGGGCGGTTTGTCTTTTTGGTATAATGGAAGAAAATTTGAAATCAGGAAGGAATGGCGTTCGTGAAAACGGCAATTGTCACCGACAGCACGGCCTACTTGCCGAAAGAGGTGCGCGAGAGGTTGGGCATTCGCCTGATTCCGCTCAGCGTCATTTTCGGGAATGAGACGTACCGCGAAGAGATTGATATGACGGCCGATGAATTTTTTGCCAAAATCAAGCAGCATCCGACGTTGCCGACGACGTCCCAACCGTCGGTCGGTGAGTTTGTTGACTTGTTCACCGCCATTCGCGAGGAAGGATACGAGGCGGTCGTCAGCATCCACCTCTCAAGCGGCATCAGCGGCACGTACCAAGGGGCGGTCACGGCAGGGACGATGGTGGACGGATTGCGTGTTTACGCATACGACTCGGAAATCAGCTGCATGGCACAAGGGTTTTACGCCATCGAAGCCGCCGAGATGGCGCAGGCGGGGAGGTCTCCTGAGGATATCATCGCTCGCTTGGATGAAATGAAACAAACGCTGCGCGCCTACTTTATGGTCGATGACTTGGCCCATCTGCAGCGGGGCGGACGGCTGACCGGGGCGCAGGCGTTCATCGGCGGCCTCCTGCAAATCAAGCCGCTTCTTCGCTTTGAAAACAAAGTGATCGTGCCGTTTGAAAAAATCCGCACGCGCAAAAAAGCGATCCACCGCATCGAAGAACTGTTCGCCGAAGACGCGGAAAAAGGCGTGCCGCTGAAAGCCGCCATCATCCATGCCAATCAGCCGGATGAAGCGAGCCGCTGGCGCGACGAGCTGTCCGCTCGCTATCCGCACGTCGAGTTTTGGATCAGCTATTTCGGCCCCGTCATCGCCACCCACGTCGGCGAAGGCGCGCTCGGACTCACTTGGTACCAACCGTAATGGCCGCAGGTTTAGCGGGCTTCGTCCGCATGCAGTCGTTCGTCAAAACAACCGCAAGGCGGTGCGGTTCCCGAGGTAGTTCATCGTGCACCGCCTTGCGTGGCGGCGAATGGCTATGATTCCATTTGTTGTGTTTGGCTTTTTTGTTTTGTCATGCTTCTAGAAGGCTGTTGAAAAACAGCGCTCGCCCCCTAACTAACGTCAGATGACGTGAAACGAGAAGCTGATGCCACAGGGTTTCTCCATTTGAGAAACAAGGCGGTAAAGCAACTTGCTCCTTTAATCACCAGCCTTCTAGGATTGTGTAGGAAAGATCCTCATCATGATCCGCAATTTTCTTCACTTGGATTGCCGCAATTTGTCGAGCTGTTTTCGTTCCTCGGAAACATTGTCAATATTTCCTCGGGAATTTTGTCGAAAAAGGCCAATTGCCGCAAGAATACGCCCCATATGTCGAACGAAAAGGAGGGATCGTGATTGTCTGTTTCCTCACCGCTTATGGCATGGCTATACGGCCAGCGGCTTCCGCGAGAACAACTCCCGTTTTCCTATGACGATATTGAGGCTGCCTTGCACGCCAGCTGGCTTCACGAACAGCCTGGACTCATCAAAATATCCCGTGGCTGGCGCTGTGTGCGCTGCGGAAATGACGATCAGGCATGGTTCGCTTCCTTTCCGTGCGCTCGCTGCGGGACGGATTGTTGCTATTGCCGCAAATGTTTAACGATGGGGCGCATCAGTTCCTGCACGCGCTTCGTGCATGTGACGAAGCCGCTTCCGTCAGAACGGTATGCGGCGCCGCTCGCTTGGAGCGGAACGCTGTCCGCCGCTCAGGAGGAGGCGGCGACGGAGATCAAACAGGCGGTTCTGAATGGAAGGGAGCTGCTTGTTTGGGCCGTATGCGGGGCGGGAAAAACAGAGATGTTGTTTCCTGCCATCGCCGCCGCATTGGAGGAAGGGTGGCGCATCTGCCTCGCCACGCCAAGAGTGGACGTCGTCCGCGAGCTCGCCCCCCGCTTTCGCCAGGCGTTTCCTCGCGTTCCGCTCGCGGTTTGGTACGGAGGAAGCGAGGAGCGCGGGCGAATCGCCCCGCTCGTTCTTTCCACTACCCACCAACTGTTGCGCGCGTACCGCGCGTTTGATGTCATGATCATCGATGAAGTCGATGCGTTTCCGTACTCGGTTGAACCGATGCTCGAATATGCCGTCAGTCAGGCACGAAAAGAACAATCGAGCCTCATTTATTTAACCGCCACTCCCTCCCGCGCTTGGCAACTCGACATTCAGCGCGGCAAGCGGCAAGCCGCTGTCATCCCCGCCCGCTACCACGGCCACCCCCTTCCCGTTCCGTCATTCGAATGGTGCGGGAACTGGCGCAAACGGCTCGAGCGCGGCCGTTTGCCCGAAAACGTCCTTGCTTGGGTTCTTCATCGTTTGGAACAAGGAAAACAAGCGTTTTTGTTCGTCCCGCACATTGATGAGCTAGAGGCGGTCACCCGCCTGTTGCAGCGGATGGACGCCCGCATCGTCGGCGTTCACGCCGAAGCTCCCTCTCGCGCTGAATATGTGCAGGCGTTTCGCGATGGGGACGTGCCGCTGTTAGTGACAACGACGATCCTTGAACGGGGGGTGACGGTGCCGAACATCGATGTCGCCGTCCTTGGCGCGGACGACCGCATTTTCACGGAAAGCGCCCTCGTCCAAATCGCGGGCCGTGTCGGAAGAAGCGCTGCGTTTCCTGACGGGGATGTCCGCTTTTTCCACCACGGAAAAACAACAGAGATGGTACGGGCGCGCCGCCACATTGTCCGCATGAATGAGACAGCGAAGAAAAGGGGGCTGCTGCATCGATGAACTGTCTTCTTTGCCATTCGCCGTACAACCCGATCGCCAGCTGGCGCCAGCTTCTTTTCCTCGAGGACGTGGACGTCCTTTGCCCGCGTTGCCGCAGTTCGTTTCTGTTCATTGACGGCCGCCTTTGCGAGACGTGTGGCCGCCCGCTCGACGAGGCGGCATCCTCGCCATGCACCGATTGCCTCCGCTGGCAAGAAGATGAGCAGTGGGGCGGAGTGGCTGTCAAAAACCGTTCCGTATACGTATACAACGACTGGATGAAAGAGGTCGTCGCCTTATGGAAGTTTCGCGGCGATTACGCCATCGTCAATGCATTCCGCCGCCCGTTTGTCCGTGCGTTTCACCGATCGTTCGGGCGCGAGTGGCACATCGTGCCGATTCCGCTCAGCCCCGAGCGCCTGTATGAGCGCGGGTTCAACCAAGCCGAAGCGCTCGCCCGCCTGCTTCCGTTCCCGTCTTTTCCTTGGCTTGCCCGCAAACACTCTGAAAAACAATCGAAAAAATCGCGCCGCGAGCGGCTTGAGACCGACAACCCGTTTTTTCTCTCCGCACATCCGCCCATCAATGGGAAACGAATCGTCCTCGTCGATGACATTTACACGACGGGCATCACCGTTCGCCACGCGGCCCGCGTGTTGCTTGAAGCGGGGGCGGCTGAAGTGGGGGCGTTGACGCTGGTGAGGGCGTGAGTGGGCTAAACATTTGCCTGAGGGATGCCGATATAAACAGTAGCAACCGATCGAGCGGAGAGTGAACGGAGATGGAAATTCGTAACATTTTTATGAAGCAAGCGATGATCGCACCTGACCAGCCAGTTGTGCTGCAAAAAGGTGAAACGTATGACGGGGTGGTCAAGGAGAAAAAAGGTGACGAAGCGGTCGTCCATCTCAAAGGAACGGATGTGCGGGTTCGGACAGAAGGAGAGTGGCCACAGGAAGGGCGTGTGACGATCAAGATCGTCGGTGAACAAGAGGGGGTCCCTGTGGCGCGGATCGTTCCCCGCCCGCCACAAGAGGCGAATGAACAGGCGGTTCGTTTTTCTGCCTCTGAACCGTTACCGACCGAGCTAAGGCAGGTCGACGCTTGGCTGCAAAAACAAGGGCAACCGCTCACGAAAGAGACCGTTTCTACCTTGCGAACGTTTTTCGCCGAAGCTTCAGGCACCGTCGAGCAAAAATTAGAAGCCGTTCGTGCTGTCATCAATAAAAAACTGGAACTCACGAGCACTCACCTTGCCGCTGTTCATGAGGCGCTGCACGGGAAACCGTTAGGGGAGCAATTCACTGAGATTGCCAACAGCCTCGATCCGACCTTTACGCTGGCTAAACGGGAAGAACAGAGCGCGACGAAAAAGGCACCGCAGAACCTAACCGTTGCGGCGGATCGATTCGACCGCCAAGCGGGACGGACGGGAAGAACGGGAGAATTGTCCAACGCTCCTCCTTCATTGGCAGCCGACCAGTCCGCCAAAGCGGGATCAACAGAAGGAACGAAGTCCTCAGAAATCAGCGGACGTAAAGCATTGGGGCACCGTCCCCTCGTACCGACATGGGATCATCTAGAACGCACGGTTCGGATGGAAACGGCACCAACTACCGGAACATCCACCCGCCTTCAACAAGTACGCGAACAAATCGCTCGTGAGCCGAACTTGTCGAAGGCGGTGGAATACGTCCGCCAACAAGTCGTTCACACGCCGAATGTAGACCGGGATGTGGCGGAACAAGTGGAACGCGCATTGCGCGAGGTTGCTCAACTGCAGCGTCAAGGGCGTGAAGGGGAAGCCCGAGCGCGGTTGAGTGAGGTGCTGGTAAAGGCGGAACAAGCGGCTCGCGCTTCGGAAACGGTCGTTCGATCCGTGAATGATATCTTCCAACCGTCACCAGAGTTAATGAAGCAACTTCGGGCCATCCGAACGGAAGTCGCTCGCACACCAAATTTGTCGAATACGCTGTCCCAAGTTCAAACACTGCTCGCTGAACACAGCGAGTTGCCAGGGGATGTCCGGCAAAAAATAGAAGCGGTGTTAAAAGAAACAATGCGGCTGCAACAAGCTGGCCAACATGCGGCAGCGAGAACCCATCTTGTCCGTCAACTCGATCAAATCGAGTCGATAGCAGCTAATACACGATCGTCAGTGGTCCAACCGCCGTCTCCTGTTAATGAGACGACAGCTCCATTCAAGATGCCAGCGGTTAACCATATATCGGTTTTATCGGGGATAACAGAAGCAGCAGGACAGGGAGGAATTTCACAGCGTTCCACCGCTCCAGTGGTCGAGCAGTCAGGTGATGACGGGATTGGAAACGGGGCGCGGCAGGTTATCTCTCCGGCGGACGGTCAAAACGAAGTGACAGCTGATGCGGCGAACGACAATCAACCGACCGAACAGCTGCGTGAGGCCATGCGCCGAGCAATCAAATCGTTGCAGCAAGAGCCCCGCTTGGAAAAAGCGTTGGACGCCGTTAGAGCGGATATCGCGGAAGCATTCCGCGCCCACCCTCACTGGGAACAAGCATGGGCCGACTCGCTTGCCAGTGCGCAAACGCTGATGGAAAAAGGGCGGGAGCTCGCTGCAAGGCAGACGGTGTTGAAAACGTTAAATGAGATCGAAGCGTCACTCCCGTCTGTGCCAACTGATCGCTCGCTGGATGTCGACAGCCTATTTGATGGGGCATGGCAAGCGGCTTTGTCGCTTGAATCCAAACAATTTCTCGTGCAAACGGTCACGAAAAAAATGGCGCAGGCTGCGCTTGATTTCAAAACGGTGAAGCGCGATGTGATGCGCCAGTTAGAGACGGTAGCGCAGTTGGCGGAAAACAAAAGCCCCGCCGCCCGCTTGCAAGCCACATCGATGTTGGAAATGGCGATCAAACAATTGGACAACGCCATTTTAAAAAGCGACATCATGCTGTTTACCGATATGGTGACGGAAAAACAGTTGATGAAAGCCAGCTCCGCGCTCGCTGAGGCAAAAAAACGGCTTCGCCAAGGTGACGCGGCTGGGGCGCGGAACATCGTGAACGAAGTGAAGAACATGCTAGCGAATATCGTGTTCAAACCGTCCAAGGCGAAGGTGAAACATTTTGTGAGGATGCACGGTGAAACAACAGCCGATTCATCCAAAGCGTTTCTTGAGCAAGTGAACCAGGTGATGCAACCGCCAGTGGATGGGCCATCAGCAAGGCACATGTTTGACACGATTCGCCGCCTCGGCTTAACGCATGATCATGAAGCCGCCGAATGGCTCGTATTGAAGGGAAACCAAGAAGAATCGGCGTTACAAAATATGAAGGAAGTGCTTTTGCGCCTAGCGCAAGGCGGAAGTGAATCGGTTGCTAGGCAAGCAGAGCAGGCGTTAACGAATTTGACCGGACAGCAGCTGCTAAACAAATGGGATGGCACGGCGGGGTGGCAAAGCTTTTTCTTCACCTTGCCGCTGTTATGGCAAAGCGAAGTGCAGAACGTTAACGTCTATATCAACGCCCGCCAACATGGTGAGCGAATCGACTGGGAAAACTGTCAATTGTATTTCCTGCTAGAAACGAGAAAGTTAGGAGATCTGGGCATTTTGCTTCACGCGAATGAGCGGAATTTATCGATTACGCTTCGCAACGACCGTGACGATTTTGCCGACAAAGCGAAGCCATTTATCGACAAGGCAAAAGAGAAATTGGAAGAGATCGGCTATCGGGTGGCAGCGGTGAACGTGACGAAGCTGACAAACGATGCCCAGCGGAAAGACGAACAACCTTCGCCAGCTCCATCGGCTCGCCCGTATCGACGATTTGCTGAAAGAGGGTATGATGTGACCATATGATGTCAGCCTATTTTAACCAAAAAAAGCGAAAACAAATGAACGGTCCAACGGCGGCGGTTGTTCGCTATGACGAAACGAACAGCCAGGCGCCGACTGTCGTTGCCCAAGGAAGCGGGCATGTGGCGCAAAAGATTATTGAACTCGCCAAACAACACCACGTTCATATTCAAGAAGATCCGCTGCTTGTACAACATTTAGTGCAGCTTGATCTCGGGGATCGCATCCCTCCGCAGCTGTACGCGGTCATTGCAGAAATTTTGATTTTGATTGGAGAAATTGAAAAAAACCATTAAACACTGGCTGATCGATGACCGATATAAATGACAGAGAGCCAATGGGGGTGCAGGGTGTTGGACTTTTTAACCGAGGAATGGATTTACCAGAAAAACTCGCAGCAACTGACGGCGTTGTTATATGAAGGACTGATGGAATGTTTGGAAGAGGCCATCGCGGCCATGAAACAAAAAGACCATTGGAAAGCGAACAAACAGCTGCAAAAAGGAAACGACATCCTTCGCCGCCTTGGCGCTGGACTGCGCTATGACGCTGGCATCATCGCCCATCAGTTGGATGCGCTCTATAACTATATGGCGGAGCGCCTCATTGAGGCCAATATGAAAAAAGACGTCACAGTTGCCCAAGAAGTGCTGCAACTGACGACCACGATCGCCACGGCGTGGAACGAAGCGCTAAAAAGCGGCGTTTCGCCAGTGCAGCCAGCGCACAAACAAAAAGCAGCGGCCTACGAACAATTCATTACCTATGAGAAATAAAAAACAAAGGAGCGAATGTCCATGCGAATCAACCATAACATTCAAGCGCTCAACGCCTACCGCAATTTGGCGGCCAATCAATCGAGCATTTCGAAAAACTTGGAGCGCCTCTCCTCCGGTTTGCGCATTAACCGTGCGGCTGACGACGCAGCGGGGCTTGCCATTTCGGAAAAAATGCGCTCGCAAATTCGCGGCCTGCAAATGGCAGAACGCAACGCGCTGGATGCCATCTCATTGATCCAAACGGCGGAAGGGGCGTTAAACGAAGTCCACAGCATCTTGCAGCGGATGCGCGAATTGGCGGTACAGGCGGCGAATGATACGAACACGGCCGAAGACCGAGAAGCCATCCAAAAAGAAATCAATCAGTTGACGTCTGAAATTAACCGGATTGCCAATTCTACCGAATACAACACGAAAAAATTACTCAATGAGTCGGTTTCCAGCCAAGCAAGAAGTGTACAAATTGCCGCGGGCAGCTTCTCAGCAGGCAGCACAGCCATCGATGGCACAAGTCTGCAGCTAGACCCAGAAAGCACGATCGTAGCTGGGAACTATAAAGTGAAAATTGAGGACGTTGCCACGAAATCCCTTCAAAGCACAGGACCGGTGGCCGGGGGCGTGCAACAAATCACGTTAGACCCGACATCCAACTTAACTGTCGGGGATACATATGGGATCAAAATCGATCAGCAAGATGTGAAAGTCATTACGAATAATCCGGAAACATCATCCGCCATTGATGCGGTATCGATTGCGCCGAACTCTCCCTTACTCGATGGCACAGTGAATTTATTGATTCGCCGCACGAACGATGTGAGTAGCTTCCAAGCAGGTGGGACTGGTTTAACGGGTGTACAACTGGCTACACCTAATGCGGATTTAAGTCCGTCAGATGCGTTTACCGTCCGGACAACGGCCGAAGCTTCTAATGTGCAAAATGGAACAGCCAATAGTGTATATATTACCAACGTTAATATTGATTCAAGCACGTTTTCGTCAACAGGGGAAGATTTCCGTCTCGTCTATGCAGAAACGTCACCATCGTCTGGCCAGTTTACCGTAACGTTACAAGATAAAAACGGAACTGCTTTATCTCAAGCGGTTATCCTTGACAATAACCAGCAAAACTACGAGTTTTATGATTTATCCGGCAACAAACTCGGCGTTTCCTTTACTACGATTTCCGGCATTAACGGAGCACTAGCTGGAGCTAGTGACGGTGGAAACTACAACGAGTTCGATGTCAACGTGGCGTTAGCGTTAGAGAAAAATGGCTCACAAATCGGAACCGCCACCATTACACCGACGGATGCGACCGCCGGCAACGTTACGATTAGTGGATCGGATGGGATTAATTACACAATCAGCCACAACGGATATGCCAACACGAACGTCAATCAAACGGCAACGTTCGGTGTGCAAAGCACGCTTGCGTATTCCACTGATGGAAGCAATTTTACAACATTTAACGCCGGTGACAATATTACGTTGAATGGCGGCATTTTCGTTGATACAGCCGACAATATCACCGACTATGCAACAGGAGATGCGACGGTACAGATCAACGTCGGCACAACGTCATCGTATACAGCCACACTGGTCGATGCATCAGGGAATGCCCTGTCTGGCGTACCGACGTTAATTGTGGGCAATAACGGTACGTACTCATTTGGCAGCGGCACAGGCGTTTCGTTTACGACGGATACACTTTCGGCTGGAACACGGACGTTTACGGTAGGGGCGACGGTCACAACGAAAGCAACGTTGAGCACGAACGGTGTCGATGTGGAAACATTAAACAACATTGCCCCGAATACGACATTGCGCTTCCATAACGGCGATCTCACGATGAACATTGGCGCGCTGACAAATGGCGAAGCTTCCTTTACGATCACAGGCGGAACGAATGACCAGTCGCTCAAAATTCAGATCGGAGCGAACGAAGGGCAAATGTTAAGCATTGGGATTGACGATATGCGGGCGTTCGCTCTGAAGCTTTCAAGCAACACCGCTGGTTCTTCGGTTTCATTTACGAACCATTTGGGGGAAACGATCACTGCCTATTACACGACTACAGCGAATGTCAATAATGGGGACGTTACGGAATACGGACTGGATGTAACGACCCATGAAAAGGCGACGGCAGCGGTGAAAGTTTATGACTATGCCATCGCCCAGGTATCGGCGCAACGTTCGAGCTTAGGTGCTGTGCAAAACCGCCTCGAACACACGATCAACAACTTAAAGACAGCTGAAGAAAACTTAACGTCATCCGAATCCCGCATCCGCGATACGGATATGGCGATGGAGATGGCGGAATTTACGAAAAACAACATCTTGACGCAAGCGGCGCAGGCGATGCTCGCGCAATCAAACCAGTTGCCGCAAGGGATTTTGCAGCTGCTGAAAAGCTAATTGAATCCGCGTTGGGCGGGGCAGGAACGCCTCGCCCTTTTGCTATGATTGTGCGATAATGGTGGTAACAAGAGGTGATGACGATGGAAGTGCAAAAAGTAACGCGCACGGGCATGACGAACGTCAGCCGCAAGGACGACAAGGCGATGGAATCGGTGTCGTTTACAGAAGTGATGGCGAAGACGCGTCGCGATGTCGTATGGGAGCGGATCAACGAGCAAGTCCGTCAAATCGAAGAACAAGGGAAAAAGCTCGCCGACTCGCGGACGGTGGAAGATTTGCGCAAATATAAGCAGCTCGTTCGGTCGTTTTTGGATGACGCGGTGAAACACGGTCTCCAGCTTGAGGAGCAGCGTGGGTTCAGCCGCGGCGGACGGGCGCGCATCTATAAACTAGTGAAAGAAGTCGACCAAAAGCTGATCGAATTGACGAATGAGGTGCTGAAACACGAACAAAAAGGGTTGGACATTTTGCGGCTTGTCGGCGAGATCCAAGGGCTCATTATTAATATTTATACGTAACCGTTTGATCGGGCAATCGGGAGGGGAAGACGGTGGCGGAATTGGCGAACTGTGCCAAATGCGGGCGGTTGTTTGTCAAACTATCGACGCGTGATGTTTGTGAATCGTGTTACCAAGAGGAAGAGCGGCAGTTTGAGCGTGTCTACGCCTTTTTGCGCAAGCGGGAAAACCGTACGGCGACGATGGCGCAAGTCGTTGACGCTACGGGGGTGGAAGAAAAGTTGATCATCCAATGGATTCGCGCGGGGCGGCTGCAGCTCGTTCATTTTCCAAATCTCGGCTACCCTTGCGACTCATGCGGGACGATGATCCGTGAAGGGCGGCTGTGCGCCAACTGCTTAGGCAAGCTGCAGGCGGATTTGCGCCAAGCGGAGGCGGAAAAGGAACGAAACATCCGTTCCCGCCGCGCCACTTATTACAGCCAAGATCATAAAGAGCGCTAAACATTTTCACCAATGTTCCGATATAAACAGTAGCACGATGGACGATGTGAACAGCGTCGGTCAAGCGAGGTGAACGCGATGAAAATCCATCATATCGGTCCGATGAACGTTAACCCGTATCAACGCCAGCTTGCCAAAACGGAGCGGCTAGCGGCGGGGAAGGCGTCTGGCGACCAAGTGGAAATTTCCAAAGAAGCAAAAGAGCTGCAAGAAGCGGCGAGCTGGGAACAGGCGCGGCAGGCGAAATTGGATGAGTTGCGCCAACAAATCGAAAACGGCACGTACACGGTCGACCCGAAGGAGGTTGCGAAACGGATGATCGACTATTACCGAAATCACCGATAAAGGAAGCGGTTCGCGATGACATTTGCGGAACTTATTCACCTATTGCGGGCGCAGGCCGAGCTGCATGAAAGCTTGGTAGCGCTGGCGCGGCGGAAAACGGAAGCGTTGAAGAAAAACGACATCGGGGCGCTGTCCGCGCTCTTGGCCGATGAACAAAAGCATCTTTTTGCCATCCGTCAACTCGAAGAACGGCGGCGGCGCTGGCTGAAGGAGAAGCTTGGTGACGAAACGGTGACAATCGCCGCGTGCCAAGCGATGGCGAAGGGAGAAGAGCGCCAACCGTTGCGCGAATGCGGGGAGCGGCTGATGGCAGCGGTCCACGCGCTGGCCGAGGCGAATGACTTAAACCGTCAGCTCATTGAGCAGTCGCTCCAGTTTGTCACGGCGATGATCGAGACGTTCGCCCCAACGCCGTCCACGTACAGCCGCACGCAAGAGTACGCACCATCGCCAGACCGCCCGCTGTTTGAATCGAAAGCGTAAGGGGGAGAACGATGCTTTCTACATTCCACGGACTAGAAGCCGCTCGGCGCGCCATGATGGCCCAGCAGGCGGCGTTGTATACAACAGGACATAACATCGCCAACGCCAATACGGAAGGGTACACACGCCAGCGCGTCCAACTCGAGGCGACGCCGCCGTTTCCGATACCTGGGCTCAATCGCCCGAACATCCCGGGACAAATGGGGACAGGGGTGGAAGCGAAATCGGTCGAACGGGTGCGGGAATATTTTCTCGACGTCCAATACCGCGGCGAAAACAGCAAGCTCGGCTATTGGGAAGCGCGCGCCGACGCGGTGGCGAAAATGGAAGATATAATGAACGAACCGTCCGACAGCGGACTCGCGAAAACGATGGACCAGTTTTGGCAAGCCCTCCAGGACTTAAGCACCCATCCGGAAAACGAAGGGGCGCGCTCTGTCGTCCGCCAACGCGGCTTGGCGGTCACCGAGACGTTTCATTATTTATCAAATTCACTCACGCAAATCCGCACGGACCTTGGCACGCAAATCGGGGTGACGGTGACGGAGGTCAATTCGCTTTTGAAGCAAATTAGCGATATCAACGCCCGAATCGCCGAGATCGAACCGAACGGCTATTTGCCGAACGACTTGTATGACGAGCGCGATCGGTTGGTGGATGAACTCTCGAAGTTCATCGACATTCAAGTGGAGAACCGCCCTGTTGGCGGCAACGCCTCGAAAGCGGCAGAAGGTATGTACGATGTATATATCCGCAACGGCAACGAAAAAGTGTATCTCGTCCAAGGGCGAAACGCTTCGTCCATTTCCTTCCCGGACGGAAGCGACGTGGATGGTGATAACGTAAACGAAGTGCCGCCTGATACAGGCGTTGGGGCGCTTGACATGGGTGGAACGACCGTTTCGGTTTCCTCCCTTCCGAACGGCAATCTGCGCGGGCTTGTGGAAGGGTACGGACATAAGGACGGAACCGATGCCAATGGCCAGCCGATCGTAAAAGGGTTATATCCGGGGATGCTCGCCAATTTGGACAAGCTCGCATATACGTTTGGCACGTTGTTTAACGCCGTGCATGAACAAGGCCATGGATTGAACGGAAACACGGGGATTGCGTTTTTTTCCGGACTCAATCAAGTGAACGGTGCGGCGAAAATGATCGATCTCGCTTCCGATATCGATGATTTGGCCAACATCGCCGCGGCGACAAAAGCAGGACAATCCGGAAACGGCAACAACGCCATCAACCTCGCCAACGTCCGCAGCTTGCTTTTATCCAACACGACCGTTTCACTGCAAGATGGGATCATGGTGAATCTCGCCTCGCTTCGGTTGCCGCTTACCTCAGGAACGGTCGAAACGAACTACCAAGGCTGGATCGGGCAGCTTGGCGTCGCTGGCGAGCAGGCAAACCGGATGAAAAGCAATAGTGAAATTCTGCGCCAGTCGGTGGAAGAAAAACGGCAATCGGTCAGTTCGGTGTCGCTGGACGAAGAGATGATGAACATGATCAAATTCCAGCACGCGTATAACGCCGCGGCTCGCCAAATTACGGTGATTGACGAGATGCTCGATAAAATCATCAACGGCATGGGTGTAGTCGGAAGGTAGGTGATGAGGATGCGCATTACACAAAGCATGTTAGCGAATAATATGTTGAAACAAATCACCCGCAGCTACGAAAAGTTAGATCAATATCAAACCCAATTGTCGACTGGGAAAAAAATCACCCGCCCGTCCGACGATCCGGTCGTGGCGATGAAAGGGATCGCCTACCGCTCGAATTTGGCCGAAGTCGAGCAGTTTAAACGCAATTTCTCGGAAGCGTACAACTGGGTCGAAAACTCCGACTCGGCCCTTGATAAGGCGACACAGGCGCTGCAGCGCATCCGTGAGCTCGTCGTCCAAGCAAGCAACGATACGTACGAAGAGACGCAGCGCCAGGCGATCGCCAAAGAAGTGCGTCAGCTGACCGAACATTTGGTGACGATCGCCAATACGAAAGTTGGCGACAAATACATTTTCAACGGCGCCCAAACGACCGAACCGCCCGTCACGGTGAACGCGGATGGAACGATCGCTGTGTCAACGAATGACCAACAATTGAACATCGAGCTGGCCAAAGGCGTTTACATCCCTGTCAACATTCCGCCCAGCACGGCGTTTGGGGCGGGCAACGGATTGTTTTCCGACTTGCAGGATCTGGCTGCTTCTTTAGAAAATCCGAGTACGACAGGGGATGAATTGACGGGCTATTTGGACAAGCTCGACAACCATTTGACCCATTTGCTTGGCGTCCGCGCCGAGCTTGGCGCGCGCATGAACCGGATCGAGCTGATGGAAGACCGCATCGACAGCCAACAAGTGATCGCGGAAAAAATGTTGTCGGACAATGAAGACGTCGACCTCGAGAAAGTGATCACCGACTTAAAAACGCAAGAAAGCGTCCATCGTGCGGCGCTGGCGGTCGGCGCGCGCGTCATTCAGCCGACGCTGGTCGACTTTTTGCGCTAAGCGAGCGGTTCGCTCGCTTTTTCACCCGACGGGCTGCCTAGTTAGGTCAGTCTAGCGGCCACCGTTTCTTTTCGTGCCGTGGTGTCCATCCCCCCTTCGAAAGGAGGAACGACATGCGCATCCCGCAACTAAGGATGGAAGCGACGTATGCGAGGCTAGCGATCTCGACGACACCCGCGCGGCTTGACATCACCCAACCGCCCGCCGAGCTGACGATCGAACAGCCGCCTGCGGAAATGAATATCACTCCCGTTCCTGCGCGCTTGACGATCGACCAGTCGCGGGCGTGGGCGGCGATGAACAATAAGCACGTGTTTGAGCTCATTCGCGATGGCGCCGAAGACGGGCGGCAAGCTGTGCTCGATGTGATCGCCCGCACCGCCATCCAAGGCGATGAGCTGATGCGCATTGAAAACGGCGGCAACCCGCTCGCCGACCAAGCCGCAGCCAACAGCGAAGGCCCGCCGCTTGAGTTCAATGTCGCCCTCGTTCCGCCGCCGTTTAGTGTCAAGATGGACTACGAACCTGGGCGGCTTGACATCGACTGGTACACCCAACCGCCGCGCATCGACGTGAGAACGCATGAACCGATCATCCGCTACCAGCGGGGAGCGGTCCGAATCGATCTCGCCCAACGTCCGTCGCTTCGCATTGACGTCGTCATTTGACAAAGCAGGAGGAACGATTCATGAACATCGACACCAAATATCACGGAACCGTGACGGTGAAGGAAGAAGACATCATCCGCTTTCCCCACGGCCTGCCCGGATTCGCAAACGAGAAGCGGTTCGTCCTTCTCCCGCTCGCCGACGCGCCGTTTGTCATCTTGCAGTCGGTCGACACGCCCGCGCTCGGATTTGTGCTGATCGAGCCGTTTTCCTACTTTCCGTCGTACGAGTTTGAACTCGACGAAGCAACGGTCGAACAGCTTGAGATCGAAAGCGAACGCGACATCGCGGTGTATGTCATCCTTACCGTCGCCGACCCGTTTGACAATACGACTGCCAACTTGCAGGCGCCTGTCGTCATCCACGTTCGCCAACGAACCGGCAAGCAAGTGATCTTAACGAACACCGCGTACAAAACGAAACATCGCCTCTTCCCGGATCAAGTGGCGACATAAAGGGGGCGGCCCGATGCTTGTCTTAACGCGCAAATTGAAAGAAGCGATCCAAATCGGCGATGACATCGAAATCACCGTTCTCGCCATCCAAGGTGATCAAGTAAAGCTTGGCATCAATGCGCCGAAACATGTCGAAATTCATCGGAAAGAAGTCTATCTCGCCATCCAAGCCGAAAATAACGCCGCCTCCCGCGCCTCCAAATCATCGATCGAGCGGTTGAATGAACAGCTGAAACAATGGAAAGGGGGGAAACAAGCATGAGCGTCAGCATCGGCGGAGTGCCAGTTCAAGGCGTCGTCGCACGCATTGTGCAAGATAATAAGGCCATTGCCGAACAAGCCTTAAACGAAATGATCAACAAACATAAAGACGACCCAGCGCGCATCATCAAAGAAATTCAGCAACCTTCGCCATTTTCCCAATTTCTCGACATCGAAATCTAAAAAAATTTGCACAACCTATTAAACTTCTAAAAAACAAACCGATATAAAAAGTGAATGCGGCATAGCGAAGAAAGGCGGCCGACTTTCTTCCTATCCGCGAATTGATCATTCCACAAGGACGTGGAAGAAAAAAATTTCAAGGAGGAAAAGAAGATGAGAATCAACCACAACATTGCGGCGTTGAATACGTATCGGCAACTGACGATCGGTCAAGGCGCCGCAGCGAAAAACATGGAAAAACTGTCTTCCGGTCTGCGCATCAACCGCGCGGGCGACGACGCGGCAGGTCTGGCCATCTCCGAAAAAATGCGCGGCCAAATTCGTGGGTTGGAGATGGCTGCTAAGAACTCGCAAGACGCGATCTCGTTGATCCAAACAGCAGAAGGGGCTTTAAATGAAACACATGCAATCCTTCAACGTATGCGCGAGTTAGCAGTGCAAGGTGCGAATGACACAAATACAACAATTGACCGCGATCAAATTCAAAAAGAATTAAACCAATTAATCTCTGAAATTGATCGTATTTCATCTACAACGCAATTTAACACAAAAAACTTGCTTGACGGTTCCCTAAACGCGACGTTCCAAGTAGGAGCGAATAGCAATCAAATTATTAACTTGACTATCAGTACAATGAGCTCTACCGCATTGACGTTGAATGGGACGAACATCTCTGTTGCTGATAACGCAAAGGCAAGTGATTCTATCTCTAAAATTGATGCTGCGATCAACGCTGTATCGCAAGAGCGTTCAAAACTCGGGGCGTTACAAAACCGCTTAGAGTATACAATTAACAATTTGTCGACTTCTGCAGAAAACTTAACAGCTGCAGAATCTCGTATTCGCGACGTAGATATGGCCAAAGAAATGATGGAGTTTACGAAAAACAACATTCTTACTCAAGCAGCACAGGCGATGTTGGCTCAATCAAACCAACTGCCGCAGGCGGTGTTGCAGCTGCTTCGGTAGGCTGGTTTGGCGGGCGTCTTAGCTGGAAACGGCTAAGAGGATGACTGGGTGAATTGCTGGGAAGCCCTGAGAGCCTTTGGCGCCACAACGGGGCTGGAAACGGCAGACGTGAGGGCGGAAAAAGCCGAAGGATTGGGCAATCAGCAGCCAAGCTCCTGTCCCGAAAGGGTGGAGAAGGTTCAACGACTAGGGCATACCACCTACGGCGAGTGCTATGGTGATGAAGCCCGTAGGGGAGGCCGAGGCCGACCCGAAGCGCCCAGCCCCTAACAGGTCAAGCTGAGGGTGAAGAGGTAGTCTACACAACGGTCGAAAGACGTTGCGGCATGGCAAGCCAACCAACAACCGCAAGGGGTATTGCAATTACTCCGTTAATAAAGCGAAAAGAGGTCTTAGGTTTTCTAAGGCCTCTTTTTTCGCTCTTTACATTTATAAACAACTGGCCAATCGCTACATTGAATCATATGACATATTGCTTTTTACCTTCCCCCTTCACATCCTTACCCTTTCATCCGATATAAACAGTAGATGAATACATGAATGAAGAAAGAAGGAAGAATGTGATGAAGCCATTTTTATCATTATGTATGATCGTGAAAAATGAAGAAAAAGTGTTACAACGTTGTTTAGATTCTGTATATGGAATTGTTGATGAAATTGTAATCGTTGATACAGGTTCAACTGATTCAACAAAAGAAATTGCGTTAAAATATACGGACAAAGTATATCATTTTGAGTGGACGAACAGCTTTGCCGCTGCGCGCAACTTTGCTCAACAACATGCGACAGGGAAGTGGATTCTCGTATTAGATGCAGATGAGTATGTTGATCGTACGAATTTGCAAGAAATGATACAAGTATTAAAACAGGCTGATAATGGTGTTGAAGCGTATGACGTGAACATCTATAACTTTATGGGGACATACGGTGAGCGTGTGCTTCAACATCGCCATACGCGTATTTATCGCAATTTGCCACATTTACAGTACGATCGTTCCATTCATGAGCAGTTGCGAAAGACGAATGGTGAATATGTTCAAGCTGAGCAAGGTATTTTAACCGTTTATCATACGGGGTATATGTCTCATGTAGTGACAGAGAAGAAAAAACATGATCGAAATGCTCCACTGATTGAGCGTGAAATACAAGCAGGTGACAGCGTTGCTTTCGATTACTTCAACTTGGGAAATGAACATCTTTCAAAAGGTGAAATAGAACAAGCGCTACAATCATTTATTCAGGCGTATCAACATAAAAAAGATATTCGGTTAAGTTGGGTTTCGTACTGTCTTGTGCAAATTATTTTATGCTTGAAATATTTGCAACGGTTTGATGACGCTTTGCGGGTTATTGCTGACGCTGAAAACTTATATAGCGAAACCGCTGATTTTCAATTTTTACGTGGGGAAATTTACTATTTGCAACATCGCTATGACGATGCTGTACAACAACTAGAGTACTTGCTTGAAAATAAAAACAAATATCCTTACACGATTAAAACAGTTGAATACGTCGAGTACGATCCGCATATGTTACTGGGTCATATTTACAAACATAAAGGAAATTCACAAAAAGCAATATACCATTTTTCTTGTGCGCTTTCATTTAATCGAAAAAGCTATGAAGCGCTTTACCACATATTGCAATTGCTCGCTCGCGCTCATAGTGAAGAGGAGATTGTCCAATTTATCAAAAGTAAACAATTAGCAAACGATTTATTCGCCGTTTCGCTAATTGCCCGCATTGCCTCGAATTTACATTTAGAAAAAGTGATGTGCTCGCTTGCAGCAAAACTAGGTGATGAGGTCATTCAGCGCGGGTTCGAAATTAAAGTCAATATATTACAAAAACGATATGACGAAGCGTTGCAGCAAATATTGAAAAGCTCTGTAGCTGATCTGCAGACATATGTTCGTTCAGGGAGTTTAGACTCGTATGATCTATTAGTAGCCGCGTTTAAAACGAATCAGCTCGATGTTGTTCGCCTCTTATTTCATCTTGTTTCTGAACACAGAGAAAAAGAGTTTTTATTGTTTATGATGAACGAGTATGAGGAAACGCCTGAACCGACGTTTTACCTGCTTTTACTTGAGAGGACGATTCAGTTAAAAGAGTATGAGCTATTTGAACAGCTTCTTGCCTTAAAAGGTAAATTTCCTGAGAATATTCATATTCAAATTGCCCATTTACTCCATCGTTATGAATTTATGGAGCTGGCGTTTCAATTGTACCGTTCAGTTGAGAATATGAACGAGTGGGATGCGGAGTCGTTTGTGAATGTGATCGAGGCTTTGGCAGTAAAAAATGAAGCCATAGAGGCAATGCAATATGGACTGTTAGCCATTAGCCTTGGTCATCACGATTTTCGGCTGTACAAATATGTTATTGAGTTAATGACCATATGTGGAATGGATGAGGAAAAAAAGAAAATGGTCCAACAAGCGAAACAGTCGTATCCAGATAGCGAATGGTTAAAGGAAAAAGAAAGATAAAAGGAAGAGGACAATGAAAACAAGTATCGTTATACTAACTCACAATAAGCTAGACTATACAAAACAATGTATAGAAAGCATTCGCCAATATACAAGAGAAGGTACGTACGAAATTATCGTTGTTGATAACCGTTCTACGGACGGAACGGTGGAATGGTTGCAGTCACAAAAAGATATACGAACAATTTTTAATGCTAAAAATGTTGGTTTCCCTAAAGGATGCAACCAGGGAATACAGATTGCAGAAGGGGAAAACATTCTTTTACTAAATAACGATGTGGTTGTGACAAAACATTGGCTTGATCATTTGTTAGCTTGTTTATACAGCGCTGATGATATTGGAGCGGTCGGGCCAGTTACAAATTCTGCGGCTTATTATTCAACCATTCCCGTTCGTTATACGTCGATCGATGAAATGCATGAGTTTGCTTCCCAACATAATGTTTTAGATCCAAATAAATGGGAAGAACGATTAAAGTTAATTGGATTCTGTTTGCTCATTAAAAAAGAGGCAATAGAGAAAGTCGGGTTGTTGGACGAGCGCTTTACCCCAGGAAACTTTGAAGATGACGATTATTCTGTTCGTTTGCGACAGGCCGGTTATCGCTTAATGCTTTGTAACGATACGTTTGTCCACCATTACGGTAGTGTATCATGGAAAGACGACAGTAGCGGTTATTCGAAGTTGTTGCGAGAAAATCAAAAGAAGTTTGAAAAGAAATGGGGTGTTGATATTGATGCGTACACTATCGATTTGGAGATGTTGAGTCGAGTTGGGATGGATCATCACCGTGCTATCAATGTGTTACACATCGGCTGTGGGGCAGGGGCAACGTTGTTAAAAATAAAACATGAATATCCTCAAGCAGCGCTGTATGGCGTAGAACAAAATGCATTTGCTATCAAAGAAGCACAGCGATATGCATATGTAGCTTGCGATTTAGACGATACTCAAATAAAAAAACAGATGTTTGATCTTATTTTATATAGTAGCCGCACGATCCCGTTAGATGATCATTTACTTTGTTTCGTTGTTGAACATTTAAAACAGGATGGACAGTTTTTGGCACATGTACAAAATACCGGATACGTTCAGTTGCTTGAACAATTGATTGTTGGACGAAATCCTTTTACGGGTGGGGATTTTTATAGTTTAGGCCAATTAGAGGATTTGTTTAAGTCGCATTCATTATCCATGTCTATTACAGGTTTACTTTCTCCGGAAAATGACATGAAACATCGGTTAGTTGATCATTTAAAAGTATTGTACGGAGAAAAAGTGCAATTTTTACTTGCTGCAAAATCGTTTCTCGTATGTGCCAATAAACAAAAAACAAATATAAGGGAACTCATTGGGGATTTTGTTTCTAAAAAAGATCGTCACCAAATCTTGGAGCAGTTAAATGATATTTCTATCACTGAAGTTGTCGCTACAATAAGGAATATGAACGAAGCAGTCGAACTGCTGAATGAACTGGCGATTGAAAATTTTGCACAAGGCAATCACGAACATGTTTTGCCGTACTTGCAAGCGGCGTTCGAGTTGTGTTCAGATGATACAGATACGTTATACAATCTAGCATTTGTGTTGAACTCCTATGGCGAAAAAGAGCTAGCGAATCACTATTTATCATTGATTCGTCAACCGGATGGCGAAGTGAAAAAACTGTTTGAGGAGATCAATGAACAATCGTTGAAAAAAGCACAACAACTTGCCTTTTTGTTGCGCCGCCTCGAATTTGATATTGACGTTGAAGAGACAAAGCAATCGCTTGTTAATCAGTTGGCTCGTGGCGAAATTAATGAGCAACTCATCAAGGAAGTTATTGAGACAAGCATTATTCATAAAGTAAAAGTACTTCAAGCAATTGCGATCACTTGTTTCGAACAAGGACTGCATGAACAGGTATTGCCGTATTTACAACTTGCTTATGTGCAAGAACCAGAGAACATAGATACGTTATACAATCTAGGTTATGTGCTTCTTACTTACGGAGAGTACGGATTAGCCAAAGTATTTTTGGAAAAAATTCGGCATCCGGATAAGGAAGTGTTACAACTACTCGAAATTGCAAAAGAGGAGAGTCTTCGTCATGAATGACAAAAAAGTCGCCTTTATTTATTGTGTGAATAACAGGCAAATGTATGAAGAATCTGTCCGTTACGTCGGATCGCTTCATGTTCCGGAAGGATATGAAATTGAAATTATTTCTATTGAAGGAGCGAAAAGCATCACGTCCGGATATAATGAAGCAATGAAAAGGATAGATGCAAAGTATAAAGTGTATTTGCATCAAGATGTGTTCATAGTTAACAAAAATTTCTTATATGATATTATTGCTCTTTTTGAAAAGTATCCTAAATTAGGGATGATTGGAGTAGTTGGAGCGAAAACAATTCCGAGAAATGGAATTTGGTGGGAGAGCACGCAACGATTTGGAAAGGTTTATGACAGTCATACTGGAGAAATGAAGTTATTAAGTTTTAAGGAAACAGAACTAGAATATGAACCCGTTCAAGCTATCAACGGGTTAATCATGATTACTCAATACGATATCCCATGGCGAGAAGATTTGTTTACGGGTTGGCATTTTTATGATCTCTCCGAGTGTCAAGAATTTTTATTAGCGGGTTACGATGTAGGGGTTGTGCGCCAAAACGTGCCATGGTGTGTTCATGACTGCGGTATAGCGAGTGCGGAAAACGGATTTGATAATGATCGAAAAAAATTTGTTGATGTTTATGGGGAAAATGTTCAGAGATTAAACAAGACATTTCTTCCCCTTGTAAGCATACTAATTCCTACTTACAATCGTCCGCATTATTTTGAGCTTGCTTTACAAAGCGCTTTAAATCAAACATATGAAAATATTGAAGTTATTGTATGTGATGATAGCACGAATGATGAAACAGAAAAGTTAGTCAAAAAATATACTGCTAAATATAATAATTTAACTTATATCAAAAATCCAACTAGATTGGGACAATTTGAAAATGATATTAAGTTATTTAACCTTGCCAATGGAGAATATATTAACTATTTAATGGATGATGATTTATTCCATCCTCAAAAAATTGAAAAGATGATGAACTACTACCTTAATGATCAAAAAAATGAAATAACGTTAGTTACATCTCATAGGCAATTGATAGATGGAAATGGGAATTTATTGAAAGATTTTACGAGTACTAAAAGGCTTTTTGAAACGGACGCTATTATAGATGGGAAAGTATTAGGGGAATATATATTAAAAACGTTAATAAATTGTATTGGTGAACCCACTACTGTATTGTTTAGAAAGCGTGATTTGGATGAGCCGTTCGGTACTTTTGGTGGAAGAAAATATTTATGTAATGTAGACTTAGCATCATGGTTTAACCTTTTATTTAAAGGAAAAGCAGTTTATATTAGTGAAACACTAAGTTATTTTAGAATCCACGACAATCAACAGCTTCAGTCAGCTGAAATGTTGTTAAATGGAACAATAGATTATGCGCATATGATTATGGAATCTAGAAAAAAAGGCTTATTGCAAAAAGATAGAAACTATGAATTAACGTTAAAGCATTGGTTCAATTATACAAAAACAATTGCAAATAAAATAATAAATTCAAATGATTTAGACATAATTAGTGAATTGCAAAATTATCATTTACTAATGGAAGAAGAATATAATAAATTTGTTCAACCTAAGATATCTGTAGCTCTTGAAACACTAAAGAATACGTATGATCCAAAGGAAAAAAATTTAATCATCTTTTTTGTGCCAGGAGAAGACGGAATAACAGGTGGAATATTATCCATTTATTCAATATACGAGGAAACTAAAAAATTAAAGCACATTCACAATTGTGAAACGATTATGTGCACACTGCCTAATGATACGATTTTACTAAAAAATACAAATTTCAAAAATGACGTACCTATCTATCCGTTTGAACTAGTTATGAGTTATTTTAAACAACTTGAAAAGTGTATAATTCATATTCCTGAATGTTATACTGACTTTTTCTTAGATAATATTTCAGATTATGATAAGAAGACGCTAAAACAAATTTCGGAATTACAAATTAATTTATTAATACAAAATATTGATTTAGCCCCTTCTAGAAATACAATTGCTAAACTTTTTGATTATACAAGGGATGTTACTTGTACAACTGCACATAGACAGTATTCAACTAGAGAATATAGGGAAAAATTCGGAATACCTTTACATTATTTATCAGTTTGGGTAAGTCAAGAACAGTATAAATTTAAGAACTACGAGGATAAAGAAAACTTAATGGTTGTCTCTCCAGATCCGCATCCTTTAAAAGAAGAGATACTGAATAGAATCAAAAAAAGGTTTCCTTCATTAGAAATAGTTATAATAAAAAATTTAAAATATGAGGAATATAAGGATATTATTTCGCGAGCAAAATGGGCTTTAACTTTTGGTGAAGGATTAGATGGATATTTTGTTGAAACTGTATTTAGTGGAGGCATAAGTTTTGCCGTATATAATTCAAGCTTTTTTACGAGTGAGTTTAAATATCTGAAAACCGTTTATCAAGATTATATTGATTTATTAAATAAAATATGTAGAGATATAGAAAATTTAGATAATAAAAGGGAATTTAAGAAATATCATGAACAACAATTAGATATTGTAAAAGACTTGTATAGTTACGATGTATATGTCCGAAATGTAGCTTCTTTTTATAAAAAGCAATATACTTTTAAATGATATTTCAATAATTACTGTAGATGAGCGAATTTCATTATTTACCATAATGAATAAAGGTACTCTTATGCCACTTGGATCTGTTTTTGAATGGAGTCTAGTGACATTCCTTGTTGGGTCTCATGATAAATAAATTTAATGAGGTGATGAATTTTTCTGGATCTTGCCTTGGCCATGCCTTTCAAAAAATCACTGAAATGCTTCATTATGCGATAGGCATAGGTAAACTGAACGATGATCCAATATCGTTTGACGTCTCGTTAGTGGTGAATTTGATATCGGTTCAGGCCCAACGTTCCTTTCGTTTACCAAAAATAACTTTTCATCTACCAACGTTTAGCGTAATCGTCTAGGATTTCTTTATCGCTGAGTACCGTGTCTGTTACTCTAAAAACAGCGCAAATGTTCCGTGGTCATCGGCTGATCGCTTTTCTAATCAAACAATACCATCACATTGGGAATGTCTTGAGTGCCCATTCATACGAATAAAACGTTAATCAGAGAGAAGTAGATATGGTTATCTTTCTGTTTATTATGTCCATTATATATGATAAATTAAAGAATTCTACTCGTTGGGTTTTACAAAAGTTATATTAATATGTTTGCTAAATTTCTTTATAAAAGTAATAAATTATTTGTTTGTTATCGGTTACGCTATTATTGAAATAGTGAATTAACATTCCATGAATCAAAGCCTATATATTACTACATAATTGAATTTTGTCCATTAAAAAATTGGAAGGTATTGGGGTATGAGTCGAAAAAATGTTCTTGTATTTCCAGGAGCTACTGAGATTGGTTTAGAGATTTGGAGAGCCTTAAAAGATTGTAAAGATATAATGCTTTTCTCTGCTGGTAGTGAAATTCCTAATCATGCACCATATGTTTATTATAATCATTTTATTGTTCCTGACGTTAATAGCAATAGTGATTGGATATCTACTTTAAACAAAATTATATTGGAGCATCAAGTAGATTATATTTATCCAGCTCATGATGATGTAATTGTGGCGTTAGCTCTAAATAAAGACAAGATCAAAACTAAGATAATCTCATCTCCACTTGAGACTTGCTTAATATGTAGATCTAAAACCAAAACATATAAAAGGTTCGCAAAGTTATTACCGGTTCCTAAAATGTATAAAAATATAGATGAAATCGAGAATTATCCAGTGTTTGTTAAGCCAGATAAAGGACAGGGTGCCAAGGATGCACAAAAAGTTAATGATAAAAAGAGTTTGCAGCTTTTGTTAGAGAAAATACCTGATCTTGTGGTTTTAGAATATTTAAGTGGTAAAGAATACACTGTAGATTGTTTTACGGATAGGGAGAAAGGACTATTATTCTGTAGTGGAAGAGAGAGAGTTAGAACAAAAAGTGGCATATCAATGAATAGCAAACCAGTTAGTGAAGAACTTAACAAAAAGTTTCGTGAATATGCAAACATTATTTGTAAAGAGTTAGATATTTATGGTGCTTGGTTTTTCCAGCTCAAATTGGATAGTATGGGAGTATTCAAATTACTCGAAATTGCTCCAAGGATTAGTGGAACGATGTGTACACATAGAGTGTTAGGGATTAATTTTCCGTTACTAAGTATCTATGAAGAGGAACGAGTAGACCTAAAAATTTTGAAAAATGAATATCAAGTAGAAGTTGATAGAGCGTTAGTTAATAGATATAAACATAATATTAATTTTAATAAAGTATATGTAGATTTAGATGATACAATTATTATAAATGATAAACTTAATATACAATTAATAAGTTTTTTGTTTCAATGTTTAAACAACGGATGCAAAATTATCTTAATTACAAAAACAAATAGCAATCTGAATGATGTTTTGAGTAAATGGAGAATAGCAGATATATTTGATGAAGTTATTTGGATAAAAAAGGATCAATCAAAGGCAGACTTTATAAATCCAGAAGATGCAATTTTCATAGATGATAGTTTTGCTGAAAGAAAATCTGTTTTTGATAGGCATAAAATACCTACTTTTGATTGCAATATGATTGAACTATTAACAGATGAAAGGGTATAAACGTATGGAATTTAGGAAAATAGAAAATGTAGTTGTTAGTGAATTTGACAAGAGTTGCTATAAATTAATTAGGGAAAATATTAAAAGTTTTTTAGAAGAAAGTGCAGCTCAATACGATAAACCAACAATACGTGTATTAGATATAGCACCGCAAATTCATGAAGGCGCTAAAGCGTATTTTAAAAAAGCGTTAGTTGAAACACTTGACATTGATGATTCCTCTGGAGCAACTTATATAGCTGATATTACAAAATATAATGAGTTTTTACCTAATGAATATTTTGACATAATTGTTTGTACAGAGGTTTTAGAACATACTTTGAATCCATTTAAAGCAATAGAAGAAATTTATAGGTTATTAAAACCTTCTGGCATTTTACTTTTGAGTGTACCATTCAATTTTAGAATTCATGGTCCGTTACCGGATTGTTGGCGTTTTACGGAATTTGGACTAAATGTTCTGCTAAAAGATTTTACTCAGGTAGAAATTACTTCTCTTGATACAGAAAAACGCGATTTAATGCCAATACACTATACAGTTAAAGCTATAAAATAAATGTTATTTTATTAATGAGGAATTAAGCCAGTCGAAAGAGTTTTTCTTAAGTTTTTATGTTATTAACTGTAGATGAGTATTTTTCATTACAGTAATTTCCATTCCCTAAGAGACAAACAGGGGACCCCTTAGGCGACATGGAGCTGTTTTTTGATCACATCAATGGGAATATCTTGCTTTGCGGCGTCATAGATGCCGGCGGAAAACAGCGAATGTTTTCTTTACGGGCTCACTCAGCTGTTTCGCCAAGCCGGAGGCGTCCCGAGAAAACTGCGCATCGACAATTTGGCGGCGGCGGTGGTTTCGATTCGAAAAGGAGGTACCGTCAAGAATTTTGTGTAATGTAAGATAGATAGAGGGATCTCTGAATAGATAGGGTACTCCTTTCTCTGGAATGTGTTATGGCTAAATCAGAGAATACCCTACCTTTTTTCTTTTGGTCTAGCAAAATGCTTTACACAAACTTTTATACATCATCGGGCTTTGTATACCAAAAAGAAATAGGAGCTGTAATTCAGGTTGAAGATTATGAAATATTTCTAAAATTATGAACTGTATTTTATTGTAAGAAAAAATGCAAACCCATAAAGACAGTTTTGCTTACTAGTTTTATAATTTGTCTGTCGGGCAATGTACGCCATCGATCATTTATGAAATATTTTATTTCCACATATAAAACTAAACAGTAGGGTGTTTGACGTGATGATTTATAAAAAATGGCTCTACCATATCACCCACTATAGCAACCTTCCATCGATCCTTTGTCACGGTGGATTAGTGGCAAATAACGTGGCGAAGGTGAAAAGTGTATCGTATGTCAATATTGCGCATACACGTATACAAGATAGAAGGTTAACCACATTGGTTCCGCTTCCTCCTTATGGCACCTTGCATTATTATGTTCCTTTTTACTTTGCACCTAGGTCACCGATGTTATATGCTATTAACAAAGGACGTGTAGACGGGTACACAAAAGGACAAGATGAGATTATTTATCTTGTGTCTAGGACAGATGTGATCCATCATAGAGGATTAGGTTATGTGTTTACGGATGGGCATGCCATTATGAAATTTACTGATTTTTATAACGATTTAAAGAATTTGGACAAAATCGACTGGAACGTCATGCACTCTCAATTTTGGTTTGAAACGGAAGAGGACCCCGATCGGGAAAGAAGAAGGCAAGCGGAGTTTTTAGTGTATCAATTTGTTCCTATTGATATGATTTTAGGCATCGGGGTTAAAAATGATAAAATGAAGCAAAAAGTTGAAGAGATTATGTACCAATGTCATTGCCATAAACCGATAGCTGTCCGGCCGCATTGGTACTACTGAAGGAGGTGACGCAATGATCATCCTAAAACAAGGTAACCTCTTAGAAGATGAAGCAGAAGCTTTAGTGAATACAGTAAATTGTGTCGGTGTGATGGGGAAAGGAATCGCACTGCAATTTAAGCAAGCTTATCCGGAAATGTTTTCAGAGTATGAAAAGGCTTGCCGCCGCAAGGAAGTGCAACCAGGCAAAATGCATGTCGTTTCCACTAAATCGTTGTTGAACCCAAAATATATTATTAATTTTCCTACAAAACGCCATTGGAAAAATAAATCCCGGATGGAAGATATTGAACTAGGGTTGGCGGATTTGATAAAGGTGGTTAAGGAGCTTAATATAAAATCGATTGCGCTTCCGCCGCTTGGCTGTGGAAATGGCGGGCTTAGATGGGATGAAGTACGTCCTAAAATTGAAGCGGCTTTTAAGCATTTAAAAGAGGTGGAAGTGCATTTGTATGAGCCTGCAGGGAGCCCTAACCCTGATCAAATCAAAATACGTACAAAACCTCCAAAGATGACAAGATCTCGAGCGTTATTGCTAATGTTAATGAATGATTATTCCATTCCGGGGTATAAGTTGTCATTGCTGGAAGTTCAGAAGTTGGCTTATTTTCTTCAGGTTGTCGGCGAACCAATGAGATTGCGATTTGAGAAAGGGAAATACGGTCCGTATGCGGACAACTTAAATCATGTGCTACTGCGTTTGGACGGTCATTTTATTCGAGGTTTTGGAGACCGCAATCGGGATGCGGAAATTTATTTGCTACCGAATGCGGTACAAGAAGCTGAACAGTATTTGCAGGGTGATTCCGAAGCTGATGAACATTTAGAAAAAGTGCGGAATGTCATTCAAGGGTTTGAAACTCCATATGGGCTGGAATTGCTTTCGACCGTACATTGGGTTGTGAAAGAAAATCCGGATATAAAAGACGATGTTCGTTCCATTATTGAAGAAATTCACAACTGGAACGAACGAAAGCGGAAGATATTTAAAGAAAAGCATATTACAAAAGCTTGGCAACATTTGAAGGGAATAGGGATGCTTAATTAATAAAAAAATGCTTGTAGATAAGCCTTGCTCATTTAGGGAGTGAGGCTTTTATTATCAGTGTAAACCTTAATTTTTAAGAGTTTTTCGTTTTTTGATTTTCCCTACAAAACTGCATTCTAAACCTTTTGACATCCTATTGTTAAAATGAAATTATCATAATCCCCTGATTTTTATATGGAGTGCTTTTATTTTTCTCTTCCCCTTCACAACTCCCCATCTCCATCCGATATAAAACATAGATAGTGTTCATGCAAAGGAGCGGACGTAATGACGGTAGAGCGCGTTTCTTCTCATTCACTTTCTTATTTGTATGAAAATATTCGCAATGAAAAAGCCAGCAGCATGATCGAACCCCAGCAGCAACATCATACGAACAATTCGGAAACAACAGCGCAAGACATTCCAAAAGAAAAACTAGAAGAAGTAGTGAAAGGCTTAAACGAATTCCTTCAGCCAAGCCATACGTCGTTAAAGTTTGAGCTGCATGACGAGCTGCAGGAATATTACGTACAAATCATTGATGAGCGAACGGATGAGGTTATTCGCGAAATTCCGCCGAAGAAGCTGTTGGATATGTACGCGGCGATGATGGAATTTGTCGGGTTGATTGTCGATAAAAAAATTTAATGGTGGTGAGTGAATTTGGCAAGCAACATGCGCATTAGCGGTTTGGCAAGCGGGATGGATATTGATCAAATCGTCAAAGATTTGATGAAAGCAGAGCGGATGCCGCTGGATAAGCTCCAGCAAAAAAAGCAGCTGCTCGAGTGGCAGCGCGATGATTACCGGGCGATGAACACGCTGCTGCAAGGGCTGGATGATTACCTGTTTTCCAACATCACCCTCCAAAGCAGCATGCTCAAAAAAACGGTCTCAAGCTCGAATGAAGCGGCCGTGACGGCGACCGCGAGCTCCAGCGCGGCGAACGTGGCGACGACGATTCAGGTGAGTCAAGTGGCCACCTCGGCCGTCTGGCTGTCCGATGCCGCGGTGAGGGTGGACAAGGCGAGTTTTTCCGTTGCCGCTGATACGACGTTGACGATCAATGTGACGAACGGGGATGGAAGCACGAAGCAGGCGACGATCACGGTAAAACAAGGAACGACGTTAGACGGGTTGATCGCCCAGCTCAACAACAATGCCGATCTTGGCGTCAGCGCGTTTTACGATGAGCAAACCGGGCGGATTTCGATCATGAAAAAAGAGACGGGGGCGCAGGCGAGCTTGGTGCTCGCTGATCAGACGACGGCTGACTTTTTCGCGCAAAAGCTTGGGTTTACGGGAGCTGCGGCAGGGCAGGATTTGACAGGAAAAACAGCAGGGCAAGACGCGCAAGTGACGTTGAACGGCTTGACGACGACCCGTTCGTCGAACACGTTTACGATTAATGGCGTGACGTATACCGTGAAGGGAACGGGGACAGCGACGGTGTCGGTTTCGACCGATGTCGACGCGATGGTGAACGCGATAAAAGGGTTTGTCGATAAATACAATGAAGTGATCGCCAAAATCAACGCCGAGTTGAAAGAAGAGCGCTACCGCGATTATCCGCCGCTCACCGATGAGCAAAAAGAAGCGATGACGGAAAAACAAGTGGAGCTGTGGGAAGAAAAGGCGCGGAGCGGGATGCTTCGCGGCGATTCGATTTTGTCGAGCGCCCTCAGCCAAATGCGGATGGACTTGTACACGAAAGTGGAAGGGGCGAATATCCCGAGCGGGTTTTCACAGCTGGCGCAGCTTGGCATCACGACGTCATCGAACTACCTTGATGGCGGGAAATTGATCATTGACGAGACGAAGCTGCGGGAGAAAATCAAAGAAAACCCGGAAGCGGTGTATCAGCTGTTTAACCAAGATAGCACGAATGAGGCCGAGAAAGGCCTTGCCCGCCGCTTGCGTGATACAATTAAAGAAACGATCGGAAAGATTGAGCAAAAGGCGGGGAAGACGATTTGGACGAACCAGCAGTTTGCGATCGGGCGCGATCTCATCCAAATTAATGACCAAATTGACCGGTTTGAGGACCGGCTGAAATTGATCGAAGACCGCTACTACCGGCAGTTTACAGCGATGGAAGAGGCGATTCAGCGCGCCAATCAGCAAAGCATGTATTTAATGAACGCCTTCTTCGGCGGCGGGCAATAACGAGTGAAGGAGTGAAAAGACATGGCAACGAACAACCCGTATCAACAATATCAAACGAACGCCGTGCAGACAGCGTCGCCCGGTGAGCTGACGCTCATGTTGTATAACGGCTGTTTGAAGTTTATCAAACTCGCGCGCCAGGCGATCGAGACGGGCGATGTGGCGGCGCGCAATGAGAACTTGATTAAAGCGCAAAACATCATTTTGGAACTGATGAAGACATTGAAGATGGAGTATGACGTCGCGAAATCGATGATGATGATGTATGACTACATCTACCGCCGCTTGGTTGAGGCGAATGTGAAACACGATGCGGCGATTTTGGATGAGGTGGAAGGGTATGTCACGGAGTTTCGCGATACGTGGAAGCAAGTGATTCAGCTGAATCGGCAGCGGCAATACGCGGAAGGCGGACAGGTGTAATGGGCGTGGTGCACGATGTTTGGTTGGTGACGAAGCAGCTGCTTGAAGCGACCGCGCTGCCGTGGCCAGCCGAGGAGCGCGAGGCGCGGCTTGTGCAAGTCGATGAGCTGCTTCGGCGGCGTGGGGAGTGGCTTCGGGAGTTGCGGCCGCCATACAGTGAGGAAGAGCAGCGGCTTGGCTGCGAGATCGTCGCCTGGAATCAGGAGATTGAGGCGCGGCTTCGTCAAGTGCGCGATGAGATTCGCGGCGACTTGCGGATGGCGGGGGCGAAACGGCAGGCGAACGCCCGCTATGTTCACCCGTACGAGCAGCCGCTTTCGTTTGACGGGATGTTTTACGATAAACGGCGATAGGTGGGATTTCAGATGGCGGAATTGACAAGCGCGGCGCTGAATATCATCCGCCAATACGCGGCGCTGCTTGAGACGATCGAAGAAGGGCTCGATTATGTGGAGGCGAGTTTTTCCGACCCGCAGCGGATGCATGCGGACGTGCTGCTTTCGGATGTGTTGCTGGCGCTTGGGAAAATCGGCGAGACGAACGTGTATCTAGAGCAGCTGTTCGCTGAGGAGAACGATTTCGTCCGTCATCTTGAACGGTTTGTCGATGTGCTCGACGCGGCCGCGGCACTTGACGGGCAGTTTTCTGATGCAGCGGCAAAGGAGCGGATTGTTTGCGGACGGTTGTCACCGGCGTTTCAAGCTTGGAAGGCGGCGGTTTCCGGCCGGTTGCGGCGGTATGTCGTGCAGTGAAGAACGAACGGCGGCGCTTTGGCAGCCATTCAAGCGAAAGCGGGTGTCCTCTTGATGGGTCGAGGGCACCCGCTTTTGTGCGGCAGGGCGAATGAGACAAAGCGTTCGTTCGCCTGTTTTTGCTGTGGGCGGCAAGGGGGTCAAATGGCCTTGACAATGGTGATGTTCATTTCTTTTCGCAAGTCAATCTCATAAGGGCTTTTCAGCTCCTCGCCCGCAGGGTTTTTGATGACACGGACGATCGGGCGGAGCGGAAAGCCTGGAAACACTTGCGAGACGACGCCGACGTACCCGGTGTTGAGCAGGACGGTTGTGGCGACCGGGTAAATGGCGATGTAGGAAAGAAAGAGCTTAATGAGTTCGTAGTCTAACTCACATTTCGCACCCTAACAAGGTCAAAACAAAGGATTTTTTATTTAGTTTTTCAGAATAACTTTTTGACCAACACGACAAGCGATGGCAATCCTTTTTTTACCATCGCTAGTCGTTCCATATGACGTTACACGTAAATGCTCTCATCCATTCCCAATCCTTGCAGAATCCTTCGCTGCTCGTAGGTGAGCGGTTTTCCTAGCGCGCGTTGGATGCGTCCATCCGGCAGCTTGAGGAGGACGACTTTCACATACTCAAACAACTGAAAAATCGCTTGCCCGGTCGGTCGGGTCAGCTTGCGGCCTCCGGCGCCCTTTAACGGGCGTTCTGGTGTGATGAACTGACGCACCCGGCGCTGAAAGACGCGGTAAATCGCCAAGGCCAAGAGAAATAAATAGCCCAACACCGCCACCCGTTCTGGCTTTTTGACGTAAATCTCGTCGGTGAAGAACGGATCTTTGAGAAAGGAGAAGTTCATTTCCACCGAGATTTGCCCTTTATACAACTTCAAGATTTCTCGAGCATCCATCGTTCGGCCTTTCCATTCCTTCGGAACGGTCGTGACGAGGACAAACCGGGACGCTTTCCGTCTTGCCTGTTCCCATGCCTGTTGGTGGAATTCGACGTCCAGGCGCAAAAGATACAGCGTCTCCACCTCGGGTTCCACCCCTTTTTTCGGCCGGCCGCGCCGTTTTTTCGGGCGCACGATCTCTTCGACCGCGGCCTTGACCCGATGAAACCGGGGGCGAAGGGACGCCTTGAGGGACGCCAAGGCTTGTTCGGCGTCTTCGCGGCAGGAGAAGGGGTGACGCTCCCAACGGGCTTGTTCCTCGCGAAGAAGCTCCGCTTCTTTGACCCGCTCTTTTTCGAGCGTTTTTCCTTTGCGCTGGTCGAGTGCGCTCGATTCGACGACGATCAGCCGAACGGGGTGGCCTTCATACGTCGAGGCCGTTTCCCATACCCGGTACGCCGCGCCGTTTTTCTCGGCCAACGAAAAGGAGTCGCTCCACGCTGGATCGGGTTGGACATCCGCTTCCGCCAGAGCAGCTTTGACGATTCGGAGCGACGATGGGCCTCTCGTGATCAAAAAGGCGTTGGCGGCTTTCGTCTGCGCCAGAGTGTCTTTCATAAATCTCACAAATTTGAACATCCATGGTGGACAAACTCCTTTGCATTCCTTGTGTGTCAAGGATTCATTCCACATCGATGCAAAAAAATCCTCCCGATTTTCGTCGGAAGGGTGCGAAATGTGAGGTCTAACATGCCGCCGGCGGCGGATAAGTATTCGGCCGCTTCGTGCGGAGAATATTGCTTCCGATGGTAGCGCGCCGATGTCAAGGCGTCAAAGACGTCGGCGATGGCGACGATGCGCGCGTATTCGTGAATGTCCTTGCCCGATAAGGCGCGCGGGTAGCCGCTGCCGTCACACCGCTCGTGGTGCTGCAAGGCGCAATGGGCGGAAAAGAGCGAAATGTTGCGCTGGCGCCGCAGCAGTTCGAAGCCGAGGTACGTATGGCGGCGGATGATGTCCTGTTCCTCTTCCGTCAGCGCCCCTTTTTTCCGCCAAAGCCCATCAGGAAGCTGGGTCATGCCGATGTCAAACAGCAGCGCGCCGATGCCAAGGTCGAGCAGCTGCTCGGGGCGGTAGCCTTTGGCGATGCCGATGACGCCCGCGATCGTGGCGACGTTGACCGAATGGTGGAAAAAGTAGCCGCTTGAGATGACCAAGTCGGATAGGTTAATCAACAAGTTCTCCTGTCGGAGCAAATAGTCCAAAATGTCTTTGAACACGTTTTCGTACTCTTTCCCTAAATCGAGCGAGGAGACGCGGCGGAGCAGCTTTTTTTGCTCGATGAGGGCCGTCATCGTGTCGTACACTTTTTTCACCGCCTGCTGGCGTACGGTTGGACTGATGAGCGGGCGCGGGCGGATGTCATATGTTTGCTTGTCATCGATATAAATGTACTGTAGATGAGTATTTTTCATTACAGTAATTTCCATTCCCTAAGAGACAAACAGGGGACCCCTTAGGCGACATGGAGCTGTTTTTTGATCACATCAATGGGAATATCTTGCTTTGCGGCGTCATAGATATTCATGAGACATGAACCTCCTTGTGGGTAGTTGGTAGCACATCTATTCTAACCAAGGAATCGGGTTCATGTCTCCTTTTTTGTTTAGTTTGTAAATTTATGTTAGCAAATTTGCTCATCTACAGTAAATGTATTGAACCCCTTTTTGCGCTAAAGAGCGAATGTAGCTGTTTGTGAGCCGCACGCCGCGCGAGAGCAGCACGCCGCCGTTGGCAGAAAACAGGTCGACCGCGAGCACGTCGCCGCTTTTTGCATGGGAAATATGGACCTTTCTCATTCGTTTACACACTCCGTATGCCTAACATCATAAGAAAAAATGCCTATGCTTATATTACCATATTTTCCTATGATTTTCACAAAATCTTCAAAAATATTTTTGATTGAAGCAGGGGTTTGATGGGTAAGTAAAGAATGTAGGGAGTTATAGTTTGAAAATAAGGAGTGGTCAGCGATGATGTATAACATTCGCGGAGAAAACATCGAAGTAACGCCAGCTTTGCGCGAGTACGTGGAGAAAAAAATCGGGAAACTGGAACGCTACTTTGATGGCACCGATGACGTGCATGTGCACGTTAACTTGAAAGTATACAACGACGGACAAGGCAAAATCGAGGTGACCATTCCGATTCCGCATCTGTTGTTGCGCGCCGAGGAGCGCCACGACGATATGTATGCGGCCATTGATTTAGTAACCGATAAATTGGAGCGGCAAATCCGCAAGCATAAAACGAAAGTCAATCGGAAGCTGCGCGACCGCGAGAAGGAAGTGAAGCTGGCCGCCCCTGTGCCAAACGGCGCTGCTGCGGCGGAGAGCGAAGATGAATTTGAAATCGTGCGCACGAAACATTTCAGCTTAAAACCGATGGACAGCGAGGAAGCGATTTTGCAGATGAATTTGTTAGGACACAATTTCTTTATTTTTACGAACGCCGAAACGAATCGGACCAACATCGTCTACCGCCGCAAAGACGGAAGATACGGATTGATCGAGGCGAATTGAACAACTCTTCTATGCGCATCCCCTGCTTTTTTTGGCAGGGGATGTTATAATATGTGTGAAAAGAGCAAAAGGGGGGAGAACGATGGAGGAACTGTTGCGTCAAATATTGTCCAAGTTGGATAACATGGAAAAAGGATTTTTGGCGTTTCAAGAAGAAACTCGCCAACGGTTCACGCAGATTGATGAACGGTTTACCCGAATTGACGAACGGTTTACCCGAATTGACGAACGGTTTGCGCAGATTGATGAACGGTTTGCGCAGATTGATGAACGGTTTGCCCAGATTGATGAGCGATTTGCCCAGATTGATGAGCGATTTGCCCGTATTGACGAACGGTTTGTCCAGATTGACGGGCGGTTTGCGCAGATTGATGAGCGATTTGCCCAGATTGATGAGCGATTTGCCCAGATTGATGAGCGATTTGCCCAGATTGATGAGCGATTTGCCCAGATTGATGAGCGATTTGCCCGTATTGACGAACGGTTTGTCCAGATTGACGGGCGGTTTGCGCAGATTGATGAGCGATTTGCCCGGATTGACGAATGCTTTGCTCAAATGAATGAGCGTTTTGTGCAGATCGATGGCCGTTTGGCAGACATGAGTGGGCAAATTGGTTCACTGACGACTCGTGTTGAAGCGCTTGAAGGCCGCGTCGATGAAATGAACAAGCGCATTAGCCGCCTTGAACAAGAAACGGGAGAGGTGAAAGTACGATTAGACCGTGTAGAAGCGGAGTTGGCGGAAGTGAAAGAAACGCTTCATCGCGTCGAAACGCAGCTTGTGGATGATGTGCAAATATTGCTTCGCAAAATTCATGAAAAAGTAGAGGAGAAAAGTTTTGAAATTTATGCGCTGAATCGGCGCCTTCACCATGCGGAAGCGGCGATTGAGCAGCTTCAGTCCAAGGCGTGATCCCCTCTCTTGGACATGCCCCTCTCTCAGCCTGTACAACAGTTGTCACTGATCCCTGTAAATGATATGATGAATAAGTAAGTCCATTGAAAAACAAGGAGCGTTTCCTATGCTTGGAGTCTTAAAAAAGGTATTCGACCCGAACAAGCGCCAGTTGGCACGGCTTGAGAAGATCGCAGACCAAGTCGATGCGCTCGGGCCGGAGATGGCGCGATTGTCGGATGAACAGCTGCGGCAAAAGACCGAGGAGTTTAAAGCCCGCTACCGGCAGGGCGAATCGCTGGATGATCTGCTTGTGGAAGCGTTCGCGGTTGTGCGCGAAGGGGCGAAGCGCGTTCTCGGCTTATATCCATATAAAGTACAAATTATGGGCGGTGTCGTCCTCCATGAAGGCGACATCGCCGAGATGAAAACCGGGGAAGGGAAAACGTTGACGGCGACGATGCCGGTCTACTTAAACGCCTTGACTGGGCGCGGGGTGCATGTGGTCACCGTCAACGAATATTTGGCGTCGCGCGACGCGACGGAAATGGGTGAGCTGTACAAGTTTTTAGGATTGACAGTCGGCTTGAATTTAAGCGGCATGTCGCGCGAGGAGAAACAGGCGGCGTACAACGCCGATATTACGTACGGGACGAACAACGAGTTCGGCTTTGACTATTTGCGCGACAACATGGTGCTGTATAAAGAGCACATGGTGCAGCGCCCGCTTTATTTTGCCGTTGTTGACGAGGTTGACTCGATTTTGATCGATGAGGCGCGGACGCCGCTCATCATTTCCGGAACGGCGCAAAAGTCGACGAAGCTGTATGTGCAGGCGAATGCGTTCGTGCGCACGCTCCGCAAAGATGTTGATTATACGTATGATGAAAAATCGAAAAGCGTCCAGCTGACCGAGGAAGGGATGAACAAAGCCGAGCGGGCGTTTGGCATCGACAACCTATTTGATTTGAAACATGTCACGCTCAACCATCATATTCAGCTGGCGCTGCGGGCGCATGTGACGATGCAGCGCGATGTCGATTACGTCGTGCAAGACGGCAAAGTGATCATCGTCGACCCGTTCACCGGGCGCTTGATGCACGGCCGCCGCTACAGCGACGGGCTCCATCAGGCGATCGAGGCGAAGGAAGGCTTGGAGATTCAAAACGAGTCGATGACGCTTGCCACGATTACATTCCAAAACTACTTCCGCATGTATGAAAAATTGGCGGGGATGACCGGGACGGCGAAAACGGAGGAAGAGGAGTTCCGCAACATTTACAACATGCGCGTCGTCGTCATTCCGACAAACCGTCCGGTCATTCGTGAAGACCGTCCTGATTTGATTTACCGGACGATGGAAGGGAAATTCCGCGCGGTCGTTGAGGACATCGCCGCCCGCCATGCGAAAGGGCAGCCGGTGTTGGTCGGCACGGTGGCGATCGAGACGTCGGAGCTATTGTCTGAGATGCTGAAAAAACGAGGCATTCCGCATAACGTCTTAAACGCGAAAAACCATGCGAAAGAGGCGGAGATCATTGCCCAAGCGGGGCAGAAAGGCGCGGTGACGATCGCGACGAACATGGCCGGGCGCGGGACGGACATTAAGCTCGGCGAAGGGGTCAAGGAGCTTGGCGGGTTGGCTGTCATTGGCACGGAGCGGCATGAAAGCCGACGGATCGACAACCAGCTGCGCGGCCGTTCCGGACGCCAAGGCGACCCGGGGGTGTCGCAGTTTTACTTGTCGCTTGAAGACGAGCTGATGCGCCGCTTCGGCTCCGAGAGCTTGATGGCGATGATGGATCGGCTCGGCATGGACGATTCGCAGCCGATTCAAAGCAAAATGGTGACACGGGCGGTCGAGTCGGCGCAAAAACGGGTGGAAGGCAACAACTTTGACGCCCGCAAACAGCTGCTTCAGTACGACGATGTGCTGCGCGAACAGCGGGAAATCATTTATCGCCAGCGCTTTGAGGTCCTTGATGCCGACAATTTGCGCGGCATTGTCGAAAAAATGATCCAGTCAGTCATCGAGCGCGTTGTCAACGCTCATACGCCGAAAGAAGATTTGCCGGAAGAGTGGAACCTAAAAGGGCTCGTTGATTATCTCAATGCCCACTTGCTTCCGGAGGGCGATGTGACGGAAAGCGATTTGCGCGGCAAAGAGCCGGAAGAAATGATCGAGCTCATTTGGAAGAAAGTGAAAGCGCGCTATGATGAAAAAGAAACGCACATTCCGTCCGAGCAAATGCGCGAATTTGAACGGGTCATCGTGCTGCGCGCTGTCGATATGAAATGGATGAACCATATCGATGCGATGGAGCAGCTCCGCCAAGGCATCCATTTGCGCGCTTACGGACAGGTTGATCCGCTCCGCGAATACCAAATGGAAGGCTATGCGATGTTTGAAAACATGATCGCGTCGATCGAAGAGGAAGTCGCGACGTATATGATGAAGGCGGAAATCCATCATAACCTCGAGCGCCAGGAAGTGGCGAAAGGCGAGGCGGTTCACCCGAAAGAAGATGGCGAGGAGCCGAAGAAAAAACCGGTCCGCAAGGCGGTGCGCGTCGGCCGCAACGACCCGTGCCCGTGCGGCAGCGGGAAAAAATATAAACATTGTTGCGGAAGAGCGGTATAACCGTTTATAAATAATTAAGGGAGGCATCGCCTCCCTTTTGAATGGCAAATACAAATCAGGCGCATACGATATTCATGATGAGGTGAGGACAACATGATCGATTTGGTGGAAATTAAGCAAGAGTTAGAGAAAATGGCTAAGCGATTAGCGGAAATCAGGGGGTCTCTTTGACCTCGAAACAAAGCAGGCGCGCATTCGTGAACTAGAAGAGCAAATGGCCGCACCCGGCTTTTGGGATGACCAGAAAGCGGCGCAGGCGGTCATTTCCGAAGCGAATGCGCTCAAAGAACGAGTCGGCGAGTTTGAATCGCTTGAAGAACGGTTTGAGAACTTGGAAGTGACGTACGAGTTGTTGAAAGAGGAGCCGGATGACGAGCTGCAGGCTGAGCTTGTAGCAGAGGCGAAAAAATTGACGAAAGACTTCAGCGCGTTTGAGCTGCAGCTGTTGCTCAATGAGCCGTACGACCAAAATAACGCCATTTTGGAGCTTCACCCGGGCGCGGGCGGCACGGAATCGCAAGACTGGGCGTCGATGCTGCTGCGCATGTACACGCGCTGGGCGGAGAAAAAAGGATTTAAAGTCGAAATGCTTGATTATCTCCCGGGCGAGGAAGCCGGGGTGAAAAGCGTCACTTTGCTCATTAAAGGGCATAACGCGTACGGCTACTTAAAGGCGGAAAAAGGGGTGCACCGGCTTGTGCGCATCTCCCCGTTTGACGCCTCAGGCCGCCGCCATACGTCGTTCGTGTCATGCGAAGTCGTGCCGGAGATGGACGACAACATTGAAATTGAGATTCGTCCGGAAGAGCTGAAAATCGACACGTACCGCTCCAGCGGCGCGGGCGGGCAGCACGTCAACACGACCGACTCGGCGGTGCGCATCACCCACTTGCCGACCGGGATTGTCGTCACGTGCCAGTCGGAGCGGTCGCAAATTAAAAACCGCGAAAAAGCGATGAATATGTTAAAGGCGAAGCTGTATCAAAAGAAAATGGAGGAGCAGCAAGCCGAACTCGCTGAACTGCGCGGCGAGCAAAAAGAAATCGGCTGGGGCAACCAAATCCGCTCCTACGTCTTCCATCCGTACTCGCTCGTGAAAGACCACCGGACGAACGTCGAGGTCGGCAACGTGCAAGCGGTGATGGATGGGGAAATCGATGTGTTCATAGACGCGTATTTGCGCGCGAAGTTGAAGTAAAGGGCGATCATCGGATCGTCCTTTTTCGTTTCAAAAATCATTTTTCTGATTTTGACGCATCTGCATCCCCGTGGTATGCTGAAGGTAACGAAAGGCAAAAGGAGGGCGGTGGCTTTGGCGGTGCGCAAACAAGTGCTTTACGAACTGATTGAACGGTTGGATGAAACGGATCATCAAACAGCGTACGATTTTTTGATGTACTTGCTTGATCAGTCCAGAAAGGAACGAATGGTATGGGAGCGGATTGACGAAACAGATGAAGAAGAAGCGTTGACGGAAGAAGAGCGCCAGCAGTTGCAAAGCGATGAAGGATATATCATCGGAGGAGAAGCCAAGCGTGAATTCGGGCTACAAGTTGATCTACCGTAAGGCCGCAGTCAAATTCATCGCTAGGCAAGAAAAAGAGGTTCAAGAACGGTTGGCCTCTGGGTTGCAAGGTCTGCTAGTGATCCCACCGCAGGGGGATATTAAAAGGTTGAAGGGGCAGGATGGATTATATCGGCTGCGAATCGGAACATATCGTGTGTTATTTCGTATCGATCATGAAGAACGAATCATCTATATTGAGGCGATCGGCAACCGTGGGGATGTGTATTGAGGCTTGTATTTTTTGTTAGGGCGATCATCGGATCGTCCTTTTTTTCTTTAGCATAGCAGATCGCTATCGCGTTAACCGGCTGTCATTTACTTCAAAAAACGGGCATGCTATACTCACAGAGGAAGGTGGGGAAGCATGCGGAGAAAAAGAGACAAAGCGATGTCTCCAGCGGTGGAGGCGGCCTTGGAGTATGTGTACGTGCTTGTTGGTGCAGCGATTGTCGCCGTCGCGTTTAACGTGTTTTTGCTGCCGAATCGGATCGCCTCTGGCGGAGTGAGCGGGATTAGCACGATTGTGGATGCGCTGTTTGGCATCGAGCCCGCCTATGTCCAATGGGCGCTCAACATCCCGCTGTTTATCGCCGGCGTCGTCCTTTTAGGCCGGCAGTTTGGCGTCAAGACGTTTGTCGGAACGGTATTTTTGCCGCTTGTCGTCTATATCACGAAAGGGATGGAGCCGGCGACGGCGAATCCGCTTCTTGGCGCGTTGTTTGGCGGCATCGGCGTCGGGCTTGGCCTCGGTATAGTGTTTCGCGGCCGCGCCTCGACGGGCGGCACCGATTTGGCCGCCCAAATCATCCATAAATATACCGGACTGTCGCTTGGGATGTGCGTCATTTTTATTGACGGCTTGATCGTGTTAACCGCAGCGTTCGTGTTTGATATTGAACGGGCGCTTTATGCCTTGATCGCCTTGTATGTGACAAGCAAAACGATCGACCTCGTCCAAGTCGGGCTCGGCTACTCAAAAATCGCTCTCATCATTACAAAGGAAGAAGAAAAAGTGCGGCGCGCCATTTTGCATGAAATCGACCGCGGGGTGACGCGGCTGCCCGCGTATGGCGGCTATACGGAACATGAACGGCCGGTGTTGATGTGCGTCGTCGCTCAATCGGAGTTCACAAAATTGAAACAAATCGTGCGAACCATTGATCCGACAGCGTTTGTCGTCGTTGCCAACGCCGCTGAAGTGCTTGGAGAGGGATTTCAACGTACGTAAAACGGAAAAAATCGGTTATAATAACGAAAGAAGCGAATTTTTGTTTTTAGGGGGAGTTCATGATGAAGTGGAAATTAGCAACCGTGTTCCTTGGCGCTTCGCTGGCGCTTGCAGCATGCGGCGGCGGTGATGACAACGCCGGGGAGCAAAACGGCGGCAATAACAACGGCGGAGGGGATACCGTTGCTGCTGCTGAGCAAATTTATCAGCAAAACTGTGCATCATGCCACGGTCAAGACCTTTCAGGAGGGGTCGGTCCGAACTTACAAAAAGTAGGAAGCAAATATTCGACAGATGAAATTAAAGATGTCATCGTCAACGGCCGCGGCGCTATGCCTGCAGGGATCATCCAAGGCGAAGACGCCGACAAAGTGGCAGAATGGCTCGCCGCGAAAAAATAAGGCATGAACCAAGCACCGTCCAGTTTCCTTTCAGGAGCTGGGCGGTCTTTTTTGCCGATGTGACAGACGGGCTTACGTTCCCTCCTCCCCCTAACGGACGCTTTTTCCTATAAGGTCGGGATCAGCTGGAAGCTGCACACAATGAAAAGCCGACGTAACGAGATGTCAATATGGCCCGAGAATAGGATCGCTCATTGCCTCACCCACTTTTGATGGCGCGGTTGTCGATGATGCCGACAAGGCCGTTGGGGAAAGGGCTGCAGCGGCTACGGTGTGCAGCGCGGTCGGGAAGTTGCCCCTTCCTCCCACATGTGTATAGAACTTTTCTCCTAGTTTTGCTATTGTCTCCTATTTGAAATATAAATGTAAAATTCGACAGCAAAAAATCGTGTTATAATAAACCTTGCGGAATTTTGCGAGATTCATTCGAAACAGCTCGAGAAATGACAGCAAGCGAGTCGAAACATAGGTGATTATGATGATTGAAATGCAAGATGTGTACAAAACATACCCGAACGGAGTCGTGGCGCTAAACGGCGTCAACGTCCGCATCAAGCAGGGAGAATTCGTCTATGTCGTTGGGCCTAGCGGTGCGGGCAAATCGACATTTATTAAAATGATGTACCGTGAAGAAAAGCCGACGAGCGGTAAAATTATGGTCAACGGCGTCAATCTCGCCAACATAAAAGACAATAAAGTTCCGTTGCTGCGCCGCAACATCGGCGTTGTGTTTCAAGATTTTAAGCTGCTTCCGAAGCTCAACGTCTATGAAAACGTCGCTTTTGCCTTGGAAGTGATTGAAGAATCGCCGAAAGTGATCCGCAAAAAAGTGATGGAAGTACTCGATTTAGTCGGCCTCAAACATAAAGTCCGCTCTTATCCGAACGAACTGTCCGGCGGCGAACAGCAGCGTGTCTCGATCGCCCGCTCGATCGTCAACTCCCCGAAAATCGTGATTGCTGATGAACCGACAGGAAACTTGGACCCCGAAACATCGTGGGACATTATGCAACTGTTTGAGAAAATTAACGATCGGGGCACGACGATTGTGATGGCGACCCATAATAAAGAGATCGTCAATGCCACCCGCCGGCGCGTCATCGCGATCGAAAACGGGAAAATCGTCCGTGACGAAGCGAAGGGGGAATACGGCTATGACGCTTAACACGTTCAAGCGCCACGTTCGGGAGAGCGTAAAAAGCCTCGGCCGCAACGGCTGGATGACGTTTGCATCCGCGAGCGCCGTCACGGTGACGCTATTGCTTGTCGGAGTCTTTTTTGTCGTCATGTTCAACATTAACTATTTTGCAAAAAAAGTGGAAGATGATGTTGAAATTCGCGTCCATATCGATTTGACCGCTGACAGCAAAGAGAAGGATGCGCTGCGCCAGCGAATTGAAGCCATTCCTAACGTCAAAGAAGTTCGCTACTCGTCAAAAGATGAGGAGCTGAAGCGGCTGATTGAGAGCATGGGTGAGGAAGGCTCATCGTTCCGCCTGTTTGAGCAGGACAACCCGTTAAGCGATGTGTACGTCGTGAAGGCCGCTCATCCGCAAGATACCGTCGGCATTGCGAAGCGAATTGAAACATTCCCATCCGTTCATAAAGTCAATTATGGACAAGGGACGGTAGAAAAGCTATTTAATGCGCTTGAAGTCATGCGCAACGTCGGGCTGGTGCTCATTCTCGGCCTGTTGTTTACGGCGATGTTTTTAATTTCCAACACCATTAAAATTACGATTTTTGCCCGTCGCCGCGAAATTGAAATTATGCGGCTCGTCGGGGCGACGAACGGGTTTATCCGCTGGCCGTTTTTCCTCGAAGGGCTATGGCTTGGGGTGCTCGGTTCGATCGTTCCGATTGTTGTGCTGGCGCTCGTCTATTACAATGTGTACCGTCTGTATGAACAGCAATTTTCGCTGCAGCTTTTTGAACTTTTGCCGTTTTCCCCATTCATTTGGCAACTGAGCGTCTTGTTGTTGGCCATTGGTGCCGTGATCGGCGTTTGGGGAAGCGTCATGTCCGTGCGCAAGTTTTTGAAAGTATAAAAATAAGTTTGAGAGGGAGAGGGGACAAGCGATGAAAAAGAAAAAGATGCTGGCACTCGCTGTCGCAGCAGCGCTCGGGTTGGGCGTTCTTCCGCCGGCAGCGGACGCTGTCAGCAATCGCGATATCGAGCAAAAACGGAGCGAAATCGATGCGCTGCGCTCCAAACGGTCGGATGTCGAAGAGAAAATCAGCGAGGCGCAAAAAAATATTGAAACTCTCCAATCGCAGCAAAAACAAGTGGCCAATGACATTGAAAAGCTCAATATCGCCATTGAGGAAACGAGCGGCAAAATTCGCAACGTTAGTGCGGACATCAGTGAAACCGAACAGGCGATCGACAAGCTGAAACAGGAAATTGCCGAGATTCAGGAGCGGATTGAAAAGCGGAATGAGATTTTAAAAGCGCGCCTGCGCTCGCTCCAAGAAAGCGGCGGGGCGATCAGCTACCTGGAAGTGCTGCTTGGCGCCCAAAGCTTCAGCGACTTCATCGACCGTATGAGCGCGGTGACGACGATCATGGAAGCTGACCAGCAAATCATCCGTGAGCAAGAAGCGGATAAAGCGCTCAAAGAGAAAAAAGAAACCGAACTCACGCAAAAGCGGAACAAACTGCAAGCGGACCTGCAGGAGCTAAAACAGCTGCAAGCCCAACTCGCCGCCCAGCTTGAACAGAAAAACCGCTTAATGTCGGATTTGAAGCAAAAAGAGGAAGAAGAGCATGAGCACAAAATGGCGCTTGAAGAGGAAAAAGAGCTGATCGCCAAACAAGAAGCAGCCGTGAAGCAGCAGCTCGCCGAACTGGAGCGGCAAAAACGCGCTGAGGAAGAAGCAGCGAAACAGCGTGGACGTACATATTCACCGCCGGCATCGAAAAGCGGCGGGGAAGCGCCATCCGGCGGCAGCGTCCCGCCGGTATCGAGCGGGGCGTTCACCCGTCCGGCCAACGGACCGATCACGTCCGGTTTCGGTTACCGGTTTGGTGGCACGGACTTCCATCTGGGAGTCGATATTGGCAAGCGGGCTCCGGTCGTTCCGGTCGTTGCCGCCGCCGACGGGGTCGTGTTCCGTTCCTACTATTCTAGCAGCTACGGCAACGTCATTTTCATCAGTCACGTCATTAACGGCCAAGTGTATACGACCGTTTACGCCCATCTCGAGGCGCGGTTGGCGGGAGGAGGACAGCGTGTCCAAAAAGGACAAATCATCGGCTATATGGGCAACACCGGGCAGTCCTTTGGCCCGCACCTTCACTTTGAATTGCATCGCGGCGGGTGGAACGTCGGGAAAACAAATGCGGTCGACCCGCGCAATTATATTGCGTTCTAACACGATTAAATCAATATGTATGCGCAACTTGTCTATCGATTTGCGGTGGACGAGTTGCGCATTTTTTGCAGTGTTGAGGCTGCCTAGAAGGCGGTGATTGATGTGGAAGTGTGCGCAGCATCTGTATTTTCTCAAATCGAGAAACCTTGCTAAGCCTGATCTTTGCTTCTCACCACCACGGTTTGTTTTTTGTTTCACTGATGATGATAGTTGGAAGGCGAGAGCTAACGCGACCGGGCGAAACGGATGGTTGTTCCCCGGGGAAAACGGGAAATGGCCGCGGAGCGTGCTGCGTTCCCTTCCGAATGAATCATGAGAGCGAATGATATGGATTCTTGTGGAAGGTTCGTACAAAATAGGAAAGAGACATTTGGCGGATAAGGAGTGTTTTTCATCATGAAAACGTATCGAATGACCGTTCAAGGCATGACATGTACCGGTTGTGAACGACATGTCGCTGCGGCACTGAACGAGATCGGAGCCAAGCAGATTGACGTCAGCTTCCGGCGTGGGGAAGCGGTATTTGCGCTGCCCGAGGACGCCGACATTGACATGGCGAGACAAGCGGTCAAAAACGCTCATTACGAGCCGGGGGAGGCAGAGGAGATCTCCGCGCCAGCCAGCCCTGCCATCGCTGGCGAAGGAGAGTACGACTACATCATCATTGGTTCTGGCGCGGCAGCCTTTTCCTCGGCGATTGAAGCGGTGAAATACGGGGCGAAAGTCGCCATGGTCGAACGAGGAACCGTCGGGGGGACGTGCGTCAATATCGGCTGCGTGCCATCTAAGACATTGCTTCGGGCCGGGGAAATTTATGCGTTGGCGCGGAATCACCCGTTTCTCGGGCTTCATACATCAGCCGGTCCGGTCGACTTGGCGCCGTTGGTGAAGCAAAAAAATGAATTGGTCAAGCAGCTTCGCCAAGCGAAATACGCCGATTTAATCGGGGAGTACGGGTTCGACTTCATCCAAGGGGAAGCCCGATTTGTCGATGGTCAAACGATTGAAGTCAACGGCCAAACGCTGTCGGCGAAACGGTTTTTGATCGCCACTGGCGCTTCTCCAGCTGTGCCGAACATTCCGGGGCTTCATGAAGTCGACTACTTGACGAGCACGACGTTGCTTGAGTTGAAAAACGTGCCGAAGCGGCTCGCGGTCATCGGTGCCGGATCTATAGGGCTGGAACTCGGGCAGCTGTTCCACCATCTCGGTTCAGAAGTGACGCTGATGCAGCGAAGCCCGCGCCTGTTGAAAGGGTATGACCCGGAAATTTCTGAAGCGGTGACCCAGGCGCTCATAGAACAAGGCATCCGCGTCATCACCGGCGCCTCGTTTGAACGGGTCAAACAAGAAGGAGACACGAAAAACGTGTATGTGAACGTCGATGGCCGCATCGGGGTCATTGAGGCGGATGAACTGCTCGTAGCGGCGGGGCGGACGCCAAATACAGCGGCGTTGAACTTGGAGGCGGCCGGCGTCAAGGTTGGGGCGCGCGGGGAAATTTGGACGGACGAATATACGCGGACGACAAACCCGGCGATTTACGCGGCAGGCGATGTGACGCTCGGCCCTCAGTTCGTCTATGTCGCGGCCCATCAAGGCGCCGTTGCCGCGGCCAATGCCATAGGCGGGCTAAATCAGCGCTGGGATACGGCCGTCGTTCCGGCGGTGACATTCACCCGCCCGGCGGTTGCGACGGTCGGTTTGACTGAGCAGCGGGCAAAAGAAAACGGATATGAGGTGAAAACGTCCGTTCTTCCGCTTGAGGCAGTGCCGCGCGCCATCGTCAACCGGGAAACGACCGGCGTAGTGAAACTCGTCGCCGAGGCGAATACCGGCAAACTGTTAGGCGCTCATGTCGTCGCCGACCATGCCGGTGAGGTCATTTACGCTGCAGCGTTGGCGATTCAATTCGGATTAACGATCGACGACCTTCGTCGCACGTTGGCTCCGTATTTAACGATGGCGGAAGGGCTGAAGCTGGCGGCGCTGACGTTTGACCAAGATGTCTCGAAACTGTCGTGCTGTGCGGGGGAAAGCCTTCGAACGGAGGCCACGGTTTCACGGAGCGTTGGAATCGATTGTTGTTGCGGTTGCAACGAAGCTTAATGGGGAGCGATCCGTTTGGCGGGGTTCTCCTCCTCATCACAGTTTTGGCGGTGGGATGGTTGAGTGTAAACAAGACTGCAACAAGAGAGGACACCATCCACATTCGCGTGAAAGATATTGAGGGAAATACGGTCAACATCAATGACCAAAAGCCAACCGTCCTGTTCTTTATGGCCGCCTGGTGCGTTTCATGCGTTGATATCGAACAGAATTTGAAGGAAGTAGCAAAGGAAAGGAACGTTCAAGTGGTGACCGTCGATGTGGATCCCCAGACGGATGCAAAGGAAGATTTAGCAGCGTTTCAGCGAACGTATGGGGAGGATTGGCCGCATGTGTTTGATGCTGATCTTTCCCTTGTCAAGTTATTTAGGGTGAACTCGCTTGATGGCGTGGCTGGATGCTGTAGCTTGCCCCAAACTGGCGGGATCTCATTGAGAACAAGGAGATTTGCCCAAAATGCTCTGCTGGAGGGTTGCCAATAGACGAAGGGGAGATGAGAAAAGTTTTGAACAAGGATAGTGGGGGCTTGGTTATCGAAAGGGAAGGTTACTTTCGATGCCTTAATTCGCATTGCCCCGTTTCCTTGTTCAGCAGGGTCGATGATATGAGGTTTTGGATGTGGGATATTGTCCCCAATGAACGGTGGAAATAAAAGTACGATGGGAAACTCTAGTAACTTTCAGCGAGGGTGATGATATGGGAACGTATCGCATCGGTAAACTAGCGGAAAAATGCCATGTCAATAAAGAAACGATCCGATACTACGAACGGAAAGGGCTCATTCCAGAAACCGAGCGGACCGAAGGCGGATATCGGTTGTATACGGAAGAAACGATCCGGCGCATCCAGTTCATTAAGCGGCTGCAAGGGCTCGGATTCACCTTGGCGGAAATTCATAAACTGCTTGGCATTGTCGATCGGGACCATGACCGATGCAAAGATATGTCCCATTTTTTTCGCTTGCCTTTTCCCCTTTGATTTTTATATAATTATTTTGAATTCAAGAATTATGTATTAATAGTATTGGGAGAGCGTCATTATGATAAGTCTTGGTTTGCTCGTCATCCGGGTTGTCTTCGGCTTGACATTTGCTGCGCATGGAGCGCAAAAACGGTTCGGATGGTTTAGGGAATATGGGCTGCAAGGAACAGCCGGATGGAGTCGCTCGGGCTGAAGCCCGGGAAAGCGATGGCAGCGGTGGCCGGCTTGAGTGAACAGGCCGACGAGCTGTTGTTTGCGATTGGATTGTTGACGCCGCTGACGGCGCTCTTCATGATTATCCCGATGGCTGTTGCGATCGTGAAGGTACATGGGCCGAACGGGTATTGGGTGACGCAAAACGGTTATGAATAAATATAGCCATTATCACTGTAGCGCTCGGGGTGGCGCTTGCCGGACCAGGGCGGTACGCGCTTGATGCTGTTATGATTTCAATAATGAAGGAAGGAGAGGAAAAGGATGATTCAGATTGACCGGGCTTCATCCCGTTATCATGCCGATTACGGTTGGCTGAAAACGTACCATAGTTTTTCGTTTGGCGAGTATTACGACCCGAACAACATCCAGTTTGGACCGCTGCGGGTGTTAAACGACGATTTCGTCGCACCGCTTGCCGGTTTTGGCGCTCACCCGCACCGGGAGATGGAAATTGTGTCGATCGTGTTGAAAGGGTACTTGCAACATGAAGACAGCACCGGGCATAAGGCCGTAACGACGTTTGGTGGTGTGCAGCGGATGTCTGCCGGCACCGGCATCGTTCACTCGGAAGTGAATCCGTCGGCGACCGAAGAAGTGAACTTTTTGCAGCTTTGGTTTTTGCCGGAAGAACACGGGTTAACGCCTTCGTACGAGCGGACCGAGTTTCCGGTCGAGAAGATGAAAAATGCGCTGCTGCCGGTCGTGGCCAAACAGCCTTCTTCGCCGGGGATTGCTCATATTCACCAAGATGTAACGATTTACTTGTCTGACTTAGAGAGAGGGAACGAACTGACGTTTACCCAGCCAGAGGAACGGAAAATCTTTGTCTTTGTCATTGATGGCGATTTGACATTACAAGGTGATGCTTTATTGCAGACGCGCGATGCAGCCCGCATAACGGAAACGCCGGCGCTTCGCTTGTCGACGAACGAAGGAGCGCGGTTCATGCTCATTGACTTGCCAAACTAAAACGTAAAGGAGGGGCATCTTTCGCCAATGCGGCGGGGATGCCTCTTTTTTCCGTGTCCGTATGAGTTGAGAAATCAAAAACGAGCGTGTAAACTAATAGCAGGGATGGACGGCGGTTCCCCTATGGCGAGAACGGGGAAGCATACTCAGTACAAGCCTGACATATGATGGAGATAAGGGCATGGCACGGCGTTAGGCGGTGCTTTTCCTTTATGTACAGGGTGAGGAGGAAACAACGTGAAAAAAACGACGACGGCCGCATTGATGGCCATATCGATGCTCATCGGGGCCGGCGGGACGTATGCTGGCTTGCAGCTGGCCGGCGGGGCGGAGGACAGTCCGATGTCAGCGGTCATGTCCGCTGAACCGTCCAAAGTAACAAACGATAACGAAGAGATGAAAAAAATCCGCCAGGCGTATGAGCTGATCAAAAGCCGGTACGTGGAAAAGGTCGATGAGGAACAATTGACGGAAGGCGCCATTCAAGGCATGATTGGCACGCTTGATGATCCATATTCCGTCTACATGGATGCGGAAACGACCGAACAGTTTAATGAGTCGCTCGACTCGTCATTTGAAGGGATCGGCGCTGAAGTAAGCATGATCGACGGGAAAGTGACGATCGTCGCGCCGATTAAAAACTCACCGGCAGAAAAAGCGGGACTGAAACCGAACGACCAAATTTTGCGCGTGAACGGGGAAAGCCTTGAAGGGCTCGATTTGTATGAGGCGGTGCTGAAAATCCGCGGCAAAAAAGGGACGACGGTGGAGCTTGAGATTCTCCGCCCAGGCGCGAAACATGTCATGAAAGTCAAAGTCGTCCGTGACGAAATCCCAATCGAAACGGTGTATGAGGCGGTCAAAACGCATGACGGCAAAAAGGCCGGCTACTTGCAAATTACGTCGTTTTCGGAAAACACGGCCGCTGACTTTAAAAAGAAATTGGCGAAGCTTGAAAACGAAAAAATCGACGGGCTTATTATCGACGTACGCGGCAATCCAGGCGGCTATTTGCAAAGCGTCGAGGAAATTTTAAAAGAGCTCGTCCCGAAACAGAAACCGTATGTGCAAATTGAAGAGCGCGATGGCGACAAACAAAAATTTTATTCTGAGTTAACGGTGAAAAAACCGTATCCGATCGTTGTGCTCATCGACCAAGGCAGCGCGTCGGCGTCAGAAATTTTAGCCGGCGCGATGAAGGAAGCAGGCGGCTATAAGCTCGTCGGCGAGACGACGTTCGGCAAAGGGACGGTGCAGCAGGCCATCCCGATGGGCGACGGCAGCAACATTAAGCTGACGCTCTACAAATGGTTGACGCCGGATGGACATTGGATTCATAAAAAAGGAATCAAGCCGGATGTGGCGGTTGCGCAGCCTGAGTTTTTCCACGTCACTCCGCTCCATGTGGAAAAACCGTTCGCGTATGATATGAATGATGAACAAATTGCCAGCGCGCAAAAAATGTTAAAAGGGCTCGGGTTTGACCCGGGTCGTACGGACGGCTACTTCAGCAAAGAAACGGAAACAGCGGTGAAAGCATTCCAAAAAGCAAATCAGCTCCCGGCCACCGGACGGATCGATGAAACGACGGCTGACGTACTGCAAGCGAAAATTATGGAAGCGATCCGCGACCCGAAGCACGACGTACAGTTGAAAGCAGCATTAGATGTGTTATTCCCATAAACAGCGTCGGAGCTCCCAGCCTAGGGGGCTCTTTTCTATGAACATCCCGCGCCGGCGAGCGGTGATTTTCATCCCCGGTTGGAGGGCAAACCATTTTCTATGAGCATGCGCGCACCTTGATCCGTCGCCGTTACGTTTCGGGGAAAGCAAACGTTGCCCATAGAACGTTTCGCCGGACATGCGTCTTTCTTATGCCGCTGTCATGGGGATGTCCGGATGGAGCGCGAACGTTTTTTGCCAAAAAAAAAAACGCCCTGCACAGGGCGGAACGCCTGGGACGTCAAGCAAACAACCCCATCACCCGCCCGAGACCGCGCCGTTTCCGCTTTGGTTCGTCCGGTGTTTCATGGGAGGAAGGCGGCCGATTGTTCAGCTGCTGTTCGAGACGGGCGACAAGCTGCTCGAGGGCGGTGAGGCGGGCAGTGATTTCTTCCATTTCCCGGCGGTGATGAAGAAGCTGAATCGAAACAACGTCATCCGCTTTTTGTTCTAATTGTTGTTCGAGTTGATCAAGGCGCGAGGCTACCCGGGTTAATTGTGGTTCGACATATCCTTGAAACAAAGCGTCAATGGGAACGTTCCGCGGCGGTGTCGAGGGACGGTCAGGTGCCGGAGGCGCTTCGAGTGCCGCGCCTTGTTCAAATTTGACCCGTTCGAGCAAGGCGACTGTTTTTTCATCAAACAAATAGTGGCCAGCTTCGTTTTTCCGCAGCGGAATGTCATATTTCCGCACCCAGCGTTGAACCGTTTTCGGCGAGACTCCAAGTCGGGCGGCGACATCGGCTGTTTTTAATTCCATCGTTCCACTCCTCCTTTTTCATCTTCTGTTATATCCTTTTTCGATCTCCATTGAAAATCCTGCCTAGCCGACAAAACTAGTGCCGATTCGGCAAAGAAAGTGGAAAATGGCGCAAATTCGCCATAAGCGGCAAAAAAGATTACAACAGGCATGGGATTTGTCGTTGCCATTTGGTAGAATAGAAGATAAAGACTCGTGAACGAAGCAAGGGGGGGAAGCGGATGGCAGCATGGGGGTTGGAACTGCTTGAAGGCATCGCGGCCGTATGGCGGCAGCCGCTCCTTTATTATGGCGTCTTTTTAGCGATTGTCGCCGGCTGGCGGCGGATGAAGCGGGAGCGCCGTGACTTTCATGTGCGCATCCATCATCCGTGGCAAGAATGGCGCGGGCTCTGGACATGGGGATGGGCAGCCGGCGCGGTGTTGTCCGCGGCGGCGATCATCGTTGGGATCGCGTTGCCGCGCGAGGCGGTGTGGATGGTGACCGCGCTGACCGTTGTCATCGGCTTAACGATGGAGGCGCGCCTATTGTCGCCGGCGTATACGGTTGGCGGTGCGCTCGTGCTGCTCGGTTTAGCCGGGCCAAGCGGGATGGTGGGCCGCATATTCCCCGATGGCGCAACGGCGGGGACGTCTTTGACTTTGTTGCTTGTGCTGCTGCTGTTGGCGGAAGGATGGCTCATCCTCCGCTCGCGGAACGGGGCCGTCTCACCGCAGCTGGCCAAAAGCAAGCGGGGGATGACAGTCGGCATGCAATGGGCGCAGCGCTTTTGGTTTGTGCCGCTCGTGCTCCCGGTATCCGGCGGTGCGCTGCCGCCGGCCTCGTGGTGGCCGCTTCTTCCGGCCGGGGACGGGTATTCATTTTGGCTTGTGCCGTTTCTTCTCGGCTTTTCGCAACGCCGGCAGCACATCATGCCGCCGGAAGCGGCGCGGGAGGAGGGACGGCGTGTGCTTCGGCTTGCGCTTCTTGTCACTCTGCCGGCTGTTTTTAGCGTGTGGTACGCACCGCTGGCGTTTGTCGCAGGAGTTATGGCGATCGTCGGCCGCGAGTGGATCGCTTTTTCCGGGCACCGCGATGACCGCGCCCGCCCGCCCCGTTTCGCCCGCCATTCGCAAGGGCTGGTGATCGTCGGCGTGCTCCCCGGCTCGAAAGCGGAGAAAATGGGGCTGCAAATCGGAGAAATCATTATGAAAGCGAATGGCGTCCCCGTGCGGACGGAGGCGGAGTTTTACGAAGCGCTGCAGCGCAACCGGGCGTTTTGTAAGCTTGATGTTGTCGGGCATAACGGCGAAGTCCGCTTTGTCCAAGGGGCGTTGTATGAAGATGAGCACCATGAGCTGGGCTTGCTGTTTGTGCGCAATCGGGACGCGTCGGCGTCCGAAGCTGTTTCGTAAAGGAGACTGAGCATATGTGGTTTCTCGCGGCACTCATCATTCCGTGCCTGCTTGTCTTGTTGTTTACCCGGGTGACTTATAACCGATACATCGCGTTGTTATTGACGATCGCGTTGCTTGTCGCTTCGTATGTCAAAGGGTATACGGACGAACTGCATGAAATTGTCGCCGATATTGCATCGACGATCACCGGCTTCTTGTTGGCCGGACGGATGTTGGACAATTTGAAGAAGTGACGGACAGGCGGGCCTCGAAGCGGCCCGCTTTTTCACGTTCTGTACGCAGGCAAACGAAGAGGGAGCAATGGAAATCGCTGCGTTGATTGGCACGAATATCAGTTCGCGTTTTTTGTGCATCTGCCAAGGGGATGTGATACAATGGGGAGAGACGGATCGGAGAGGGAGGAGAAACGGTGGACGACCGTTTTCAATTAGTGTCATCGTATCAACCGCAAGGCGATCAGCCGCAGGCGATTGAACAATTGGTTGACGGTTTAATGCGCGGAGTGAAGCACCAAACGCTGCTCGGGGCGACGGGAACGGGCAAAACGTTCACCATCTCGAACGTCATCGCCCAAGTGAACAAGCCGACGCTTGTGATCGCCCATAACAAAACGCTCGCTGGACAGTTGTACAGCGAGCTGAAGGAGTTTTTCCCGTACAACGCCGTCGAATACTTTGTCAGCTACTACGACTATTATCAGCCGGAAGCGTATGTGCCGCAAACGGATACGTATATTGAAAAAGATGCGAAAATTAACGACGAGATCGATAAATTGCGGCACTCGGCGACATCGGCGCTGTTTGAGCGGCGGGACGTCATCATCGTCGCCAGCGTGTCGTGCATTTACGGCTTAGGGTCGCCGGAAGAATACCGCGAGCTTGTCGTTTCGCTGCGCGTCGGCATGGAGATCGAGCGCAACACGTTGCTGCGGCGGTTGGTCGATATCCAGTACGACCGCAATGATATCGACTTCCGGCGCGGCACGTTTCGCGTCCGCGGCGATGTCGTCGAGATTTTTCCGGCGTCGCGCGATGAGCATTGCATCCGCGTCGAGTTTTTTGGCGATGAAATCGACCGCATTCGCGAAGTCGACGCCTTGACCGGTGAAGTGCTCGGCGAGCGTGAGCACGTCGCCATTTTCCCGGCGTCGCACTTTGTCACGCGCGAGGAGAAAATGCGGCTTGCGATTCAAAACATCGAACAAGAGCTCGAGGAGCGACTTGCCGAGCTGCGCGAACAAGGAAAGCTGTTAGAAGCGCAGCGGCTCGAGCAACGGACGCGCTATGACCTTGAAATGATGCGCGAAATGGGCTTTTGTTCCGGAATCGAAAACTACTCGCGCCATTTGGCGCTCCGACCGCCGGGTTCAACGCCGTATACGCTGCTTGACTATTTTCCGGACGATTTTTTGATCATCATCGATGAATCGCACGTCACGCTGCCGCAGCTGCGCGGCATGTACAACGGCGACCGGGCGCGCAAGCAAGTGCTCGTCGACCATGGCTTTCGCCTGCCGTCGGCGCTCGATAACCGTCCGCTTACCTTTGAAGAGTTCGAGCAAAAAATCAACCAAATTATTTATGTCTCCGCGACGCCGGGGCCGTATGAGCTTGAACATAGCCCGGGTGTGGTTGAACAAATCATCCGCCCGACCGGGCTTCTCGATCCGACGATTGACGTTCGTCCGATCGCCGGGCAAATTGACGATTTGATCGGGGAAATTCGCGAACGCGTTGAGCGGAACGAGCGGACATTGGTGACGACGCTGACGAAAAAAATGGCGGAAGATTTAACGGATTACTTAAAAGAGGCGGGATTGAAAGTCGCCTATTTGCATTCGGAAATTAAAACGCTTGAGCGCATTGAAATCATCCGTGATTTGCGGCTTGGCAAATATGATGTGTTAGTCGGCATCAACTTGCTTCGCGAAGGGCTCGATATTCCGGAAGTGTCGCTTGTCGCCATTTTGGACGCCGACAAAGAAGGATTTTTGCGTTCGGAGCGCTCGCTCATCCAGACGATCGGCCGCGCGGCGCGCAACGCGAACGGCCATGTGATCATGTACGCCGATACGGTGACGAAATCGATGGAAATCGCCATTCAAGAGACGAAGCGGCGCCGGGCGATTCAAGAGGAATACAACCGCAAACATGGCATCGTGCCGCGCACGATCCAAAAGGAGATTCGCGATGTGATCCGCGCGACGTATGCGGCCGAAGAAACGGAAACGTACGAGGCGAAGCCGGCGGCCGCCAGCATGACAAAACAAGAACGGGAAGCGCTCATCCGCCAGCTGGAAGCGGAGATGAAAGAAGCGGCCAAAGCGCTCGACTTCGAGCGGGCCGCCCAGCTGCGCGATGCGATTTTCGAGTTGAAAGCGGAAGGATGATGGCCGGGTGAACGGAACGGATAAAATTATCGTCAAAGGGGCGCGTGCCCATAACTTAAAAAACATTGACGTTGAAATCCCGCGCGGACAGCTCGTTGTGTTGACCGGGTTGTCTGGGTCGGGCAAGTCGTCGTTGGCGTTTGACACGATTTACGCGGAAGGGCAGCGGCGCTACGTCGAGTCGCTATCGGCGTACGCCCGCCAGTTTTTAGGACAGATGGACAAACCGGATGTCGATGCGATCGAAGGGCTGTCGCCGGCCATTTCGATCGACCAAAAAACGACGAGCCGCAACCCGCGCTCCACGGTCGGCACGGTGACGGAAATTTACGATTATTTGCGGCTGCTGTTCGCCCGCATCGGCCGGCCGTTCTGCCCGACGCACGGCATCGAAATTCAATCGCAGACGATCGAGCAAATGGTCGACCGGCTGCTCGCGTACCCGGAGCGGACGAAAATGCAAATTCTTGCTCCGATCGTCTCGGGAAGAAAAGGGACGCATGCGAAAGTGCTTGACGATATCCGCAAGCAAGGGTATGTGCGCGTCCGCATTGACGGCGAGATGCGCGAGTTGACCGAAGACATTGAGCTGGAAAAAAACAAAAAACATTCGATTGATGTCATCGTCGACCGGATCGTGATCAAAGACGGCATCACATCAAGGCTCGCCGATTCGCTGGAGACGGCATTGAAGCTCGCGGACGGCAAAGTGATCGTTGACGTCGTCGGCCAGGAGGAGCTGTTGTTCAGCGAAAAGCACGCCTGCCCGTATTGCGGCTTTTCGATCGGGGAGCTTGAGCCGCGCCTGTTTTCGTTCAACAGCCCGTTTGGCGCCTGTCCGGACTGCGACGGGCTCGGGGTGAAGCTCGAAGTCGATCCGGACCTTATCATCCCGAACGATGAATTGACATTGAAGGAGCACGCCATCGCTCCGTGGGAGCCGCAAAGCTCGCAATATTACCCGCAGCTGCTTGAGGCGGTGTGCCGCCATTACGGCATCCCGATGGACGTGCCGGTAAAAGAGCTGCCAAAAGAGCAGCTGGAGAAGATTTTGTACGGCAGCGGCGGGGAGCCGATTTATTTCCGCTATACGACCGATTTTGGCCAGGTGCGCGAACAATATATCCAGTTTGAAGGCGTCATTCCGAACGTCGAACGCCGTTACCGGGAGACAAGCTCCGATTACATCCGCGAACAAATGGAAAAATATATGGCCGAACAGCCGTGCCCGACGTGCCAAGGCTATCGGCTGAAAAAAGAAAGCCTCGCCGTCTTGGTCGGCGGCAAGCATATCGGCGAAGTGACCGCGATGTCGGTGACCGAAGCGCTCGCCTTTTTTGACGGATTGGAACTGACGGAAAAAGAAGCGCAAATCGCCCGCCTCATTTTGCGTGAAATTCGCGACCGGCTCGGCTTCTTGCAAAACGTCGGCCTCGACTATTTGACGCTCAGCCGCTCAGCGGGCACGCTTTCCGGCGGCGAGGCGCAGCGCATCCGGTTAGCGACGCAAATCGGCTCGCGGCTGACGGGGGTGTTGTACGTGCTCGATGAGCCGTCGATCGGACTGCATCAGCGCGACAACGACCGGCTGATCGCGACGTTAAAAAGCATGCGCGACCTTGGCAATACGCTCATTGTCGTCGAACATGACGAAGATACGATGCTTGCGGCCGACTATTTGATTGACATCGGCCCAGGGGCGGGCATTCACGGCGGCGAGGTCGTCGCGGCCGGCACGCCGGAAGAGGTGATGAATGATCCGAACTCGCTCACCGGTCAATATTTATCCGGGAAAAAATTCATCCCGATCCCGGCCGAACGGCGCCAGCCGGACGGACGGTGGCTCGAGGTCGTCGGCGCCCGCGAGCACAACTTGAAAAACGTCTCGGTGAACATCCCGCTCGGCACGTTCGTCGCTGTCACCGGGGTGTCGGGTTCAGGCAAAAGCACGCTCGTGAACGAGGTGCTTTATAAGGCGCTCGCGCAAAAGCTGCACCGGGCAAAAGCGAAACCGGGGGAACATCGCGACATCCGCGGGCTTGAGCACCTCGACAAAGTGATTGACATCGACCAGTCGCCGATCGGCCGCACCCCGCGGTCGAACCCAGCGACCTACACCGGGGTGTTTGATGACATTCGCGACGTGTTTGCTGCCACGAACGAAGCGAAAGTGCGCGGCTACAAAAAAGGGCGCTTCAGCTTCAACGTCAAAGGCGGGCGCTGCGAGGCGTGCCATGGCGATGGGATCATCAAAATTGAAATGCACTTTTTGCCGGACGTATACGTCCCTTGCGAAGTATGCCACGGCAAACGGTACAACCGCGAGACGCTTGAAGTGACATACAAAGGGAAAACTATCGCCGACGTGCTGGACATGACGGTCGAAGATGCGCTGGACTTTTTCGCTTCGATTCCGAAAATTAAGCGCAAGCTAGAGACGTTGTATGATGTCGGCCTCGGCTATATGAAGCTCGGCCAGCCGGCGACAACGCTCTCCGGCGGCGAGGCGCAGCGCGTCAAGCTCGCTGCCGAGCTGCACCGCCGCTCGAACGGCCGGACGCTCTACATTTTAGACGAGCCGACGACCGGGCTGCACGTCGATGACATCGCCCGTCTGCTTGATGTGCTTCATCGGCTGGTCGACAACGGCGATACGGTGCTTGTCATCGAACACAACTTGGACGTCATTAAAACGGCTGATTACATCATTGACCTAGGTCCGGAAGGCGGCGACCGCGGCGGGCAAATTGTCGCGGCCGGCACGCCGGAACACGTGGCTGGGGTCGAAGCTTCCTACACCGGCCGCTATTTGAAACCGATTTTGGAGCGCGACCGGGCGCGCATGCAGGCGTGGTATGAGGCGGCAAAGGCGTAACGCTTTTGCCGTTTTTTTATCATGTTTGAAGAAAACGGTGAGCGCCACGCCTTTTGTGCCGGCAACAGGAAACTTTTCCCGGCGGTCATCGTATATACAGGTAGAGACACAGGGAAAGGAGATACTGAATTGTCGACCAATAAAGTCCTATCTGCTCTTTGCTATTTCAGCGTCTTTTTCGCGCCGTTCATTTTGCCGATCGTGACGTATTTTGTTGTGGAAGATCCCGAGGTGAAACACCACGCGAAACGGTCGCTCGTCTCTCATTTAATTCCAGCTATTACCATTGGTTTGTTTCTGGCGTTGGCCTTTGTTCCTGTGATGTTTGGTCAATGGGGAGAGGAATCGTTCTTGTTTGGCGGCGGCATCGCCTGGTTCGGGTTTCTCGTTGCCGGATTGGTGAACTTCGTTGTCGTCATTTGGAATGTCATCAAAGGAATTCAAGTGTTAAAATAAAAAAGAGAGGGAATGGGTATGCCTTTTGCGTAAGCGAATCGGCGATGTGCGGGTCATGACGCAATGGTTCGCCTTTTTAGGCAACATCAGAAAGAGGCCGCCGCGGCCTGGAAAACGATCTTACAGCAAAGATGGTGATGCGATGCTCCATTGGTTGATTGGCGTGTTTATTAATACGGTGCTGCTTATGGCGATTGACGGGTATTTTGACGATATTCATTTCAGCGGCATTGGCGCCGCGTTTTTGGCGAGCTTGATTTTGGCGGTGTTAAATGCCGTTGTCCGTCCGGTGCTTATTTTATTGACGCTGCCGGTGACCGTATTGACGCTCGGGTTGTTTTTGTTTGTCATTAACGCCATCACGCTCATGATGACAGCGGGGCTCATGGGCGATGCGTTTCAAATTGGAGGGTTCGGCACGGCGCTGCTCGCATCGATCGTCTTGTCGTTTTTCCACCTGCTCGTGCAAAAAGCGATTATCGAGCCGCTGCGCGATCGGTCGTAATGGAGACGGGATGGACCGTCTCCATTTTGTTTCCCCCGATGTTTTCCATTCAACGTTGAAACAAAACGTGCTACAATGGAAAAAGATGAAGAAAGGGGAGAACGGCCGATTATGCCAAAAGTGCGGACAAAAGACATCATCGAACAGTTCCAGCTTGAGCTCGTCAGCGGCGCCGAGGGCATTTACCGCCCGATTACAACAAGCGACTTGTCGCGGCCGGGAATTGAGATGGCCGGCTATTTCGCCTATTATCCGGCAGAGCGGCTGCAGCTGCTGGGGCGAACCGAGCTGTCGTTTTACGAAACGCTGACTCCGGAAGAAAAACGGGCGCGAATGGAGCGGCTTTGTACCGATATTACGCCTGGGATTATCGTTTCCCGGGGGCTTGAGGTGCCGCCCGAACTGATCGAAGCGTCTGAGCGCCAGTCGGTGCCGGTGATGCGCTCGACAATGAAAACAACCCGGCTCTCGAGCCGGTTGACCAACTATTTGGAAAGCAAGCTTGCTCCGACAACGGCGGTGCACGGCGTGCTCGTCGATGTGTACGGCGTCGGCGTATTGATCACAGGCAAAAGCGGCGTCGGCAAAAGTGAAACGGCGCTGGAGCTCGTCAAACGCGGCCATCGGTTGGTCGCCGATGACTGCGTCGAAATCCGCCAAGAAGATGAAGATACATTGATCGGCAGCGCGCCGGAGCTGATTGAGCATTTGCTTGAAATTCGCGGCCTCGGCATTATTAATATGATGACGCTGTTCGGCGCGGGGGCGGTGCGGACGCATAAGCGCATTTCGCTCGTCGTCGACTTGGAGCTTTGGGATCCGGAGAAGCAGTACGATCGGCTCGGGTTGGAAGAAGAGAAAGTGAAAATTTTGGATACCGAATTGCCGAAATTAACGATTCCGGTCCGCCCAGGGCGCAACTTGGCGGTCATCGTCGAAGTGGCGGCGATGAACTTCCGGCTGAAGCGGCTCGGGGTCAACGCGGCTGAGGAGTTTTCGGCGCGATTGAGCGATGCGATTGAAGACGGAGAGCATGATGAAAGCCGGTAATGTTCTTTGGTTTCTGTCGCCGTTGATTTCTAACAATTCAAAACACTAAACGTTTCTCAACAGAAAAATGCCTTTTTAAGCTGTCTATTTGATTCAATCACCGGCCCTTTCAGATGAACAAGGAAATTCCGATCAGGATGGCCATTGACAGAAGATCGAGCGATGGCAGCGAGGCTGCGTCGGCCATCCGTCACCGCAAAGGAGGCGTTCAAGATGGAACCGGCCATTGCGCCGTTGGACCGTGTGTTTTTGCATTTGGGACCGATTACGATTTATTGGTATGGTGTCATTATCGGCACAGGCGTTTTGATCGGGTTGTGGCTGGCAACGCGCGAATCGGTGCGACGCGGCTTGCCGAAAGAGACGTTTGTCGATTTGGTGCTGTTTGCTGTGCCGATTGCCATTGTCTGCGCGCGGGCGTACTACGTGCTGTTTGAATGGGACTATTATTCAAAGCATTTGTCCGAGATTCCAAAAGTTTGGCAAGGCGGCCTCGCCATTCACGGCGGTTTGATCGGGGCGGTGGCGACGGGCGCGGTGTTCGCCCGCGCGCGCGGGCTGTCGTTTTGGAAGCTCGCCGATATTGCCGCACCAAGCATCATTTTAGGGCAGGCGATCGGGCGCTGGGGCAATTTTATGAACCAAGAGGCGCACGGCGGTCCGGTGTCACGTGAGTTTCTGGAAAACTTGCATTTGCCGGATTGGATCATTAACCAAATGTATATTGACGGCCAATATTGGCACCCAACGTTTTTATATGAATCGCTTTGGAACGTCGCCGGCTTTTGCCTCCTGCTTTGGCTGCGGCGCGTCAATTTGCGGCGCGGCGAGCTGTTTTTGTCGTACTTGATTTGGTACTCGCTCGGCCGCTTTTGGATTGAGGGAATGCGCACAGATAGCTTAATGCTTACCGAACATTTGCGCATGGCGCAAGTGATGTCCATTGCCCTCATTGTTTTTGCCGTCGCCTTGTGGATCGTGCGCCGGGTGAAAGGATGGGCAAACGAACGGTATGCGGATTGAAGAGATCCGTTGGGCGGAGAAGATAAGCAAAGGAGAGAGGAGATATGATTGGAACGTTGCAGCGCGGCGTCATCGCCGGGCTGAAGACGTCATGGGCGCTCGGCAAAATCATTTTTCCAGTGACGCTCATTCTGGCGTTGTTGCAGCCGACGCCGCTTTTTTCATGGCTCATTGACCTTGTGACTCCCTTAATGAAATGGTTTGGCTTATCCGGCGATGCGGCCGTGCCGCTTGTGCTCGGCAATTTGCTTGGTCTGTACGCGGCGATTGGCGCGATGCTGACGATCGAGTTTACAGTGAAAGAAGTATTGATTTTGGCGATCATGCTTTCTTTTTCCCATAACTTGATCGTCGAGTCATCGGTCGCCTCACGCACGGGCATGAGTGTGACGCTCATGGTTATCGTGCGCATCGGGCTCGCCGTTGTATCCGGGTTGCTGATCGCCCATTTATGGGACGGGGGGCAGGAAATCGCCCAATACGGCTTTATGCCGAAGGAAGATGCGCCGCCGGTCGGCTGGGTGGCGATCGCGTTGGCGGCGTTGAACAAAGCGGCGACCGGCATCGTGCAGCTGGTCGCGATTGTCATTCCGCTAATGACGGTCATTCAAGTATTGAAAGAACGCCACTGGATTGAGGCGTTTTCGCGCTGGATGGCACCGGTGACCAAGATGCTTGGCATGAGCCCGAACACGTCGCTCACCCTTGCCGCCGGCTTTGTGTTCGGCCTCGCGTATGGCGCTGGCGTCATGATTCAAGCCGCAAAAGAAGACGGCGTCTCCAAACGCGACTTAACGTTGGCGTTCATTTTTCTCGTCTCATGCCATGCGGTGGTGGAGGATACCCTCATTTTCATTCCGCTTGGCATTCCGGTATGGCCGCTGCTGGTCATCCGCTTAGTGACGGCCGTATTGCTGACGATGGCGGTGGCGTTTCTTTGGCGCCGCCTTGAACAACCGAAAAGAAAGGAAGCCGCTTCATGATGATTCGCACGATTTTATTTGACCTTGATGGAACGTTGATTGATACGAATGAGCTCATCATCCAGTCGTTTTTGCATACGCTGGAGAAGTATTATCCGGGCCGCTACGGGCGTGAGGACGTCTTGCCGTTCATCGGCCCGTCGCTGTACGAGACGTTCAGCTCGCTCAATCCGGAGCGGGTCGAGGAGATGGTGAAGACGTACCGCACGTTCAACCATGCCCGCCATGACGAATTGATCCGCGAGTTTGACACCGTGTATGAGACGATTGAAACGCTGCACCGCCATGGATTTCGCCTTGGCGTCGTGACGACGAAAATGCATGACACGGCGCTCATGGGCTTGCGGAAAACGCGGCTTGAGCCGTTTTTCTCATGTGTCATCGGTCTTGATGACGTCAACCGCCCCAAACCGGACCCTGAACCGATTCATAAGGCGCTTGAGGCGCTTCAGTCGAAACCAGACGAAGCGCTCATGGTCGGCGACAACTACCACGACATTTTGGCCGGCAAAAACGCCGGCGTCAAAACGGCCGGCGTTGCCTGGGCGATTAAAGGCCGCGGGTATTTGGAACAATATGAACCGGACTATATGTTGGAAAAAATGAGCGATTTGCTGGCCATTGTCGGCATCAACGAACGGAAGGAGGAAGCGTCCTCCCGGTGAGACGAACGACCAAATACCCCGTCCACGGGGCGAACTCGCTCTGGCAATTGTACCGCACTGTCTCGTTTTGGAAAGTGCTGAAAAACGTCATCGTGATCCAAATCGGGCGCTACACGCCGTTTTTGCCGCTGAAAAACTGGCTGTACCGCACGTTTCTCGGCATGAAAATCGGCGAACAAACGGCGCTCGCCTTTATGGTCATGCCGGATATTCTCTTCCCGGAAAAAATCCGCATCGGCCGCAACTGCGTCATCGGCTACAATACGACGATTCTCGCCCACGAATATTTAGTGGACGAATACCGCCTCGGCGATGTGGTAATCGGCGATGAGGTGATGATCGGCGCCAATTCGACCATTTTGCCCGGCGTGGTGATCGGCGACCGCGCCGTCGTCGCCGCCGGCACCATCGTCCATCAAGACGTCCCGCCCGGAGCCATGGTCGCCGGCTGCCCGATGCGCATCGTCCGCACGAACGAACCGCCTTCCGAGTAACGGGGGCGGGTTTTTGTTTGCGGAGAGAAAAGATTCTGAAAAAATGGTAAAATGAATGAACAAACTATTTTTATCTTAATTAGGCGAGAAGACTCCCACTTCAACGAAGCGAAGCGGAGTAAGTGGGAGATGAATCACCTTAACTATATTTTGCTGAAAATAGGATAGATTCAGTAAAATATAGTATCATATAGTTAGATGGGAGGTGAAAACATGTATTTTTGTATCAAACAACAGCTAAATGGTTTGACCAAAGAAGAATACTTGACTCTTCGAGAACTGTGCCATATTGCCAAGAACATGTACAACGTCGGATTGTACAATGTCAGACAATACTATTTTGAACACAAGGAATTTCTTAATTATGAGAAAAACTATCATCTTGCCAAAACTAACGAAAACTATAAGCTGTTAAACAGCAACATGGCACAGCAAATTTTAAAAAAGGTCGATAACGATTCCGCCTGTGTTGCTGGACAAAAAGATTAAGCAGATTGAAATCATTCCTAAGCATCATGCCAGGTTCTTTGAGATTCAGTACAAATATGAAATGCCTGAAGATCAAAGAGAATTAAACGACCAAAAAGCACTGGCTGTTGCTGGACAAAAAGATTAAGCAGATTGAAATCATTCCTAAGCATCATGCCAGGTTCTTTGAGATTCAGTACAAATATGAAATGCCTGAAGATCAAAGAGAATTAAACGACCAAAAAGCACTGGCCATTGCTGTATTGAAAATCAAATTGGCAAACTTGTCATTGGCTATGCGGAAACATGGCAACGCAATATTAATCTAGGAAAAAAGACAAATCAAAACTTTGTCAATATTCCTCTCGGTAACATAAAAGAAAAATTAGAATATCTTTGTGAATTTTACGGCATTGAATTCTTGAAACAGGAAGAATTGAGTGTCTTATGCTCTAGCGGCGAAGTGGACACGCCTCAAAGAATAAGGATTGCTTGAAGCAGTCAAACTTCTTTGGAAGCCCCCACTTCAAATTTTCGCTAGAAAATTAAGTGGGGGTAGTTCACGAAGTAAGAGTTCTCTGTTCCACGACGAAGGTTCTCTTTCGTATCCGGAAGCATGACTTCTTGTCGCTTCTACATATTCGACGATTCGGAGTTTTTTTGTGCCTTGGAGATTTCGTGAGCAGCCGTATGCACAAGGTGGAGCGAAATGGACAGGCGTTTCTTCGTCTGGAAGAGTCCTTATCCATTTTATTGCGGATGGCGCGTTTCCTCTTGACGCTGTGGACGCAAAGGAGTAAACTACTAATAACTTCACTTCTCTACCATATTAGCAAACTAAAGCATTTTGATAAAGGGCGTGGGAACATGGCAAAAAAGCTGTTCATGTTTGAAAAACCGTTAGGCATGCGCGATACGCTGCCGTTTTTATATGAAATGAAAAAGCAAGTGCGCTCGGTGATGGCGGAAGAAATCGAGCGCTGGGGCTATGAGTTTATCGAGACGCCGACGCTTGAGTATTATGAAACGGTCGGGGCGGCGTCGGCCATTGACGATCATCGGTTGTTTAAGCTCTTGGACCAGCAAGGGCATACGCTCGTATTGCGGCCCGATATGACGGCGCCGATCGCCCGGGTGGCGGCGTCAAGGCTGTATGAAGACGGCAATCCGCTCCGGTTGGCGTACAACGCCAATGTGTTTCGCGCGCAGCAGCGCGAAGGCGGGCGGCCGGCGGAGTTTGAGCAGATCGGCGTCGAGCTGATCGGCGATGGCACGGTGGCGGCCGATGCCGAGGTGATCAGCCTGATGGCCGCGCTGCTGAAGCGCGTAGGGCTTGGCCGCTTTTCGGTGGCGGTCGGCCATATCGGCTATGTGAACGCGTTGTTTTTGGAGATTCTAGGGAATGAAGAGCGGGCGAGTGTGCTGCGCCGCTTCTTATATGAAAAAAATTATGTCGGCTACCGCGAGCATGTGAAGTCGCTGCCGCTTTCGTCCATTGATCAAAAACGTCTTCTCGATCTTCTTTCCTTGCGCGGCGGCTGCGAGGCGATCGAGGCGGCAAAAGCGCTGGCTTCGAGCGGGGAAGGACAGCGAGCTGCTGATGAGTTGGCCGCGCTGTTAGCAGCGCTCGAGACGTACGGGGTGACTGAGACGGTAAAACTCGATATGGCGTTGGTCAGCCATATGAGCTATTACACCGGCATTTTGTTTGAAGTGTACGCCGAGCAAGTGGGATTCCCGATCGGCAATGGCGGGCGGTATGATGAGTTGTTGGCGAAGTTTTCCCGCCCGGCGCCGGCGACGGGGTTTGGGCTGCGCGTTGATCGGCTGATTGAGGCGATTGGCGAGACGGATGTGCGCGAGGAGATCGAGTGCATCGTCTTTAGCCAAGAGCGGTTGGCGGAGGCGGTCGAGCTCGCCGAGGCGAAACGGGCGGAAGGACGCCGCGTCGTCTTGCAGCACATCGCCGGCATTCGCGATATTGACGCCTACAGCCAGCGCTACCGGTCGATCGTGTATTTGCTTGGCCGAAGCGGGCGCGACGGGCAATGAATGGCGCAAAAAACGAGGATCGATCCATGCGCGGCGGGACGGAGCGAACGGGAACGATCAGAACGGCTGCAGATGATACAGGAGACGGAACGGTCAAGGCAACGAGAAGCACTTGGCCGCGCTAGTTAGGGCCGGGGAGAACGGCGTGGCGAAAAAGCGCCAACGGGGCTGGGGCGCTGCGTTTGCACATGACGACAAGCAGGGAGGAAGAGCGATGCTGACGATTGCGATGCCGAAAGGGCGCATTTTTGAAGAGGCGGTCGAGCTGCTGCGCCGGGCGGACTATGCGCTGCCGCCGGAGTTTGACGAATCGCGCAAGCTCGTCATTGACGTGGCCGAGGAAAAGATGCGCTTTATTTTGGCGAAACCGATGGATGTGGTGACGTATGTGGAACACGGGGTAGCGGATTTAGGCATAGCGGGAAAAGATGTCTTAATGGAGGAAGAACGGAACGTCTATGAGCTGCTCGATTTGCACATCAGCCGCTGCTATTTGGCGGTCGCGGGGCTGCCTGGCGTTGCGATGAATGAAATTGCGCCAAGGGTGGCGACGAAATATCCGAACATCGCGTCGACGTATTTTCGCGAACAAGGGGAACAAGTAGAAATCATCCGCCTGAACGGCTCGATTGAACTCGCTCCGCTGATCGGCCTAGCCGACCGGATTGTCGATATTGTCTCGACAGGGAGGACGTTGAAAGAAAACGGGCTTGTCGAGCTTGAGCGGATCGCTGACGTGACGTCGCGCCTCATCGTCAATCCGGCGAGCTATCGGTTAAACGGTGAGGAGATCGAGCGGCTGGTCGATCGGCTCGCATCGGTCATTCCCGAACGGTGAGGCAAACGGAACGGTGCGCAGACGAGGGACGCGGAAGACGGAGGAAACGTCCAAAAAGACATCGGATGGAAAGGAGAAAAGCCATGAAAATCGAACGAATCCAAGGCGGCGTCTCGCTAAGGCGCACGATTGAAAGCGGAACGGACGAGCAGCGCCGCGCGGTGCTTGATATTATCGCCGCGGTGCGCGCCCGGGGCGATGCGGCGCTGAAAGAATATACGGAACGGTTTGACGGCGTCAAGCTGGATTCGCTGCGGGTGACGAAAGCGGAAATGGAACGCGCGCATGCGTCCATGAGCGCGGAGATGCTGGAGATCATTCGCGAAGCGGCGGCCCACATTCGCGCCTATCATGAGCGGCAAAAGCGCCAATCATGGTGGATGACGAACGAAGACGGCACGATTCTCGGGCAAAAGGTGACGCCGCTTGATGCGGTCGGGCTGTATGTACCGGGCGGGACGGCCGCCTATCCGTCGTCCGTGCTGATGAACGTCATTCCCGCACAAGTGGCGGGAGTGGAGCGGATTGTCATCACCTCGCCGCCAAACAAAGACGGCACGCTCCCGGATGGCGTGCTGGCGGCGGCGCATGAACTTGGGGTGACGGAAATTTACAAAGTTGGCGGCGCGCAGGCGATCGCGGCGCTGGCGTATGGAACGGAAACGATCCGGCCGGTCGATAAAATTTTCGGACCGGGCAACATTTATGTGGCGTTGGCGAAACGGGAAGTGTTCGGGCATGTAGCGATCGACATGATCGCCGGGCCGAGCGAAATTGTCGTATTGGCCGATGAGACGGCGCATGCGGATGAAATCGCGGCGGATTTGTTGTCACAGGCCGAGCATGACGTGCGGGCGTCAGCCATTTTGGTGACGCCGTCGATGAAACTCGCTTTAGCGGTGGCGAGCGAGGTGGAACGGCAGCTTGAGACGCTGCCGCGCCGCGAGATCGCCCAAGCGGCGCTGGAAACCTACGGGGCCATTTATGTGACCGAGACGCTTGATGAGGCCGTTGAGGCGGTCAATGAGCTGGCGCCCGAGCATTTGGAAGTGATGACGGCGGATCCGATGGCGCTATTAGGGAAGCTTCGCCATGCCGGGGCGATGTTTTTCGGCCGCTTCAGCTCCGAGCCGGTCGGCGACTATTTTGCCGGGCCGAACCACGTGCTGCCGACGAACGGCACGGCGAGATTCTCAAGCGGCTTGAGCGTCGATGAGTTTGTGAAAAAATCAAGCGTGATCGTTTACAGTGAAGCCGCATTGAAACAACATGGCGACAAAATCGCCGCGTTTGCCCGCCTCGAGGGGTTGGAGGCGCACGCACGCGCGGTTGAGATGCGGCTGAAACGGGAAAGAGGGGAACGATAATGGCGAGAGAGGCGACGATCGCAAGAACGACGAAGGAGACAAGCATTCAGCTGGCGTTTTCGCTAGACGGTGAAGGGAAGACGGAGCTCGAGACCGGGGTGCCGTTTTTGACCCATATGCTTGATTTGTTTGCGAAACACGGCCAGTTTGACTTGTTTGTTGACGCGAAAGGCGATACGCATATTGACGATCACCATACGACCGAAGATATCGGCATTTGCCTCGGTCAGGCGATCAAAGAAGCGCTCGGCGACAAAAAAGGAATCAAGCGGTACGGCCACGCGTTTGTACCGATGGATGATGCGCTGGCGCAAGTCGTGATCGACTTGAGCAACCGCCCGCATTTGGAATTTCGCGGCGAATTTCCGGCGGCGAAAGTCGGCACGTTCGATGTCGAGCTCATTCATGAGTTTTTATGGAAACTGGCGCTGGAGGCGCGGATGAACTTGCATGTCATCGTCCATTATGGGCGCAATACGCACCATATGATCGAAGCGGTGTTTAAAGCGCTCGGACGGGCGCTCGATGAAGCGACGATGGTCGACCCGCGCGTCAAAGGCGTCCCGTCGACGAAAGGGATGCTCTAACCGATCGAGGGGGCGCTTCCTGCGGGGAAAGTTCCGCGGGTGCAGAGAAGACGGACGGATCGAGGGGGCGCCCCCTGTGGGGAAAGTTCCGCGGGCGCAGGGAAGGCGGCCGGTCGCCAAGGAGAGGGTTGCGGGTTGCGCATGAAAGGAGCGCCGTGAAAAGCATGCCGCCATACCGTTGTTCATTGAACAAGGGGATGGCATGGATCAGCGAAGAAAGGAATGGGATGACGATGATCGGGATCATCGATTATGGCATGGGCAACTTATACAGCGTCAGCAAAGCGCTCGAGCGGCTCGGCTGCCCGTATATCGTGAGCGGTGACAACGAGGAGCTGGCGCAGGCGCGCGGGCTCATTTTGCCCGGCGTCGGTTCGTTCCGCGATGCGATGCACATTTTGCGTGAAACCGGGCTGGCCGATTTCATCCGCGCGGCGGCTGAAAACGGCACGCCGTTGCTCGGCATTTGTTTAGGGATGCAGTTGTTGTTTGACGAAAGCGAGGAAAACGGGCCGACAAAAGGGCTCGGGCTGCTTCGCGGCCGCGTCGTCCGCTTTCCGGGCGTGACGGACGACGGCGAGCCGTACAAAGTGCCGCACATGGGCTGGAATCAGCTTCGCTTTCATCGTCCGTCGCCGCTTCTTGACGGTGTCGAGGAAGGGCATGTGTATTTTGTCCATTCGTATTACGTCGTCCCGGGTGACGAAGAGGTCGTGCTCGCCAGCAGCGAGTACGATGTCGACGTCCCAGCGGTCGTCGGGCGCGGCCACGTGTTTGGCACACAGTTTCACCCGGAAAAAAGCGGCGCGGTCGGCATGCACATCTTACGCAACTATGTCGGCATCGCCACAGGAAGGGAGAATGGTTGATGGCATCGTTTACGATTTATCCGGCGATCGATATGCGCGGCGGCAAATGTGTCCGCCTGCTGCAAGGCGATTACAATAAAGAAACGGTGTACGGCGATTCGCCGGTCGCGATGGCCGAACAGTTCGCCGCCCAAGGGGCGGAGTGGATTCATATGGTCGATTTAGATGGGGCGAAAGAAGGGCGGCGCGTCAACGACCGGTTTGTGATTGAAGCGGCCCGCCAGCTTTCGGTGAACGTCCAAGTCGGCGGCGGCATTCGCACCGAGGACGATGTCGCCTACTATTTGGAGCGCGGCGTCGCCCGCGTCATTTTAGGAAGCGCGGCGATTGCCGACCCGCCGTTTGTGAAAAAGATGCTACAAACATACGGCCGCCGCATCGTGATCGGCATTGATGCCCGCGATGGCTTTGTGGCGACAGAAGGCTGGCTTGCGACATCCAATGTAAAAGCGGAAGAGCTCGGAAGGATGCTTGCCGAGGCGGGGGCGGAGACGTTTATTTTCACCGATATTGCCACCGACGGCACGCTGTCGGGGCCAAACATCGCTGCGGCGGTCCGTTTGGCGGAGGCGACGGGAAAAGAAGTGATTGCCTCTGGAGGCGTGCGCTCGCTTGATGATTTGCGCGCCCTTCGCGAATACGCCGGTCAAGGCATCGGCGGGGCGATCGTCGGCAAGGCGCTGTACACCAACCAATTTACGCTCGCGGAAGCGGTAAAGGCGGTGAACGAGCGGTGATTACGAAACGCATCATCCCGTGCTTGGACGTAAAAGACGGCCGCGTTGTCAAAGGGGTGCAGTTTGTGCAGCTGCGCGATGCCGGCGACCCGGTCGAGCTGGCGAAGGCGTACGATGAGCAAGGGGCGGACGAGCTCGTGTTTTTGGACATTTCCGCCTCGCACGAAGGGCGGAAAACGATGGTCGATGTCGTCGAGCGCGTCGCCGCCCAGCTCGCCATTCCGTTTACGGTCGGCGGGGGGATTCATTCGCTTGACGATATGAAACGCATGTTGCGCGCGGGCGCGGACAAAGTGTCGCTCAATACGGCCGCGGTGCTTCACCCGTCATTAGTGACCGAAGGGGCGGACTTTTTCGGCTCGCAGTGCATCGTCGTCGCGATTGATGCGAAATACGATGACACGCTTCAGTCATGGCGCGTCTATACGCACGGCGGCCGCAACGCAACAGAATGGGAAGTCGTCGCCTGGGCGAACGAGGCGGTGCGCCTTGGCGCCGGGGAGATTTTGCTGACGAGCATGGATGCCGACGGCGGGAAAAACGGTTTTGACCTCGAGTTGACGCGGCGGGTGAGCGAAGCGGTCCCGGTTCCGGTCATCGCCTCGGGCGGCGCCGGCAAGGCCGAGCATTTTTGGGAAGCGTTCGAAAAAGGAAAAGCAGACGCGGCGCTGGCGGCGTCGATTTTCCATTACAAAGAGACATCGGTCGGTCAAGTGAAGGCGTACTTAAAAGAGAGAGGGGTCAACGTTCGATGAGAACGGACATTCGCTTTGACGACAACGGGCTGGTGCCCGCGATCGTTCAAGATGCACAAAGCAAAGAAGTGCTCATGCTCGCCTATATGAACCAAGAGTCGCTCGAAAAAACGCTCGAGACGGGGGAAACGTGGTTTTACAGCCGCTCGCGCCAAGCGTTATGGCATAAAGGGGCGACGTCGGGAAACGTGCAGCGGGTGGTCGACATCCGCTACGACTGCGACGCCGACACGCTCCTCGTGTTGGTGGAGCCGGCGGGTCCGGCGTGCCATACGGGGACGTATTCGTGCTTTTCCCGCTCGCTTGACGGCGCAGCGCGCACGCCGGCGGCCGACCGGTTCGCGATTTTGCATGAGCTGGAACAAATCATCGCCCAGCGCGACGCCGAACGGCCGGAAGGAGCGTATACGACGTATTTGTTTGAAAAAGGCGTCGATAAAATTTTGAAAAAGGTCGGCGAAGAAGCGGCCGAAGTGATCATCGCGGCGAAAAACCGAAGCCACGAGGAGCTGAAATGGGAAGCGGCCGATTTGTTGTACCATTTGCTTGTGCTTTTGCGCGAGCAAAAACTGCCGCTTGACGCGGTGCTGGCGACGCTTGCTGAGCGGCATGCGCAAAAAACAAAAGCGAAAGGGTGACGAGCGAACGGGAGGACCGTTCGCTTTTGGAATGAAAAGAGGATGCCCGTCACACAGCTGCTGGATCCATAGTCTGTTTCCATAAGCGGTGTGCATGGGCATCCTTTTTGATCGTGCAAAAGTTTATTGCATGGTCGGTGGCTGTTTATAAGAAGAGCGGATAGGGAAACCAAGCCGATGGTCAGCTCCCGATGCCATTGCCGTTGCCAGGTGCGCCGCCTTTGTCATCCGCTGAATGATTGGTCGGTCAGGCCGAGGCGCAGCCGGCGCATGCCGTTTCATCGACTAGTATCGCATCACGAACATTCGCGCCGTTCGATGATCGGATTGGCAGGCGCGTTAGGTTGAAAGTTTTTTGCTTGTTTCCGCCGCCAGTGTGGTATACTGTTGTTCGACGAATGTTACGGACGACGGAGGACAGAATGGGAAAACAACTGAAGCGATCATCACGAAAAGCAATGATTGTACCGTTTATCCAAAGTGCGGATTATTTTTTTAAAAAAGGGATGAAGGCATACGAGCGGGGCGACCTCCATAAAGCGAGGAAATATTTGGAACGCGCTGTCCGGCTCGATGAGCGCGATGCATCGTTCGCCTTGCAGCTGGCTCTTGTGTTGTCCGAGCTTGGCGAATATCAATTTTCCAATCAATGGTTGATCAAAATTCTTCATGATTTAGATGAAACGATGTATGATTGCTTTTATTTTTTGGCGAACAATTTGGCCTGTCTTGGCTTGTTCCGTGAAGCGGCGAAATATGCGGAACAGTATTTGACATATGAACCGGACGGGGAGTTCGCTGATGACGCCGCTGATTTGTTGGAGCTGCTCAAACTCGACCGCCACGATGTAAGCGAAGAGCAAGAGCAGCTGATCACCATGCAGGAGCGGGCCCAGCATTTGCTTGAGCAAGAGCAGTTTGCCGAAGCGATCGAGGCGTTAGAGGCGATCGTTTCCCGATACCCGGAATTTTGGTCGGCGCACAACAATTTGGCGCTTGCCTATTTTTACAGCGGCGACGTGGAGAAGGCGAAGCAAAAGCTGCTTGACGTGCTGAGGCGCGATCCCGGCAATTTGCATGCGCTTTGCAACGCGCTCGTTTTCGCCTATCACTTGCATGACCAAGAACAGGTGGCTGCTCTTTGCGAGATGTTGGCTTCCCTCTACCCGTTTTTCCGCGAACACCAATATAAGCTTGGGGCTACTTTTGCTCTTGTCGGGCGGTTCGACTCGGCGTTTCGCTGGTTGTATCGCCTGTATAAAAACGGTTTTGAGGGTGACGGCCCCTTTTACTACTGGCTCGCTTACGCCGCGTATCATACCGGGCATGAATCGTTAGCCCGGCAAGTATGGGAAACGCTCACTGCCCTTCATCCAGAAAAGCGCGGCGAGGAGCCGTGGGCCGCTCCGACGCTGCTCGATGAAGCGCTTCTCCGCATTGTTCAGCTGTTTGAGGGGGAGGAGCTGGCTGACCGGCTGTCTGGATTGTATTTGTTCAGCCGCTCGCCGCAAGCGGAAAAGACCGCGTTGGCGCTCGCTGTCTGCCGCCTCTTGCCGGCCGATCCGCGTCTGCGCCCGTTTATCGATTCGTTTTTGTTCGGGCTGGATGACGGGCGATCCGCTTGGGCGGCGAAGATCGGCCGCATGATCGATGTGCTTTTGGCAAATAATGAGGAAAAGGAGGCGCTCTGCCGCTTCGCCTTCGCCGTGGCTGTTCACCCGTCAGCCCAAGGTGAACCGTTTGCGAACGGCGCTGCATGGGCGGCAGCGATCGAATATGTTTGGCGCCAGCAGCAAGGGGAACATGTGACGCAAAAAGGGATGGCGGCGAAATACGGCGTTTCCGCGGCGACCGTGCAAAAGTACGTGCAAAAAGTGCGCCGACTATGGTCGTGAGCAAATCAATAGACGCCGTACACGGACTTTTATACGATGGAGATGGAGTGATTATCGAGCGAAGGAGTGGACGTTGTGGCAGACGAAAAAATCTATGACGTCATTATTGCCGGAGCCGGGCCGGCGGGGCTGACGGCGGCTGTGTATACGTCACGCGCCAATTTGTCGACGCTCATGATCGAGCGCGGCGTGCCGGGCGGGCAAATGGTCAATACGGAGGAAGTCGAGAACTACCCGGGATTTGAAACGATTTTAGGGCCGGAATTGGCGACAAAAATGTTTGAACATGCGAAAAAGTTCGGAGCGGAATACGCCTACGGCGATGTCAAAGAAATTATCGACGGCGAGGCGTATAAAACGGTCGTTGTCGGCGACAAAGAGTATAAAGCGCGCGCGGTGATTATCGCCACCGGCGCCGAATACAAAAAGCTCGGCGTGCCAGGGGAAGCGGAGCTTGGCGGCCGCGGCGTTTCGTATTGTGCAGTTTGCGACGGGGCATTTTTCAAAGGAAAAGACTTGGTCGTCGTCGGCGGCGGCGACTCGGCGGTCGAAGAAGGCGTCTATTTGACCCGTTTTGCCAATAAAGTGACGATCGTTCACCGCCGCGATCAACTGCGGGCGCAAAAAATTTTGCAAGACCGGGCGTTTGCCAATGAAAAAGTCGATTTTATTTGGAATCATACAGTGAAACAAATCAATGAAAAGGATGGCAAAGTCGGCAGCGTGACGCTCGTCCATACCGAGACCGGGGAAGAGCGCGAATTCCCGTGCGACGGCGTCTTTATTTACATCGGGATGGTGCCGCTCTCCAAGCCGTTTGTCAATCTTGGTATCACGAACGAAAACGGTTATATTGTCACGAACGAGAAAATGGAAACGAAAGTGCCGGGCATTTTCGCTGCCGGTGATGTGCGGGAAAAAACGCTCCGGCAAATCGTCACGGCGACCGGCGACGGCAGCATCGCCGCGCAAAGTGCCCAACATTACGTCGAGGAACTGAAAGAAAAATTGAATACGCAAGGGGTTAGCTGAGCCGGTAATCAAACCGCAACGAAACCGTAATGGTTATTTAATCCAGCTGTAACACGAATGCAACACAGTTGTCGTATGCTATAAGTAAGTAATTGACCCCCTTTTATATAGATCTTTATGGATTGGCGTGGGCGTTTTCCCACGCTTCTTTTTTGTCCCTTGGCGCTTCGTTTCCGACGGTTTGTCGGCGGGAGTGGCTTAACTATTTATGGATTTATGGTAAAATGGAAATGATGATGGATGTGTTTGTGCCATGTTTGGGGTGAAGAAATTGCAACGGGTAACGAATTGCGTATTATATAAAGACGGCCGGGTGTTGCTTTTGCAGAAGCCGAAACGGGGCTGGTGGGTCGCCCCGGGCGGCAAAATGGAGCCCGGCGAGACGGTGCGTGAAGCGTGCATTCGCGAATATCGGGAAGAGACGGGCATTTATTTAAAACACCCGCAGCTGAAAGGGGTGTTTACCGTCGTGATCAAAGACGGGGAGCGAACGGTGTCTGAATGGATGATGTTTACCTTTTTCGCGGAGGACTTTATCGGTGAAAATGTCGCGTCTTCCGAAGAGGGAACGCTCGCTTGGCACGATGTCGAGACGCTTTCGGCGCTGCCAATGGCCCCAGGTGACTACCATATTTTAGACTACGCCTTAAAAGGTCAAGGAATGATGTACGGCGCATTTGTGTATACGGAGGAATTTGAGCTGCTTTCGTATCGCCTTGATCCGAGTTAACGGAGAGGAGAGAAGGAGATGGGGCAAAACGGGACGGTGCAACCGATCCAGCTCGTGATTATTACCGGCATGTCCGGAGCGGGGAAAACGGTGGCGATTCAAAGTTTTGAAGATCTCGGCTTTTTTTGCGTTGACAATTTGCCGCCGACGCTATTGCCGAAGTTTTTGGAGCTTGTGAAAGAGTCCGGGAATAAAATGAATAAAGTCGCGCTCGTCATGGACTTGCGCAGCCGCGACTTTTTTGATCATTTGTTCGCCGCGTTGGACGAATTGTCCGAGCAGGCGTGGATCGTGCCGCAAATTTTGTTTTTGGACGCACAAGACTCGACGCTTGTCGCCCGCTACAAAGAAACGCGGCGGACGCACCCGCTCGCGCCGAACGAACCGCCGCTTGAAGGGATCCGCCTCGAGCGGAAGTTGCTTGAAGAAATCAAAGGGCGGGCGCAAATCATTTATGATACGACCGGACTCAAGCCGCGCGAGCTGCGCGAAAAAATTGTCCGCCAGTTTTCGTCGCATGCGCAGTCTGGGTTTACGGTCAACGTCATGTCGTTCGGATTTAAGTACGGCATCCCGATAGACGCTGATTTAGTGTTTGATGTCCGTTTTTTGCCGAACCCGCATTATATTGAGCACATGCGCCCGAAAACCGGGCTTGATGACGAAGTGTCATCGTATGTGCTAAAATGGGGAGAAACACAAAAATTTTTAGAAAAGTTGCTTGACTTGTTGGCGTTTATGCTGCCATATTACCAGCGCGAGGGGAAAAGCCAGCTGGTGATTGCCATCGGCTGCACGGGCGGGCAGCACCGCTCGGTGGCGCTGGCGGAATACATCGCCCGCCATTTTTCTGCCGATTATAAAACGGTTGTCTCGCACCGGGACATGGAGAGGAGAAAGGAAGCGCATCGATGAGGGACGAACAAGCAGCCAAAATGGTTGTCATCGGCGGCGGCACCGGGCTTCCTGTCTTGTTGCGGGGGCTGAAGCAATACGAGCTCGACTTGACCGCTATTGTCACTGTCGCCGATGACGGGGGAAGTTCCGGGCGGCTGCGCGATGAGCTGCGCGTCCCGCCGCCTGGGGATGTCCGCAACGTGCTGGCGGCGCTGTCTGATGTCGAACCGCTCATTGTCGAGCTGTTTCAACATCGCTTTCAAAACGGCAACGGCTTATCCGGCCATTCGCTCGGCAATTTAATTTTAGCGGCGCTCACCTCGATCACCGGCGATTTTATGAAGGCGATCCGTGAAATGAGCAAAGTGCTGAACGTGCACGGCCAAGTGCTGCCGGCGGCGAACAAAAGTGTCGTTTTGCATGCTGAAATGGAAGATGGTTCGATTGTGTCCGGCGAATCCAAAATTCCGAATGCGGGAAAAAAAATTAAGAGAGTGTTTTTAACCCCGGAAGATATTGAACCGCTGCCGGAGACGATCGCCGCCATCCGCCGTGCCGATTTGATCGTCATCGGACCGGGAAGCCTGTATACGAGCATTTTGCCGAATTTGCTTGTGCCGAAAATCGGGCAGGAAGTATGCAAAGCAAAGGCGAAAAAAGTATATATATGCAACATTATGACCCAAGCCGGCGAGACGCCGCACTATACGGTGAGCGATCATGTGAAGGCGCTTCACAGCCACCTTGGCCGCCCGTTTTTAGATGCGGTGATCGTCAACAGCGGGGCGATTCCGGAAGCGATTCGCCGCCGTTACGAGGAGGAGCGGGCCGAGCCGGTGCGTGACGACAGCAGCGGACTTCACATCCAAGTCATTCGCGAGGATATTGTTACGTATGAAGATGGGGTCATTCGTCATAATACAGCGAAAGTCGCCGCTCTTCTTCTTGGGCTGCTTTCCCGCCGCTAGGCACGTGCGAAGCGGTTTGGGGAGACATAAGGATGAAGCGCCGGAGTAAGGCGGCGGCAGATGGCCGCGCCGAGGTTTCGACACCTCCAACCGGCCGATGCGGGGAATGAATGGAGGTGGAGCGACGTGTCCTTTGCGTCAGAAACGAAAAAAGAATTGACCAATCTCGAAGTGAAACGCTGTTGCCTGCGGGCAGAGCTGTCGGCGCTGTTGCGCATGAACGGTTCGCTGTCGTTTTCCGGCGGGCGGATGACGGTCGATGTCCAAACGGAAAACGCGGCGATTGCCCGGCGCATTTATACGCTGCTGAAAAAAGGGTATGATGTCGCCGTTGAGCTGTTTGTCCGCAAAAAAATGCGTTTGAAGAAAAATAACGTATATATCGTGCGCATTACCGACGGTGCGGCTCCGTTGCTTCGCGAGCTTTATATTTGGAACGGCGATTTTTCGTTCGTCCACGATATTTCTCCGGAGCTCGTCAAGAAAAAGTGCTGCAAGCGTTCGTATTTGCGCGGCGCATTTTTGGCGGGCGGCTCGGTCAACAACCCGGAAACGTCCTCATATCATTTAGAGATTTTTTCGCTGTATGAGGAACATAATCGGTCGCTATGTGAATTAATGAACAGTCACTTTTTTTTAAATGCAAAAACGTTGGAACGGAAAAAGGGGTTTATTACGTATTTAAAAGAGGCGGAAAAAATCGCGGAGTTTTTAAATATTGTCGGCGCTCACCAGGCGCTGCTCCGCTTTGAAGACATTCGCATCGTCCGCGACATGCGCAACTCCGTCAATCGGCTTGTCAATTGTGAGACGGCCAATCTAAACAAAACGATCGGCGCTGCGCTCCGCCAAGTGGAAAACATCCGCTACATCGATGAAACGATCGGCCTTGATTCACTGCCGGCGAAGCTGCGCGAAATTGCCCGACTCCGCATCGAGCACCAAGATGTCACCTTAAAGGAGCTCGGTGAGATGGTCACGGGCGCAAAAATCAGCAAATCCGGCATCAACCACCGGCTGCGCAAAATTGATGAGATCGCGGAGCGGCTGCGGGCTGGAAAGCCGGTCGATTTCCATAAATCGCTGTAAAGGGGAGATGGAGAATGGTGGAAAAACAAGTGGAAGTGAAATTAAAAACCGGGCTGCAGGCGCGCCCGGCGGCGTTGTTCGTCCAAGAAGCGAACCGTTTTTCCGCTGATGTGTTTTTGGAAAAAGACGGAAAACGGGTCAACGCGAAAAGCATTATGGGCTTGATGAGCCTCGCCATCGGCCATGGAGCGGTGATCACGCTCATTGCCGACGGTCCGGATGAGCAAGAAGCGATCGAAAAGCTCGCCGCCTATGTGCAAAAGGAAAAGTAAAGCAGCGTGTGGGGCTGGCGGGGAAAGGAATGGAAAAGGCTGCTCCGTTTTTGTCGGAAGCAGCCTTTTTTCGTCAATGTCGGTGCAGGCGCAGCTCTATAGCGGTTCTGCCAACGTGTGCATGCCTTATTTTTCATCAGCGCGCGTCAGCACGCGGTCAATGATGCCGTATTCCATTGCTTTTTGCGCGGTCATAAAGTTGTCGCGGTCCGTATCGCGCTCGATCACTTCGATCGGCTGGCCGGTGTTTTCCGATAAAATGCGGTTCAATTTGTCGCGCAAGAACAAAATGCGCTTCGCTGCGATTTCGATTTCCGTCGCTTGCCCTTGGGCGCCGCCGAGCGGTTGGTGGATCATGATTTCACTGTTTGGCAAGGCGAACCGTTTCCCTTTCGCACCGGCGGCAAGCAAAAACGCCCCCATGGAAGCGGCCATGCCGATGCAAATTGTCGATACGTCCGGTTTGATGAACTGCATCGTGTCGTAAATCGCCAGGCCAGCTGTGATCGAGCCGCCCGGGCTGTTAATGTAAAGAGAGATGTCTTTTTCCGGGTCTTCCGCCGCCAAAAACAACAGCTGCGACACGATCGAGTTCGCCACTTGGTCGTCGATCGGGCTGCCAAGGAAAATAATGCGGTCTTTCAGCAGCCGTGAATAAATGTCGTACGCCCGCTCCCCGCGGTTCGTCTGTTCGATGACAGTCGGGATTAAATACATGCCAAACGCCTCCTTTTCCATCATAAGGATCTCTATGTACGCCTTAATCATACATGAATGGTCAATGAAGGTCAAACAAAACGCCTTCTCCCATTCATCTATATACATATTCGCGAACAGCGGCGGACATCCCTCTTTTCATCATAACCGCTTTTTCAGTTTTTAAACCACTGTTTCTCCTGCTGCCTTTGTTGGCGATGGCGGCAAAAAGGATAAACATGGCGCGAGGAATAGCTGTCCAATTTTTCCTCTTTTTTATTTCATTTTTCCTCTTGCATTTTGGTGTGATCCTGCTATAATAGAACATGCAACGGAACGAAGCAGCAAAAACAACAGCATATGATGCCCTCGTAGTGTAGTGGATAGCACGAGAGATTCCGGTTCTCTTAGCGTGGGTTCGAATCCTGCCGAGGGCGCTAAGCGTATAGGATCTATCATTTTTCAGTACGACCGCGTTTGCGGTCGTTTTTCGTTTTGATCGCTACATAGGGTCAGAAGAAGGGGGTGTTTTTAGTTCCCTTCGTCCGTTTGCCTGCAGGCAGCCGTCAAAAATTTCTCCTACCTCCTCCCCTTCCCGTCGTGTACAATAAAAAGAAAAGGGGGGCGTGACGATGAGGGCGGAGTTAAGGCAGGAGCAGCGGCTGCAGTTGTCGCTGACGAAAGAACTCGTGCAGGCGATTGAATTGCTGCAGTATTCCGCGATGGATTTGGAAGCGTTTTTATATGAGCGGTCGTTGGAAAACCCGTTTTTGGAAATTCGCCGCAGCCGGGTGCGGCAGCGGGCTCATCGGGCCGAACGGGATCAAAAGCAGTGGCTGGAGAACATCGGGGCCCGGCAGGAGACGCTCGTTGGCCATTTGCTTTCTCAGCTGCCTTCGCTCAAGCTGGCCGACCGGGATGAGCGCATCGTTCGCTGTCTCATCGCTTCGCTTGATGAGGACGGCTATTTGCGTGTCCCGCTCATTGAGCTGGCGGCGCAATTTTCTGCGTCGGAACGGGAGATGGAGCGGGGGCTGCGCCTCGTTCAGTCGCTCGACCCGCCGGGAGTTGGGGCGCGTGATTTGGCCGAGTGCCTTCGTTTGCAGCTGGAGCGCCTTCCGGAGCGCGACGAGCTGGCGGAAAGGATCGTCCGCTACCATTTTGTCCCCTTTGCGGAAAAGTCGTGGAAAACGCTGGCCAAGCAGCTTGGCGTCGGCCTTGGCGAGCTGCAGCGCGTCTTTGAGCTCATTCGCTCGCTCGAGCCGCGGCCGGGCATTCACTATTCGAGCGACAAGCCGCCTTTGGTGGTGCCGGATGTGATCGTCGCCAGGGGGGCGGATGGGGACTGGATGGTCGTTTACAATGATGACATCTATCCGGAGCTTGGTTGGAACCGGGGGTACGAGCAGCGCATTGCCGCATCCGGCGACCGGCAGGCCGAACAGTTTATCAAAGAAAAATACCGGCAGTTTGCGTGGCTTGCGAAAAGCCTTGAACAGCGCAAGCAGACGCTGCTTCAGCTAATGGCGGTCATCGTGGAACGCCAGCGCCCGTGCTTGGAATTCGGGCTTTCCGCGCTCAAACCGATGACGATGCGCGAGGTGGCCGAGGAACTGGGGGTGCACGAATCGACGGTGAGCCGTGCGGTGCGCCATAAATATGCGCAAACGCCGTTCGGCACGATCGAACTGCGCCGCTTTTTTTCGAGCGCGGCTACCGCCGATGCGACAGATGAGGCCGCTTCGTCGACTCAAGTGAAAGCGATCATCCAAGAGTTGATCGCAGCCGAAGATCCGCAGGCGCCGCTTTCCGACCAGCAGCTCGCCGATTTGCTTCACGAGCGGCACGGCATCGCCATCTCGCGGCGAACGGTGGCGAAATACCGCGAGCAGCTGCGCATTCCGTCCTCGGCGAAGCGGAAGCAATACACGAATTTGTAAATCATGCATAAGATGGAAGAGAGGAAGAAACTGATGCACATCCGTTTGTATACAAAAACGAACTGCCCGCTTTGTGAAAAAGCCAAGGCGGTGTTGATGGAGCTGCAGGCGGACGTTCCGTTTACGATCGAAGAGTTGGATATTTATGAAGATGATGCGCTGCTTGAAAAATACCAGTTGATGATTCCGGTGGTGGAACTCAACGGCGAAGAAATCGGTTACGGGATGATTGAAAAAGAAACGGTGAGAAAGCGGTTGCGGCAGGCGCAAAAAAGTTGAACACCACCTTTCCTCCTGCTATAATGAAAATGGCGCGGGAGGAATTTTTTATCGACTGGCGGGACATAATATGTCACACCGGGACGTATGATGTCCCTGAGTTCGATCGGGGAGAAAGGGCCGATGCAACCGTTATTAGAGGCACAAAAAAAATTATTGCCTGACTTGCTTGACGTTATGCAAAAACGATATCAAATTTTGCATTCCATTTCACTTATGGCGCCGATCGGGAGGCGGGCGCTGGCGGCGAGCCTCGGCATGAGCGAGCGGGTGCTTCGATCGGAAACCGAGTTTTTGAAAGGGCAAAACTTGCTTTCCGCCGATGTGTCAGGCATGCGGTTAACAGAGGAAGGGCAGGCGCTGCTTCACACGCTTAATGACTTGATGCGGGAAGCGCTTGGGCTCAAGGAATTGGAAACGGCGCTGAAACAGCAGTTGAACGTGGCCCGCGTGGTGGTGGTCGCCGGGGATAGCGACCGTTCTCCTTGGGTAAAAAAAGAAATGGGAAGAGCGTGTGTCGCCTGCATGAAAGAGCATCTCCGGCCTGGAGATATTGTCGCTGTAGCTGGCGGAACGACGATGGCAGCGGTCGCAGAGATGATGACACCGGATGCGAAGCTGCATGATGTGCTGTTCGTGCCGGCGCGCGGCGGGCTTGGTGAAGATGTTGAAAACCAAGCGAACACGATTTGCGCCAAAATGGCGGAAAAAGCGTCCGGACGTTATCGGTTGCTGCATGTGCCTGACCAGCTGAGCGGTGAGGCATACGCATCGCTCATTGAAGAACCGGCGGTGAAAGAAGTGCTTGAGCTCATTCAGTCGTGCCGCATGGTCGTCCATGGCATCGGCGAAGCGGTGACGATGGCGAAACGGCGGAAGACGCCGCCTGCGGAGATGGAAAACATCATCGCCCGCCATGCGGTCGCGGAAGCGTTTGGTTATTATTTCAACGAACATGGCGATGTCGTTCACAAAGTGAAAACGGTCGGCATTCAGCTTGAAAACCTCCCGCATGTTGAACATGTCATCGCCGTCGCTGGAGGCGCCTCGAAGGCGAAAGCCATTCGGGCGTACATAAAGCGGGCGCCGCATTCGCTCTTGGTGACGGACGAAGGCGCCGCCAAAGCGTTAGTAGGGGAGTAACGTCCCTTGCCGATACAATTATCCATTGCAAGGAGGAAAACACGATGACAGTAAAAATTGGGATTAACGGATTTGGCCGCATCGGGCGCAACGTGTTCCGCGCGGCGTTGAAAAACCCGAACATCGAAGTGGTGGCGGTCAACGATCTAACCGATGCCAACACGCTTGCGCATTTGCTGAAATACGACTCTGTCCATGGCCAGCTTGATGCCGAAGTGTCGGTCAATGGCAACAACTTGGTCGTCAACGGCAAAGAAATTATCGTCAAAGCGGAACGCGACCCAGCGCAATTAGCATGGAACGAGATTGGCGTTGAGATCGTCGTCGAATCGACTGGCCGCTTCACGAAACGTGAAGACGCCGCGAAACATTTGGAAGCTGGCGCGAAAAAAGTCATTATTTCCGCTCCTGCAACGAACGAAGACATTACGATCGTCATGGGGGTCAACCAAGACAAATACGATCCGAAAAACCATCATGTGATCTCGAACGCTTCGTGCACGACGAACTGCTTGGCGCCGTTTGCGAAAGTGCTGCACGAAAAATTCGGCATCGTTCGCGGCATGATGACGACCGTTCACTCGTATACGAACGACCAACAAATTTTGGACTTGCCGCATAAAGATTTGCGCCGGGCCCGCGCTGCGGCAGAATCGATCATCCCGACGACAACGGGCGCAGCCAAAGCTGTCGCACTCGTTCTGCCGGAACTGAAAGGCAAATTAAACGGCATGGCGATGCGCGTACCGACGCCGAACGTATCGGTCGTTGACTTGGTCGCTGAACTGGAAAAAGAAGTGACGGTCGAAGAAGTGAACGCGGCGTTGAAAGCGGCCGCGGAAGGTGAGTTAAAAGGCATTTTAGCTTACAACGAAGAGCCGCTCGTCTCGCGCGACTACAACGGCAACCCGGCGTCGTCGACGATCGACGCGCTGTCGACGATGGTGCTCGAAGGCAAAATGGTGAAAGTCGTTTCGTGGTATGACAACGAAACGGGTTATTCGCACCGCGTTGTCGATTTGGCTGCCTACATTGCTTCCAAAGGACTATAAGGCCAGCTTGGCATTGAGTTTTCCATTCATTCAAGTCTATAATAGGAAAATGGAGGGGAGCGGGGAAATGATCCCCACTCCTTTTCCTTTGCCAAAACTGTGACCAAAGGGGGCCAGAACGATGAACAAGAAGACGATCCGCGACGTTGAGGTGAGAGGGAAGCGCGTCTTTTGCCGCGTCGATTTTAACGTGCCGATGGAAGCGGGCGCGATTACTGATGACACGCGCATTCGCGCGGCGCTGCCGACGATTGCGTATTTGATCGAACATGGGGCGAAAGTCATTTTAGCGAGCCACCTCGGACGCCCGAAAGGAAAAGTCGTCGAGGAGCTTCGTCTCGATGCAGTCGCTAAACGGCTTGGCGAATTGCTTGGGCGCCCGGTCGTGAAAACGGACGAAGCGGTCGGCGATGAAGTGAAGGCAGCGGTCGCTAACTTACATGAAGGCGATGTGCTCTTGCTCGAGAACGTCCGTTTTTACCCTGGCGAAGAGAAAAACGATCCGGAACTTGCCCGGGCGTTTGCGGAACTGGCCGACCTGTACGTAAATGATGCGTTTGGCGCCGCCCACCGCGCTCACGCGTCAACGGAAGGGATCGCCCATCACTTGCCAGCGGTTGCTGGGTTTTTAATGGAAAAAGAAATTGAAGTGCTCGGCAAGGCGCTCTCGAATCCGGATCGCCCGTTTACGGCCATCATCGGCGGCGCGAAAGTGAAAGACAAAATCGGCGTCATCGACAACTTGCTCGATAAAGTCGACAACTTGATCATCGGCGGCGGGCTGGCGTATACGTTTGTGAAAGCGCTCGGCCATGACGTCGGCAAGTCGCTGCTTGAAGAAGATAAAATCGAGCTCGCGAAATCGTTTATGGAAAAAGCGAAAGAAAAAGGCGTCCGTTTTTACATGCCGGTTGACGTTGTCGTCGCGGATCGGTTCGCCAACGACGCCAATACGAAAGTCGTGCCGATTGACGCGATTCCAAGCGATTGGGAGGCGCTTGACATCGGTCCGCAAACGCGGGAATTGTACCGCGATGTCATTCGCCAGTCCAAGCTTGTCGTTTGGAACGGCCCGATGGGCGTCTTTGAAATGGAGACGTTCGCCCATGGGACGAGAACAGTCGCCGAAGCGCTCGCTGAAGCTGCGGATACATACTCAGTGATCGGCGGCGGGGACTCGGCTGCGGCAGTTGAAAAATTCGGCTTGGCGGACAAAATGGACCATATTTCCACGGGCGGCGGCGCCTCGCTTGAGTTTATGGAAGGCAAGCAGCTGCCAGGGGTCGTGGCGTTAAACGACAAATGACCGATCGCGCCCAATGGGGCGAATGGCGGCGGACGCCGCTTAGCGAAAGGAAAGGTGAACGATGAGAAAACCGATCATTGCAGGCAACTGGAAAATGCATAAAACGTTGGCGGAAGCCGTTCAGTTTGTCGAGGAAGTGAAAGGGCTTGTACCGCCGAGAGCGGAAGTCGATTCCGTCATTTGTGCGCCGTTTTTGTTTTTGGAGCGGTTAGTGCAAAATACAAACGGCACCGATTTGCAAATCGGGGCGCAAAACATGCATTTTGCCGACCAAGGGGCGTACACCGGCGAAGTGAGCCCGGTCATGCTCAAAGACCTCGGCGTTACGTATGTCATCCTCGGCCATTCCGAGCGCCGGCAAATGTTTGCCGAGACGGATGAGACGGTGAACAAAAAAGTGTTGGCCGCTTTCACCCGCGGTCTTGTGCCGATCATTTGCTGCGGAGAGACGCTCGAAGAACGGGAAGCCGGGCAGACGAATGCCGTCGTCGCTTCACAAGTGGAAAAAGCGCTCGCGGGATTGACGCCGGACCAAGTGAAGGCAGCGGTTATCGCATACGAGCCGATTTGGGCGATCGGCACGGGCAAATCGTCAACCGCTGAAGACGCGAATGAGGTTTGCGGCCATATTCGTTCGGTCGTGTCCCGCCTGTTCGGCAGCGATGCGGCAGAAGCGATCCGCATCCAATACGGCGGCAGCGTCAAGCCGGACAACATCCGCGATTTTCTGGCTCAAGAGCATATTGACGGCGCGTTAGTCGGCGGCGCGAGCCTCGAGCCGGCTTCGTTCCTGCAGCTCGTGGAGGCGGGGCGCCATGAGTAAAAAACCGGTTGCCCTCATCATTTTGGACGGGTTTGCGCTGCGCGAGGAAACGTACGGCAATGCGGTCGCCCAAGCGAAGAAGCCGAACTTTGACCGCTATTGGAACGAGTATCCGCATGCGACATTGAAAGCGTGCGGCGAGGCGGTCGGGCTGCCGGAAGGGCAAATGGGCAACTCGGAAGTCGGACACTTGAACATCGGGGCCGGCCGCATTGTCTACCAAAGCTTGACGCGGGTGAACATCGCCATTCGCGAAGGCGAGTTTGACCGCAATGAAACGTTTTTGGCGGCGATGAACCATGTGAAAGAGCATGGGACGAGCTTGCATTTGTTTGGCTTGCTTTCCGACGGTGGGGTGCACAGCCATATTCATCATTTGTACGCCCTTCTGCGTTTAGCGGCGAAAGAAGGCGTGAAGCGCGTGTACATCCACGGCTTTTTGGACGGCCGCGACGTCGGCCCGCAAACGGCGCCGCAATACATCAAAGAACTGCAGGAAAAAATCAAGGAATATGGCGTCGGCGAAATCGCGACGTTATCGGGCCGCTACTACTCGATGGACCGCGACAAGCGGTGGGACCGCGTGGAAAAAGCGTATCAGGCGATGGTGTACGGCGAAGGCCCGACGTACCGCGATCCGCTCGAGTGCATTGAAGATTCGTACAAGCATGGCATTTACGACGAATTCGTCCTGCCGTCGGTCATCGTCCGTGAAGACGGCCGGCCGGTGGCGACGATTCAAGACAACGACGCGATCATTTTTTACAACTTCCGCCCCGATCGGGCGATCCAAATTTCGAACACGTTCACGAACGAAGATTTCCGTGAGTTTGATCGCGGCCCGAGGCATCCAAAAAATTTGTTTTTTGTCTGCTTGACGCATTTCAGTGAAACGGTGAAAGGGTACGTGGCGTTCAAGCCGACGAACCTCGACAACACGCTTGGCGAAGTGTTGTCGCAGCACGGCTTGCGCCAATTGCGCATCGCCGAGACGGAAAAATATCCGCACGTGACGTTTTTCATGAGCGGCGGCCGTGAAGAGAAGTTTCCGGGCGAAGACCGGATTTTGATCAACTCGCCGAAAGTGGCAACGTACGACTTAAAGCCGGAAATGAGCGCGTATGAAGTGACGGACGCGCTGCTTAAGGAAATTGAAGCCGATAAATATGACGCGATTATTTTGAACTACGCCAACCCGGATATGGTCGGCCATTCGGGCAAGCTCGAACCGACGATCAAAGCGGTGGAAGCCGTTGACGAGTGCCTCGGCAAAGTGGTCGATGCCATTTTGGCCAAAGGCGGCATCGCGATCATCACCGCCGACCACGGCAACGCCGATGAAGTGTTGACGCCAGATGGCAAGCCGCAAACGGCCCACACGACGAATCCGGTGCCGGTGATTGTCACTAAACATGGCATCGAGCTGCGCAAAGACGGCATTTTAGGCGATTTGGCGCCGACGATGCTCGATTTGCTTGGCTTGCCGCAGCCGAAAGAAATGACCGGAAACACGTTAATCTTGAAATAACAACCATCAAAAAGGAGAGTGTCGATATGTCTGCGATTATTGATGTGTATGCGCGTGAAGTGCTCGACTCGCGCGGCAACCCAACCGTAGAAGTAGAAGTATACACGGAAGACGGCGGCTTCGGCCGGGCGCTCGTGCCAAGCGGCGCCTCAACCGGGGAATATGAAGCCGTTGAACTGCGTGACGGCGACAAAAACCGCTACCTCGGCAAAGGGGTATTAAAAGCGGTGGAGAACGTCAACGAAGTGATCGCACCGGAGATCATCGGCTTAGAAGTCACCGACCAAGTGGCGATCGACCGCGCGTTGATTGAACTTGACGGCACGGAAAACAAAGGGAAACTTGGCGCGAACGCCATTTTAGGCGTGTCGCTCGCCGTCGCCCGCGCGGCAGCGGACGAACTCGGCCTGCCGCTGTACCAATACTTGGGCGGCTTTAACGCCAAAACGCTGCCGGTGCCAATGATGAACATTTTAAACGGCGGCGCGCATGCGGACAACAACGTTGACATTCAAGAATTCATGATCATGCCGGTCGGTGCGGAAAGCTTCCGCGAAGCGCTGCGCATGGGCGCGGAAATTTTCCACAGCTTAAAAGCGGTGCTAAAAGCAAAAGGCTACAACACGGCAGTCGGTGACGAAGGCGGCTTCGCCCCGAACTTGAAATCGAACGAAGAAGCGCTGCAAACGATCATCGAAGCGATCGAAAAAGCCGGCTACAAACCGGGCGAACAAGTGATGCTCGCGATGGACGTCGCGTCGTCCGAGCTGTACAACAAAGAAGACGGCAAATACCACCTCGAAGGCGAAGGCGTCGTCAAAACGTCGGAAGAAATGGTCGCTTGGTATGAGGAGCTCGTCTCGAAATATCCGATCATCTCGATCGAAGACGGGCTCGATGAAAACGACTGGGAAGGCCATAAACTGCTCACCGAGCGGCTCGGCCGCAAAGTGCAGCTCGTCGGCGACGATTTGTTTGTGACGAACACGAAAAAATTGGCCGAAGGCATTGAAAAAGGCGTCGGCAACTCGATCTTAATTAAAGTCAACCAAATCGGCACGCTGACGGAAACGTTCGATGCCATCGAAATGGCGAAACGCGCCGGCTACACGGCGGTCATCTCGCACCGCTCCGGCGAAACGGAAGACAGCACGATCGCCGACATCGCGGTGGCGACAAACGCCGGCCAAATCAAAACCGGAGCGCCGTCGCGCACGGACCGCGTCGCGAAATACAACCAATTGCTTCGCATTGAGGACGAGCTCGGCCACACGGCTATTTACCAAGGCATTCGTTCGTTTTACAATTTGAAAAAATAACCGCTAACGGAATCATGACAGGCACCTTTCGGCTGTTTGCCAAGAAAGGTGCTTTTTCTTTGTTTTGGCTGTTGAGTATGTAGTTATTTCATGATGGCCGAAAAACAGAGGTGACAAGCTTTTTTCCAGCGGTTAAAACTCAGGGAAAAACCGTGAGGGATAAACTTTTGGCAATAGCAAACGAATGAGAGCGGGGCGGGTTTTTATAGTTATCTTTAAGGATTTAAATAAAGGACTGTAGATGAGCAATTTCCATTACAATATTTTCCGTTAACAAAGAGATCAACCTACAGTTTATCTTAATTAGGCGAGAAGACTCTCACTTCAACGAAGCGAAGCGGAGTAAGTGGGAGATGAATCGCCTTAACTATATTTTGCTGAAAATAGGATAGATTCAGTAAAATATAGTATCATATAGTTAGATGGGAGGTGAAAACATGTATTTTTGTATCAAACAACAGCTAAATGGTTTGACCAAAGAAGAATACTTGACTCTTCGAGAACTCAATGGCGCATTAAACATCTTAAAGAAAAGTAAAGCTGTAGACCTGAGTGTCTTATGCTCTAGCGGCGAAGTGGACACGCCTCAAAGAATAAGGATTGCTTGAAGCAGTCAAACTTCTTTGGAAGCCCCCACTTCAAATTTTCGCTAGAAAATTAAGTGGGGGTAGTTCACTAGGAAGAGTGAATAGTATTATGATGGCGATTTCAATGCTATCAACGCCAGTAGCCCAGTTTATTTTTGGGGTCAGTGTTGATTATTTCAATATAAAATATCTTTTCTTCATTGCAGGTGCTTTGGGTATAGTTACTAGTTTATGTTCGTTATTAATTAATGAGAGAAAAGGTGCGCCAAGAGAAACTGTAATGGTGCTGACGGTTTCGGCCGCGGTGATCTTTGCTTTTCGGCATGGGGCCTCTCTTTTTTAAGCGGCATGAGCCCCTCTCATGCGGGCGCAAAACGATGGACGTGGGAGGGGTGGTGGTTTATAATATTTCTTGAATCATTTGAATATTCAGGAGGTAGGGGGATGGAGCGAACCGTTGTTGAAACAAGGTACGGACGGTTGCGTGGGGAAATGAATGAAGGCGTTTTCATTTGGAAGGGAATTCCGTACGCGAAAGCGCCGGTCGGTGAGCGCCGGTTTTTGCCGCCGGAGCCGCCTGAGGCATGGGATGGGGTGCGGGAGGCGACATCGTTCGGGCCGGTTGTCATGCAGCCGTCGGATCCGATTTTCAGCGGATTGCTCGGGCGGATGAGCGAGCCGCCGAGCGAGGATGGGCTGTACCTGAACATTTGGTCGCCCGCGGCTGATGGGAAGAAGCGCCCGGTGTTGTTTTGGATTCACGGCGGCGCCTTTTTGTTTGGTTCGGGCTCGTCGCCGTGGTATGATGGCGCGGCGTTTGCGAAACGCGGTGATGTCGTTGTCGTGACGATCAACTACCGGATGAATGTGTTCGGCTTTTTGCATCTCGGTGATGCGTTTGGTGAAGCGTACGCCCAAGCGGGCAATCTCGGCATTTTGGATCAAGTGGCGGCATTGCGCTGGGTGAAGGAGAACATTGCGGCGTTTGGCGGCGATCCGGACAACATCACGATTTTCGGCGAATCGGCCGGAGCGGCGAGCGTTGGCGTGCTGTTGTCGCTTCCGGAGGCCAGCGGACTGTTTCGGCGCGCCATTTTGCAAAGCGGGTCGGGTTCGCTTCTTCTTCGTTCATCGGAGACAGCGATGGTCATGACCGAGCGTATTCTCGAGCGCGCCGGCGTCCGTCTAGGCGACCGTGATCGGCTGTTGTCGATTCCAGCCAACGAACTGTTGCAGGCGGCGATGTCGCTTGGCCCAGGAATCACGTATGGCCCGGTGATTGACGGACATGTGCTGCGCCGCCATCCGATCGAAGCGCTCCGCGATGGGGCGGCCAGCGGTGTTCCGATCTTGATTGGCGTGACGAAAGACGAGTACCATTTATTTACGTTGACCGATCCGTCTTGGACAAAGCTTGGCGAAAAAGAACTGCTTGACCGGATCAACCGTGAAGTCGGGCCGATTCCGGATGCGGCAATCCGCTATTACAAGGAAACGGCGGATGCGTCAGCGCCCGCCTGGCAAACGTGGCTTCGTATCATGACGTACCGCGTTTTTGTCGAGGGGATGCTGCGGACGGCGGACGCCCAAGCGGCGCAAGGGGCGGATGTGTACATGTACCGCTTTGACTATGAGACGCCGGTGTTCGGCGGCCAGCTGAAAGCATGCCACGCGCTCGAGCTGCCGTTTGTGTTTCACAATCTCCATCAGCCGGGCGTCGCGAATTTCGTCGGCAACCGGCCGGAGCGCGAGGCGATCGCCAATGAAATGCATTACGCTTGGCTCTCGCTTGCCCGCACCGGAGACCCGAACGGTGCTCACTTGCCGGAAGCATGGCCGGCGTATACGAGCGAGCGCAAGGCGGCCTTTGTCTTTTCGGCCGCCAGCCATGTCGAGGACGACCCGTTCGGCCGCGAGCGGGAAGCGTGGATGACGCGCGCATAAGGAAAAAGGAACGGCCAACCGCCGTTCCTTTGTTATTCGTTTGCTCCCGGTGAAGGAAGCCCGAACTGTTCCGCCAGCGCCGGGTCGCGGTCGATCGCCTCAAGCAGCTTCCGCATGACGTTGACGTCAAACGTAAAGTTCGCCCCGATCGGCGACGTGACGAAAATTTTCCCTTCCTTCGCCTCCCGCGCCCGTTTGAATTGATAGCCGTCAATCGCGATGACGACTCGTTCGTCTGGTCTTGCCATTGGAGTCCCTCCCGTCGTTGCCGATTTGCTTTCATTGTAACTCATTTCGGCTGCGGACGACAATGATCATACCGCGCCCGAGGCATGGAGCGTCAAGCAGATGGAGGACGAAGCGTTCCCCCATCTATGCAAAGGGGTAGGGGCGAAGAATTTTTTTGGCCCCTGCTCTTCGATTCAGCTGTCTTGCAAAGACAGGAAACGCAGTCTTTCCTTCAACACCGTTCCATTCTTCCGTTGCCACCAGGCCGATCAAGTCAGATACGTTGCGATTTTTGCCAAGCATTCGTCAATGATTTCATCGATTTCCTCCATTTCAGCATCTTCCGGATTTAAAAAAAGTGAATCTATGCCTTTCGGCGTGTTGAGACAGGCTCGCCAGTTGCCGCCAACGGCGATCTATGGTATAGTAAAACTATTGCAACGTAGGTCGTTGGAGGTGTCAAGCATGCATGCCTTGCTTGTGACGCTGCTTGTGATTGTGTCGATTGCGCTGATCGTCGTTGTGTTGCTGCAGTCAGGCCGAAGCGCCGGGCTGTCGGGAGCGATTACCGGCGGTGCCGAGCAGCTGTTTGGCAAACAGAAAGCGCGCGGGCTCGATGCCGTGTTTCAGCGCGTAACGGTCGTGTTGGCCATTTTGTTTTTCGTATTGACGATTCTCGTCACATATGTCCAACCATCATAAGCGAAAAGCGGGGGCGGTCCTGATAAGAAACGGGCTGCCTTTTCTATTTCATCCAGAGAGGAAGGAGAACGATGATGAAAATTGTTCCGCCAAAACCGTTTTTCTTTGAAGCTGGGGAGCGCGCCGTTTTGCTTTTGCACGGGTTCACCGGCAACTCCGCAGATGTCCGGATGCTCGGACGCTTTCTCGAATCAAAAGGCTACACGTGCCATGCGCCGATTTACAAAGGGCACGGCGTGCCGCCGGAAGAGCTCGTCCATACCGGTCCGGACGATTGGTGGCAAGATGTGATGAACGGGTATCAGTTTTTGAAAAACAAAGGCTACGAAAACATCGCGGTCGCCGGGTTGTCGCTTGGAGGCGTATTTTCCTTAAAATTAGGTTACACTGTACCTATAGAAGGCATTGTGACGATGTGCGCACCGATGTATATCAAAAGCGAAGAAACGATGTATGAAGGTGTGCTCGAGTATGCGCGCGAATACAAAAAACGGGAAGGAAAATCGGCAGAACAAATTGAACAGGAAATGGAGCAGTTCAAACAAACGCCGATGAACACATTGAAAGCGTTGCAAGAGCTTATTGCTGATGTGCGCGGCCACCTTGATTTGATTTACGCGCCGACGTTTGTCGTTCAGGCGCGCCATGACGAAATGATCAACCCAGACAGCGCCAACATCATTTACAACGAAATTGAATCGCCGATCAAGCAAATCAAATGGTATGAACAATCCGGCCATGTCATTACGCTTGATGAAGAAAAAGACCAGCTGCATGAAGATATTTATGCGTTTCTTGAGTCGTTAGATTGGTAACGGCGGAAAGGAGGAGATGGCTGATGGATCACGCATTGGCCGAACGAATTTTAACGTTTATGCGCGATGAGGCGTACAAGCCGCTCACCGTGGAAGAACTCGAAGAAGCGTTTGGCATTACGGATGCTGAGGAATTTAAAACGTTCGTCAAAACGCTCGTCGCCATGGAAGAGGAAGGGCTCGTCGTCCGGACGCGCAGCAACCGCTACGGTGTGCCTGAGCGGATGAACCTCGTGCGCGGCAAAGTGACGGGCCATGCGAAAGGATTTGCCTTCGTCACGCCGGAAGAGCCGGGAATGGATGATATTTTCATCCCGCCGTCCGAATTGAAAAACGCCATGCACGGCGACACGGTGCTTGTTCGCGTTCAGGCCGACTCCGCCGGAGCGCGCCGCGAGGGGACGATCGTCCGCATTTTGGAGCGCGGGGTGAAAGAAGTCGTCGGTACATACACGGAAAGCAAATATTTCGGCTTTGTCATCCCCGATGACAAACGGATCGTCAACGACATTTTCATCCCGAAAAACGCGGCAAACGGAGCGGTCGAAGGGCATAAAGTCGTCGTCCGGCTCACATCATACCCACAAGGGCGAATGAGCGCTGAAGGGGAAGTCGTCCAAATTCTCGGCCATAAAAACGACCCGGGCGTCGATATTTTATCGGTCATCTATAAGCACGGTTTGCCGCTGCAGTTTCCGGATGACGTCATCGAGCACGCCAACCGTGTTCCGGACGTCATTACGGAAAAAGATTTGGAGGGGCGCCGTGACTTGCGCGGCGAGATGATCGTCACAATTGACGGGGAAGATGCGAAAGACTTGGACGATGCGGTGACCGTGACAAAACTTGAGAACGGCAACTATAAACTTGGCGTCCATATTGCCGATGTGAGCCATTATGTCGAGGAAGGCTCGCCGATTGACCGCGAAGCGTATGAGCGCGGCACGAGCGTCTATTTGGTCGACCGCGTCATTCCGATGATTCCGCACCGGCTGTCGAACGGCATTTGCTCGCTCAACCCGAAAGTCGACCGGTTGACGCTGTCGTGTGAAATGGAAATCACCCCGCAAGGCGAAGTCGTCCGCCATGAAATTTTCCAAAGTGTCATCCGCACCGTCGAGCGGATGACGTATTCCGACGTCAATAAAATTTTGGTCGATAAAGACGAGGCGTTGCGTGAAACATACGCGCCGCTCGTGCCGATGTTTGAGCTGATGGCCGAGCTCGCCGACATTTTGCGGACGAAACGGATGAAGCGGGGGGCCATCGATTTCGATTTTAAAGAGGCGAAAGTGCTCGTTGATGAAAACGGCAAACCGTACGATGTCGTCTTGCGCGAGCGGTCGGTCGCCGAGCGGCTCATCGAAGAGTTTATGTTGGCGGCAAACGAAACGGTCGCCGAGCATTTCCATTGGCTGAACGTGCCGTTTATGTACCGCGTTCACGAAGACCCGAAACCGGAAAAACTGCAACGCTTTTTGGAGTTCATTACGAACTTCGGCTACGTCGTCAAAGGAACGGGCAACCAAATCCACCCGCGCGCCTTGCAGCAAATTCTCGAAGCAGTGCGCGGCGAACCGGAAGAAATGGTCATTTCGACCGTCATGCTCCGGTCGATGAAGCAGGCCCGCTATGACGCGGAAAGCCTCGGCCATTATGGGCTGTCGACCGAGTTTTACACCCATTTTACGTCGCCGATCCGCCGCTATCCGGACTTGATCGTCCACCGGTTGATCCGGACGTATCTCATCAACGGGCAGATGGATGCTGACACCCAGCAAAAATGGGCGGAAAAGCTGCCCGATATCGCCGAACACGCGTCCAACATGGAGCGGCGCGCCGTCGAGGCCGAGCGGGAAACCGATGATTTGAAGAAAACGGAGTTTATGGAAGACAAAATCGGGATGGAATTTGACGGCATCATCAGCTCGGTGACGAACTTCGGCTTGTTCGTCGAACTCCCGAACACGATCGAAGGCTTGGTGCACGTCAGCTATTTAACGGACGATTATTACCGCTACGACGAGCGCAGCTACGCGATGATCGGCGAGCGGACGGGGAAAATGTACCGCATCGGCGATGAGATTACCGTCCGCGTCATCAACGTCAACAAAGACGAGCGGATCGTCGACTTTGAAGTCGTCGGCATGAAAGGACGCCGCCCGTCGAAAGCGAAAGCCGCTCCGGTCGTCATCGAAGGGAAAAAGCAAAAGAAAGCAAAAGCAGAAGCGAAAAAGAATCACAACACGAATCGCGGCGCCAAAGCAAAAAAGAAGAAAAAGAAAAAACGGTAAGGGAAAGCCGAGCAGGCGGCTTTTCCTTCTTTTTCGTTTTTGGTACAATAAAAGCGCTACGATGAGGAGGAGGACGTGTATGCCAAAAGGGGAAGGAAAAGTGATCGCGCAAAACAAAAAAGCGCGCCATGATTATTTTATTGAAGAAACGTATGAAGCGGGTCTCGTTTTGCAAGGGACGGAAATTAAATCGATCCGCAACGGGCGCGTCAACTTAAAAGATTCGTTCGCCAAAGTGGAAAAAGGGGAAGTATTTCTCCATAATATGCATATCAGCCCGTATGAACAAGGCAACCGCTACAACCATGATCCGCTGCGGACGCGCAAGCTCCTCCTGCACCGCCGTGAAATCAACAAGCTGATCGGCTACACGAAAGAGCAAGGGTATACGCTCGTGCCGCTGAAATTGTACATCAAAAACGGCTTCGCCAAAGTGGAGCTTGGCGTCGCCAAAGGGAAGAAAAAATACGACAAACGGGAAGACATGAAACGGAAAGAAGCGCAGCGCGAAATCGAGCGGGTGTTCCGCGAGCGGCAAAAGCTGTAGGGAGCAAGCGACGTATAAAAAAGTCAAAACCGATGTTTCTCAAGTGGGGAAGCCTTGAAACATCGGCTCTTCTTTCCTAGCGAATTCCATCCTTTTGGAAAAAACCATTGGTTTTCACCGACGTTGAAAACATTCCCATTGAAAATGCGCAAAACCATGGTATAATAAAAAGTGCAACAGCCAGTTATCCATGGCTTAAGCTGTTCCGATCTCTTCGCACCGCGGGGACGATCCGGATTCGACAGGGGTAGGTCGAGCTTAAGCGGCGAGCCGAGGGGGACGTCCTCGTAAAAACGTCACCTAAAGATAACTGGCAAACAAAACTACGCTTTAGCTGCTTAATTGCTGCAGCTAGCTCCTCCCGCCATCGCTCGCGTGGCGTTCGAGGGGCTCATATGAAGCGGGCTACGCCCAAATCCGCCGCCTGAGGATGAGGGAAGAGACGAACCAGGCTAGCCGCCGGGAGGCCTGTCGGTAGGCGGAACGGACGGCGAAGCGAAATATACCGACTACGCTCGTAGATGCTTAAGTGGCGATGCCTCTGGACGTGGGTTCGACTCCCACCGTCTCCATTTCCAACATCCGAACGGTTCGGATGCGAAATCGTGAAACCCTTGATGCGACCGTGTTTGCGGTCGTTTTTGCTTTTACAAGAATCCGAAAGAAGCCAGCGAATGGGCGAAAATTTTGCGCGGATTTTGCACCGTGTTTTTTGCCTTGCATTGTATACAAGTTCGACAGTGACCAAGTAAACAAAATGCCTCTCATCCCTTGAGGCCAAAGGGACGAGAGGCATTTGGGCATTCTTCCGGCGTGTATCTAGGCGCGAGGATGGATGCCTACAATCTTCGGAGGCGGCCTCAACTCTAGCGCCGCCAAGAGCTGCACTTGTCTATTCTAACCAAGGAATCGAGTCCATGTCGCTTTTTTGGTTCGGCTGTAAATTTATGTTAGCGAATTTGCTCATCTACAGTAAGTAATACGGTATCGTTTTAAAAACAGATCCATGATGCCAATACTAGCATCATGGATACTCATTACTTAGAGAAATGGACGAGCCATTCCATATATTCCAACTACAACACATAATAATCCGCCAACAAAATACAAAATTTTAATAAGCCAAAAATTAAAAGATATAGGCAATGGGGTTATATATTTAAGACGACTAAAAGTTTTGCTATGAAAAAATCTTTGTCGTGTTGTGTAAAAAAACATCCAAATCCCAAAAATTCCAACTGAAAAATTAAATATAGACCAGTAAAAATCCTCCTCCATTAAATTCTACTCCTTTATTTCATTATATTTTATAACCATTTTTTATATTTTTCAGGTTCATCACCAAAAGATGTACTTGCACCTGTCATGAAAGTATGTTAGCTGTTTCCAGCCGAACCCGCAGTGCAAAACGCTGGATATTTCGGTATCCGTATCCCCGACGTTTCATCAGCTTGATCTTAGAGTACATGCGAATTTCCCTCCATGGTTTGGTTTGGTCACCTTTACCATACAGGAAAATTCGCATTTTTTGTACCCTCTATGCACACCTACCTTAAATGATCAAGTACAACTTGTGGTGAAGAGCCATTTTTCATATATTTTTTTTACATAAGGCTTAGCAGTTGCCCATAAAATTCCTACATTGTTACTGTAGATGAGCAATTTTCATTACAACATTTTCCATTAACAAAGAGACAAACAGGGTACCCCTTAGGCGACATGGAGCTGTTTTTTGACAACATCAATGGCAATATCTTGCTTCGCCGCGTTGTAAATGAACTCAATCAGGCTATGTCCTTTCCGAGTCCGAAGAAGGTCCAGCCCGGCAGAGATGTCTTTGTTGGGATTCCGCTATGCTGTACACGCAAGCCAACAAAACGGTCACCCCATACCGTTTCACCGCCCGAATGTGACGAACGCGGTATCCATCCAGCTTCAGTTGCTCTTTCGCCTGCCAGAAAAAGCATTCGATCGTCCAACGCTGGGCATCGTAACGCAAGATCTCTTCATCGCCTAGCTCCCGATCGGTGCTCAAGACGACATGGAAATGTTCCAGCGTCATCGGCTGATCCGACTTCCAAGACAGCAGCACCAATACGTCATCGAGGCCATGGATCGCCCCCTCATAGCGATACACGCGGTAACGCTCCTGACCCACCGTGACGAGGCGGGTGTCTTTTGGCTCGATATGGCGGGCAAACGACTTGGCTTGGACCCCGATGCCTTTCGGGTAGAGAATCCGGTTCGTCTTGAGCATCGCGATGACATGGAATCCCTGTTTCAGGCAGGCTTCGATGAGTTCCTGGACGGATACCATGAATCCATAAGCACATACACCGGACGAGCCCGTTTTCCTTTGAGCGAGGAAAGCATCTCGATCGCCAGGTCCATTTTGCTTGTTTCCGCCTTCTTGTCATACAAGCGGAACGCGAACGGAAACGCTTGCGTGAAGGTGTGCACCATCAGCCAAATGAGCGAATGCCCCCAGACCATTTGATGATCTTTATGGGAGTAATGCCAATCACATCCTTGAATGACGTGCGTGGCCCGTGACGAAGGCTTCGTTTTTTGGCAAATCGTATCATCAATTGAAAGGAAAAGGGGCTGATTCGTCCGTTTGGCTAGGCGTTCGATCTGGCGAAGAACCCACTCTTGAAGCTTCTCAAGCAGCCTTTCCTCGTTCCAAGGGCTTTTCGTGAAAAAGTGGCTGAGCGTGGTTCGATGATTCGGATGAAAACTCCAGTGATGGACATCGGTCAACGTTCCCGAAAATCTCTTGGTAGTCAAGGCATCGACAAGGTGAACGAGATGCTTCCAAACCGGTTTGGAGATATGCAAGGCCAACCCCAACATCATGAAAAACTTGTGGATTCCTTGATGATACGCTAATCTATTCATAAAACATGAACCTCCTTGTGGGTAGTTGGTGGCACATCTATTCTAACCAAGGAGTCTGGTTCATGTCTCCTTTTTTGTTTGATTGTAAATTTATGTTAGCTAATTTACTCATCTACAGTCAATATGTTATTTTAGGCGATTTTTCGATTTCTACTGCTGGATGGCGAATCTGCTGGCCCCCCTAATTACATCTATATAGTATCATCAGCTAGAATTCTAAAAACAGTAAATATATGAATCCAATTACAATACCTAATCCCAACAAAAATAAAAATATCCTTCTAATTATAGGAGGGAAAAGTTTATAAATCATCATAAGAAAAAAGTCAGAAACATCTGTTGGTGTTCCAGAGGAAGACTCTTTAATTTTTACATTAGATCCAAAAATAGATAGCCATATTAAAGACAACCCTATTAAAATAAAAATGATTGACATCAAGGTTAATTCCATTTTTTACACCATCCTTATGGCTAATTTATTTAAATCTAAAAATTTCAATCAAGGGGCATTTCAACCATTTTTAACTTAATCATAATATGGCACATTAAATTATTAGTTCATTAAATCAAATTCCACTTTGCGAACTAAGTGTGTTTCCTAAAAATTAAATATTCCGTTTTCTGAATTCAATTTACCTTCAAAGCACTTCTTTTTCTCAATCAAGAGATAGATCTACAAAAGTTCATGTGCTGGATGAGAAACTGACTATACCCGAACGCTTCTTTGTTACTCACACTTTACAAAATCACATTATAGTGTGTATAAAACATTCCTTCCCAAAATCATGGCAATATAAATTTAAAGATTATTATTTCCCTTGTACGTCAGCCAATCACTTTAATTTGGAATTTAACCTCCAAATTAGATGTATCCGTTTTACATGGAGTAGCGGACATGTTTGGTTCAATGCCTAGCAAAACAAGGATTAGTGCTCGCACCTTTCCCTAGAACACATGTCCGCAGTGGCTCCATATTAAGCAACCGAATGTTTTTTTCTGTAAACAGAAGGGAGGAAATTTGCATAATTCCGCAGATTTTTGCTGGATGAACGTGCAAAAATCCGTTTGGATTTGCAAAAAAATGACCATTCTATTCCGAATTAACTTGATAATTTACAATAATACCCGAATTTAATACCTAAATATTAGATTTGGAACTACCAAGCTCGTATAGAATATAGATTTTTTTGTCCAGTTATATCCTTTGGTTATTTTTTTAAATGCAGATTTTGAAAGCTTTTTTGCTAAATAGTTAACAACTTTTTCTGCTGCCTTAGTTAATATGATATTAGAAAGAACCGGGAATAGATACCAAGTCAAAACTTGTTTTATTACATAACTGGCGGCTAAACCTGCACCAAAGCCTATACCTGTACTTATTAAAAATCCAGGAGTTAAATTAATTGTTACAGATATTTCTTGCCAACCTATATTTACCTTAATATAACTATTGAACCCTAAATCAAGTCGCTTTGAGTAGTGACCATTTGGATCAATAGAATTAACAGGGTTATTTTTCGTATACGCATACTGATTCAAACTTTGCGGCTCATTTTCAAACCCATGGAACGTATCTCTTGTAATAAACCGTCCCATATTCGCCTCATAATACCGCGCCATTAGGTAGTATAGCCCGGTTTCCTCATCGTAATAATAGCCGGCATAACGGTATGGGTTCGCTGTTGCCAGCGCACCGGTTTTGGACAGAATGTTACCCCATGCGTCATACTCGTATTGGGCGACGACATTTCCGCTTGCATCCGTCAATGCAACGACATCTCCATGACCGTTCAAATGATAGTAGTAAGTGGCTCCGGCTTTCGTCATCGTGACCGGGCGGCCCAATGCGTCCCACGTATATTCCGCTGTGATGTTGTTGTTGGCGTCTGTTTCATACAACAGACGAATCGAGTCGCCATCGTAGTGATAGTAAGTCGTACCGCTTGATGTTGTTTTGCTGATGCGTCTTCCTTGATGGTCATACGTATAGGTTGCGATCGTAGTGCCCGATGCGTTTTTTACTTGAATGAGACGGTTTTCGTCATCATACACAAACGTTTTGTTGCCGTTGTTCGTTAAATTCCCGTTCACGTCATATGTGTATGCCTGTCCGTTAACGGCTGTTAGTTGGTCGGCGGCGTCATACGTGTATGTTGTGGTAATCGTCGTCGTTCCATTGTTTACGATTTTCTTCGTACGGTTCCCGACAGCATTGTATTCGTTCCATGGGAGAGGACATGTACAGATACCAATTCTAAAAATATTCTAGTAAGTTGTTCTCTAAAACGTACCCGTTCTCCCAAGTACCAACAAGTAAATATTGGTCATCGTTACTAAATTCAGCAAAACAAGCATATGGAATTTTTTCAATTAATATGGTTTTTAAATCCTCATATCTCAAGATAATTACACTTTCATTATAAGTCACTACAATAAACCTACCATCATTTGATTGATGAAGGTATTGGAAATATCCAATGTGTTCCATAGGAGAATCATTGTCAATGATGTGTCCTCTCTTCAAAATCTTTTTAAAGTCTGAGTCTACTAAGATTATTTCATAACCGTTTACCAAGATGTAGACGTCATGAATGGAGTCGAAAATGACAGAGTCCCAAATTAAAATTTCCGGGTGACTTTTTAACTCAATTGACTGCTTGTTAATTGGTTCCTTAACTTTAACAATTTTATTCTCTCTATAACCCGTTTCGTTATTTACATAACTTAATGTAAATAAATGATAATTTCTATTTTTGAGGAATTGATTATAGTAAATAAGTGTAATGGCGTTTTTAAATTCTGTGAGTATCGTGTATTCCCCTGAATGAATGTTAATAGTTCCAATTTGTTGCCCATCATTGGTTTCTAGAACAGAAAGAATCATTAAATTATCTTGGGTAAAATTAGTATCTCCTTCAACCAACTTAAAAGATTTTTTCGATTGGATCTTTTTTACCAACTGGAAGTTCGCAGTGTTATAAACATATATAGTACCTGTAGTGCTTTTAATTAATAAATATTTATTGTTTTCAGAGAACCTCATATCACTTGGATAATTAGGTTTGTTTAATTCAATAATTTTTTCCCAAGTCGTTAAATCATAAACAATCGTCTTACTATCCATATTATGACATAAAAATTTATTATCTCCTGACAGTCTTATACGGTAAGAAGTTTTTAGTTTTTTTATTAGATTCATTTGAAACATGTTTTGATCCCTCCTTAACCGAGGACACTAATAGTTTAAGTTTTGATTTAGGTATAATCTTTAACTTCTAAATGGTTAAGAATATAGAGATTAACATGGAGTAACGGGTATGATGGATTTTGTCTACTGACGTTTTTCTTTTCTATAGTCATACCTGCAGTGGCTCCACGTTAATCTCATTTGCATGGTTATGCTAATAGGCTATAATCGGCCCATTCTGAAAAATCAACCTAGTTTCACCATTAGAACGGTGAAAAGAAACTCTTTGTTTTTAACCATACTTTAATTGCATCAAGAGCTGCAATTACTCTTTTTCTGTTTGTTTTATAACTGTACTTTTTATTATAGGCATAATTCATGATGTTATTAATTGTTTCATAGTATTTATTTGTATGCAATCTTCTATGCAGCCCTGTTTTAATGCTAATTAAGTTTTGAGGATTATTTACATTGAGACCGACCTTGCTCAATACATTACGAGCTGGTTGTGCTTTTTTGGCCTTTTGTGCGACTATATGATGTAACTCATATTTAGATCTATAGTTCGGTTTTGTTTTTACTCTAGCAAAACTTTGATCAATTAATTCTCCCACAGCATCAAGTGCCTTAATTGCATAATAAACTAACGCAGTGCCTAAAACTGCCACTGCCGCAGCATAAGCTGCAGGAATGAGCATGGCAAATTGCCCATCAGGATCTATATTCACTACAGGGTTATTATTAGCATAAGCATATTGATTCAAACTCTGCGGATCATCCTCAAACCCATGGAACGTATCCCTTGTAATAAACCGACCAATGTTCGCATCATAATAACGTGCCATGAGATAGTATAATCCAGTTTCTTCATCATAACGATAACCAGCATAACGATATGGGTTAGACGAAGCCATCGTGCCTGTTTGCGAAATAATATTTCCCCAAGCATCATACTGATACTGTGCCACAACATTACCATTTGCATCGGTTAATGCCGTGACATCACCGTGACCATTTATATGGTAGTAATAAGTTACCCCACCCTTGGTCATTGTAACTGGGTTTCCTTGGTAATCCCACGTATACTCCGCCACGATGTTATTGTTGGCATCTGTTTCATATAGCACTTGGTTCGAGTCACCATCATAGTGATAATAGATGGTTCCGCTTGATGTTGTTTTGCTGATGCGTCTTCCAAGCTGATCGTACGTGAAAGACGCGATGGTTGTACCAGATACATTTTTTACTTCAATGAGACGGTTGTCATCATCGTACACAAATGTCTTATTGCCGTTGTTCGTTAAATTGCCATTGGCATCGTACGTGTACGCTTGTCCGTTGACCGCTGTTAATTGGTCGGCGGCGTCATACGTGTATGTTGTGGTAGTAGTCGTTCCATTATTTACAATTTTCTTCGTACGGTTCCCCACAGCATCGTATTCGTACGTGATGGTCGTCCCGTCTGCTAGTGTTTCTTTTGTCAACTGATTCAACGCATCATATTGATACGTGATCGTTCCATTGTTGGTTTCCACACTGGTAATGTTGCCATTGGCATCATAGCTGTAGTTGAAGTAATTTAAGACATTGCCGTTCGCGCCAAAGTTTTTAATCGATTTTAACTGGTTGGCATCATTATACTCGTAGGCGGTATAGGTGCCATTCGCATGGATGATGGATGAAATATTCCCTCGCTCATCGTACGTAAATCTCGCAAGGTTGGCGCTGTTTCTGGACAACACGACTAGCTGATCCAACGGGTTGTAGCTGTATCCGATGGTGTCGGTTGTTGTACCCACTGTGATGGAGGTGGACATCACGTTTCCGTTATTGTCGTAGCCATAGGCAATGGAATTAGATGCCCCTTTACTGATTCGTGTTGGACGATTATTCTTATCATACGTGTACGTGATCGTATTTCCACTACCATCCGTGACCGATGTCACGTTGCCATTGGCATCGTAATTCAACGTCCATTTCGTCAAGCCATTGTAAGCAATCGAAACAAGGCGGTTCAGCGCGTTGTAGCTATAGGATACCTTATCGCCATTGGCGTAGGTAACCTTTGTGAGATTACCGTTTTTATCATAGGCAAAGGACGTCGTTTGATTTAACGGGTTCGTGAAACCAGAAACCTGATTCAACTCATTATACGTATAGTTGGTTATATAATTCTTTGCATTCTTAACCGATGTACGATTTCCTACACCGTCATAACCATACGTCGTCACATTGCCGTTTGGATCCGTGACTTTTGTCAATTGGTTATTGGCATTATATTCATAAGAAGTCGTTTTTCCCTTTCCATCCGTTACACTTGTCTGATTTCCTACGGCATCATAACCGAAAGAAACCGTATCTCCTGCCGGATCTTTGATTTGGGTTACATAGTTTTTCTTCGCATCATACGTGTAAGAAGTATGGGAAGCTCCCACTTCTAAGCGCATCGCATCAAACCATGCGGTTCCGGTTTGATTAAAATAGTAGTAATACACTTCAATGTAATCAAACGCTTGTTTCGGCTTGACTTCCGCTGTCACATGCTGCCAGTCGGTCTTCGCCTTATCAAAGTCGTTTGCATAACCCCAATCGGTTGTACCATTCGTATAGTGGATTGCTACTTGCAAGCTATAGTAACCGCCGTTTGGATTGGCTCCTTCTTGTTTGGACCATCCAGACAACGTAAGTTTAGTGTTGCTGTCGCCAGAAATATTAATCCGTTGTTTAATATGCTTATTTTTCCCAGACTCTCCTGTGATTTTAAATGACTTGCTTCCAACATATATATTCGCAACTGTTGTATCTAGTCCATCATTTGTTGATAAATTGCCGCTTGTCGTCCAATTGTCAGGAATTCCATCACTATTCATATCTCGCTCGAAGCTGGAATTATCAACAAGATTATAGGCGCTGACAACCGTTCCTTTCTCTAATTGGATCCCGTCGAAATAAGCAGTCCCAGAACCAGCGTTTACACCGACAGATACCCGAATCGTCTGAGTTCCCGATGGAGCATTATCCGCGACGACATGAAGCCGAGTCCAATCGTTCGTTCCTGCCAACCCATAAGAAATTTTTTGATTTAACCAGTTTCCTTGCGCATCAAAATATTCAACTTTAATAAGAGCTCTGGCAGACATGGACGATGTTTTTACATAACCGCTTGCCACATAAACTCCACCATCATACGGCTGCTTATCAGAACTGACAATCGCCCATCCGGTCGAATTCGAAATGCTGATCGCTTTATTCCCAAATTTGCTTGTTGTCGTCCAACTGAATGTAGCGATTTTCCCTGATTCTACGGCCTTTGTCCAGTTGTCTGGCCAATTATCCGCATTATGATCGAATTCGAAGCTAGAGTTACTTACCAAGTTATCAGCTGTAGACATTGGATACGTCGAATACTGCAAATTTCCCAGATTATCGTATCGCTGTGAAACTGATTGTGTATAAGGATCGATCGCTTCGGTTTGATTGTTATTTTGATCATAATCAAATGTGCTGACGTTGCTGTTGAAATCCTGCTCTTTGATAAGATTATTTTGCAAATCATACGTATATTGTGCCGACTGATTTTCTGGCAATTGAACGCTGACAATATTTCCTTTTTCGTCATATTGATAAATGAACGCTGCGGTTCCATTCGCCTTATTTTCATTTGGTTCCACTACTCGGGTTAAATTATTGTTATTATCATAATCGAATGTTGTCACAGCCTTGTTTTGAGCATCTAAAGGATTTTCTGTGATTTGAATAATATTGCCGTTAGCGTTGTACGTATAATCTACCCGTCTCCCTTCGCCATCTGTGACCGACGTAACACCATTGGTTTTGTCATATGAATAATTTGTGGTACTATTTGTAAGTGCGCCGTTAATCGTAATAGGGCGTTCAATGCTTGTTACGCGGTCGAGTGTATCATAACCAATTGTCGTCGTAATATTTCGGGCATTTTTAATACTTGTTAGATTATGATCCGAATCATACGTAAAAATGGTCGCGTTTCCTTGAGCATCCGTAACTTTCGTTAGGTTGCCGGAAGCATCATACTCATAAGAGATGGTTCTGTTTGCTGGGTCGGTGATACTCGATACATATCCGTTTGTTCCATAGGCAATCGTCGTCGTTCTTGCTGATGCATCTGTAATTGAAGCTAATTTTCCGTTTGCATTATAATTCAATGTAGTCGTGTTCCCATTTGTATCGACCATGCGAGAAAGTTTGCCATTTGTATTGAAATAAAGTTTCGTACCATCGGTTTTGGTTATTGTATAAGTGCCGTCCCCATTTTTGATTAGATCGAGATAGACACCACCAGCAGCTTCGTATCCCCCGCCAACTTTTTCACCAAAAATATGACGAGTATTATCTCCATCAACAAACGTAACTGGTCCACTGCCTGCATCCCAAATATTCATTTCGAGATTAGACATCCATCCATAACCAAACATCCCATTCGATCCGGACTTTCGGCTATTGTATGTTCTCGTAAATTCAACATCTTCGCCTAGACCAGAAATAGCAAGATCCGTTGTTTGTAAAACAAGGTTTCCGTTTGCTGGATTCACCCCATCTTTAGTGGTCGTCCAGAAAGATTCTTGGCCGATTGGCTCTACCCAATAATTAATCGTAATGCGCGGCGTATTAACACTATTGTTTACCGTATTAAATGTGCGATATGGAGAAGACGATTCGTTCTGCTGTTTCAGCATCAAGCCGTAGTTCGGCTGAATACCATTGTACCAGTCCTTGACCAACTGAGTGATATCCCAGCTCCAGTACGTATTGGCCGTATTGTTTGTTGTCGTTGATTCTTTTGTGCTTCGAATAGAAGGCTGATTATTCCAGGTAACAGAAGAAGACCAATTGCTTGTAATTCGATGTAAATCAATAGATACTTGTTGACCATCGGCATTTGTTTGATAGGCATTAAATGTAGCGCTGGAAATGACACTATCACTCGGAAGACTCGGAAGGTAAAATCTCACTAAAGCACGAGTCGTTCCGAAATAACTGTTGTAACCTGTATGCATGTATGTGTTGCTCGAATAGACAGAATCAGGAAAATTATAGGCAATAAAATTATCCCGCAAAACATCCCATTCATTGATCGTAGGGTCAATCGTTACCGGATATATGGTGTCTGGATCTTGTAAAAAGCTCTCATCTACTATCACATCAATATAAGTTTTGCCGCTATTTTGACGTAAATGAAAGGCAACTTGATCAGAATACTTGTGGTTCGCATCGAACATATATGGCTTTTCTAAGTACCACTTAGGGTTCCCTTTTGAGTCTTCAAAGACGATCGTTCCGTCTTTTTTAGCAACAGCCTTTACCCCTTTTAGTTTCATCTCAAAAGTAAAAGCATTGCTGGAAGGTTTATTGTTAAGAATAATATCCTCTTTGACCGCATTGCCTTGAAGGCGATATCGCACATCGGTTTGTTCAAATAACCCTTTATAAATGATTTCATTATTTTTCGCAACACCTTGCACATTTTTCGCATTTATTGGGATAAACGAAAGGATTCTATCATTTTCTTTGATCGAAACAAGTTCAGGTTGACTCGATTGTTTTGCGAATGTTACTTTGAAGGCGTTAGCCGTATTCTCAAACATATCGGCCCCGTTGGGTTTTAGATCGTTATTAATTTTTTTCCATTTCTTATCAAGAGGATCTTGATAAAATTGGGGTTGCAGGTATATCTCTTCAGTAAAGCTTCCATCCGGATTCAAGTATCTTGTCGAATACTTTGTCCGTCTGCTCTCGAGCTCTAATTTTGATTTTGGCCGTTTCGTGGGAAGATCACCAATGTTAGCTTCAATATTTCGGCTTTTTTGCACTACGCGTTCCGATTTCCCAAGAGCAGCTTGTGCAAATGGGGGGACGACAATACTAAAAATTAAACAACATGAGAGAATCATAGCCACATAGCGATAGTTAAATATCGACTTTCCTTCCACCTTATTCCCTTCCTCTCAGGATATGTTAATCATCCGGATGTCAATAAGATTATAGCAACGAAATACAAAGATACGTAATGATCCAAATAATGTAAATTATCAATCGTTTAAGATGACTATAAAAACCCGCCCGCACTCTCATTCGTTTGCTATTGCCAAAAGTTTATCCATCACGATTTTTCTCTGAGTTTTAACGTCTGGAAAAAAGCTTGTCACCTCTGTTTTTCGGCCATCATGAAATAACTACATACTCAACAGCCCAAACATTGTGATGAACAAGGGGGAAGAGATGATGAGAATATCTGATTTTCTTAAAAGATATCATTTGCATGGGAGTTTAATTAATAAGGTAGAATATGATTCGACCACCAAAAGAGTATCTCTTGAAACTGAGTTATGCAAATGGCAACAATTCGATTATGACGAAACGAAAGATCCGGAAATGATTGAAGGATTCAATGTTTTTGAAGATGTAACATATTTTGAAACAGATTGCGTTAAAGACTTTGATGCTGATGAAATATTGGAAGTGGTGCTTATTTCCGCCACTTCATCGCTTGAAAAAGTTAAAATAGTCACCGACGGGGGGAACATCATCATGATTGAGGCGGGGAATGTAGAGTGGCACTCACTTTGAGTGCAATGCTTAAGGGTAATTCTTACAATGCGCGCAATACCGTTGGCCCGATATTTTAAGGTGTTGAGAAACAGGAAGAGGTTTGTTTGTCGACTGCTCAAAAACGCGGCGATGCATAGCCCCGTCACCGAAGCGGTTGTCAGCGATACAAATACGGAGTGCCATAATATTCCGTCCGGTTGAGCTCCGGGTATTCGGAAGTGAAATGAATGAAAATCGGGCACCAATCACAAAACGGGTACGTGCGAAAAAAATCGCGGTCGCCATAGCGAATAGCTTCGAGCGCCAACGGCAATTCTTTCTTGAATACGTTCGCTCGGCGCGCATTTTCTTGCCGGCCCATTTGCCGGTTGCCAACGAATACATAGAGAAACAATACTAGCTGTTGCCCGGCTTGTTTCCATTCACCGAGCACTTCATCGCGTTGAGAAGTGAGCTGATCAGTGACAAATGCGCGGGAGACAGTGAGGAATAAGGTGCCAGTCGTGTCCGAGTGGGTTAAGGTGTACAGACGGCCGTTCACTGGTGACAGCTGGGTGATTCCAGCGGTCTGGGTGACGTGCAGTCGCTCGGGAGAGAGGTATTTCATGGCGGTCCTCCTTCTTCTGTGGAAAGTGGTCGATCTCATTCATCTATATAAGTTGAAACTTTGTTTTACATCCAGTAGAGCGCCCACCGCATTCTATCAAAATGACTTGTTATGAAGGAAAACAGAATCGAACAATCGGAAAATCTTTATTGCAACTTATATATATGTGCCTTTATTGGCGGCGATGACAAAACAAAACCGAACGGGACGGTCGATCCGCGTTCGGTTTTGCTTCTCGCTTGATTTCATTGGGTGGTGGCAGTTTCTTTGTCTGCAGCCGCCTCGTCATGCGCCAGCGGAGCGTCAGTTTCAGCCCATTGCGGGCGCCAAGCAATGCAAAGCGCCCCGCCGATGATGCCTAAAATCGTGCCGATGAGAAAGCCGCCTAACGCGCCCATGATCGACAAGATGGCGCTGAACATGCCGATGATGCCAAACAGTGTCGACAGGCGCGGCATTGCGTAGGACAACGCGGCCATAAGCAACACCATCCCGCCGAGGAAAAAGCCGACGAAAACGGTGCTGCCCGGGACGAGCGAAATTTCGTATAAGTGCGCTGGAATCCATAGAATGATCAAGCCCGACAGCAAGAGAAGCGTCGCTCCCCAAAACGGCCGCCGCTGGCGCCAACGCCTGAACGTCTGCCAATAGGAACGGGTCATAGCAATCATCCTTGCTTATTTCAGTTTCTCAAAGTATACTTTCATGCCTGGAAGCGAAACTTTTTGCTGGAACAAATAAACGGTTTTTAAGTCCCCGTTTTCGATTGAAATGCTATCGGCTCCTTGGGTGAACTCTTGTGCTGCTTTTTGAACGGGATCTTGTACATCGCCTACATAGTTTTCTTTCATCGTCAAGCTGCCGAAGGTGATGTTGCCGTTAATTTGCGTTGCTTTTTGCACGAGCCCATCGATCGATACTGTTCCGCCGGCTTCAATGACGACGCGGAGACCGAGCGCTTCGAAGTCCTTGGAAATTTTGAGTCCTTGGATGCTGGCATTTTTGATTTCGTTGACAAATACCGGCGTTTGTTTCGTCTCTCCAGATTCCGCCATCCCCCCGTACATTTTAAAGCCTTGCCCGTTGAGCTTGTCAAATTGGACGGTAAATTCACCGACTCCGCCGAGCGGCAAGGCGTACGCGACCCCCGTGATCCCGAAGAGGGACAATAGGGCGCCGAGAAACAGAAACCCTGCGAGCAGTGCGGCGAGCAGCGGCTTTTTCGCCGTATGCCCCCCAATGATGACCGATTTTGTTGCCATTTCCATGGCTGTTCTCCTCCCCCTTTTGAATGAGAATGGTTGTAAGCGTTTTAGTAAATCTGTTTAAATTTTATGACAATTATTTTTCTCATTGAATCCCTATGTTTGTCGGATTTTTTTCTGCTCCTTCCCGGGTTGTGACGGTCAAAAGAAGGGAATGGGCAGCCACATGATGCAGAAGCCTCAGGAATTCGGAGGTGAAAGCGCATACACCGTGCGATTTTCGCCAAGTTTTGCCTGACTCCATTTCGGGCTCCTCAAAGAAACTCGGCACTCAATACCGGGTGGGAGGGGGGCCAATCGCTTGATGAAGTTTGGGGCAATAAAATATCAGCGCTGGAAGGAAACATTGGTTTCTCCGTCATTCTACGGGACTGCTGGTTTAAAGAAAAATGAGGCTCAATCATCCCGCTTCTCAGATCGGGAAGCTTACAAATGTTGCTCCTCTTGACACCCAAGAATCAGGAGAAATGGCTGTTTTCTCCTGGCCCTCTACAGGTCAATCGGAAAACAGAACTACGGAAATAATATGATGGTTGTGAAAATATGTTTGGTGCAATATAATCATAAAGGGAAACTGAAAATAGCAAAGGAGATGATGACGATGAAGAAGCGAAAGTGGTTTACGCGTGCTATGGCTGTTCTTTCTCTGTCGCTGTTGCTCGGCGCTTGTGGAAACGGTAACAACAATGGAGGGACAGAGCAAGAAGGGGCCAATGGGAAGCAAGGCGGCGACGTGAAATTCCTCAGCATTGCCACCGGCGGGACGGGCGGAACGTATTATCCGCTTGGCGGGGCGTTTGCCGATATTATCAAAGATGAAACGGGTATCGACGCTAATGCCATCACTTCGGGGGCATCGGCGGAAAACATGGCGATTTTGGATGCGGGCGATGCGGAAATTGCGTTTGCGCAAACTGACATCGCGACATATGCCACAGAAGGAAAGTTAATGTTTAAAGAGAAAATTGAAAGCGTGAAAGGGATTGCGACCCTTTACCCGGAAACGATTCAAATTGTCACCACGAAAAAATCGGGCATTCAGTCCGTTGAGGATCTAAAAGGGAAAGTCGTTTCTGTCGGGGAAGCGGGCTCGGGAACGCGGGCAAATGCGGAACAAATTTTGGAAGTTCACGGCATGACGTTTGATGATATTGAAGTGCGCAATTTGTCGTTTGATGATTCCGTCTCCGGCATCCAAGATGGCACGATTGACGCCGCTTTTATTACAGCCGGAACGCCGACGGGAGCGGTGGAAGGCTTGTCAGCGACGGAAGACGTTGTGATTGTGCCGATCGCTGAGGACAAAATCAATGCGCTGATTGAAAAATACCCGTACTATGCGAAAGATGAAGTGCCTCAAGGGACGTATAAGCTAGCGGAAGCGGTTCCGACGGTCGCCGTGCGCGCGATGCTCGTCGCTCGGGCGGACCTGCCGGAAGACACGGTCTACAACGTGACGAAAGCGATTTTTGAAAACTTGGATAAGGTCAAACATGCCAAAGCCCAGCAAATCAAGCTGGAACATGCGCTGGATGGCATGTCGATCGAGCTTCACCCAGGAGCGAAGAAATACTTTGATGAAAAAGGAGTTAAAGCGGAATAACGGTGTGGCAGGAAGGACTGGCCGGGGTCATGGCGCCAGCCCTTCCTTATTTCCGCGGCCGCGAAGGAGGGCGGCTGATGCGAAAACGGGTCATAGCGGTCAGTGTACTTCTGGCGGCGGCTGCCGTCTTCTTTCTCCCTTTCCGCCAGGTGGTCGCGTTTGAAAAGGATGGTCGGGTCGCTGCGTATATCCCGATTTCTCAAGGGGATACGTTCGCGATTCGCTATACGCATTCGATCCACCGTTCAGATGTCGAGGAAACGTATAAGGTGTTGGCTGACGGGACGATTGAACAAATCGCTCTCACTTATGAAGATACGGCGGTCGGGATGCCGGCGAACGCGGCGCCAGGGGAGACATTTACGCTTCGGAATGGAAAATACTATATTACCGGCATGGAGCGCAAATTTCCATCCATCTTGTTGAGCATTGGGCGGGTTGTCGCCAACCATCGCGTCGTTTATGAAGGGAAGACGGTGACGTTAAACACAGTCATCCCTCCCGGCTCCATTGTCCGCATCAAGGTGACACGACTATCATTGGTTCAATGCTGGAAGGGAGTGAACTTGTTTGACTGAGAAGTTTGAACAGCTATCCGCTGAGGAGCAGCAACAATTGCTGGAAAAATACGATCCGGAAGCAGCGACGCGCAAATTGAAAGGGCCGCTTGGCTGGATTGCCTTTTTCGGGCTGCTTTCCTTTTCACTCTTTCAGTTATATGCTTCGATTTTTCAAACGCTTCCAAAACAAATTTTATTGTCGATCCATTTAGGGTTTGCCTTGTCGCTTATCTTTTTATTGTTTCCGGCGCGGAAAAAACATCTTCACCGTTCCAGCGTCGGGATTGTGGATATCATTTTGTCGTTATTGTCGATCGGGGTGGGCGCATATTTGCCGCTGATGCTCGATGACATCGTCCAACGCATCGGCATTATGACGCCGCTTGACTTTACGGTTGGTTTGGTCGCCGTGCTGCTTGTGCTTGAGGCGACGAGGCGGGCGGTCGGGCTGCCGATTACGATCATCGCCTCGCTATTTTTGCTGTATGCGTATTTCGGGCCGTATATGCCGGGATTTTTGGCCCATCGGGGCGTTGATTTGGAAGGGCTCGTCAAAACGATGTTTTTTACGACGGAAGGTATTTTCGGTACGCCGCTGTACGTATCGGCGACATACATTTTCGTCTTCTTGTTGTTTGGCGCATTTTTAGTGAAAACGGGTGTCGGGGAGTATTTTAATGACTTGGCGCTCGTTGTCGCCGGGAAGCGAATCGGCGGTCCGGCGAAGGTGGCCGTGTTCTCCAGCGCGCTCCAAGGAACGATCAGCGGCAGCTCAGTAGCGAACGTCGTTACTTCCGGATCGTTTACGATTCCGATGATGAAACGGCTCGGATACGGAAAAGAGTTTGCCGGCGCTGTGGAGGCGACATCGTCCACCGGCGGCCAGCTCATGCCTCCGGTCATGGGAGCGGCAGCGTTTTTGATGGTCGAGTTTATCGGCGGCATTTCGTATTGGGAGATCGCCAAAGCAGCAGCGATTCCAGCGATTCTATATTTTGCCGGCATTTGGATGATGACGCACTTTGAAGCGAAGCGAATCGGGCTGCGCGGGTTGACAGAGGAAGAAATGCCGAACCGGAAAGAAGTGCTCGGAAAAATTTACTTGCTCATTCCGATCCTTATCGTTATTTTGCTGCTGATGAGCGGAATGAGCGTGATGCGGGCCGCGCTTTGGTCGATCGTTGCGATCATTGCGGTCAGCGCGTTGAAAAAGGAAACGCGGTTAGGATGGCGTGACATTATCGGCGCTTTGGTTGACGGAGCAAGAAGCGCGCTGTCTGTGGCGGCGGCGACAGCGGCCGCCGGGATTATCGTCGGGGTCGTGACGAAAACCGGCCTTGGCTTAAAAATGGCAAACGGGCTAGTGGACTTATCGAACGGGATTTTGATTTTAACGCTCTTTTTCACGATGTTGACATCGCTCATTCTCGGCATGGGGTCACCGACGACCGCGAACTATGTCATTACGTCAACGATCGCTGCACCGGCGATCATCGCTTCCGGTGTGCCGGAACTGGCGGCTCATTTGTTCGTCTTTTACTTTGGCATTATTGCCGATATTACGCCGCCGGTGGCGCTTGCGGCGTTTGCGGCGGCCGGCATTTCCGGAGGGAAGCCGCTACGGACCGGGGTGATTGCGTCGAAGCTAGCGATTTCCGCGTTTATCATCCCGTACATGTTTGTCTTTTCACCGGCGCTGTTAATGATTGATACGACGCTTCCATATTTGATATGGGTCGTCTTTTCCGCGTTTATCGGCATGTTGGCCATTAGTGCGGGGATGATCGGCTTTTGGTACCGGAAGCTCAACATTGTTGAACGCATCATTGCGGTTGCGACAGGGTTGCTGCTGATTTATCCGGAAACAATCAGCGATATCGTCGGATTGGTCTTATTTGCGGCCATGTTTGCCATTCAATATGCAGCCGGAAGACGGGAACGGACGCAGAAAACGGCATCATAAAAGTCCGATTTGAGCAAACCGAAAGGCAGGCGCTCATCTAGACGAGGCCTGCCTTTTGCTTGCGGTTGCGACGGGGCGGTGACATCATCTAGCGCTTTGCGGACAAGCTATTGCGTTTTCATCTATGGATGCAGGCCCGCCAGTTTCTTGCGCTGCCACTGAAGAAAAGAATAGCGTCAACAGCAAAGTCGGAGCTGCTTTTTTGGGCATCAAATGGGAACCCGGTTCAGGTGATGAAAAGGAACCGGCCGTGTTTGAGTACGGACATCTCCGACGCGGCAATGGCTGATGGCGCGTCGTCGTTGTTTCCTTGTTTTGTTTTTGCTATGATGGGGATAGATTTGGTTGGCTTTCACTATAGAAAACCGGGCAGCTTGCCTGAAACAGGCGCCTAAGCGGCTGAGAACTGCCCGCCTAGTGGGCCGGTGATTGAAAAAGGCCAATGTAAAAAGGTTTCCTTCATTGAGAACGTCTGTTTTTCTGTGAAAATGCGCCGCCTTAATGCGTCATTTTCATGCCAGGGTGGGGAGCAAGGCTTGCTCATGAATGTTTTTTTGAGCAATAAAAAATCATTGATGGAAGGACATCGCAGTTTTTCACCGGCCTTCTGGGAGCAGCAAACAACAGCTAGATGATGAAAAGGGAAGGATGGGAGAACGCATGGATGATCGCACATTTCGCAACGCGATGGGGAAATTCGCAACCGGCGTGACGGTTGTGACGACCGCGTTTCAAGGGGAAGCAAAAGGGATGACGGCGAACGCGTTTATGTCCGTTTCGCTTGATCCGAAGCTTGTCGTTGTCTCGATTGGTCATAAAGCACGGATGCATGACATCGTCAAGCAAACCGGGAAGTTTGCCGTCAACATGTTGACGCGCGATCAGGAGGATTTGTCGCGGTTGTTTGCCGGCCAGCTGAAGGAAGAGCGGGATGTGGCGTTTGAATGGGTCGATGGCCACCCGATTTTGCCGGATGCGATGGCGAATATTTTATGCAACGTGCACAGCTCGTACGTCGCCGGCGACCATACGCTCTATTTTGGCGAAGTGACCGATATTTTGATGAAAGAGGAACCGGGTGACCCGCTCTTATTTTTCGAGGGGAAATACCGAAGCATTGGCCAATAAGGATGGAGCAGGCGTACGGCAGCCCGCCGAGACATCGGTCGTTCGGTTCACATGAAAGCAAAGGGTGTCCCAAAAACAACGGGACACCCTTTTTCATGGCTGTCTATATGGGCAGAACGCTCCCATAAGGCCGTATTTTGCCTCTCTTGAGGAAAGGCGGCCTTTTCGGCCGGCCCTTTGTCATTTTTTCAACACATCGTGGTCGACGTACCGTTCGCCGTTCAGTTCGCTAATGACGTTAATGGCGACTTTCGCTCCGTCGCCGGCAGTGATGATCGTATGAACGCTGACGCCCGCCACGGTGCCAGCCGCCCAAATGCCGTCGATGTTCGTTTTGCCGTTTGCATCGACGGCGATGACGGTTTTGATGCGCGGTTCGGTCGCCGGTTTCGTGCGCAATCCGATTGTTTCCGCCAGATCGGTGGCAACGCCGGTAGCGAAAATGACGTGTTTTGCCTCATACGAACCGTTGTCGGTGTCAAGCCGGAATCCGCCGTCCGTTTTTTGAATGTCCGTTACTTGTGCGGTCACCAGTTCAGCCCCAAACTTGGCTGCTTGTTTTTTGCCTGTTTCGATTAAATCCGGACCGCTGATTTCCGGGACGCCGTAATGATTTTCCACCCAAGCGCGTTTGGTCATGCTTTTGTCGTTGTCCAATACGACTGTTTTTTTTCCTGCCTTGGCGGCGAAAATCGCAGCGCTCGCCCCTGCCGGCCCGGCGCCGATAATGGCAATGTCGTACATCGTAACAGCCTCCCTTTGTTTGAATATTGGCACTATGAATAGTGTAGCATAGGTGGAAACAAGGTCCAAATGATTTGATTTATAAAATGATATTTATTATCAAATTGTATTTACTTTAAATAATCGTGCGTGTATAATTAGGAAGCAGAGGGGATCACAAAGGAGAGACGAATCAATGAGCAAAGCCATTATTTGTGAACAATGCCGACATCCGGTACGGCGCCTGAAACATTCGTTGCTTTGCCGATGTGGAATGAAATTGGTCGTTCAAAAATAAGATGGTGAACAAAGATACAGTTAGGTTCAAGTGGGAAACCGGCGAATGGCGCCGGTTTTTTTCTGTCCTTATTTTTGTCGGCGGCGAATATATAGAAATAAAACCGCATTTTTGATGAGGGTTGGTGCCGCTGATGCACGACAAACGGGATTTAGGGGTCCGATTGGCCGCTTTTTACCGCGAGATGGCGGAATGGATCGGGCAAAAACGGAAACATTTTCCGCTTCCGTCTCATGAAGAAAGCCGGGATCAGTTGCTCGCTTATTTATATATGAAAGAGCATATGCCTCCTGATTTAATGGAAGCGCTGGAAGAAGAGGGATTGCTGCTTGGCGGGCAAGAGCCTCATCTCATCGCGACAGTGGAACAGTTTTTGACTTATTTGCGCACGCCGTTTGATCGTGGGGAGGAGATCCGAGCGGTGACAAGAAACGAAGCGAAACGGCTGCTTGACGAACGAACGGAAGCGATGTTTGGCCCATCCGGTCGTTCCCAGCGGACACGCATCATGGTGACGATGGACGAAGCGTGGGCCGATGAGCCGGATATCGTAGAGCGGCTTCTTTTGTACGGCATGGACATTGCCCGCATTAATTGCGCCTACGGTTCACCGGAAACGTGGGAGACGCTGGCGGCTGTCATCCGCCGGGCGGAAGAGCGCCTGCAACAACAACTGCTAGGGAAGCGATGCCGCATCTATATGGATTTGCCGGGCCCGAAAATTCGGGTTGACCGGCTTGCCGTTCATACAGGGCCGGTGAAGCTGACCGTGCCGAAAAATGAATATGGGGAACCGGTTCAACCGTTGGCCGGGATCATTTCTTTCGGTCCTTCGCAACCGCTTTCCCCGCTTCCTCATGATGTTTCGTTCATACTGCAGTTGACGGCCGAGGAGGAGGCGGTCGTGGAGCAAGGAGACGATCTGTTTTTTGCCGATGTGCGGGGGAGAAAACGAAAATTGAAGGTGATCGAACAAATGGGGCCGTCTTGTTTTAAAGTTCTTCTGTCACGGACGGCCTATGTGCAAAAAGGAATGAAATTGTGGCGTGGGTCGGCGCTGTTTACCCTTTCTTCCGCCTTGTTTATTCCGATGAAAGCGTTTGTCAAAACCGGGACACCGCTCTATATTTATTTCGATGACGCCCAGTTTGCGGCTGCAAAGGACGAACGCGGCGTAAAAATGACGACCACATTGGCAAAAGCATGGCGCAACGTGCGGGCGGGGGATCGGCTGTATTTAAACGACGGCCAAATTTTGGCCAGGGTCGTTAAAGTGCATGAACGGTGCGTGGAGGCAAAAGTCATCGCCGATGGAGGAAAGCGGAAAACGATCAAGCAAGGGACGGGCATCCATCTTCCCGATTCGTTCATCCATTTGACCGTTCCGCCGCTCACCGACCGTGATCTCGAAGTGATTCCGTTCATCGCGGAGCATGCGGATATGGTGGGATTGTCGTTTGTCCATACGCCGTATGACTTGCGAAAGCTTTATCGTTTGCTTTCAGAGCAAGGGGCTTCTTCCCTTCCGGTGGTTGCGAAAATCGAAACGAGGGAGGCGCTCCACAACTTAGCCCGCATTGTGCTTGAGGGGCTAAAGCTCCCGGCGTTCGGGGTGATGATTGCTCGCGGCGATTTAGCGCTTGAAGTCGGATTTGAACATATGGCCGCCGCCCAGCGCGAGATTTTAATGCTATGCCGGGCGGCCCATATTCCGGTCATTTGGGCGACGCAAGTGCTTGAACAGCTAGCGAAAAAAGGACTGCCATCGCGTGCGGAACTTTCGGATGTGTTTCTCGGCAAGCAGGCGCAATGCATCATGCTAAACAAAGGAGCGCATATCGCTGAGGCGGTTCGCTTGTTGGCGTTTTTGCTTGCAAACGAAGACAGCCACGTCGGGCAGTGGACGGATCGGCTCTCGTCTTTGGAGTAAACGGACTCTGGTATTCGAACGACCTAGATGTTTGGGGGCTTTCATGATCCGCACACACTCCATTCCAAAGATTCTCCTTCCTTCTTTTTTCGACATAAGCCCCCTAAACCCCTGCCTTGGCGTGTGCTTTTTCACCGGCCTTCTAGAAGGTTGGTGAAAAACCGCTGTTTGCCTTGATCGATGATTGAACGCGTGAACATAGAGGCTGATGTAACAAGTTTTTTCCACTTGGGAAACGATTCCGAGAAGCGGTTGCGCGAGTAAATCACCAGCCCGCTAGGCATGGGTGTGAAACGGTATCCGTTGGGGGCGATGGCGCGACTTGGAAATGGTGGCTTCGCGGAACTTGCCGTTGATCGACGGGGAGGGGAGTTCCCCGCTTTTTTGCGCCTTATATGTAAACCTTTTTTATAAATAAGGTTTACAAAATAGAAGCCGTTTCGATAAAATAGAAGCAATAATGGGAGAGGAGGGGAAAGATGCACATTCGTTCCTGGATTTGGGCGGCGCTGTTTGCGGCGTTGACGGCCGTGGGCGGAATGATCAAAATTCCGGTGCCGTATGTGCCGTTTACGTTGCAAATCGCGGCGGTGTACTTGGCCGCGTGCTTGCTTGGGCCGAAAATCGGTGCGCTCAGCCAGCTGTTGTACGTGTTGGTCGGATTGGCGGGGGTGCCGGTGTTTGCTGAAGGGGGAGGGCTCGGTTACATCTGGAAGCCCACTTTCGGCTATTTGCTTGGATTCATCGCTGGGGCGTACACAAGCGGGTGGCTGATCGAGCGTTTTCGTTGGACGAAAGGGGTGCAACTGTTTGCCGCCAATCTTGCTGCCTTGGTTGTCGTGTATTTATGCGGGGGCCTTTGGTTGTACGGCGCGATGAAATGGATCGTGGAAAAACCGTTGACCGTCGGGCAAACGATTTGGTTTGGAGTGTTGCTTCCGATTCCTGGGGATCTTATTCTTTGTGCGGCCTGTTCGCTTGTCGCTGCGCGCGTTTGGCCTCGCGTTCGGCCGGTCATGACAACAGAGCGGTTAGGGGGATGATCAACGATGGGAACGGCATTGTTCATAACGGGAACAGGGACTGAAATCGGCAAGTCGGTCGTGACATCATTGATCGTGTTGGCGTTAGAGCGTCTTGGTTGTTCAACTTGCGTGTTCAAGCCGGTCCAAACCGGGATGGCTGACGATGGAATTTCGTTTGCCGAGCAGCATTGGTATCAACAAGTGGTTCAGCTTTCGCATTTTGAAGGAATGTACCGCATGGAGCCGGCGATGTCCCCGCACTTGGCAGCGGCGCTGACCGGCACCTCCATCGAACCTGAGCGGATAGCTGAACGGTTGGCATCGCTGCGGCAGCGCTATGATGTCGTGCTTGTTGAAGGAGCGGGGGGACTGGCCGTTCCATGGTGCGAGCGCGGCGGACGATGGTACATGACGTGCGATTTTGTCCGCGACTATGAGCTGCCGGTGATTCTCGTGTCGCTTTCGGGTCTTGGCGCGATTCACCACGCGGTAACGACCGCAACATATGCCGAGACGCAAGGCGTCCGTGTGCTCGGTTTAGTATTTAACCAGTTTGACGAGCGTGAAGTGATTCATCGAAACAACATTGAGACGATCACGGCGATGCTCAAGCTTCCTGCCTTCGCTACGGTGCCACCGTTTTCGGCTGTTACGAGGGAGGAATTAGAGGCGTTTGCCGGGCAGTGGATTGAACGAAAGGAAGCGGCAGCGCTATGGGAGGTGCTTGCTGTTGAAGTATAGCTATGAGCAGCTCGAACAATGGGACAAGCAGTATGTTTGGCACCCGTTCACGCAAATGAAACAGTACGTCAACGAGCGGCCGCTGATCATTGAGCGCGGAAAAGGCAGCTATTTATATGATGTGAACGGTCGCCGCTATCTGGACGGGTATGCATCGCTTTGGGTCAACGTCCATGGCCATAACGACCCGGAGCTGAATGCGGCGCTTCGCGAACAATTGGAGAACATCGCCCATTCGACATTGCTTGGCTCGGCCAACGTGCCGTCGATTTTGCTGGCCAAAACATTGATCAGCTATTGGCCGGGGATGGCGAAAGTGTTTTATTCCGACACGGGAGCGGCAGCGGTGGAAATCGCGCTAAAAATCGCCTATCAATATTGGAAAAATATCGATCCGGTCAAGTATGCGAAGAAAAACAAATTTGTCTCCCTGAAGGAAGCGTACCATGGCGATACGGTCGGGGCGGTGAGCGTTGGCGGCATGGCAACGTTCCACCGCATTTTCGCGCCGCTTCTGTTTGAGCGAATCGAAGTGCCGTCGCCGTATGTGTACCGCATGGAGAAATACGGGAGCGAACAAGATGTTGTCCGCTATTGTTTGAATGAGTTGGAACGTGTGCTCGCCAGCCAGCACGAACACATTGCCGCCGTCATTGTCGAACCGCTCGTTCAGGGGGCGGCGGGAATCATTGTTCACCCGCGCGGGTTTTTGAAAGGAGTGGAGGCGCTTTGCCGCCAATACGGGGTGCTCCTTATTTGCGACGAGGTCGCCGTTGGCTTTGGCCGCACCGGAACGATGTTCGCTTGCGAACAAGAAAAGGTCGCTCCTGATCTTGTCTGTCTCGGCAAAGGGATTACCGGCGGTTATTTGCCGCTCGCGGCAACGCTCGTCACTGAAGAGGTGTATGCGGCGTTTCTCGGCGAGGCGGATGAAGACAAGACGTTTTATCACGGCCATACATATACGGGAAACCAGCTGACGTGTTCCGTGGCGTTAAAAAATATCGAGCTCATAGAACAGCGCGGCCTCATCAGCAGCGTTCAACAGAAAGCGCGCCGGCTGGCCGAACGGTTGGATGCGCTATATGAGATTCCGATCGTCGGCGACATCCGGCAAAAAGGGCTGATGTGCGGCATTGAAATCGTGAAAGACCGAAGAACAAAAGAAGTGTTTCCACGCGCCGCGATGGTCGAGCACCGCATCGTTCTCGAGGCGCGCCAAAGAGGACTGATCATCCGTCCGCTCGGACCGGTATTGACGTTCATTCCGGTTCTCTCCATGAGTGAAGCAGAAATGGACGAGGCGGTGCGCATATTGTTTGACTCGATCGCCTGTTTGTACGAACAGGTGCGTATGGAGCGTTTGTAAGTTGGGGCGGCTAGATTGCCGCCTGTTTCTTTTGGCCTGATTGGGTGCGAGCCTAGGCAACGGGTGTGTATCATACATACAGTGAGACTAAGGGCAGGCGGAAGGAGGGAAGCAAGGTGAACCATATCGATATGACGGATGCGCGCATCTGGCGGCCGTGGGGCTTTTGGCGGCCGTTCGGTTTTCCGTTTTTTGGCGCTCCGTTTTTTGGCGGCTTTTTAGGCGGGCTGCTCGGCAGCGCATTGTTCCCGCCGTTTTTCTATCCGTACTGGTATGGCCCGATTTGGTGGTGAGAAAGGAGCAAGGGTTGGGCGGACAGCCCACCCTCTTTTTTTGTTTTGTGCATATGAATAAAGTACCGCATCTTATCCATGAAGGAAAGGAGAAAGAAACGATGCCATTTCCAGGTTTGTTGTTTGGTGCCCCGTTCATCGGCGGGTTTTTAGGCGGATTGCTCGGCGGCGCCCTCGCTCCGCGCCCGTTTTATCCGTACCCGCCATATCCGCCGTACCCGGGCTGGTGGTATTGAACCTAGCCATGAAGAATAAGCATCCCGTCGGTGAAACAGGGATGCTTATTCGATGATTCCGGTGTCGCGGATCGTCACCTCGGCGGTGACGCGGATCGGAAGGTGGCTGTAGTTCTTATAAAAATCGCGGTGGCGAAACTGTCGGTAACGGCTCGCGGCCAGATCGCCGAAGCCGATCGGATCGATGTGTTTTTCTTGAAAACGGCGGAGAAGAGCCGCGGTTTTCGAACGAATTTGTTGTTCGAATGTTTTTTCGACAGACTTGCGGACATCGAATGTGAATGCCCCACGTTTGTATTCGCGTACGACTCCTTCAAGCGCAAGATGAACATGAATATGCGGGCGGGTTTTTGGTCCTGAAAAGGAAATGGTCCGCTTTGTTGAGATATTTTTAATGGATACGTAGTGTTGGCGATTCAATCGGATCGTATGGGTACCTTCACTGTAGGCATCGGCTGCGATTTTAAAGTAGAACATATCACTCCGCCCAATCGTATCGACCATCCGATCGTTGCGAAAGAGAGCAACACCGATCACTTGTACATCTTCACCCACCCGGCGTATATATGGCAAAAAAGGATCTTTTCCGTCCGCATAGTACGTTTTTAAAAATAAATGCAAATTTGTTTTGGGCAAATCGCGCTGCTCGATATTTTGTTTTAGTAAGTTCGAGAGATAAATGCCGCTTCCTTGCCGGCCGTAACGTCCTTCGAGCAAACGTTCAGCTGTCCCATCGACCACCGCCAAATACAGTCTCGTCCCGATGCTCGCATCGCGGTGGAATTGATCGACAAAGGGAAAAATCCCTCGTTTGGCCAGGCGTTTTCCGTACAAGGCGGTCTCAATGCTTCCGTTGACGAGCGGCTCAGATGTTTTATATTGCAGTTCTTCGAGCACGTCTTTTGCCGTGGGGGAAACGGCTGTCAACGTTTTGTTTGCTGTTTCTCCTTTTTTGTAAACCGGGATGAGAACGGTTCCCCGAATTTTCTCTTTTCCTGCTTCGTCAAACCCGACCGCGCTTTCAATGTTGATATCATCCAAAATTTCTTTGCGAAGACAGCCGCAAAGGATCGCGACGGTGAACCCGATCAACAGAGCGGTTCGTATGCTCATACGTTTCCTCTCACTTTCTTCACAATATATGTAATGCCTGCAAGACAAGGAATCCATATATAAAGGAAATAAAAGCCGACTCTGTTTAAAATGGTGTTAACGAAGTCTACTTCTTTGCGGTCATGAATGAGCAGCGTGCTGAAAAAACAAATGGCGGCAATGACGAGCAACGCAGTTTTTTGGCGGACCGGAAAAAGCTGCCTGCATATCCGTGAAGAACACCATAATCCTAAGCAGACGTTCGGCAAAATAATCAGCAGCCAGTTGGCGATGCCGATATATTCGAAGCGTTCAATGAACGGCAATTCCACCATTTTCCACATCGTTAACGTCGGCCAAATTTGCCGCTGCAGTTGTTTTTCGCTAAAATATGCCAATGTCAATACGGTAAGCAACGCATAAAACAATGTCGTCGTCAATAAGGCGGCATGCGCCCATTTGGCGGACTGGTTTCCGCGCTTGATAAAAGGGTAAAAGAGCAAAATCGTTTCGTATCCAAGCATCGTCAATGTCATTTGTTTCGCCGCCTTCACAATGGTTGAAGGGGGATGATCCAATATCGGAAGCAGCTGGTAAAAGTCAGTGTAATCAAGGACAAACCAAAAGGTAAACAACAAATAGCTCGGAATGATCAAGCAAAAAAAGCAAATGCCGACAACAACCCGGAATCCGCCAACGGTAATGTATAGACAAAGAAACAAAAATGCGAGTGAAAATTCCCATGTTTTCAAGTCAGGAAACATCCATACTTGAATCACTTCGATATATGTGCGCAGAACGACAAAGGCCATAGCGGCAAAGTAAAGGGCAAGCAATGACGAAAGGGCTCCTCCGACCCAGCGGCCGAAAAGGCGCTGATGAAGGAGGAGGAAATCGCCATCTGCCTGTTGCAGCAACCAGTATAGCACGATGAGAATCAGATGGGACGAAGCGCCGGCAAGCAGGACGGAAATCCAGGCATCATGTCCGGCTGTTTTCGCGATGACCCGCTGAAATCCGAGCACTCCGACACCGATTTGCATGGACACGATCACAAAAAAGGTCATGAAAGGTGAAACTTGTAGACGTTCGGCAACAGAAGCCATCGTCGTCCTCCTGTCGGTTTGTCATTCGTCGATGTCCCGTTTTTCTTTTGCCTTTTTCCTATTAAAGCGAATGGGCTGCTCGGGCCGCAATGTTTCCGGCCGTTTCGATTGGCTTGTAAACGGCAGGCGGATGAGCGCGTCTTTTAAATCCCGCCAACGGGGCGGATATAAAGGAGCAAGGAACGGACGACCGAGCGAAGTTAAGTAAAGCAGATGGGTCATGACAATACAAAAACAAAAAGCAACGCCAAGCAACCCCCACATTTCAGCGAACAGGATAAAGGGAAAACGCATCAAGCGAATGGTGTTCCCGATTTTATAAACGGGAGTAGTAAAGGAAGCCAGTGCGGCGAGCGCCACTAAGATGAGCAAAACATTGCTTGTCAAACCGGCTTCAACGGAGGCGGTTCCAATAACAATCCCGCCCACGATCCCGATCGTTTGGCCGACTTTCGTTGGGAGCCGCGCCCCGGCCTCCCTCAATAGCTCAATCGTTAGTTCGAGAAACAACACTTCCAAAATGGGTGGGAACGGAATTTCCCTTCTTGATGTAATCAAGGTGCCGAGTAAATCTTTTGGAATCAGTTCGTAATGATAGTTCAACGTCGCTACATAGATCGGCGTGATCAAAATGGAAAAGGTGACCGAAAACAGGCGGATGAGACGGAAAAACGATGCGATCGTCCAATTGAGAAAATAGTCTTCAAAGGATGAAAAAAATTCCACTAACGTCGTCGGACCAATCAACACGTGCGGAGATCCATCCACCATAATTGCTACTTTTCCTTCGGCCAGCACGGCAGCGACTCGGTCCGGGCGCTCCGTATCGAGCAGCTGCGGAAAGGGGGAGTGCCGGTTGTCCGAAATAATTTGTACGATATAAGAGCTGTCGATCATCTCGTCAAATTCCACTTGTTCGATGCGCTGAAGAACCGTTTGGACGTTGTCGGGATTAGCAATGCCATCAATATACACAACGGCGACTTTCGTTTTCGACAGCGTTCCGACCCTTGTCATTTTGACCGTCAAACGGTCGATCGGGATTCGTTTGCGCAATAAGTACAAATTTGTTTCCAACGATTCAATAAACGACTCCTTCGGGCCGACGACGCTAAATTCCACTTCGGGGATAGTGAGTGTCCGTTCCAATGTTTTTTGCGCCTTTATGAGCAGCCCGGTTTCGTCCGTTTCATGAAGGCGGATGAATAAATATCCCTCGAGCAGTTTGGCCTTTACATCATTTGGGTCGCTAGAGATATAGGCGTCGTCGATCGGAAGAGCTTGGCGTATATCTTCTAAAGATGAAAACGGACGATGAAACAAGTATGGGAAAATAGAGCGAGCGACAGTTTCTATATCAACCATCGGCTTGATATACGACACCCATAGATAGAGACCGGATGTGTCGTTCCGGTACACTTTCGTTTGGAAATCCATCGAGCTTCCTAATGTTTGCAGCGTCGCCCATACGGATGGCGGTGGAGCTGTCATCCCTCTCCCCCTTTGTGTTGAGACTTTCTCATTGTCAGACGAGAAAGAGGATGTCCGCGCGCACTAGAGGACATCCTCGTTTGCTTTCTTCACTGCAGTTGGTTTCCTTGATAAGGGAACTGGCTGGTATACCCTTGGAACTGCTGGTACGTTTGCTGGAGCTTTTGCGGATCAGCCGCTTCGAGCTTGTACCAGCCTTTTTTAAACATTAAATTGTACAGGTCGCGCTGGCAGTTTTGCGTTTCCGTAAAAATGTTCATCATATCTTGGTATAACGGTTGGTTGCTCGCCTCATGCAAAAACACGCTGTAAGAGAGCGTCATATATTTTTCCGTCGTCAACATATCGTTCAAAAAGTCGCGCTCATTCATTTGCGGTGTTTTCGGCACTTGCGTTTCCGGGTTTTGCACTTGTCTTGTGTTCATGCGGCTTTCCTCCTTTTACATGACCGGCGGTTGCGGCGGGTTTTGCAAATGGCGCAAAATCATGTTGTAATGGCGCTGGTGCATTTGCCCGGCGCGCTCGATCGCTTGCACCACCTCGGGATCGCGGCATTGCGAGGCGAAAAAGTGCGCTTTTTTCGCTGCGAGCAAGTTCCATGACATCATATCGGAAAAATACATGGCGTCTTTTGAGGACACCATTTGCGGCGGCTGCGGCATCGCCGCTTGCGGGTTCATTTGCGGTTGTTGCTGCATCGTTTGTCGCTCCTTTCACTCATTGTTCGCTTGTAGATTGTCCATCGGGTGGAAAATTATACACAAATAAAAAATAAACAGCAGGGAAAAAACATATTCAATGGAGCGGAAACATGGTACAATAAGGGTGGTGAATGCGTTTCCATACAAGGGGGCTTACAACTGTGGAGCAACTGATGCGAGACTTTTTCTTGTTCCTGTCGAAAAATAAAACGTTGACAAAGTTGGCGAAGCAATACGGCCTCCGCTTCGGCGCTTCGAGATTTGTCGCCGGCGAAACGATTGATGAAGCGGTGCGCGTCATCCGCCAGCTGAACGAAAAAGGGTTGGCCGTCACGGTCGACTACTTAGGGGAATTTGTGGACAATGAGCGGGAAGCAAACGAGATGGCAAGGCACTGTCTTGAGGCGATTGAGGCGATCAGCCGGGAAAAATTAAACTCGCAGCTGTCGTTGAAAATGACATCGATGGGGCTTGATATTTCCGATGACCTTGTGATGCGCAATATGCGCCGCATTTTAGAGGCGGCGAAACAGCGCGGCGTGTTTGTGACGATTGACATGGAAGATTACTCGCGCTGTCAAAAGACGCTCGATATTTTTAAGCGGTTGAAAACAGAGTACGATAACGTCGGCACGGTGCTGCAGGCGTATTTATACCGGACGGAAAAAGATATTGACGATTTAAAGTCATACCGCCCGAATTTGCGTCTCGTCAAAGGGGCGTACAAAGAATCGCCGGAAGTGGCGTTCCCGGACAAAAAGGATGTAGATGAAAACTTTAAAAAGATCATTAAACAGCATTTGCTGAACGGCAACTATACGGCGGTGGCGACGCATGACGACGCCATCATTGAATATACGAAGCAGCTCGTCAAGGAATACAACATTCCAAACAGCCAATTCGAGTTTCAAATGCTGTACGGCATCCGCCCGGAGCGCCAAATCGAGCTGGCGCGCGAAGGGTATACGATGCGCGTGTACGTCCCGTATGGCACGGACTGGTACGGCTATTTTATGCGCCGGCTGGCTGAGCGCCCGGCCAATGTGGCGTTCGTCTTAAAAGGGATGATCCGGAAGTAGGGGGAGAGCGGCGGCAGCGCCGCCTCCGCTTTCAAGGTCGGCTTGGGCGACCGTTGCGAATCAGCGGAGACGAAACGCCAGCGGCGTTTAGTCTCCTTGCATATTATGCTTTTTGTACTGCTGGTTTTGGCTTGTCCGCTTGCCGCCGCCGTCCGCCTCAACCGTCGGGCCGGCGTTTCCTTTCACGCTGGCTGCACTGACGCCGCCTTTGGACGGATTTTTTTTCACCCGAGCCATCGCCTTCACCTCCTTTTCCTAGTATGGACAAAAACCGGGTTGCGATGTGGGAAAAATGTGCGGCAAATATATTGCGAAAATTACCAACATACTATATATTTAAGTATAGAGAACGTTTTCACTTTTATTTTTTTCACCAAAAAATGAATGATGATTCATTCAATGGTGTGAGGGGGGAACCGAAATGGCAAAACGCATTCGGCGCGCTGCGGTGCTTGGATCCGGCGTCATGGGGTCAGGCATTGCCGCCCATTTGGCGAACGTCGGCATTCCGACGCTGCTGTTGGACATTGTGCCGCGGGAATTGACGAAAGAGGAAGAAGCAAAAGGTTGGACGCTCGAGCATCGACAAGTGCGCAATCGCCTTGCTGATCAAGCGTTGCAAAAATTGCTGAAACAAAAACCAGCGCCGCTTATGACGAAAGACAACATTACGCTTATTGAAACGGGCAACTTTGAAGATGACTTCCATCGGCTCGCCGAAGTCGATTGGATTATTGAAGTCGTCGTCGAAAACCTCGACGTGAAAAAAAGCGTCTTCGCCCGCGTGGATGAAGTGCGGACGCCGGGGACGATCGTCAGCTCGAACACATCCGGCATTTCGATCGCCGCGATGGCGGAGGGGCGTTCGGATGATTTCAAAAAACACTTTTTAGGCACGCATTTCTTCAACCCGCCGCGCTATTTAAAGCTGCTTGAAATCATTCCGACGGAGCATACCGATCCGGATGTGGTCGCCTATATGAAAACGTTCGCCGAAGACGTGCTCGGCAAAGGCGTCGTGCTGGCGAAAGATACGCCGAACTTCATCGCCAACCGGATCGGCACGTACGGACTGCTTGTCACCGTCCGGGAGATGATGGAAGGCGGCTATAGCGTCGGCGAGGTTGATTCGGTGACGGGGCCGCTCATCGGCCGGCCGAAAAGCGCGACGTTCCGCACGCTCGATGTTGTCGGGCTCGATACGTTTGTCCATGTTGCCAACAACGTGTACGAAAACGTCGAGGGAGAGGAAAAAGAAGCGTTCCGCGTGCCGGAGTTTATGAACACGATGCTTGACAACGGCTGGCTCGGCAGCAAATCTGGACAAGGGTTTTTCCTCAAGCAAGGAAAAGACATTCTCGAGCTGAACTACGTCACGATGCAATACGAGCCGCGCAAAAAGCTCGTCACCCCGGCGGTGGAAATGGCGAAGCAGGCGAAAGGAACGGCCGCCAAGTTGCAAACGCTCGTCTACGCCGATGGCGACCGCGCCGGCACGCTTCTATGGAACATCATCGCGCCGACGCTTCTATATACGTCCGGGCTTGTCGGGGAGATCGCCGATGACATCGTGGCGATCGACCGGGCGATGAAGTGGGGGTTCGGCTGGGAGCAAGGACCGTTTGAACTGTGGGATGCGATCGGCCTTGAAAAATCGGTGCGCAAAATGCAGGCCGAAGGGCGCGACATTCCGGCGTGGATTACGGACATGCTCGCCGACGGAGCGACCTCGTTCTATCAAACGAAAAACGGCCAGCGGTTCTATTATGCGCCCGGCGGATATAAAACAGTAGAAGAGAGCGAAAAAGTCATCCACATCCGCCGGCTGAAAGAAACGCGCGGCGTCATCAAGAAAAACGCCGGTGCGAGCCTCATCGACCTCGGCGATGACGTGGCGCTTTTGGAGTTCCATTCGCCGAACAACGCGATCGGTGCGGACATCGTTTTCATGATCAACGAGGCGCTTGAGGAAGTGAACCGCAACTACAAAGGGCTGGTCATCGGCAACCAAGGGAAAAACTTCTGCGTCGGCGCGAACCTGGCGATGATGCTCATGGAAGCGCAGGACGAAAATTTCTTTGAACTCGAGCTAGCAGTCCGGCAGTTCCAGCAGGCGCTTTTGAAAATGAAATACAATCCGAAACCGGTTGTTGTGGCGCCGTTTGCTATGACGCTCGGCGGCGGGGCGGAAGTGAGCTTGGCGGCTTCGCGCATCCAAGCGGCGGCGGAAACATACATCGGGCTCGTCGAAGTCGGCGTCGGCTTGATTCCGGGCGGCGGCGGCAACAAGGAGCTGTACATCAAACGGTTGAACAGCCTGCCGAGCGGGACGGATGTCGACTATGTCAAAGTGGCGGCCAAAACGTTTGAAACGATCGCCATGGCGAAAGTGTCAACATCAGCGGCCGAAGCGCGCGAGCTTGGCTTTTTAAATGACCGCGACGGCATGACGATGAACGGTGATCATCTTCTTTACGAAGCGAAACAGGCGGTGCTCGCCTTATATGAAGACGGTTATCGCCCGCCTGTAAGGAGAAAAGTTCCGGTAGCCGGTGAAAGCGGCTATGCAGCCATGCTGCTTGGCGCGCAATCGATGTTCCATTCCGGCTACATTAGCGAGCACGATTTGAAAATCGCCAAAAAACTCGCGTACGTCTTGGCCGGCGGCCGCGTGCCATACGGGACGGAAGTGGATGAACAATACTTGCTCGACCTTGAGCGTGAAGCGTTCTTAAGCTTGATCGGCGAGCCGAAGACGCAAGCGAGAATGCAGCACATGCTTGTGAAAGGAAAACCGCTCCGCAACTAGGGCGGACGAATGTTAAGGGGGGATTGGCGTGAGAGAAGCGGTGATTGTCGCAGGAGCGCGCACACCGGTCGGGAAAGCGAAAAAAGGGACGCTCGCCCATGTGCGGCCGGACGATTTAGGGGCGCTTGTCGTCAAAGAAACGCTAAAACGGGCAGGAAACTATGACGGGAATATCGACGATCTAATTATCGGCTGCGCCATGCCGGAGGCGGAGCAAGGGCTGAACGTCGCCCGCAACATCGGGGCGCTCGCCGGGCTGCCGTATACGGTGCCGGCGATCACGATCAACCGGTATTGCTCGTCCGGATTGCAGGCGATCGCCTATGCGGCCGAACGGGTGATGCTCGGCCACTCCGATACGGTCATTGCCGGCGGGGTCGAATCGATGAGCATGGTGCCGATGATGGGCCATGTCGTCCGCCCGAACGCGCGTCTCGCTGAAGAAGCGCCGGAATATTACATGTCGATGGGACACACGGCGGAACAAGTGGCGAAAAAATACGGCGTCAGCCGCGAGGACCAAGATGCGTTTGCCGTGCGCAGCCATCAGCGGGCGGCGAACGCGCTGGCTGAGGGGAAATTTGATGAGGAAATCGTGCCGGTGGAAGTGACGGTGCGCAAAGTCGAAAACAACAAACTCGTCGAAGAGAAAGTGGTCTTTACGCAAGATGAAGGGGTGCGGCCGGACACGAACATGGAGACGCTCGCGAAACTGCGCCCGGCGTTTGCCGTCAACGGTACGGTCACAGCGGGCAACGCCTCGCAAATGAGCGATGGGGCTGCGGCGGTGATGGTCATGGACCGCGAAAAAGCGGAGTCGCTCGGCCTGAAGCCGCTCGGCAAGTTCCGTTCGTTCGCCGTCGCCGGCGTGCCGCCGGAAGTGATGGGGATCGGTCCGGTCGCGGCTGTGCCGAAAGCGTTGAAACTGGCCGGCCTTGAGCTGTCCGACATCGGCTTGATCGAGTTGAACGAAGCGTTTGCGTCCCAATCGATCCAAGTCATTCGCGAACTTGGGCTTGATGAGGACATCGTCAACGTCAACGGCGGGGCGATCGCCCTTGGCCATCCGCTCGGCTGCACGGGGGCGAAGCTGACGTTGTCGCTGCTTCATGAAATGCGGCGCCGCAACGTGCAATTTGGCATTGTCACGATGTGCATCGGCGGCGGCATGGGGGCCGCGGGCGTCTTTGAACTGCTGTAATGCGAAGCCAACGGAAATGTAACCGGGCGGCCGCGCCGCCCGGGCAATCACGATATTTGGGGGAGGAAACGAACGATGGCAAAAACGGTGGACAATGCGATTCAAGGCGGCAGCTTTTTAATTGAGGACATTCCGGCAGCACGCGTATTTACGCCGGAAGATTTCACCGACGAGCATCAAATGATCGCCAAAACAACGGAAGAGTACGTCAACAACGAAGTGCTTCCGCAGCTTGAGCATCTTGAAAACCATGAGTTTGACCGTTCGGTGAAACTGCTTCGCAAGGCGGGCGAACTCGGGCTGTTGAGCGCCGACATCCCGGAAGAGTACGGCGGCTTGGGGCTTGACAAAGTAAGCTCCGCCATCATTGCGGAAAATATGGCGCCGGCCGGCGGCTTTGCCATCTCGCACGGCGCGCACGTCGGCATCGGATCGCTGCCGATCGTCTTGTTCGGCACGGAAGAACAAAAACAAAAATATTTGCCGTATTTGGCCACGGGCGAGAAAATCGCCGCCTATGCTTTGACAGAACCGGGATCGGGTTCTGACGCCCTTGGCGCGAAAACGACGGCGAAATTGAACGCTGAAGGGACGCACTACATTTTAAACGGCGAAAAACAATGGATCACCAACTCCGGCTTCGCCGATGTGTTTGTCGTCTACGCGAAAGTAGACGGCCAGCATTTCACTGCGTTCATCGTTGAACGCGACTTCCCGGGCGTCTCAACCGGTCCGGAAGAAAAGAAAATGGGGATTAAAAGCTCGTCGACACGGACGCTCATTTTGCAAGATGTGCCGGTTCCGAAAGAAAACGTGCTCGGCGAAATCGGCAAAGGCCATGTCATCGCCTTCAACATTTTGAACATCGGCCGCTACAAACTCGGACTCGGGGCGGTCGGCGGGGCGAAACGGGCGCTTGAAATCACGCTGAAATACGCCAACCAACGTCAGCAATTCAAACGGCCGATTTCGCAGTTTACGCTGACGCAAGAAAAATTTGCGACGATGGCAGCGCGCTTGTATGCAGCGGAAAGCTCCGTCTACCGCACGGTCGGCTTGTTCGACGAACGGATGGGCTTGCTCGATGCGGAAAAGGCGAAAGACGGCAGAGAAATTGCCAAGTCCATCGCCGAATACGCGATCGAATGTTCGTTGAACAAGTTTTTCGCGACGGAAGTGCTCGATTATATCGTTGATGAAGGCGTGCAAATTCATGGCGGCTACGGCTTTATGCAAGAATATGAAATCGAGCGCGCCTACCGCGATTCGCGCATTAACCGCATTTTCGAAGGGACGAACGAAATCAACCGCCTGCTCGTGCCGGGCATGTATTTGAAAAAAGCGTTAAAAGGCGAACTGCCGCTCTTCCAAAAAGCGCAGCAGCTGCAGGAAGAGCTCATGATGATGACGGCCGAAGAACCGGGCTCCGGCGTGCTTGAACAAGAGAAATATTTGGTGCGCAACGCGAAAAAGATCGCCTTGATGGTCGCCGGCCTGGCAGCGCAAAAATACGGCCAACGGATCGAGGAAGAACAAGAAGTGCTTGTCAATATCGCTGACATCGTTTCCAACATTTATGGCATGGAATCGGCGCTTTTGCGCACAGAAAAAGCGATTCAAGCGGGCGGGGAAGAGAAAAACAAACAAAAAGTGTTGTATACGCAAATTTTCTGCCAAGAGGCGTTCAATAAAATCGAAGCCGATGCAAAAGAAACGCTCGTTGCTGTCGAGCAAGGCGACACGCTCCGGATGATGCTCGCCGCTCTCCGCCGGCTGACGCGCCATACGCCGATCAACGTGATCGCGAAAAAACGCGAAGCGGCGGCCGCCCTCATTGAAGCGGAACGGTATATTGTGTGATAATAAGAAGTACCAGGGCTGTCCTGGTACTTTTTTCTGTCAGAGGCGAAGGCCGAAGTGTCGACAAAGAGGGGGAGGCGCCGATAGCGGCGGCCAAGGGTGAATCCGCGAACAGTTGTAAAGGAGGGTAGCTATGGCGCTGACGTTGTATTGGTATCCGAAATGCGGGACGTGCCGGAAGGCGAAACGGTGGCTTGATGAGCACGGGATCGAGGTGCAAACGGTGCACCTTGTCGACGAGCCGCTGACGAAAGAGGAGCTGGCCCGCTTGCATCGCCAAAGCGGACTGCCGCTTAAAAAATTTTTCAATACAAGCGGGATGAAATATCGCGAGCTCGGATTAAAGGACAAGCTTGACGGCGCATCGGAGGAGGAGATGCTCGAGTGGCTCGCCTCGGACGGGATGTTAGTGAAACGGCCGATGTTAACGGATGGCGAACGGGTCATTGTCGGATTTCGCGAGCAAGCGTATGAGTCGTTTTTCGCCGGGCGTCTGTCGGCAGAAAGATAAAAATTTTCACCAAAATGAAATGAACTCAGTGAGTTTTTGTCGAAAATCGGTTATGATGAAAAAGAATACAATTTGTCGCAATGGAGGGATTCGATGAACACGCCAAAAGAACTTCGCTATTCTAAAGAGCACGAGTGGGTGCGCGTCGAAGGGGACAAAGTGCGCATCGGCATTACCGATTTTGCCCAATCAGAGCTTGGCGACATCGTGTTTGTCGAGCTGCCGGAAGTCGGAACGGAAATTACGGCGAATGAGCCGTTCGGCAGCGTCGAGTCGGTGAAAACCGTTTCGGAACTGTATGCGCCGATCAGCGGCACGGTCGTCGAAGTGAATGAAGCGTTAAACGACAACCCGGAATATGTGAATGAATCGCCGTATGAAAAAGCGTGGATGATTGTCGTTGAACCGAACGATTTAAGCGAAGTCGACAACTTGTTGACGGCTGAACAATACGAGGCGATGGTCAACGAAGGATAAACGTTCCTGCAATCTCCGCCTCCGATTTCGGGCACTCTATACATACCGGAACTTGATTGAAAAGGGGTGCTCCCGATGGCGCTGCAACGAACGCGCATCGATATTACGGACCGGGTGACCGGCAAGCTGAACGGCCGCTCGTTGGACTTGTACGAGGAAGGGGAGCTCATCGGGCGCTTTCCGCTTCCGGCGGCCGTCCAGTTGAAAAATGGGTATACCGAACAGAACGGAAAAATCTACAAAGATGTGACCGCTACCGTTGAACCGGACCAAAAATATGTCGATTGCGACGGGGAGGCGGGATGGTGTTAAAAGGCAACGGTGGATGGCCGTTGCTTTTTTTTCAACCTTTTGCCGGCGCAGGACATACAATATGGTATCCTTTTTGAAGTTAGGTGGGTCGGACATGCGACGGGCAGAAAAAGTGATTATCGTAGAAGGTCGATCAGATAAACAAAAAGTGGCGGCCGTGCTGAACGAACCGGTCGTCATTATTTGCACGAACGGCACGATCAGTGATGCGCGCCTTGAGGAGCTGGCTGATGAGCTGGAGGGCCAGGATGTATACGTGCTTGCGGACGCCGATGAGGCAGGGGAGAAGTTGCGTCGGCAGTTTCGCCGCATGTTTCCGGAGGCGGAACATATTTATATTGACCGGGCGTACCGCGAAGTGGCTGCCGCTCCGCCTTGGCATTTAGCCCAAGTGCTGCTGCGCGCGCATTTTGACGTCCGCATCGACTCGTTAATGAGAGGAAGAGGCGAGTGAAACCGATTGAACGAATAGAGGTCCAACGGACGGTGAGTGAGCAGCCGCTTATGGCTCTTTATTTGTATACTCCGCTGTGCGGCACGTGCCAGCTGGCGAAACGGATGTTGACGGTGGTTGAAGAGCTGTTTCCGGCGCTGCCGTTTTACGAAACAGACGTGAATTATATTCCGGAGCAAGCAGCCGTTTGGAAAATTGAAAGCGTTCCTTGCTTGCTTCTTTTTGTTGGCGGAACGATGGCCGGCAAATGGTATGCGTTTCATTCCGTCCCTTACTTGTATGAGGAAATTCAAGCTCGGTTGCCGCGCTGACTACCTGCCTTTTTTTGACGCCATTTGACATATTTCTTTGGAAATGACAAAAATAGCGTTGGTTCGCCACAATGACTGTCGAGATTTTTGTAAAGGATTCCTCCCCCTCTGTATGGAAATAAAGGGAACAAAGGGAGATGGGGGGATGGTCAATGGAAGTGCGTCAGTTAGTGGGACAGTTCATGGAACGGATGCAAATGTTGCGCCATTTATTGCCGATTTTGCCGGATGAGCAATTGTGTGTGCGCTTTGAGAGTGAAGAAGGCGTCGCTTTGCTGACGATCGGCAAGGAGCCGGCTGCCGCAGCAAGCGAAAAGGACGAACGAAACACGTTAACGGTGCGCGGCTCAACGAAAGCGCTTGAGTCGTTGCTGAGCGGCGAGCTGAAGCTGCAGCAGCTCGTCCGGCTGCAGGAAGTGTACGTATCGGGAAGCTTTCGCCATATGTTGTTGCTGGAATCGCTCCTCCATTTGGCCAAGCCGTATCGTCATGTTGGGTAAAAAATTTGTTGACACTGTTCGACATCCAATGATACAATCACACTCGTAATCAATTGAATAGGCGATTGTTGCGCTCTTATCAAGAGAGGTGGAGGGATGTGCCCAATGAAGCCCGGCAACCGTCAGCGCGTCCGCTGAAAAGGTGCCAATTCACACAAAGCGGCCTGCTTTGGGAGATAAGAGACGGAATGGTAGATAATACCTTTCTGTTCTCTGCGGGCAGAAAGGTTTTCTTTTGCGCTCCGCCGCCTTGAGAGGAAGGAAGGTGAAACGATGATTACACTTGAACAAGTGACGAAAATTTATCATGCGGCGAATGGATCGGTGACAGCTGTCGACAACGTGTCGCTCGACATTCGTGAAGGGGAAATTTTCGGCATTATCGGTTACAGCGGTGCGGGGAAAAGTTCGCTCATCCGGCTGTTAAACGGGCTCGAAAAGCCGACGAGCGGCCAGGTGATCGTCGCCGGCCGCGATATGGCGCGCATTAAAGGACGGGAGCTGCGCAAGGCGCGCCAAGAAATCGGGATGATTTTTCAGCACTTCAACTTGCTTTGGTCGCGGACGGTGCGGGAAAATATCGCCTTTCCGCTTGAGATTGCCGGCGTTCCGAAAGACGAGCGGCAAAAGCGGGTCGATGAGCTCATCGAGCTTGTCGGGCTTGCCGGGCGGGAAGATGCGTATCCGTCGCAGCTAAGCGGCGGGCAAAAACAGCGGGTCGGCATTGCCCGTGCGCTCGCCAACAACCCGAAAGTATTGCTTTGCGATGAGGCGACATCGGCATTGGATCCGCAAACGACGGACGCGATTTTGGATTTGCTTGTCGATATTAACAAGCGGCTCGGACTGACGATCGTGCTGATTACGCACGAGATGCACGTCATCCGTAAAATTTGCGACCGCGTGGCAGTGATGGAGAGCGGCAAAATCGTCGAGCAAGGCGAAGTGCTGCACGTCTTCCGCAACCCGCAGCAGCCGATTACGAAACGGTTCGTCAAGCAGTTGGTCGAACCAGAGGAAACGGAAGAAGCGGTTTCCCATTTGTTTGGCCAATACCCGAACGGGGCGATCGCGCAGTTGACGTTTGTCGGCGAGGCGGCCGGCCAGCCGCTCATCACGCAAGTCGTGCGGCAGTTTGCCGTGGACATGAACATTTTGCAAGGGAAAATTTCACAAACCCATCAAGGCGCCTACGGCGTGCTGTTTGTGCACATCGACGGCGCGGCGGATGAAATCGCCCGGGCGCTTGACTATATTCGCAGCCAGCAAGTGGCGGTGGAGGTGATTCACGATGCTCGCTAACCTCCTGCCGAACGTGCAATGGGAGACGATGTGGGCGGCGACGGTTGAGACGTTGTACATGACCGGAATGGCGGTCGCGGCGACGTTCGTCTTCGGGGTCGTTCTCGGACTGCTTTTATTTTTAACGGCAAAGGGAAACCTATGGGAGAACCGGTTGGCCAATATGGTCATTGCTGCGTTTGTGAATATTTTCCGTTCTATTCCGTTCATTATTTTAATTATTTTGCTTATTCCATTTACCAAATGGCTCGTCGGGACGATGCTCGGAGCCAACGCGGCGCTGCCGGCGCTCATCATTGGCGCGGCTCCGTTTTACGCCCGCATGGTCGAGATCGCTCTCCGCGAAATTGACAAAGGGGTCATTGAAGCGGCGAAGGCGATGGGCGCCTCGACGTGGACGATCATTTGGAAAGTGCTGCTGCCTGAATCGCTCCCGGCGCTTGTCTCCGGGATTACCGTCACCGCTGTGTCGCTTGTCGGCTATACGGCGATGGCCGGCGTTGTCGGCGCCGGCGGGCTTGGGAACTTGGCGTATTTGGAAGGGTTCCAGCGCAGCCATAACGATGTGACGTTTGTCGCGACCGTTTTGGTGCTCATCATCGTCTTTGTCATTCAGTGGATCGGTGACTTTGTCACTTCGAAAATTGATAAACGATAAAGGAGGAAGAAACAAATGAAAAAATGGCTTGGCGCTCTGTTGGCCGCCCTCTTGGTGTTTGCGTTAGCAGCGTGCGGCGGCAACAACAATGATGAAAACGCCGCTGGCGAGGACAAAGGCGGCGGATTGGTCAAACTGAAAGTCGGCGCGTCGAACGTGCCGCATGCGGAAATTTTGGAACAAGCGAAGCCAATGTTGAAAGAAAAAGGCATCGATTTGGAAATTATCACGTTCCAAGACTACATTTTGCCAAACAAAGTGTTGGCGGACAAAGAAATTGACGCTAACTACTTCCAACACATTCCGTATTTAGAATCGCAAATGAAAGAGCATGGCTATGATTTCGTCAACGCTGGCGGCATCCATATCGAGCCGATCGGCTTGTACTCGAAAAAATATAAAAGCATCGAAGAGCTGCCGGATGGCGCAACGATCATTATGAGCAACTCGGTCGCCGACCATGGCCGCATTTTGTCGATGCTTCAAGAAAAAGGGCTCATTAAGCTGAAAGAAGGCGTTGACAAAACGAAAGCGACGGTCAACGACATCGTGGAAAACCCGAAACACTTAACGTTTAAAGCGGATGTCGACGCTGGATTGCTGCCGCAAATTTATCAAAACGGCGAAGGCGATGCCGTGTTGATCAACGCCAACTACGCGCTTGACGCCGGCTTGGATCCGGCGAAGGACCCGATCGCCGTCGAATCGCCGAAAGACAACCCGTATGTCAACATTGTGGCGGTGCGCAAAGGCGATGAAAACCGGAAAGAAATCAAAACGTTGGTGGAAGTGCTGCAGTCGAAAGAAATTCAAGACTTCATTAAGGAAAAATATAAAGGCGCCGTCATTCCGGCCGCTGGACAATAAGGCCGGCTGGAAAGACGCAAAATACAGCGGCTTTGATACGCAAGCCATAAGCAAAGAGGGTGTCCCGAAAGAACCGGGACACCCTCTTTCTTCACTATATATACGCACTGACTGCTTCTGCCGCACTATATGTTATGCCTATCTTGAAGGAAGACGACCTTTTGGGTCCGCCCCTTATTTTTTCAGCAGCCGCTCCAAGACGGCGGCAAGAAGCACGATGATGAGGCCGTTTTGGATCGCGATGACCGCTGCGGCGCTTAGCAGCCCGTCTCCTGATTCATTCAAGGCGTTGGCGATGGCGATCCATAGCAGAACGGAGCCGATGACGGTCAAAAGAAACAATGTCACCCATTTCCCCAACGAGTTCTCCCCTTTTCTTCCTTCTTTTTTATCTTAATTAGGCGAGAAGACTCCCACTTCAACGAAGCGAAGCGGAGTAAGTGGGAGATGAATCGCCTTAACTATATTTTGTTGAAAATAGGATAGATTCAGTAAAATATAGTATCATATAGTTAGATGGGAGGTGAAAACATGTATTTTTGTATCAAACAACAGCTAAATGGTTTGACCAAAGAAGAATACTTGACTCTTCGAGAACTCGATAACGATTCCGCCTGTGTTGCTGGACAAAAAGATTAAGCAGATTGAAATCATTCCTAAGCATCATGCCAGGTTCTTTGAGATTCAGTACAAATATGAAATGCCTGAAGATCAAAGAGAATTAAATGACCAAAAAGCACTGGCCTATGAATCGCAATAATAAAGTGAATGATTATATCAACAAGACTTGCCGTTACATCATTAACTACTGTATTGAAAATCAAATTGGCAAACTTGTCATTGGCTATGCGGAAACATTACAACGCAATATTAATCTAGGAAAAAAGACAAATCAAAACTTTGTCAATATTCCTCTCGGTAACATAAAAGAAAAATGTTGCTGGACAAAAAGATTAAGCAGATTGAAATCATTCCTAAGCATCATGCCAGGTTCTTTGAGATTCAGTACAAATATGAAATGCCTGAAGATCAAAGAGAATTAAATGACCAAAAAGCACTGGCCATTGCAACGCAATATTAATCTAGGAAAAAAGACAAATCAAAACTTTGTCAATATTCCTCTCGGTAACATAAAAGAAAAACTAGAATATCTTTGTGAATTTTACGGCATTGAATTCTTGAAACAGGAAGAATCCTGTATTGAAAATCAAATTGGCAAACTTGTCATTGGCTATGCGGAAACATTACAACGCAATATTAATCTAGGAAAAAAGACAAATCAAAACTTTGTCAATATTCCTCTCGGTAACATAAAAGAAAAACTAGAATATCTTTGTGAATTTTACGGCATTGAATTCTTGAAACAGGAAGAATGAGTGTCTTATGCTCTAGCGGCGAAGTGGACACGCCTCAAAGAATAAGGATTGCTTGAAGCAGTCAAACTTCTTTGGAAGCCCCCACTTCAAATTTTCGCTAGAAAATTAAGTGGGGGTAGTTCACCAGTGAAGTTGTCGACGATTTCCTTCCCGATTCCACGGGCACGCTACGACATCGGCACTTGCGGGATGATTTTCCCTTCAATGCGTTCAAAAATGTCTTCCAGGCTGGGCCCGGTGATCGTCAACCCATGGTTTTTCAAGCCGATGACCGCCCGCGAAGGCTGTTCTGACTCCCGCACAAGTCTAGCGACGGTTTGGGCGAGCTCAATCGTTCCGCACGGGTAGTTGATTTCCGTCGCTTTCACCCCGTCCATCCAGGCGTGAATGTGGACGATGGCCCCGACTTCCGGGTGTTCGCGGTAAATCATCCAATGTTCGATCGCATCGACCGATGCCCGTTTTGGCGTGATATTGGGCGGGACGCTCACTCTCATGGCGTTTTTCTTATCGTCATATCCGCGGATTAAGAGAAAGTCTTGTCCCACTTTCTTCATATCCGCCTTATTAATCCCGCTTGCGCTCATCCAAAAGCTCTCGCCGTCCCGCCGGGCGCTCAAGTTGCCGTAGCTGAGGCCGCCGATCCCGTAAAGCTTTTTCAGGTGGCGCAAATCGCGAGGGGTAAGGTACTCCTCGAGCGGGAACGGGGCAGGAAGCAAATTCATGCGGTCGAGTTTTTTGCCGGCCTCGCTTAATGAGTTTGTCACGTCATCGCCGTTCCACAGTTCCTCGGGAAGGTCGTCGTAAAAATCGTTGTCGATGACGAGCCGCGAGGCGGCGAGAGGCTCCAACCGCTCGTATATGCGCCGGAAAAGCGCCTCTTCTTCCCCTTTTTGATAAGTCAGTTTGTAAAACCCTTGTTCAGGGGTGAGAAAATAAATGTCCGTCGTCCCGTCGCTGGTGTGTAAAATATAAAGTAAATGGTTGGCCAACGAGCGAATCAAATACGGGTAAGCGGACCGATGAACGTCGTCCGGCGTTTCCTTCGCCTCCATCACGGAGACGACGAACGTTGCCTGCGCCTTTCTCCGGTAAGGGCGAGGCCGTTCGGGGTCGATGAAATGAAACACGACTTTAACGAAGTCTTCGGGGATGCAAGCGTACGTATAGCCGTTGGCGATAAATGTTTCCTTCATTCCGTCCGCAAGCCAATGAAGGAAAGGAGTTGGCTTCTCTCCGCTGATCGTAAATGTCTTCATGTTTCCTCCTCCGACGATGGCATATTATGGTTCGAACACTGCTTTGATGACCGGCCCTTTCCCTTTGTAAATCACCGTCCGCAGCGCCTCTTGATAGTTTTCCAATGGAAAGCGATGGGTGATTAACGGAGACAGATCGACTTTCCCTTTTTGCATGAGGTTGATGGCGATTTGCAACGTTCTCCTTTTTCTTCCTTCGTATTCGTCGACTCCATAAGCAAAACTCCCTTTGACATTCAGTTCGTTCAGCCAGACGGTGACGCTCGTGCAAGAATGCATCCGCGAACTGCGGACGACTCATTAGGCTCCGGCAATGGGGTCTTTTTTCTTTGTAAAAGCTCGTACAAACAGGCCGTTTTCGTGTAAAATATAAAAAGCGCTGTCCATTTCCCGCCTTTTTAGGTTTATTGCATGTACATAGTGGAAAAGGCAGCAGAAAAGTTGCGAATACTTTTCATTTGTTATAAGATTATAATGAGAATAAAATGAGAATGGACGATCGCTAGGGCAAAAGCGAGCTGACATTATTTTTATGCAAAAACTGGAGGTATGCTTTATGGCCGTATTAACGATTCAAAATCTCCACGTATCGGTGGAAGGGAAGGAAATTTTAAAAGGGGTTGACTTGGAAGTTAAAGGCGGGGAAATTCACGCCATTATGGGTCCGAACGGAACGGGGAAATCAACGCTGTCATCGGCCATTATGGGCCATCCGAAATATGAGGTGACGGAAGGGACGATTACGCTCGACGGCCAGAACGTTCTCGAGATGGAGGTCGATGAGCGGGCGCGCGCCGGTTTGTTTTTGGCGATGCAATACCCGAGCGAAATCAGCGGGGTGACGAACGCCGACTTTTTGCGCGCTGCGATCAACGCCCGGCTTGGCGAGGGCAACGAAATTTCGCTCATGAAATTTATCCGCAAGCTCGATGAAAAAATGGCGTTTCTCGAAATGAACCCGGATATGGCGCACCGTTATTTGAACGAAGGGTTCTCGGGCGGGGAGAAAAAGCGGAACGAAATTTTGCAGCTGATGATGCTTGAGCCGAAAATCGCCATTTTGGACGAAATCGACTCCGGGTTGGATATTGACGCGTTAAAGATCGTCGCCAAAGGCATTAACGAAATGCGCAGCAGCGAATTCGGCTGTTTGATCATCACCCACTACCAACGGCTGTTAAACTACATCACTCCGGACTATGTGCACGTCATGATGCAAGGGCGCATCGTGAAATCGGGCGGTCCGGAACTGGCGCAGCGGCTTGAGGCGGAAGGGTACGACTGGATTAAAAAAGAGCTCGGCATCGAAGACGAAACGGTCGGACAAGAAGCGTAAGCGTTAGGAGGAGGACTATGGCGACAGAAACGAAAATTCCATTCGATGAAACATACATCCGCACGTTCTCAAGCGAACGCGGCGAACCGGACTGGCTGACCGAGCGGCGCCTTAACGCGCTCGCGCAGGCGGAACAGTTGCCGCTGCCGAAGCCGGACAAAACGAAAATCGACAAGTGGAACTTTACCGACTTCTCCCGCCATGCGGTCGACAGCGCACCGTATGCCGGTCTTGATGACTTGCCGGAGGCGGTCAAGGCGCTCATTGAAGCGGGCGAAGGAACGAAAAATTTATACGTGCAACGCAACCATACGCCGGCTTACGTTTCGCTCTCTAGCGAGCTGAAAGAAAAAGGGGTCATCTTCACCGATATTTTCACGGCTGCGAAAGAGCACGGCGATTTGCTGAAGAAGTATTTCATGACCGATGCGGTCAAACCGGATGAGCACCGCCTCGCCGCGCTTCATGCCGCGCTGTTTAACGGCGGCGTGTTTGTGTACGTTCCGAAAAACGTTGAAATTGAAACGCCGCTTCAGGCTGTTTACATTCAAGAGGAAGACGACATCGCCTTGTTTAACCATGTCATCGTTGTCGCGGAAGACAACAGCCGCGTCGTGTTCGTCGAAAATTACTTATCGGCGGGCAATGAAGGGAAAGCGGTCGTCAATATTATCGCCGAGGTGTTTGCCAATGCGAACGCGCGCGTCTTTTTCGCGGCCGTCGACCATTTGGCCAAAGGCGTGACGACGTATGTCAACCGGCGCGGCATCGCCGGGCGCGACGGGCGGATCGAATGGGCGCTCGGGCTGATGAATGACGGGAACACCGTGTCGGAAAATATCACTCGCCTCATCGGTGACGGATCGTTCGGCGATACGAAAACGGTTGTCGTCGGCCGCGGCGAGCAAGTGCAAAACTTTACGACAAGCGTCGTTCATTACGGGAAGCATACGGAAGGCTACATTTTAAAACACGGCGTCGTCCGTGACAGCGCCACCTCGATTTTTAACGGCATCGGCAAGATTGAGCACGGCGCGTCAAAATCAAACGCCGAACAAGAATCGCGCGTGTTGATGTTAAGCGAAAAAGCGCGCGGCGATGCGAACCCGATTTTGCTTATTGACGAAGACGATGTCATGGCTGGCCACGCGGCGTCGGTCGGGCGCGTCGACCCGATTCAATTGTATTACTTAATGAGCCGCGGCATTCCAAGAAACGAAGCCGAACGGCTGATCATCCACGGCTTTTTGGCGCCGGTCGTTGAAGCGATTCCGCTTGAAGGCGTGAAAAACCAATTGATCGAAGTAATCGAAAGGAAAGTTCAATCATGAACGTGAAAGAAATTCGTTCGTTGTTTCCCATTTTGCATCAACAAGTGAACGGCCATCCGCTCATATATTTCGACAGTGCGGCGACATCGCAAAAACCGCTGCCGGTGATCGAGGCGCTCGACCGCTACTATCGCGAGTACAACTCGAACGTCCACCGCGGCGTCCATACGCTCGGCACAAAGGCGACCGACGCGTATGAGGGGGCGCGCGAAAAAGTGCGGCGGTTTATCAATGCCCGTTCAGTGCAAGAAATCGTCTTTACGCGCGGAACGACGACAGCGCTCAACTTGGTTGCCTCAAGCTATGCGCGCGCCAATGTGAAAGAAGGCGATGAAATCGTCATTACGTACATGGAGCATCATAGCAATTTAATTCCATGGCAACAGGCGGCGAAACAGACCGGAGCGACGTTGAAATATATTCCGCTGCAAGAGGACGGAACGATCGATCTCAACGATGTCGAGGCAACGGTGACGCCGGCGACGAAAATCGTGGCCATCGCCCACGTATCGAACGTGCTCGGCACGATCAACCCGGTTCGCGAGATCGCCCGCATCGCCCATGACCGGGGCGCTGTTGTCGTTGTTGACGCGGCGCAAAGCGCTCCGCATATGAAAGTGGATGTTCAAACGCTCGACTGTGATTTTCTCGCGTTTTCGAGCCATAAAATGTGCGGACCGACCGGAGTTGGCGTATTATATGGAAAAAGAGAACTGTTGGAGCAAATGGAACCGATCGAGTTTGGCGGTGAAATGATCGATTTTGTCGAGCTGTATGATTCAACATGGAAAGAGCTGCCGTGGAAGTTTGAAGGCGGCACGCCGATCATCGCCGGGGCGATCGGCCTCGGGGCGGCGATCGATTTCCTCGAGCAAATCGGGTTGGATGCCATTGCCGCTCATGAGCACGAACTGGCGCAATACGCGCTCGAACGGCTCGCTGACATCGATGGCGTCACGGTCTACGGACCGAAAGAGCGGGCCGGGCTGGTGACGTTTAACATCGAAGGGGTGCATCCGCACGATGTGGCGACGGTTCTTGACGCGGAAGGAATCGCCATCCGCGCCGGCCACCATTGCGCCCAGCCGTTGATGAAATGGCTGAACGTGACCGCAACCGCCCGCGCGAGCTTTTATCTTTACAACACAAAAGAGGAAATCGATGCGTTTATCGCCGCATTACAGAAAGCGAAGGAGTACTTCAGCCATGTCTTCTAATCATCCGTTAGACCAGCTTTACCGCCAAGTCATTATGGATCATTATAAAAACCCGCGCAACCGCGGCGTGCTTGAGGGCACGAACGTCGATATCAACATGAACAACCCGACGTGCGGCGACCGCATTCACTTGACGATGAAAGTAGAGGACGGAAAAATCGCTGACGTCAAGTTTGAAGGGGAAGGCTGTTCGATTTCGATGTCATCTGCGTCGATGATGACGCAGGCGATCAAAGGGAAAAACGTCGAAGAAGCGCTTCGGCTCGCCCATATTTTTTCGGAGATGATCCAAGGCAACGAGTATGACGATTCTGTGGATCTTGGCGACATTGAGGCGCTTCAAGGGGTTTCGAAATTTCCGGCCCGCATTAAATGTGCGACATTGGCGTGGAAAGCGCTCGAAAAAGGGCTGCACGACCATTAAGATGGAGGAAGGTGAACGACGATGGCGAAAAAAGCACCGGAAATCGGCGAATATAAGTATGGTTTCGTCGATAAGGACGTCTCCGTCTTCCGCGCCCAGCGCGGGCTGACGCGGGAAGTCGTCGAAGAAATTTCGCGCATGAAAAACGAGCCGCAATGGATGCTCGAGTTCCGCTTAAAAGCGCTTGATATTTTCTACAGCAAGCCGATGCCGCAATGGGGCGGCGACTTGTCGAGCTTGGATTTTGATGAAATCACATATTACGTCAAACCGGCTGAACGCTCGGGCCGTTCGTGGGACGAAGTGCCGGCGGAAATTAAAGCGACGTTTGATAAACTCGGCATTCCAGAGGCGGAGCAAAAATATTTGGCCGGCGTTTCGGCGCAATACGAGTCGGAAGTTGTCTACCATAACATGAAAGAAGATTTGGAAAAACTCGGCGTCATCTTTAAAGACACCGATTCGGCGTTGAAAGAAAACGAAGACTTGTTCCGCGAACATTTTGCCAAAGTGGTGCCGCCGACGGACAACAAGTTCGCGGCGTTGAACTCGGCTGTTTGGTCGGGCGGTTCGTTCATTTACGTTCCGAAGGGCGTCAAAGTCGAAACGCCGCTGCAGGCGTATTTCCGCATTAACTCGGAAAACATGGGGCAGTTTGAACGGACGCTCATCATCGTCGATGAAGGGGCGCACGTCCATTACGTCGAGGGCTGTACGGCGCCGATTTACACGACGAACTCGCTCCATAGCGCGGTCGTTGAAATCATCGTCAAAAAAGGCGCGTACTGCCGCTACACGACGATCCAAAACTGGGCGAACAACGTCTTCAACTTGGTGACGAAGCGCGCCGTTTGCGAAGAAAATGCGACGATGGAATGGATCGACGGCAACATCGGCTCGAAGCTGACGATGAAGTACCCGGCTGTCATCTTAAAAGGCGAAGGGGCGCGCGGCTTGACGCTGTCGATCGCCATCGCCGGCAAAGGCCAGCACCAAGACGCCGGGGCGAAAATGATTCACTTGGCGCCGAATACGTCTTCGACGATCGTCTCGAAATCGATCTCGAAACAAGGCGGGAAAGTCACGTACCGCGGCATCGTTCATTTCGGCCGCAAAGCGTCCGGTTCGCGTTCAAACATCGAATGCGATACGCTCATTCTTGACAACCAATCGACATCGGATACGATTCCGTACAACGAAATTTTAAATGACAACATCTCGCTTGAACACGAGGCGAAAGTGTCGAAAGTGTCCGAAGAGCAGCTGTTCTACTTGATGAGCCGCGGCATTTCCGAACAGGAAGCGACGGAAATGATCGTCATGGGCTTCATCGAGCCGTTTACCCGAGAGCTGCCGATGGAATACGCCGTCGAGATGAACCGCTTGATCAAGTTTGAAATGGAAGGAAGCATTGGGTAAGCTTGATGAATCAAGGGTGGAGCGCTCCAGCGTGGGCGCTTGACCCACAAAACGCCCACATGATCAACGCAGGACAAAACAAGGGAGCGGCCGCCGTCCCTTATTCTTTCCGGTGATCTCCGGAAGCGTCAAGGCCGCTCCGCAGGCCATTTCTTCCCTCATAGGAGCATGTTTTTAGGGGAGCGCTCTTTTTGGGCGCTCCCCTGTCGTGTGCGCCCGGCATGGGTGCAGTCTATAGGGTGAAAGTCCCGAACTGCGAAGGCAGAAGTAGCAGTTAGCTTAACGCAAGGGTGTCTGCGGCGACGCAGAATCTGAAGGAAGCGGGCGGCAAACTTCCCCAAGGGCTGAAGAGTCTTTATCAACGATATGAATCTCTGCGTCAGACTTAATGGAACCGCCGTATACCGAACGGTACGTACGGTGGTGTGAGAGGACGAGGGTTAGTCACCCTCTCCTACTCGATTCCTTTTCCATGCCAGGCGGCTCTGTTCAGCCGCGCCCGGTCTTCCTGTTTAGCTCTGGACTTTTTCAAGCGCCAATTTGATGCCGAACCCGATCATCACCGCGCCCGTGATGCCTTCGATCCATTTCTTCGTTTTCGGCCGCTTCATGAAATCGCTGATATAATGGATGAAGGAAATGTAAAACAAAAACCATATCGCGGTCATCGCCGTATAAGCCGCCCCCATCAGGAGAAACGGAACAAAGGAGTGCGAGCCCGGTGCTACGAATTGCGGCAAAAAGGTTAAGAAAAAGGCCGCCACTTTCGGATTTAAGAAATCGGTCAGAAACCCTTGCTTGAAGCAGGCGGTATGTTCTCCTCCTCCTCTGATGTCCGTTTCCACACTGGGGGCTTCGCCTTTTTTCATGACCCCATATAATGCCTTAACGCCTAAATACGTTAAGTACACAGCACCCACATACTTCAGGATCGAAAACAGCAAGGCCGATTGCATAATGACGGCGGAAAGCCCGAGCGACGCCGCGGCGGTGTGGAGAAACAAGGCGCAGCAAACCCCTAGTGCGGTTTTCAAGCCGCCGATCTTCCCTGCGGAAATGGTGTTTTTGGTCACCACCGCTGTGTCGGGGCCGGGCAGCACAATCAAAAATATCGATAAGAGAAGAAACGGGTACAGATGGATCATTGGACAGCCCTCCCATTGTCAGAATGTTTCGATGGGTATCATTGTATCGCAATCGTTCCTCGATTGTAAATTATGGACGTTATGAATCTATGAACTGACATTGCCCTTGATGGTGCGGCGGTCATTTTTATTTCGCGCCGCCCGCGCTTATGGTATAGTGAAGATAGCTGGAAATCGAACGAATTGGTGATCGTGATGATTTACATCGGACTGACTGGTTGGGGGGATCATGACAACCTCTATCCGCCAGGTCTTGCGGCGAAAGACAAGTTGCTGGAATACGCGGCCCATTTTCCAACGGTCGAGGTCGATTCGTATTTTTACGCCATTCAACCGCGGACGAACGTGGAAAAATGGATTCGCGAAACGCCGCCGTCGTTTCAGTTTATCGTGAAGGCCTACCAAGGGATGACCGGGCATGAGCGCGGCCCGATTCCATATGAGAACAAGGAAGAGATGTTTGCGGCGTTTTTGGAGTCTGTGGCGCCGTTTCAAGAGGCGGGCAAGCTGGCGATGGTGCTGTTTCAGTTTCCGCCGTGGTTTGACTGCCGGCGCGAGCATGTCGCCTACTTGCGCTCGGTCAAGGCGCGGATGGGAGCGGTGCCTGTCGCCTTGGAGTTTCGTCATCAGTCGTGGTTTTCGCCCCGGTTTTACGATAAAACGCTCCGTTTTATGGAAGAGGAAGGATGGATTCACAGCATCTGCGATGAGCCGCAAGCGGGGGAAGGGTCGGTGCCGACCGTGTTGCATCCGACTGATCAGGAAAAGACGCTCATCCGCCTGCACGGGCGCAATGTGCACGGCTGGAACAAGGCGACGGCCGGAGAGAACTGGCGGGCGGTCCGCTATTTGTACCGCTACAATGAGCGCGAGCTAAGCGAATGGGCGAATCATATCAAGGCATTAATGGGAAAGACGGCACATATTTATGTGTTGTTTAACAACAATTCCGGCGGGGATGCCGCCGACAACGCCAAGCAGTTGATCGATTTGCTTGGCATTGAGTACAAAGGGCTTGCGCCGCGCCAGCTCGGGTTGTTTTGAAGAGGGGGAGGCAAGATGGCTTATGCGTTGCTTCTGTTCATCGGGTTTGTCGCCGGAACGCTCGGGAGCTTGGCCGGCCTCGGCGGCGGGGTGATCATCGTGCCGGCGCTGTTATTTTTCGGCGCCCTTGGCTGGCTCGCGGCGGTGACGCCGCAAGTGGCGGTTGGCACGTCGCTTGTTGTTATTATTTTTAATGGTTTGTCATCGACATTGTCATATATGAAAGATAAAATGGTTGATTACCGAAGCGGGCTGCTGTTTTGCCTCGGCAGTATTCCCGGGACGGTTCTCGGCGCGTGGGTGAACAATACGCTCAGCGTCGCCCATTTTTCATTGTATTTTGGGCTGTTTTTAATCGCCATGTCGCTCTTTTTGTCGTTGAGCCAAAAGAAAACGAAGCCGCGGGCATCGGAAGAGGGCGCGGCGGCAAAGGAAAACGGGCTGGAGCCGGATGCCTTCGCCCCAGAACGAAAGGAAACGGCCCATCCGCCGTGGTGGAGGCGAAAAGTAGTGCGCACGTACACCGGACGGAACGGGGAAATGGCCGTGTACGGCTATCATCCGGTTGCGGCGGTCGCCATCGCGTTTGTCGTCGGCTTTTTCGGCGGGCTGTTTGGCATTGGCGGCGGCTCGCTCATGGTGCCGGCGATGATCGTGCTGTTTCGCTTTCCGCCCCATGTGGCGGTGGCGACGTCGATGTTGATGATTTTCCTGTCCTCCCTCATCGGTTCGCTCACCCATGTCGCGATGGGAAACGTGCAATGGCCGTTTGCCCTTGCCCTCATTCCCGGGGTGTGGATCGGCGCGAAAACAGGGGCGTGGATCAATAAGCGGATGCCGAGCCGGACGCTTGTCGTCGTGCTGCGGCTAGTGCTTGTGCTGCTCGGGGCCCGGCTTGTATGGGAAAGTTTGGCGTAATGGAAGGAGGGGCGCGCGTTTTGAAGCAAACTATCTACATTTATCATACGAACGACGTGCATAGCCATTTTGAACATTGGCCGCAAATCGCCCGCTTTTTGTCGGAACGGAGACGGGAACATCGCGCCCGCAACGAGGCGATGCTGTTGTTTGACGTCGGCGATTTTCTCGATCGCGTGCACCCGATTACCGAGGCGACGCGCGGAAAAGCGAATGTGGATTTGTTGAATGATCTCGGCTATGATGCGGTGACGATCGGCAACAATGAAGGAATCACGCTTGATTACGACGAGCTTGATACGCTGTACGAGCGGGCTCGGTTTCCGGTTGTGGTCGCCAATTTGTTCCGCCGCAACGGCGAGCGGCCGCATTGGGCGCTTCCGTATGTCGTTATCCCGGCGACAGAGACGTTCCGCATCGGCGTAGTCGGTGCCACCGCCCCCTTTTCCCATTTTTACGAGTTGCTTGGCTGGAAAATTGCCCCACCGTTTGATTTGTTGGCCGCAGCGGTGGAGGAAGTGAAACGAAAAGCTGATTGCGTCGTCGTCTTATCCCATCTTGGGGTGAATGAAGATGAAAAAATCGCTGCGACGATTCCGGGCGTGGATATTGTGTTGGGCGCTCATACCCACCATGTGTTTCCAGAAGGCAAGGAAGTAAACGGTGCGCTTCTTTGCGCGGCTGGGAAATACGGACAATATGTCGGCGTCGTTAAGCTGGAAGTGGAAGGGCGACGTCTTGGGCGGGCGTCTGCGAAGGTGGTGGATGCTGGTGTGATGCCGTTTTCCGAAGAAGTGGCGTGCCGCCTTCGCTCCCTTGAACAGAAAAGTTTGGCGCGGCTTGAAGCGGAACAAGTCGCTGTGCTCCATGATGACTTGCCGCTTGACTGGTTCGCTCCGTCGCCGCTTGCCCGTTTGCTTGCGTCTGCGCTGCGCGAATGGTGCCAGGCCGACATCGGCATGGTCAACGCCGGCGTGTTGCTTGAACCGCTGTCAAAAGGACCGGTGACGAAAAAAGATGTGCATCGCATTTGCCCGCATCCGCTCAACCCGTGCAAGGTGAAGCTGCGCGGCGCGGAGCTCAAAGAGATTATCCTTGAGGCCAATACGGAACGGATGAAGCATTTGCGGTTTAAAGGGTTCGGCTTCCGCGGCGAAGTGATGGGGGAAATGGTGTACGACGGCGTCGAGATCGAAACGGAGCTGGAAGAAGACGGCGCCTGGCATATCCGCGCCATTCGAATCAACGGCGAGCCGCTCGAGCCGGAGCGCACCTATGACGTGGCGACGACCGACATGTTTGCCATTGGTCATTTTTACCCGCAAATTCAGCGGGCGGCGGAGAAAACGTACTATATGCCGGAGTTTTTGCGCGATCTTCTCGCCTGGAAATTGGCCCAATAGGCAGGCACTTCTTTTTCCATGCTTCATACATTGGAGTATGGAAAGGAGAGTGACTGCGGCGATGGTGGAAGTGACGCCGATCATCATTGACGGGTATCCGTTGATTGCCGTATCTGTGAAGCTGCCAAAGACGAATTTGCTGGCGGTGGCGAGCGACAAAGGATATATTATGTGCGGGGCGCTCGATGTCGCCTTATTGAACGAAAAGCTGCGCGACCGCGGCATCATCGCCGGCCGGGCGGTCGGGGTGCGCACGATCGAACAGCTGCTTGAAGCACCGCTCGAGTCGGTGACAATCGCCGCCCGAGAGCTTGGCATTGAACCGGGAATGAAAGGGAAAGACGCGCTGTTGAAAATGCGGTGAAAAAATCCCTCCTTGCAAGCATACATATAGCTTGTAAAGGAGGGATTTGTATTTTGGTGCGCCCCCGGTTGCTGCGAAGAGGCCCGCTCCCGTTCCGCTACGTGTTTTTATTGACGTTCGTTTTTTTTATGTTTTCAACGGCGGCAAGCCTTTGGATTGTGAATAAAGGCATGAAGCCCGTGCTGCTGGAAATAGCTGAAACGGAAACGAAGCGGATCGCCAATTTAGTGATCAACAATGCGTTGGAACAACAGTTCAGCAAAGAAAATCCTGAATTCCAGAAAATTGTCACCCTTCAACAAGATCAGAACGGCAAAGTCGTGTCTGTCGATTTCAACACAGAAATCATCAACCGCATTTTAGAAGAAACAGACGATCATGTGATGGAAAGCTTGAAGGCGGCGACAGAGGGGCGGATTGAACGCATGGTGCTCCCTGAAGTCGAATCCGGTCAAGGGAACAGCCGCGGCATCATTTACTACATCCCGCTCGGGCAAGTGACGAACAACGCACTGTTAGCCAACCTCGGCCCGCGCATTCCGGTCCAGTTTCAAATCGTCGGCAACGTCGATTCCGAAGTGACGAAACAAATTCATGCGTATGACATCAACAATTTTTTTATTGAAGTGGATATTCATGTTGCTGTCGATATTCAAGTGATCATCCCGTTTGCTTCAAAAATTTCCACTGTGACAAGCGACATTCCGCTTGTTATGCGCTTCATTCCAGGAGAAGTGCCGCAATTTTATAACAAAGGAAGCGGTCCTGTTGGCCCTTCACTTCAGCTGCCAACACGCTAGAGAGGGAAATGGTTTTGGTAGAAGCATGGAAACATTATACAAAGAAAGCGTTCCCTTTATCAATGGTTATTCAGCTGTTTCGCCAGCATTTGTTCAGAGCGGAACAGCTTTTTCATTTTCAAAAAGAAAACCGCTAGACGAACAGGATGGAATTTTGTAATATTATATTAAATTGAAAATAGTTTTATTATTTATGTAATTGCTAGAGGGGATGTGGGAGCAGAGGACAAAAGGAATGGGGAGAAAGAAGGGTCGGTTTCCAATCCGGCTGCTCCTTCACGACCACAAGTGCGCATGCAGAGGGTTTTTCGCCGATACCGTTAAACTGCGCACTCCGATGACAGAACATTATGAACAATGGGGGGAAAACGAGTGAAAAAGAAAAAAGTAGCAGGTGTCTTTTTCTCGCTCATGCTGACAGCGGGCCTTATGGCCGGCTGCGGCGGCAACCAACAAGGCGGCTCCTCGGGCGGCGGTGGAGGGGGCGGCGATGTCATTAAAATCGGCGCCAACCTTGAGCTCTCCGGCGGGGTCGCTTCGTATGGACAGTCGATCGCCGAAGGAGTAGAGCTGGCGTTTGAGGAAATCAACAAAGAAGGAATCAACGGCAAAAAGTTGGAGCTTGTCAAAGTAGACAACAAATCGGAAGCGGCCGAAGCGACAAACGGCGCCATCAAGCTGATCAGTCAAGATAAAGTCGCTGCCATTATCGGGTCGGCGACGAGCACGAACACGCTCGCTCAAGTGCAAATTGCCAATGACAATAAAGTTCCGATTATTACACCGTCTGGGACGAGCGAAACGGTGACCGTCAAAGATGGCAAAGTGAACGAGTTCGTCTTCCGGACGTGCTTTATCGACCCGTTCCAAGGAACGGTGGCGGCAAAATTCGCATTGGATGACTTGAAAGTGAAAAGTGCGGCGATTTTGATCGACAGCGCGAGCGATTACTCGAAAGGGCTGGCGGCGTCATTTAAAGAAACATTTACAGCCGGCGGCGGCCAAATTGTTGCCGAAGAAGCGTATGTGGCGAAAGACACCGACTTCCGCGCCACGCTGACGAGCATTAAATCGGCCAATCCGGAATTTTTATTCTTGCCGGGCTACTATGAAGAAGTCGGTTTGATCGTCAAACAAGCGCGCGAGCTTGGGTTGAACGTCCCGATCATGGGCGGCGACGGCTGGGATTCGCCAAAACTGATTGAGCTTGCCGGCAAAGACGCGTTGAACAATACGTACATTACGAACCATTATTCGTCGGGCGACCCGGACCCGAAAATTCAAGAATTTGTCAAAGCGTTCCAAGCGAAATACAATAAAGCGCCGGACGCCTTTAACGCCCTTGGCTACGATACGGTATACTTCTTGGCGGATGCCATCAAACGGGCTGGCAGCGCCGATCCGGTGAAAATTAAAGACGCGCTGGCGCAAACGAAAGATTTGCAGCTTGTCACGGGAACATTTACGGTCGATCAAAACCACAATCCTGTCAAATCGGCCATTATTTTGGAATACAAAGACGGGCAGCAGCAATTTAAAACAAAAGTGAATCCGTAATAAAAGGCTGGATGGATGCGTGGACAGGGGAGGCCCCTAAGGGGCGCCCTCCCATCCGGCATTTCTTTTGGCCAACGACGAGTTTTCGTTAAGGAGCGTGCAATCATGGAACTCATTCAACAGCTGGTCAACGGCATTTCGCTAGGCAGCATTTATGCGCTCATCGCGCTTGGCTATACGATGGTGTATGGCATCGTCCGGCTCATTAACTTCGCCCATGGCGACGTCTTTATGATTGGTTCATTCGTCGGTTTTTACGCTGTGACGATGCTCGGCGTCGGTTTTTTCCCAGCGCTGTTGTTGGCGATGGCCGCCTGCGCCGTGCTCGGGGTAGTCATTGAGCGGATTGCGTACAAGCCGCTGCGCAACGCGACGCGCATTGCTGTGCTCATTACGGCCATCGGTGTCTCGCTTTTGATCGAGTACGTGATGATTTATTTGCGCGGGGCACAGCCGGAAGCGTATCCGGGTACGCTGCTTCCAAAGCAGAATTTGGAGCTGTTTGGCGTCGTCATTAGCAGCCAGTCGCTATTCATCCTCGGCACGTCCCTCGTCTTAATGATCCTTCTTCAATTCATCGTTCACCGAACGAAAATCGGGAAAGCGATGCGCGCCGTCTCGCATGATGCGGAAGCGGCTCGATTGATGGGGATTAACGTCGACAATACGATTTCGGCCACGTTTGCCATCGGCTCGGCGCTCGCCGGGGCAGCCGGCGTCATTTTTGGCATTTATTATACGAAGATCGACCCGCTGATGGGCATTCTCCCAGGCTTGAAGGCGTTTGTCGCCGCCGTGTTGGGAGGGATCGGCATCATTCCGGGCGCGATGGTAGGAGGGCTTTTGCTTGGCGTTATCGAATCGCTCGTCAGCGGGCTTGGCTATTCGCTTTGGCGTGACGGGGTGGCGTTCATCATTTTAATTCTCATCCTCATTTTCCGGCCGGCCGGATTGTTTGGGAAAAATGTACGAGAAAAAGTGTAAAGGATGGTATGGAACATGGCAACTTGGAAGCGGACACGTGGGTTTTGGGTTTCCATCATATTGGCGTTCGCCTTTTTCGCCGTTGTCCAGTGGCTGATTACAAGCGGAACGTTAAACATCTTTTATGTGAACACCCTCTTTTTTATGGCGATTAACGTGATTTTGGCGGCCAGTCTCCATTTAATTATCGGAATTACTGGACAATTTTCGATTGGTCATGCCGGCTTTTTCGCTGTCGGTGCTTACGCCTCCGCGATTATGACGATGAAGCTGCAGCTGCCGTTTGCCGTCGGGGTAGTGGCAGCCGGGGTGGCGGCGATGCTCGCTGGTCTTATCATCGGTGTGCCAAGCTTGCGCTTAAAAGGCGATTATTTGGCCATCGCGACGCTCGGGTTTGGCGAAATTGTCCGCATCGTTTTGTTGAACATCGACTATGTGGGCGGAGCGAGCGGCATGACAGTGACCCATATGACGACATGGCCGTGGGTGTTCGCGTGCTTGTTGATCACGATCATGGTCATCGCCAACTTCACGAATTCGACGCATGGGCGGGCGTGCATCTCAATCCGTGAGGATGAAATCGCTGCCGATGCGATGGGGATCAACACGACGTATTACAAAGTCGCAGCGTTTGCGATCGGTTCGTTTTTCGCCGGCATTGCCGGGGCTTTGTACGCCCATCACTTTTACATTATTCAGCCATCGAACTTTGGCTTCCTGAAATCGTTCGACATTTTGATTTTCGTCGTCCTCGGTGGGCTCGGCAGCCTATCCGGCGCGGTGGTGGCCGCGGTGTTGCTGACGATCGTTTCGACGTTCTTGCAAAACTATCCGGAAACGCGGATGATCATTTACAGCATCGTCTTGATTTTGGTGATGCTGTACCGTCCAACCGGGTTGATGGGGACGAAAGAACTATCTTCGCTCTTCAAATGGCGGAAGGCAGCGCAGGGAGGAATGAATCATGGCGGCAAGAACACCGTTGCTTAAAGCGGAAGGGGTCGGCATCCAGTTTGGCGGGCTCAAGGCGCTCTCCGGTGTGACGATGGAGCTATATCAAGGGGAGCTTGTCGGGCTCATCGGCCCGAACGGCGCGGGGAAAACGACGCTGTTTAACTTGTTGACGGGCGTGTATGTGCCGACTGACGGGCGGATTATGCTTGACGGCGAGACGTTGAACGGACTGCCGCCGTATAAAATTACGCGCAAAGGGATCAGCCGGACGTTTCAAAACATTCGCCTGTTTGGCGAGCTGTCGGTGCTCGACAACGTGAAAGTCGCCTACCATGCGCACGCCCGCCATTCGATCGCGAGCTCCATTCTCCGCCTCCCGTCCCATTTCCGCGGGGAAAAGGAAATGGAAGAAAAGGCGATCGAGTTTTTAAAAATTTTCCAGCTTGACGGCATCATGCACGAGAAAGCGAAAAACTTGCCGTACGGCCAGCAGCGCCGGCTTGAGATCGCCCGGGCGCTGGCGGCGCAGCCAAAAGTGCTTTTGCTTGACGAGCCGGCCGCCGGCATGAACCCGCAAGAAACGAAAGAATTGATGAACTTGATCGCGTTTATCCGCGAACGGTTTGCGTTGACGATTTTGTTGATCGAACACGATATGTCGCTTGTGATGGGCATATGCGAGCGCATTTACGTGTTGGACCACGGCCAATTGATCGCCCACGGCACGCCGGAACAAGTGCGCAGCAACCCGAAAGTGATCGAGGCTTACCTTGGCGAGGAGGTGTCGTGACGTGTTGAAAGTGGAGGCAATCGATGTGTTTTACGGCAACATTCATGCCTTAAAAGGCGTATCGCTTGAGGTGAACAAAGGCGAGATCGTCACGCTGATCGGCGCAAACGGCGCCGGCAAAACGACGCTGCTAAAAACGATCTCCGGCTTGTTGAAGCCGAAAAGCGGCGACATCGTCTACGAAGGGGCTTCGATCGCCGGCAAGGCGGCGCAAACGATCGTCAAGCACGGCATTTCCCACGTGCCGGAAGGGCGGCGCGTGTTTGCCAATATGACGGTCGAGGAAAACTTGGAGCTTGGCGCGTTTTTGCGCAAAGACAAAGACGGCATTCAACAAGACTTTGCCAAAGTCTTTCAGCTGTTCCCGCGCCTCGAGGAGCGGCGCAAGCAGCTGGCCGGCACGCTTTCGGGCGGCGAGCAGCAAATGCTGGCGATCGGCCGCGCGCTCATGGCGCGCCCGAAGCTTTTGCTTTTGGACGAGCCGTCGATGGGGCTCGCCCCGCTGCTCGTGAAAACGATTTTCCGCATTATCGAAGAAATTAATGAATCGGGAACGACGATTTTGCTTGTCGAGCAAAACGCCCATATGGCGCTCTCGATCGCGGATCGCGCCTATGTCATCGAATCGGGGCGCGTCGTCCTGTCGGGGGCGGCGAGCGAGCTGCAGGCGAGCGAGCAAGTGAAACAAGCCTATTTAGGCGGACATTGACCGCTAATGGCGGTCAGACGAGGAGGGTGTCTCTCATGCGGCGAGACACCCTTTTTTCTTCATATCGTTTGCCGCAATAGAAAGCGGTCTTTCCACGCAGCCTTTTGGCACGGCGGATGCCGTCAGCGGCGCTTTTGCCGCTGCCGCTCGGCCCGCTCCCACGCTTTCAAGTGCGGATACGGGTCAAACGCCCACTCCGTATAGCCGTTGTCTTTGTACATGCCGTAATGGAGGTGGGGCGGGAACTTTCCAGCGGTGCCCGGCGGCCCGTAGCCGGAGCTGCCGACCGAGCCGATGATCGTGCCCGGCTCGACGATTTGCCCTTCGCGAAGCCCGGCGGCAAAGCCGTTCAAATGGGCAAAATAATGGTACGTGTTGTTGATGTCGCGGATGCCGACGCGCCAGCCGCCGTATTTATTCCATCCTTTCAGTTCGACAATGCCATAGCACGTCGAGCGGACCGGCACGCCGTAGCCGGCGAAAATGTCGGTTCCTTCATGAATGCGGCGCCCGCCCCAGCCGCGCGCATCGCCCCACGTGTCGCGGTAGCTGTAATTCGCCCGCAACGGGAGCGGAAAGACATGGTCATCCAGTTTCAATGTCTTGTATTTTTTGTAAATCTTCACTTTTCCTAAAATCAAATCCACCGTTTTGGAGCGCTGGTAATAGTTCCAAAACGCGATTTTAATATGGCGATGATCGATGCCGTATGTCTGCAAATAGCGCGCCATGGCCATGATGACGTCGTCGTCGTCATCCGACCGCGCCTTGCCGTCCCCGTCTCCGTCCACACCGAGCCCGCCAAACTGGGAAATCGTAAACGGGTTCGTATCGTGCGGATTTTTGTTCAGCGGTCCGGCCCATACGTCCGGTTTCATATAAATGCCGAGAACGCCGGTTGGTTTTGGCAAGTCGCGGCGCGCTTGCCGGATGTTCCGTTCATACTGGTCGATGGCGGCAAAGTAATACCATGGAATGAGCGAAACCGCCTCCGCTTTTTTATACAGCTCCATGCGCTGTTCGTATACTGCGTCGTCGTTTTCCGCCGCGGAAGCCGCGCTGGCCGCTATGAACAACACCGTCGCCACCCATAGGGCGACAAACCATCGGTGCACGTGGAATCCCCCCTTTTCGCCCATTTCATATGTTTAGTTTGGGGAGAAACAGGCGATTCATAAATGTTAAAAAGAGGAAAGCGGCTTATTTTTTTGTGTTTTTTCGCGTTTTTCATTTATAATGAAAATGGAACAATCCTCGACAAGTGGAGTGAGAACGATGGCAACAAACGAAGAACATGTCCGCAAGCCGGACTGGCTGAAGATTAAACTGAACACGAATGAACATTATATCGGATTGAAGAAGCTGATGCGGGAAAACCGTTTACATACTGTGTGCGAAGAGGCGAAGTGCCCGAACATTCATGAGTGCTGGGCGGTAAGGCGGACGGCGACGTTTATGATTTTGGGCAGCGTCTGCACGCGCGCCTGCCGCTTTTGCGCCGTCAAAACCGGGCTCCCGACCGAGCTTGACTGGCAAGAGCCGGAACGCGTCGCCGAGTCGGTGCGCATCATGAATTTAAAACACGTCGTCGTTACGGCCGTCGCCCGCGATGACCTCAAAGACGGCGGGGCGGCGGTGTTTGCGGAAACGGTGCGTGCCATCCGCCGGAAAAATCCGTTTACGACGATTGAAGTGCTGCCATCGGATATGGGCGGCGTGTATGAAAACTTAAAAACGCTGATGGACGCCCGCCCCGATATTTTAAACCATAACATTGAAACGGTGCGCCGCCTGACGCCGCGGGTGCGCACCCGCGCGACGTACGAACGTTCGCTTGAATTTTTGCGGCGCGCGAAAGAACTGCAGCCGGATATTCCGACGAAATCAAGCATCATGGTCGGTCTTGGAGAAACGAAAGAGGAAATTATCGAGGCGATGGACGATTTGCGTGCCAACTACGTTGATATTTTGACGATCGGCCAATATTTGCAGCCGACGAAAAAACATTTGAAAGTCGTGAAATATTACCATCCGGACGAATTTCAAGAGCTGAAAGAGATCGCGCTGAGCAAAGGATTCAGCCATTGCGAGGCCGGTCCGCTCGTCCGTTCGTCATATCATGCCGATGAGCAAGTGAACGAGGCGGCGAAAGCGCGGCAGTTGAAAGCGTAACATCGGCCAGGCAAACAGGAAAACGGTCGTGCCTCTCCATTAAGAAGGCAGACCGTTTTCTTTGCCCTAGCGCCCCTCCGGTGTCGGCCGCGGTGTGCCGTCGCGGAAGTCGCGGTCGAGCTCATCGTTCGTTTCATTGATCATTTCGCCGTTTTCATTTTCCCCGCTGCTGAGCTTTTTCCCTTGCGGATATTTCAGCATTTGCTGGATGGTCGCATCCATGATTCGGTCAACGTCGCGGCTGTTCGAGTCGAGGCGGCCGAAGCGCTCAATCTCTCTCATCAGCTGCGGATTGTCGGCCACATACACATGGTAGTAACGGGGAACGACCGAAAGCGCCGTCTTTTTCACTTGATCGGCTGTTTGCTCCCGGTTATTTGTGTCGGCATCATAGACGACAAGCACTTCCTCGTCTGTGACCAGCGTAGCGACGTCATTGACGTTCGGCAGCTGGGTGCACAACTTGCTGATTAAATCGGCCGCTTGCTCGCGGTTGAATGACGGCATGTCATTATAGCCGTTTGCATCGCCGAGGGTTGGGCTCTTTTGGTGACGGACGTAGCCAAAGTTGTTTAGCGGTGTGTCATCGCCGTTTGGCACCCCGTTTTCGTTATATAGCTCATTGCGGTCGGTAACATTGATCGTATTGCCGCTCCGCTTGTAGACGTCGGTGTTTTCGTCCTGGGCCGCCTGCGCGCAGCCGGCTAGGGCGACGGCCGTTCCGAACATAACGGCCAACCATGGTCGTCTCATCGTCAGCACCCCCTTCACTTTTAGGGTGGCACACGCTCTTCCGTTTGATAACAGTAATTGATTGGGTGTGATACATCGTTTATGATGAAAGTGGAAAGGCGAGGTGAGAGCGGTGATCTGCATCAACAACCATTGTTACGAACTGGTTGAAAACGTCAAAAACGCCTTTAACGAGGAAGCGTTTCGCGCCCGCTATGCGGATATTTTAGGGAAGTATGACTACATTGTCGGCGACTGGGGATACAATCAGCTTCGCCTGCGCGGCTTTTTCGATGACCATAACCAAAAGGCGACATACGATACGAAAATTAGCACGCTGTCGGAGTATTTGTATGAATATTGCAACTTTGGGTGCGCCTATTTTGTGTTGCGCAAAGTGAAGCGGTAACGGTGCGGTCGGATGGCGGCGCGGTGACGCCGCGCTGAAGGCCGCTTCGAACCATCAGCGCGCGGAGGCCAAAGCATCGGCGGATGGACGCGCAACGGTGCCGTGCGACAAAGGCTGTTCCGAACGGAATGCAGGCTGAGGCTAAGGCATGAGCGAATGGCAGGGTCACGCGTGAGAAGGCAAACAAGGCAGCCGCCCGTTTGCGGCGGACGGCTGCTTCGTCATTCGACTTCGTTGTACGGAAACTGTTCGCTTTTGCGCGGATCATCATGCGGCGGGTGGGACGCCGGGTCGCGCCTTGGAATGTTTTGGTGGAACGACTTAAACTCATAGTTGAAGGCGCTGTAATGGCGCTGTCCTTCTTTCCAAGGCGTGCTTTTATTTTCGACCGGGGCGTCGTCGCGGCGCGGCGATCCGTACGGCCCTTCCGGAAATTCTTCGGCCGTTAAAAAATTGCGCTGTTTCTCGACGACGGAAAAATCGGCATACGTTTCCCGTTCCGCCATTCGTCTCACCTTCCTTGGTGCCGGAGTGTTTCATAAGATGCCCAAAATGAAGGAAGGTTATGAAAGACACTCATCCAAAAAGGCGCGCAAATCGTCGGCGTCTTGTTCATCAAGCTGGTAGGCGTGCTCTAAGTAGCCGGGCTCCTCTAAATCGTCGCGGCCAAGAATGGCAAAGCGGTTGCTTTGCAAGTCAAGCACGATGGATTTGCCGTAAAAACGATCCGTTTCGATGAGCGCCAAATCGAACCGCTGCCGTTCGCCGACAAAGCTGACGAAGCGAACCGCCGCTTGGACGGTGTCATCGTACAAGTAAAACCGTTCGCCCATATTGAGCCCTCCTATGGTTTCGTCACTATCCATCATAGCAGACAGACGGCGAAAAGGGGAGGGGATGGGCGCAAGAAAAAGGAGGGATGAGCCGTGTATTTTGTTGATCGAAAAAAAATGGAAGAACGACTTCGTTGCATGGAACAAATGTTGGCTTATTACAAAAGCAAGGACAGCTGGGATGAGCCGCTTCAACGATTGGCGCTTGAACGGATCGCCCATGTCGTCATCGAAGCGGTTTTGGACGTCGGCAACGCGATGATTGACGGCTTCATTATGCGTGACCCGGGCAGCTATGACGATATTATTGACATTTTAGCCGATGAGCAAGTCATTACGCCGGCGGACGCCGAACAGCTGAAAGCGTTCATCGCCCACCGGAAAATGCTCGTTCATGACTATACAAGCGTCGACCATGCGAAACTGCGCGTCAGCCTGGACGCACATTTGCCGGCGCTTGACACGTATCCGAAGGCGGTGCGCGATTATCTTGAAAATGAACTTGGACCGGTGTCGGCGTTTCGCAGTTGACGGGTGGCAGCCTCAACGCCCCCTCTCATTGACGATGGGGGCGCATCCCAGCGCCGGATGCGCCTTTGGCCAACACGAGGCCACGAAGCGGCTTCCATGATGGTCGACCATGCGCCTTTTAGCCGTTGACGCTCATGGAAAAAGCGGGAGAACGAACGACTGGCATACGGAAAAAGAAAGGGAGCGAATGCGTTGAAACGATATAGCGGCTATTTGATCGATTTAGACGGGACGATGTACCGCGGCACGGAGTGCATCTCCGAAGCGCGCGAGTTTGTCAATGAACTGCACCGCCGCGGGATTCCGTATTTGTTTGTCACCAACAACTCGTCGCGCACGCCGGCGCAAGTGGCGGAAAAATTGCGCTCATTTGGCGTGCCGGCGGAAGAGAAGCACGTCTTTACGACAAGCCAGGCGACGGCGAACTACATTTTTGAACGAAAGCCGGACGCGTCCGTTTATGTCATCGGTGAAGAAGGAATCCGCACGGCTTTGGCGGACAAAGGGTTTCGTTTTGCCGGCGAGGACGCGGATGTCGTCGTCATCGGCATCGACCGGCAAATTACATACGAGAAGCTCGCCGTCGCTTGCCTTGCTGTCCGCAACGGCGCGACGTTCATTTCAACAAACGGGGACATCGCTTTGCCGACGGAGCGCGGGCTATTGCCCGGCAACGGGGCCATTACGTCGGTCGTCGCCGTTTCGACGCAAGTGAAGCCGACGTTTATCGGCAAGCCGGAAAAAATCATTATGGAGCAGGCGCTCAAAGTGCTCGGCGTTCCGAAAGCGGACGTGCTCATGATCGGCGACTATTACGAAACCGACATTTTAGCGGGCATGAACGCCGGCATCGATACGCTTTTAGTCCATACAGGCGTCACGACGAAAGAGATGCTCGCCCGCTACGAGCGGCAGCCGACGTATACGGCCGATTCGCTGTTAGAGTGGATGGCGCGCCTGTAAACAACGCCGCTTTGCCAAAAAAAGGCAAGGCGGCGTTTGCTTGCAGACGATGCCGCCGGCTGCGCCGAAACAGCCGGCAATCGGCGATCGGCCTAGCGCGCCGGGGCGTGGTGATCCATTATTCTGCGTTGGCGGCCCGGTGCGCCAAGCGGCTTGATGCCGCCGCGGCAATGGCGCCGACGATATCGTCCAAAAACGTGTTGCATTTGCCGGTCGATTTGTCGTTTAAGTATTGCAGGATGCCCGGTTTTTGTTTGTCGATGTATCCATAGTTTGTAAAGCCGATCGACCCGTAGACGTTGACGATCGACAGGGCTAAAATTTCATCGACGCCATACAGCCCTTCATCGCGGCGGATGATCGATTGCAGCGGCTCATCAAGCTGGCCGGCCTCGGCGAGTTTATCGAGCTGAATGCCGGTTAAAATCGCGTTTTGCACTTCGCGTTTCGAAATGACGCGGTTGACGTTTTCGATGCATTCGTCCATCGTTAAATCCGCATGGTATTTCGATTGTAAATAATAGACGAGTTCAGCGATTTTTTCCACCGTCACTCCCCGCTCCTCGAGCCAACGCCGGGCGGTTTGTTCCAAATGGTTCATCATGGATTCACTCATAAAAGGTCACCTATTTCTTTTGAAAAGTCGTTTTTTATATATATGTATCATGTCATAAAACAGTCCGTCATATAAAGAAAAATGCTCATCGGGCCGCATATATAAACAATAGCCCCTTTCGTCAAAAAAGAAAGGGGGACTGGCGGTTTGTCGCGCCATCATCGGATGGCTTCGGCCGGCCGGCGTGTGGCCAAAAGGTGAACAGCGGCGATGGCGGGAACGAGAGCGGGCATGACGTTTCAGCCCGAAGCCATCATGGATGTCGAAAGTTTTCAGGCGCAAAGCGAACGGGAGGTCAAGTTTCGTCCCGAGACGATCATGGACACGGGCCTGGAGGTGCGGAGATGGAAACATGGGTGCATGAACAGTACGGGGTGCGCGCCGAACGGTTGGAGCGAAGAGGAAGGCATACAGTGGTTTGGCGGCAGCAGGAGCGCTTTCTCCTCGTTCCGGCCGACGGACGGAGCGAAGCGGAGATGGAAGAGCGCCAGCAAATGAGCCGCTATTTGCGGGCAAAAGGGGTGACCGGCGTCGGGGAGCTGGTGAAAACAAAGGCCGGAACGTATCTTGCCGTCTATGAGGGACAGCCGATGGCGCTCGTTCGCGCACCGCTTCCGGCAGTCCGCTTTCGTTCGCTCGGGCGCGAGCTGGCGGTGATGCATGAATACGGGCGCTCTTGTCCGCTGCCGATTGTCGCTTGCCGGCGCATCGGCCAATGGCGGGAACTATGGGCGAAGCGGATCGACCAAATGGAGGCGTTTTGGACGAACATGGTGGCAAACGGTCCGGCGTCGCCGTTTGACCGGCTGTTGATCGAGTCGTTCCCGTATTATTTAGGTTTGGCGGAAAACGCGGTGCAATATGTGGCTGATACGGAGCTCGATGAGGAACCGCTCCGCGTTGATTATGCGGCGTTTTGCCACGAGCGGCTGCCGCAAGCCGGCTGGATCGAGGGGACCGAGGCGAAGCTGCCGACCGATTGGGTGTACGACCATTGCGCCCGCGATTTGGCGGAATGGGTGCGCCATCTGTACCGGCAGCGCGGGTTAGGATGCCAGCGGGCGGTGCGCCAGTTTTTCCAAGACTACGGGCACGTATCGCCGCTGTCGCCGTTTGCCTGGCGGCTCGTTTACGCTCGGTTGTTGTTTCCGCTTTCGTATTTTGAGTGCGTCGAGGCGTACTATACCGCTGCGGACGGGGATGAGCGGGCGCGGCGGGAGAAGGAATTGCGGCATTTGCTTGATGGGTCGCACGAGCATGAACGGTTTTTGGCTTCGTTCGCCGAAATTGCCGGCATCGCGGAACGCGTGCGCTTGCCGGCGGTTGAGTGGCTGCCGCCGGTGTAAAACGGGCAGGCATGCGCGGTTTCGGCGCCGCCGCCCGCCTGTTGCTGTTGTGTGCGAGCGCCCGGCGGCTTTTCGGTGGACGGCGTCCGAAGCCGCTTCTTTTTTGCGGCGGCGGACGATGATTTCTTGCCTGCCGATTTGCTGGAATCCGCTTTTTCTTTTAACATGCAAGCGGCCGGCTGTTTTGTCTGATGGCCGCCGAAACCGCCCTTTTTCGCTGAAGGGCAACAAGGCATCCTTTTTTGGCTGGTTATATCGGGGACAACTCCCCGTTTTTTTTTTAGCCGAAGTTGTGATAAGATTTAGAAAAAATCGGATGGGAGGCTGCATGATGACCAAACCGTACGTTTTTATTATGCGAAAACTGCCAGAGGACGTCGTTGCGCCGCTTTCGGCCATCGCTGAAGTCGAGATGTGGCCGCATGAGGACGTGGCCGTGCCGCGCGATGTGCTTGCGGAAAAAGCGAAACGGGCGGCCGCCATTTTGCCGATGGTATCCGACCCGATCGATGAAGAGGTGTTGTCCGCTTGTCCGGCGCTCAAAGTCGTCGCCAATATGGGGGTTGGCTATGACAATATTGACGTGCCGGCGGCCACTCGGCGCGGCATTGTCGTTTGCAATACGCCCGATGTGTTGACCGATACGACGGCCGATTTGACGTTTGCGCTGCTATTGGCCGCCGCCCGGCGGTTGGTGGAAGCGGCCGAGTTTTTGAAAGAAGGAAAATGGAAAAGCTGGAGCCCGTTTTTGCTTGCTGGCGCCGATGTCCACCATAAAACGATTGGCATCGTCGGCATGGGAAACATCGGCCAAGCGGTGGCCAAGCGGGCGAAAGGGTTTGACATGAACGTGCTGTATTACAACCGTTCCCGCCGCCCGGAGGCGGAAGAGCGGCTTGGCGCCATCTACCGTCCATTTTTCGATTTGTTGGCGGAAAGCGATTTTGTCGTCTGCTTGACGCCGCTCACCCCGGAGACGCGCCATTTGTTTAACCGTGAGGCGTTTCGGCACATGAAGCCGTCCGCTATATTCATCAACGCGGCGCGCGGTGCGGTCGTCGATGAACAGGCGCTGTATGAGGCGCTCGTTCATGGAGAGATCGCGGCGGCTGGGCTCGATGTATTTGAAAAAGAACCGGTTGATCCCGCCCACCCGCTCGTTTCGCTTCCGAACGTCGTCGCCTTGCCGCATATTGGCAGCGCGACGCATGAAACGCGCCGTGCCATGATGACGCTCGCGCGCGACAACATCATCGCCGTGCTTGAAGGGCGGCCGCCATTGACGCCGGTGAACCGGCCGTCATAACGTTTCCGCGATGGGAGGCAGCTGACGCCGGTAAATCGGTCGCAGAAAAAATTTTCATTGCCAAACGGCGGATCGTCTTTTATAATGTCTACTATAAAAATACAAATGTCTACTGTGCGTAAACAGAAGGGGCGGGAAGGATGGAAAAGCCAATTTTTGTTGGATTGTTAGGATTAGGAACGGTCGGAAGCGGTGTGGTCAAAATTATCGAAAACCACCAAGAAAAATTGATGCACCAAGTCGGTTGTCCGGTGAAGGTGAAAAAAATCCTCGTCCGCGATGTACATAAACCCCGTGACGTCGCTGTCGATCCGGCGCTGTTGACGACAAGCGCCGCCGATGTAATCGATGATCCGGACGTTGACGTCATTATTGAAGTGATGGGCGGCATCGAGGAGACGAAAGAATGGTTGCTGCGGGCGCTGCGTCAAGGAAAACATGTGGTGACAGCGAACAAAGATTTAATGGCGGTCTCTGGTTCTGAATTGCTCCGGGTGGCGGCCGAACACCATTGCGATTTGTTTTACGAAGCGAGCGTTGCCGGCGGTATTCCGATTTTGCGCAGCCTAGTGGACGGACTCGCGTCGGACCGGATCACCAAGCTGATGGGGATTGTCAACGGAACGACCAACTACATCTTAACGAAAATGTCGCAAAACGGTGCTTCGTACGAAGCGGTGCTCGCTGAAGCGCAGGCGCTCGGGTTCGCCGAAGCTGATCCGACATCGGACGTCGAAGGGCTTGATGCGGCGCGGAAAATGGCGATTTTGGCCCGGCTTGGCTTTTCGATGGACATCGACTTGGACGATGTACAAGTCAAAGGCATTACGCATGTGACGGAAGAAGATTTAACATACGGGAAACGGCTCGGTTATACGATGAAGCTGATCGGCATCGCCCAGCGCGACGGCAACAAGGTGGAAGTGAGCGTCCAGCCGACGTTCCTTCCGGATTCGCATCCGCTCGCGTCCGTTCATAACGAATATAACGCTGTCTATGTGTACGGCGAGGCAGTGGGGGAAACGATGTTTTACGGACCGGGGGCCGGCAGCTTGCCGACGGCGACGGCGGTCGTCTCCGACTTAGTCGCGGTGATGAAAAATATGCGCCTTGGCGTCAACGGCCACTACGCCGTCGCGCCGCAATATGAAAAACAATTGAAAGCGCCGGCGGAAATTTTCTCGAAATACTTTTTGCGCATTCATGTGAAAGACCAAGTGGGGGCGTTTGCCAAAATTACGACGCTGTTTTCCAAGCGCGGGGTGAGCTTCGAGAAAATTTTGCAGCTGCCGTTGAAAGAAAACGGCTTGGCGGAAATCGTCATCGTGACGCATGACGCTTCACAGCAAGACTACGAAGAGATTTTGCAGCAGCTTGGCGATTTGGAAATCGTCGAGCGGGTGCAAAGCTCGTATCGGGTGGAAGGAGAGAAACGGTGATGGCATGGAAAGGGCTGCTTGACGCTTACGGCGACTTTTTGCCGCTGACCGAAGCAACGCCAAGACTGTCGCTTTGCGAAGGGAATACGCCGCTTATCCCGCTGCCGCGCCTGTCGGAAGAGCTCGGCATTACGCTGTACGTCAAGGTGGAAGGAGCGAACCCGACGGGATCGTTTAAAGACCGCGGCATGGTGATGGCGGTGGCGAAAGCGAAAGAGGAAGGAAGCCATACGATCATTTGCGCGTCGACCGGCAATACGTCCGCTTCCGCCGCCGCGTATGCGGCGCGCGCCGGGCTGCGCTGCCTTGTCGTCATCCCGAACGGAAAAATCGCCCTTGGCAAATTGGCGCAAGCCGCCATGTACGGAGCGGACATTTTTGCGATTGACGGCAACTTTGACGAAGCGCTCAGCATGGTGCGCCGGCTGAGCGAAACGGCGCCGATTACGCTTGTGAACTCGGTCAACCCGTACCGGATCGAAGGGCAAAAAACGGCGGCGTTTGAAGTGTGCGATCAGCTTGGACGCGCGCCGGACGTGCTGGCCATTCCGGTCGGCAACGCGGGCAACATTACCGCCTATTGGAAAGGGTTTAAGGAGTATCACGAAGCAAAAGGAACAGGGCTGCCGCAAATGCGGGGCTTTGAAGCGGAAGGGGCGGCAGCGATCGTCCGCAATCAAGTGATCGAACAGCCGGAGACAGTTGCGACGGCGATCCGCATCGGCAACCCGGCGAGCTGGAAAAAAGCGGTCGAGGCGGCGAACGAATCGCGCGGGAAAATCGATGAAGTGAGCGATGCGGAAATTTTGGCGGCTTACCAACGGCTTGCCCGCACGGAAGGCGTTTTTGCTGAGCCGGCGTCATGCGCTGCCATTGCCGGAGTGATTAAACAGCGCGAGCGGAATGAAATCGAGCGCGGCAGCCTTGTTGTCGCCGTTCTCACCGGCAACGGCTTGAAAGATCCGGCCATTGCCTTGGAGACGGCCGCCATTGAACCGGTCGTTTTGCCGAACGATGAACAAGTGGTGCTTGAGCATTTGCAAGGGGTTGTCCGTACATGAAAGAAGACGAGATGTTGAAGATCGTCGTTCCGGGAAGTACGGCGAACTTAGGACCCGGCTTCGATTCCGTCGGGCTCGCCGTCTCCCGCTACTTAACGCTTGACGTCCGTCTGGCGGAGGCGTGGACGTTTACGCCAAAGACGGCGGAGGTGAGCGGCATTCCGCGCGGAACGGACAATTTAGTATACGAGGTAGCCAGCGAGACGGCGAACGTGCACGGCCGCCGGCTGCCGAGCTGCGCGGTGGATGTGTACAGCGATATTCCGTTTACGCGCGGGCTCGGGAGCAGCGCGGCGGCGGTCGTCGCCGGCATCGAGCTTGCCGATGCGCTGCTTGAACTAGGATTGTCGCGCGAACAAAAGATGGAACTGGCCACCCGCTATGAAGGCCATCCGGATAATGTCGGCGCCTCGCTGTACGGCGGGCTGGTCATCGGCTGCTACCGCGAAGAGGGCGTGGATGTCGTCCATCTTCCGGAGTTGAACGTGGAGCTTGTCGCCATTATCCCGGAGTATGAATTGGAAACGAAAAAAGCGCGCGGGCAGCTGCCTGAACAATGGACGAGGCAGCAGGCCGTCGAGGCGAGCGCCATCAGCAACGTCCTTGTCGCGGCATTGCTGACGAAAAATTGGAAGCTCGCCGGCCGCATGATGGCGGCGGATTTGTTTCATCAGCCGCACCGGAAACCGCTCGTTCCGGAATTGGAGCGGGCGGAGGTGCTCGCTCTTGAATACGGGGCGATCGGCGCGGCGTTAAGCGGGGCGGGGCCGACGGTGCTCGTTTTTGCTGAGCCGGGGAAAGGCGAGCGGCTCAAACGGCAGCTGCGCCCGCATTTCCCGGCTTGCGAAGTCACAACGCTCGCTGTCGAGCCGCACGGCAGCCGCGTTTACAAGCTGGCGCTGGAGGCATAAAAAATCCGAACAGCCTTCTGCTGTTCGGATTTTTTAAGTTAAAACACTTGCTCGACTTCGACGACGCCCGGCACTTCCTCAAACAAGGCGCGTTCGATCCCGGCTTTTAACGTGATCGTCGAGCTCGGGCAGCTGCCGCATGCGCCAAGCAGGCGGAGTTTCACGACGCCGTCTTCCACATCGACAAGTTCGCAGTCGCCGCCGTCGCGAAGCAGGAACGGGCGGAGTTTATCTAAAACTTCTTGCACTTGTTCTTTAATTTCTTGATCCGTCATTTTCATCGACTCCTTTCCTTACTTTTTATTATAATCATGGTAGCGGAAAAAATCTAATGATAAATTTTACTTTCGTAAAGGGTGACCATGATGGCGTTCAAACCGGTTGAAATTTGTGTGTATGGAGCGGAGATCGTTTGCCCGTCGTGCGTGCAGCTGCCGTCGTCAAAAGAGACGTACGAATGGCTCGAGGCTGCGCTGCGCCGCAAATATCCAGATCAGCCGTTCCGCATGGCGTACGTCGATATTTTCCATCCGCCGGCGGATGACGAAGCAAAACGGTCGCTGGCGCAAACGATCGTCGAGAAGGACTGGGTGTACCCGGTCGTCGTTGTGGAAGGAGCGGTTGTCGCGGAAGGGAATCCGCGGCTGAAAGCCATTTATGCCGAAATGGAGAAATACGGCTACCGTTCGTCATAGCAGCGGTGCCGCACGGCGGGGAAAGCGAACGGGCGGCGGGGAATTCCCCGCCGCCTTCGCGATTGGTCGGCCGCCTGGTCAGCTGATAAAATTTTCGGCAATGATGGTTGATTGCGGCCAACATGAAGCGTTCTCAGAGAAACAGCTGCTTTGCCCCGCCTATGCGATTCCATGCCAGCCGTGCGCGGCTTAATAGCCGTTATGGTATTTATACATCCAAAGAACGCCTGATTTTAGCAGGCGCGGCACCCGGCCGGTGAGCGGGCGGTCAGCGACGAGGCCGAAGCCGTGTTTTTTGCCGAGCGAACCGAGAATGCCTTTTAATTTGATCGGCGGGAATTCGCTTGGCGGCTCTTCGCCGTTCCACCGCTTTTGCAGCACTTGAACGATTTGTTCCGCTTGCCCTTCAGCGAGCTGGGCGCTCGGCGAATGCGGCAAGCTTGCACAGTCGCCGACGACGTATGCGTTTTCATAGCCAGGGATGTGGTGCTGCTTCGTCAGTACGACGCGGCCTTGTTTATCTTTTTCCACGTCTAGTTCGCGGACGACGCGGTTCGGCTGAATGCCGGCCGTCCAGACGATGACGTCACAGGGCACTGGCTCGTCATGGTTGTACAAGACGCCCGGCTCGACTTTCGTGACGTTCGAATGGCGGACGATTTCAACGCGATGTTCGATAAACCATCGTTCCACGTAGTCGCTTAGCCGCTTTGGAAACATTGGCAAAATGCGCTCACCGCGGTCAAACAGCTTAATGTGCAAATCCGGGCGGCTTTCCGCCAGTTCGCTGGCCAGCTCGACGCCGCTTAAGCCGGCGCCGACGATGCCGACCGTTGCTTTTGGCGGCAAGTTGTTCAGCGCTTCATAGGCAGCGCGCGCTTTGTCGATCGACTGAATGCTGTACGTGTACGCATCAGCGCCCGGCACCCCGTGGTATTTATCTTCACAGCCCAACCCGATGACCAGGTCGTCGTAACGGACGTGGCTTCCATCTTTCAGATGGACGAGCTGCTTATCAAGGTCGATCGAGACGACTTCGCCGAACTGGTAGGTGAATTGCGGATGTTCCGGAAACGGGACGCGAATGTGATGGTCGCTGATCGTCCCCGCAGCTAAGGCGTAATATTCCGTTTTTAAACAATGGTACGGAACGCGATCAATGAGGATAATATGAATGTCGTTTGGCACTCCGTCCGGGAGAAGGCGTTGCAAAATGCGCATGTTGCCGTATCCCCCGCCAAGCAGTACGAGATGTTTCATGGCTAAAGTCCCCTTTTGTCCAGTTTCTCAAGCCGCCAATGCCATAAAAAAGTATAACGAAATTGTGACAAAAGAACAACAATTTTTCGTCCGACCGCTCGTGAGCATGTTCGTTGACGCCGTGCCGCAAAACCGTTACGATGGGAAGCAGGAAGGTGAACATGCCCATGATCTTACCGATCATCGAGTTTTGCATCAGCAACTTAGCCAGCGGATCGTATAAAGCGATGGAAATGCTTGAAAAGGATCCGAATTTGGATATTATCGAATACAGCTGCTTAAGCTACTGCACGCGCTGCGCCCATACGCTGTTTGCGCTCGTAAACGGCGAGTTTGTCAGCGGTGAGACGCCGGAGCAGCTTGTCGAAAATATTTACCGGCATCTCGAGGAAAACCCGATGGTTTAACGAAAAAAAGGAGGATGCCCACAAGGCGGCATCCTCTTCAATGTATATGAAAAAACGGGGGATATTCCCATTGTGTCCAAAACGCGGTATCGTTATACATAAAGGAGCCAAAAATTTTAGGAGGGGGCATGACGTGTACTCGTTTTCGTTTACGAAAATGCATGGGTTAGGGAACAGTTATATTTACGTTGATCTGTTTCGCGAAACGCTTCCGGAAGACGAGCTGCCGGCGATCGCCCGTTGTGTTGCCGATGTCCATACCGGCATCGGTTCGGACGGCCTCATTCTCATTTGCCCGTCGGAGCAAGCACCGGTGAAAATGCGTATTTTTAACAGCGATGGCTCGGAAGGGAAAAACTGTGGCAACGGCTTGCGCTGTGTGGCGAAGTATGCGTACGAGCACGGCATCGTCCGCGACCGCTCGTTTTTGATTGAAACGCTCTCCGGACTCGTCGCGGCCGAAGTGGCGGTAGAAAACGGCGAGGTGACGAGCGTGACCGTCGATATGGGCAAGCCGCTCCTTCGGCGGAGCGCCATTCCGATGACCGGGCCGGAGGCGGAGCAAGTCGTCGCTGAATCGTTTGCCATTGGCGGCGGCGAGTATGAAATCACCGCTGTATCGATGGGCAACCCGCACGTCATTTTTTATGTGGATGAGATTGAAAAGGCGCCGGTGACCACGCTTGGCCCGCTCGTTGAAAAGGACCCGCGCTTTCCCGAAGGAGTGAACGTCGAATTTGTCGAGGTTGTCAACGAGCGTGAGCTTCATTTCCGCGTTTGGGAGCGCGGCTCGGGCGTCACGCAGGCGTGCGGCACCGGGGCGTGCGCGGCGGTTGTCGCTTCTGTGTTAAACGGCAAAACGGCGCGCGGAGCGGAAACGGTCGTCCATCTGGCCGGCGGTGATTTGACGATCACATGGGGGCATGACGGCAACGTGCGCATGACCGGCCCGGCCGAAACGGTGTGCACCGGCGTGTATTATTACCGCGGCGGGCAGAACGGTTGAGCATCCGAGCGGCAAAGCGGTATACTATAGGTAAGGAGGGATGGACATGACCGAGGCGATCATTACGCTGACGGAAGCGGCAGCGTTTCAAATTAAGGACATGATGAAGGAGCAGGAAGAGGAAAACGCCTATTTGCGCGTCGGCGTCCATGGCGGCGGCTGCAGCGGGCTGTCGTACGGCATGGGGTTTGAGCGCGAGCGGCGCGATGACGACATCGAATTGGAACAGCACGGGATTAAAATTTTGATCGACCGCGACAGTGCCCCCATTTTGCGCGGCACGGTCATCGACTACAAACAGTCGCTTCTTGGCGGCGGGTTTACGATCAACAATCCGAACGCCATTGCGACGTGCGGCTGCGGCTCGTCATTCCGCACAGCGACGAACGCCGGCACGCCGGAGCAATGTTAGGTGTCAGGAGGCCGTGACAAACAACGGTTTGTCAGTAAAGACCGCCAAGGGGGGATGGCAGTGAAAGGGCAAGGAAATGTGATGTTGGCCCTCGTTTTGGCGCTCATCATTGCGCTGCTGGCGGTGGCGAACGTTGAAAACGTGACGATCCATTATTTGGTGGGGGAAACCCGTTTGCCGCTGATCATCGTGATTTTCGGCTCAGCTGTCCTTGGCGGTTTGGTGGTCGGCATGCTCGGTTGGCTGCGGTTGTTTCATTTGCAGAGGCAACTGAAAGCCGCCAACAAGGAGAAAGAGGAGTTGACCGCCCGCTTAGCGGAAAACGACGGTGAACGAGAGGCAGCCGCCGCCAACGAAAGCAAACACGGATGAACGAAAAAGAGGGTGTCTCCAAGGCGGTGGGACACCCTCTTTCCCGCTACATCAACCTATTCGCTTCGTTCGTAAACATTGTCTCTTGTTCTTCGCCCGAATCCGACGGCCCTTTTGAGTTAAAATAAGGACGACGAGTGCGCGGGCTGCATCCGTGCCGTCGGATCGATATACGTTTTTGCGCTGCTGATGGCGATCGGTGCCTCGCCGAAGCCGCAGGCGATCAGCTTAATTTTTCCATCGTACGTGCAAATGTCGCCGGCCGCATACACGCCGGGGATGTTCGTCTCCATCCGCGAGTTGACTTTGATCGAATTTTTTTCGATGTCAAGCCCCCAGTTTTTGATCGGGCCGAGCGAGGAAATAAAGCCGTAGTTGACAACGACGGCATCGACATCGATCGTTTCTTTTGTCCCTTCCTTCACATGTTCAAGGACGACTTGGCGGATGCCTTGTTCGTCGCCGATAAGTTCGGCAGGCACAAACGGTGTTTTCACTTGCACGCGCGATTTCATGAGCTGCTCGACGCTATGTTCATGGGCGCGGAATTTATCGCGACGATGAACGATCGTGACGCTTGCGGCGATCGGTTCGAGCATGAGCGACCAGTCAACTGCCGAGTCGCCGCCGCCGCAGACGAGCACACGCTTCCCGGCAAACTGCTCTAAGTCGCTGATAAAGTAATGCAAGTTTTTCCCTTCATATTGGGAAGCGCTCTCAAGTTCGAGCCGGCGCGGCTGAAAAGCGCCGTTCCCGGCGGTGATGATGACGGTTTTCGAATAATGGATCTCTTTATCCGTGGTGAGTTTAAACGTTCCGTCTTCTTGTTTTTCCAGCGTTTCAACCGACTGGTTCAGGCAGATGGCAGGCGAAAACAGGCTCAGCTGCTCTTTCAGCTGGTTAACGAGTTCTTGGGCGCGCACTTTCGGGAATCCGGCGATGTCGTATATGTATTTTTCCGGGTATAAAGCGGCCAGCTGCCCGCCTAACTGCGGAAGGCTTTCGATGATTTTCACCTTCATTTGCCGCAAGCCGCCGTAAAACGCGGCAAACATCCCGGTTGGTCCGCCGCCGACCACCGTTACATCATACACGTTCCGATCTTCTCTCACCGACATTCCTCCCCGCATAAAATAATGGCACTACAAGTTTATCTTACCATAAATGCCCGCCGTTATAACGTTCAATTTTTGTCGGTCCAGTCGAAAAAAAAAGGCTTGAAAAGAGGAAGAAAAAGGACTAATATGGTTTGTGGAGAGATTGTTAATTTTTTGTGACAGTCTGTCGACATTTTTTTGGGGGTTAACGTGAATAGTTTCACAAACTTCGCTCGATAAAAACGGGGATAGCAGCAAAAGCTATAAGAAACGTGTGGGAAAAAAATTAAAAAGGGTGGAAGTGATTCAGGTGAGAAAACCAAACATCGTCATTTTAGGGGCTGGTTATGGCGGACTCATGACGACGGTTCGCCTGCAAAAACTCGTCGGGGTGAACGAGGCGAATATTACGTTAGTGAATAAGCACGACTATCATTACGAGACAACTTGGCTTCATGAAGCGTCGGCCGGGACGCTGCACCATGACCGCGTCCGCTACCCGATCGCGGATGTCATTGACCGCAATAAAGTGAAATTTGTCCAAGACACTGTCACAAAAATCGTTCCGAACGAAAAGAAAGTGCTGCTCGAAAATGGCGAATTGGCATACGACTACCTTGTCATCGCCCTTGGGTTTGAATCAGAGACGTTCGGCATTAAAGGGTTGAAAGAATACGCGTTTTCGATCGCCAATGTCAATGCGGCGCGGCAAATTCGCGAACATATTGAGTATCAGTTTGCGACGTACAACACGGAAGAGGAAAAGAAAGACGAACGGTTGACGATCGTCGTCGGCGGGGCAGGGTTTACCGGCATCGAGTTTTTAGGCGAACTCGCTAACCGCATTCCGGAGCTGTGCCGCGAGTATGACGTCGATCCGCACAAAGTGCGCATCATTTGCGTCGAAGCGGCGCCGACCGCACTGCCGGGCTTTGATCCGGAGCTTGTCGAATACGCGGTCAGCCAGCTCGAACGCAAAGGGGTCGAATTTAAAATCGGCACCGCCATTAAAGAGTGCACACCGGATGGGATCATTGTCGCCAAGGGCGACGAGGTGGAGGAAATTAAAGCGGGTACCGTCGTTTGGGCAGCTGGCGTCCGCGGCAGCAGCGTCCTTGAACAGTCCGGCTTTGAAACGATGCGTTCGCGCATTAAAGTCGACCCGTTCCTGCGCGTTCCGGGGTATGAAGACATTTTTGTCGTCGGCGACTGTTCGCTCGTCATTGACGAAGAAACGAACCGCCCGTATCCGCCGACGGCGCAAATCGCGATGCAAGAAGGCCAGCTGTGCGCGAAAAACTTAGCGGCGCTCATCCGCGGGCAAGGGGAGCTTGAGCCGTTTAAAGCCGATATTAAAGGGACGGTCTGCTCGCTCGGCCATGATGATGCGATCGGCGTGGTGTTCGGCAAAAAATTGTGGGGGACGAAGGCGAGCTTCATGAAAAAAGTGATCGACAACCGCGCCTTGTATTTAATCGGCGGCTCGTCGCTGGTCATGAAAAAAGGAAAATTTAAATTTTTCTAAGCGGTCAAGAAAGCTTCCGCGCCGGCGGAAGCTTTTTTGTATGGCGGCCAACAGGGAACGGCCGCTTGTTTGTCGAATTACAAACGGTGTACAACGATATGGAAAAGGATGAGAACGATGAACAGCAAACGCGGAAATGTATGGATTGCGGCGGCCGGGCTCGTCATCAATGAAGCGGGGGAATGGCTCGTCGTCAAGAAAAAATATAGCGGGCTGAAAGGAAAATGGTCGCTGCCGGCCGGGTTCGTCCAGCCGGGGGAAATGCTTGATGAAGCGGCTGTTCGCGAGGTGAAGGAGGAAACAGGGATCGATGCCGAACCGATCGCCTTTCTTGGCTTGCGCACCGGCGTTATTGACGGAGAAATTAGCGACAATATGGCCATTTTTCTCCTCCGCCCGCGATCGGAAGACATTACCGTGCAGGAGGATGAGCTGCATGCCGCCGCCTTTTTAAGCAAGCCGGCGCTCTGCGCTGATCCGGCGACGTCGGGGCTGCTTCGCTATTTGTTGGCGCTTGAACCGTTGGCCTTCCTCCCCCCGCACGATGGCTTCAACCCGGGCGATCCGTTCGGGTACACGAAATACCGCCTTTACTTCAAATCGTCAAAATCGTAAGAATAATCAAGAAAACGAAAGCGAGGCGTTGATGTATTCGCTTACATGAACAAAAATAAAGGAGAATCGCCGTTTGTTTTTACAGAAAATTTTGATATATTAACAAAAAAGAAGTGGAGGGGACATCGATGAAACAGACGCTTACGGTCAACGCTTGCCCATACTGTGAGGGGCACGGGTACGTCCAGCTCCTGCTAGGCGGATCGGAAACGTGCTACAGCTGCCAAGGGACGGGAAGCGATCAGGAAGAAGCCGACGAGCATTGACTGTCATCCGCCCATCCAGTACACTGAAAAAGGGTGTAAGGGAGGTTGAGGGCGGATGCAAATGAGTTTGCCGGTTGTACTGATTTCGATGCTTTTATTTTTTGTCTTATTTTTCGGCATTGGTTTTTTGCTAAATATGTTGCTGCGCATGACATGGATTATGGCCATTTGTTTTCCGATCATCGCGATCTTGATTATTGATGATGTGCCATGGACCCGGTATTTGACCGCACCGTCCGCTTCACTGGCGGCGCTCGGCCGGAAAGTCGCTTCGTTGGCCGCCGCCGATTTGCTGATTTTGGCCAGCGGCTTTGCCGGCGCGCTTTGCGCCGGGTGGGCGATCCGAACGCTGCGGGCAAAAGGATATCAAATGTTTTAAAGCGCCTCCGCGCAAGCGGGGGTGTTTTTTGTTTTTAGGAAACAGGTGCCCGCAAGCGGTCGTTGTCATGTCCTGGGGGAGAAAGTTTATGGGCGGTCTGGACGAACATGCGCGTTTTCGCTTGCCATGTTTGTGTTCAGCAAAGCAGACCGCAGATGAGCCTTTTCGATGAGCATGCGTTTATGATGCCGGGGCGGAAATCACAACGTTTCTGGCAAACGGGTTTTTTAGTTTTTTTGCTTTCCTTGCAATGAATATTTCGATTTTGGATGGAGATAAATAGAAGTGTGGGAGGAGTTGAGGACATTGAGCAGTTTTAGGCAATTTGTGCGCAGAACCGCGATGACGCTGTTGTTGATCACAGCGTTGCTCTCCACATTTCAATCTGTTTCTGGGGTCGAAGCGAAAACGGTTCTCCGTTCCTTTCTTAGCGGTGCACCAGTAGATCATGAAGCCGATCGGGGAGCGAAAGGAAGCGCAAAACTTGACAACCGCTCGGCTCCGCGGCTTGAGGAACAGTTTGACTGGTCGAAGTATCCGTCCGTTGAAGTCGTGGCCACCGGCTATACGGCCGGCATCGAATCGACTGGAAAAACCCCCGATCATCCTGAGTATGGCATTACATACTCCGGCGTGCGTGTCAAACGCGACCTTTACTCAACGATTGCTGCGGATTTAAGCATTTTTCCGATCGGCACGATTTTGTTTATCCCCGGTTATGGATTCGGTGTTGTAGCCGATAAAGGCGGGGCGATCAAAGGCCACCGCATTGACTTATACTATGAAACGGTCGAAGATGTATATAAATATTGGGGAAAAAAGAAAGTGAATGTTTACATTGTGCAAAAAGGGGACGGCACGCTGTCAGAGGAAGAATTGATCCGGCTGAACGAGGATGAAACGATGCAAGTGTTCCGCCAGCAATATTTAGAATCGAAAAGTTAACCAAAAGGGCTCCCGCCCGTCAGCGGCTGAAGAGCGGGTCGCTGTCGTCAGCGGGAGGGAACAGCGCCGGATGCAAAAGCGGCGCCAATTTTTTTAATCCGACGAGCAGGCGCGGCGATGGCCGGCAGTAGAGCGCTTCCTCAAGAAGATGGATGCGCCCGGCGCGGACGGCGTCGGTTTGTTCAGCTTTCGGACGCGTGATGACGGCGTTGGCGCTCATTTTTTTCGTTTGTACGCCGACCCAAACGAGCAAAATATGCGACGGGTTGCGGGCGACGACTTCGTCCCATTCCGTCCGGACGCTCGCGTTGGCGCAGTCGGCGAAAAGATTGCGCCCGCCGGCGAGTTCGCTGAGCTCGCTCAGCCAGTTGGCGCCGCCTGGGGTGAACACCGGGCGCGGCCACCATTCCCAATACAAGCGGGCCGGTTCGGCGACGGCGGCTGCCCGCTCACGGTATTCGTTCAGAAAGTCATAGTAGCGGCGGACGAGTTCAGCCGCTTTTTGTTTTTCGCCGAGCGCTTCGCCTAACATGAGAAGATCGGCCGCGATGTCATCCAGCGAATGGGGTGCCAGCACGAGATGGGGGAGGCGGCGGCGGACGAGCTCCTCGATATTGCGCTCCATTCCGGGCACGCTTAAGGAGGCGACGACGAGATCCGGTTTGAGCGCCTCGACTCGATCCATGTCGATGCGCAAATCCGGCCCGACGGTTGGCAGCCGCTTTACTTCGGGCGGCCAGTCGGAAGAATGATCCACGGCGATGACATCGTCCAGCCGGCCAAGATAAGCTAACAGCTCCGTATTGCTCGGGCAAAGAGAAACGATTCTCATGGGCGTTCGTCCTTTCTGGATTCATCGTCTTTTTCCTCATTCGCCCCGGTCTTGTCATTTTCCTTTCTAGTTCCGTTTTGTTTTTTCGACAGCTCCTCCGTTTTCCAAGCGAAGAAAAAAGGGAGGAAGTCAATTAGACAATCGAAATAATGCGCCCATTTCGCTATAATGGGGATGGAACGAATCACCACAGAAAGGGATGAAAGGATGTTTACGGTAAAACCATTGCCATCGGCAGAAACGGCGCACGAGGCGCTGGCCATCGGATTGTTTGAGGGGGCAGAAGCATGGTCCGGCCTTGCCGGCGAGTACGATTCCCGCCTCGGCGGACAGCTGTCCAGACTGCGGAAAGAAGGCGACATTTCCGCCAAACGGGGGCGCGTTGCGGTCGTTCATCCGTTGTTGCCAACCGGAGCGAAACGCCTGTATTTTGTCGGCCTTGGCAAAAAAGAAGAACTGACGTTTGAGCGGCTGCGTGAAGTGTTCGGCAGGCTGTTTCGCACATGGAAGCAGGCGAAACGGGCCGAGGCAGCGATCGTTCTGGATACGTTTGCGACTGAAACGGTTGACCCGAACGAAGCGGCGCATGCGTTAGCCGAGGCGTACTATTTGGCGACATATGAATTCCCCGGCTATAAGCAGAAAAAGTCGGAACCCGATGGCGCGCTTGAATCGCTCACTGTACATACCGAGGCTGATGCGGCGGAAATCGAGGCGAGCCTGTTTGTCGGCTCGGTGTACGGGAAGGCGACCAACTCAGCGCGCACGCTCGTCAATACGCCTGGGAATTTGCTGACGGCGTCCGATTTGGCTGATTATGCGGTGAAGCTCGCCGATCGGTACGATTTTGACTATGAAATTTTGGGAAAAGAAGAGATGGAGCGGCTCGGCATGGGGGCACTGTTGGCGGTCAATCAAGGGTCAACGCAGCCGCCGAAGCTAATCGTCTTAAAGTACCAAGGAAAAGAACAATGGGAGGACGTGATCGCCCTCGTCGGCAAAGGGGTGACATTTGATACGGGCGGGTATTGTTTGAAGCCGCGCGACAGCATGATCGACATGAAAACCGATATGGCTGGCGCCGCCGCGGTGCTCGGAGCGATGGAAGCGATCGGCGAACTCCGTCCCGAGCAAAACGTGCTCGCTGTCATTCCGGCAACTGACAACATGATTAGCGGTCAGGCGCTGAAACCGGATGACGTCATTACATCGCTTTCTGGAAAAACGATTGAAGTGAGAAACACGGATGCGGAAGGGCGGTTGATTTTAGCGGATGCCGTCACGTATGCGAAACAGCATGGCGTCAGCTATATTATCGATGTCGCCACGTTGACCGGCGGGGTGATCGTCGCGCTTGGCACCGACAAAACGGGAGCGATGACGAACAATGAAGCGCTGTTTGAGCAGCTGCTTGAAGCGTCTATGGAGACCGGAGAATTCATTTGGCGGCTGCCGATTACAGAAAAAGACCGCGAGCGGGTGCGAAGCAGCAAAATCGCCGATTTAAACAATTCTCCGGGGCGCGAAGGGCACGCCATTATGGGCGGAGCGTTCATTGGCGAATTCGCCGAAGACACGCCATGGGTGCATTTGGATATCGCTGGTACAGCCGCGACAAAGAAAGACAGCGACCTCGGCCCGGCCGGGGCGACGGGGGTCATGGTGCGCACGCTGGCGGCGTTTGTCGAACGATTTGAATAAGTGAACGAGAGCCCGAAGCTATGGTGCATAGCTTCGGCGTTCTTTTGCCACGCTACATAGTAAGAAAGGCGAACAAAATGTAAAGGGAATGTAAATTTAGTGTAAAGTTTCTTTTTACTTATTGTAAATAAAGTTCAAATTGCTACAATAAGTAGCGGTGATTTTTGATTCCAACAATGGAGGGTGTCCGGTATGATTTTTTCGCCGAAAAAGGACGTTTTCTTCGATATGTTGTTTACGATTTCGGAAAATGTGAAGGAAGCGGCCCAATATTTTGTTGAGTATAAAATTCAAAGCGTGAGCGACTTGAAAGAATTCGCCCGCGTCATGAAAGAGTATGAACGGAAAGGCGATTCGTTCATTCATGAGCTCGTCGTTCAATTAAACAAAACGTTTATTACGCCGATCGAGCGCGAAGACATCCACCAGCTAGCGATGAAAATGGACGATGTGCTCGATGGCTTTGAACAATGTTCAGCCCGGTTTGAAATGTTCTCGTTTACGGACATTGACGAACATATGGTGAAATTTTTCGACTACATTTACCAAAGCACAATTGAAATCGTTCATGCGTTAGAGCTGCTTTCGCATAAAAAATTGCTTGATATGCGCCAGCACGCCATTAAGATTAAGGACTATGAAACGAAATGTGACGAAATTTTGCGCGCCTCGATCAAAAACTTGTTTGTGACGCAAAAGGATCCAATTAAGCTCATCCAATATAAAGAGCTTTATGAAATGCTTGAAGAGATTGCCGACAGCTGTGAAGATGTCGCAAACACGCTTGAGACGATCATCATGCGCAACGCGTAAAAGGGGACGTTGTTTTTATGGATATGATCTTTGTCTTGACGATATTAATTGTCATTTTTGCGCTGGCGTTTGACTTTATTAACGGGTTTCACGATACGGCGAACGCCATCGCTACCTCGGTGTCAACAAGAGCGCTCACGCCGCGCCGCGCCATCTTGCTGGCCGCTGTGATGAACTTCATCGGCGCCTTGACGTTCACCGGTGTGGCCAAAACGATTACGAAAGACATCGTCGACCCGTTTGCTTTGGAAAACGGGCCGGTCATTATTTTAGCCGCCTTAACGTCCGCGATCGCCTGGAACTTGATCACGTGGTATTATGGCATTCCGAGCAGCTCTTCGCATGCGCTCATTGGCTCGATTGCCGGAGCAGCGATTTCTGCGGCCGGTATTGGGATTTTGAATTACGGCGGATTTTTGAAAATTTTACAATCGCTCATCCTTTCTCCATTTTTGGCGTTAGGGGTCGGTTTTGTCATAATGAGTATTTTTCGCTTTATCTTTAAAAATGCGAACTTATACAGTACGACGAGAGGCTTTCGGCTGTTTCAAGTCGTGACAGCGTCATTTCAAGCGTATACACATGGAACAAACGACGCCCAAAAAGCGATGGGGATTATTACGATGGCGTTAATCGCCGGCGGATACCATACAACGACCGACATCCCGGAGTGGGTGCGCATTTCTGCCGCTTTGGCCATGGGGTTGGGAACGGCTGTCGGCGGGTGGAAAATCATTAAAACGGTCGGCGGAAAAATCATGAAAATCCGCCCGATTAACGGGGCGGCGGCCGATTTATCGTCGGCGCTCGTCATTTTTTCGGCGACAGCGTTCCATTTGCCGGTCAGCACGACACACGTTATTTCCTCGGCCATTATGGGGGTCGGCGCCGCGCAGCGGGTGAAAGGGGTCAAATGGGGTGTCGCCCGCCGGATTGTGCTTACATGGGTGATTACGCTCCCGATTTCTGCGCTCATGGCTGGTTTCCTATATCAATTGTTTAATTTGTTTTTCTAATATATAAAACGCGCCTGTTATCAAACAGGCGCGTTTCGTTTATGCCGCCGGACGGCTCGCGGAAGAGGAGCGGCCGATCGCCCGGCAAAGGCGCGGGGCAATCAAACCGGCGACGATCGATAACAAAATGTCTTTTGGCAGCGGAACAAGCATCCAGCCCCATACCATTTCGTACGACAACCCTTTTGGCGCTTCCGCCCATAATTTGTACGCCATATACATCCAGTTCGTGCCGATGACATAGTTGATGACCATACCGACAAGCGCGGCGGTGACAAAGCGGACGGTGGATGCCGGCTGCGGGCCGCGTTCGATGATCCAGCCGGTCACATACGCAGCAGCGATAAAGGATAGAATAAAGCCAAATGTCGGTTGGAAAATGATCGACAATCCGCCGCTAAGTTTGGAAAACACCGGCGCACCGGCCAGGCCGACGAACATATACACGGTCATCGCCACCGCGCCGAGCCGCCGCCCTAACACCGCGCCGGCAAGAACGCAGAAAAACGTCTGCAGCGTGATCGGCACGCCGCCGACGACAAGAAACGGCACCCATGACGTAATGTTTGCGCCGATGCCCATCAAGGCGACGAACATCGCGGCAAGCGTCATGTCGATCGGACGAAGGAATGGGCGTTGTTCACTCATATGTAAACCTCCTTTTTTTGTCTGTTAACAAAATCGTACCGAACAACCGCTAGGCTGTCAATCCTCTTTTTTCGACGGATGATGTGATTCGCCGCGGGGAATGCTAAACAAAAGCGCTGCCCTAAACTGTCGCGAAAAACGAATCAAAGCCGACAAGGACGCGAGAAACGAAAGGGGGATGGCGATGGAGCGGTTTATGCCGGATGAGGAGCTAAGATGGGCAAGCAAAATGGGGGCGAACGAAGACATCATCCATACGAGCAAAAATGACGATGGCTACGATTTGCGCACCCCGGCCGAAATCGGCAAGCGGCAGCCGTTTGATGAAAACGGCAATGCGTGAAAGAAGGGGCGCGGATGGACGGGATCTTTTTCGTCTACATGTTTGAAGAACAAGTGTTGCGCTTTTTAGACTCCAAGGCGGTTAAGCTGACGATGTTGACTTCGTTGGCCTCGATCCTTGTCGGGGCTATCATTTATCAGCGCACGCAATCGAATGCGCCATGGAAACGGAAGAGACCGGCGAGTTCGCCGAGACATTGGACGGGGATGGGACGATCGCCGTCTTTTTTCGTTGACGAACGCCGGGGCAAGAATCGTTTTTGTGTGAAACCGGTTTTTGGCGCGGCAAGACGCCGACGACAGCCCGCTTCCAGCGTCCCGGGCGGAAGCGGTGTTGTCGCATCGGGCGCGGCGCCTTTGAACGGGTGGCCGCTCATCGTCCAATGGCGGCCAACGTGATGAGTGCGAAAAGCGGCGGTTCGCCAACCATTTCCCCGTTTCGCCTGCCGCCGCGATGGCGAAGGCTATCGGTGTGAAGGCGGAAACACGTTCCAACGCAAGCCGACAACGAGCTGGCAGCACGGAAACGCGCCGGGGGGCGGCGACAACGTCAGGCGGATGCCGTCGGGATTGAAATACACCTCGGTTTGCGAGCGGATGCCGAGCGAGCGGATGAGGCGCTTCACTTCATCCGTTTTTCCTTCTTGGGCGGCGGACATGATCGTGGCGGCAAACGAGCGCGATTCGGCCAGCCTTTTTAAAATGACTCCAGCATCGTTCATGAGCGTCTGGGCGGTGGCAGCCGATTGGGAGAAGATGGCGGGGTCGACCGACGGGTACGGCCTTGCCCATGCCGCAGGGGGCAGGAAATAAACCATGGGCTTGCTCCTCCTTTTCTGTGTGATTACTACTTATATACTCGTTGCGCTGCAAGCCGGTGCCATGGAAGACCGGTGAAAAAGGCTGCCGCGCCCCAATCAGCGGCATTTCACCGAAAAAGAAAACGGGATTCACCATGCTTTTTAATGCAAAAAGCGGCTGGGACCAGCAGCATGTTTCACTAAATCACCTGCTCGATCGAAACGATGCGATTGGCGATTGGCAGCGTAAGGGGAAACTTTTTTAGGAATTTTTCGTATACAGATAGGCGGCGAACGTCTGACTTGATTTCCAGCAGGCCGTTGTGCCGACAGAGGCGGGAGTTTATGATACAATGATAAACGGGGCGATGTGAGGGGAAACAATAGGGAAGGAGGATGGTTCATGTTAAACTTGGCAATGGTCTCACCACTGATTTTTGCTTTATTCGTTCCGTTTTTGTATAAATATGTGCGCCCGCTCCATACCGGCTGGTTTGTGCTCCCATTACCGGTTTTATTGTTTTTGTATTTCGTTCAACATCTCCCGCTTGAACCTTACGGACAAACGATCCCTTGGATTCCGTCTCTCGGAATGGATTTTCAAGTCTATATGGATGGGTTAGGGCTGCTCTTTTCGCTGCTAATCACAGGGATCGGCTCTCTTGTCGTGCTGTATTCGATTTATTATTTGCCGAAGGAAAAGGAAAAACTTGGGCACTTTTACGTGTATTTGCTTTTGTTTATGGGAGCGATGCTTGGCGTCGTTCTTTCGGACAACGCCATGGCGCTCTATCTGTTTTGGGAATTGACATCGTTTTCCTCCTTTTTGTTGATTGGCTACTGGAATGAGCGTGAACGTTCCCGATACGGGGCACAAAAATCGATGCTCATCACCGTGCTTGGCGGGCTGTCTCTGCTTGGGGGATTTTTATTGCTTTCGGTCATGAGCGGAGGGTCGTACAGCATTCGCGATTGGATGGCTATGGCGGATGCGTGGCCGCAGCATCCGTTGTTTGTGCCGGCGATGCTCTTGATTTTGCTTGGCGCGTTTACGAAATCCGCGCAGTTTCCGTTTTACATTTGGCTTCCGGACGCGATGGAAGCACCCACCCCGGTCAGCGCGTATTTGCATTCGGCCACCATGGTGAAAGCCGGCATTTATTTAGTGGCTCGCTTCACCCCGATTTTTGCTGTTTCTTCGTTATGGGTTTGGCTTGTGATAGGGATTGGAATGGCGACGCTTTGCTGGGCGTCATTTCATGCCGCCCGTCAGACGGATTTGAAAGGGTTGCTCGCCTATTCGACGGTGAGCCAGCTCGGGTTGATTATGTCGCTGCTTGGCGCCGGGGCGCTGGCCTTTCATGGCGATCCGGGCGACCGCCGTTTATATATGGCGGCCGTGGTGGCAGCGGTGTTTCACTTAATCAACCACGCGACGTTTAAAGGAAGCTTGTTTATGGCGGCCGGCATTGTCGATCATGAGACCGGGACGCGGGATATCCGGCGTCTTGGCGGGTTGCTCAGCGTCATGCCCATCACGTTTACGGTTGCGGTCATCGGTTCGTTGTCGATGGCGGGTGTGCCTCCGTTTAACGGATTTTTAAGCAAAGAAATGTTTTTTGCGGCGATGGTGCAAGTGGCGAACGCCCAATGGTTGTCGCTTGATGTGTGGGGGATCTTGTTTCCGGTGCTCGCTTGGGTGGGCAGCGTGTTCACCTTTTTGTACAGCCTTCTTTTTGTTGGGAAAACGTTTCTTGGTGCTCCGAAGCCTTCCGAATGGCCGAAACAGCCGCATGAAGCCCCGGTGGGGATGCTTGTGGCGCCGGTCGTTTTGGCCGTTCTTGTCATCGGCTTTGGACTGTTTCCGAATGTGTTGTCCAACACGGTGATTGCTCCGGCGGTCGATGCTGTCGTCAACGGCGTGTTCCGCCAAGAGGGGCTTTCCGTGCACATTAGTCATTGGCACGGATGGACGATTGAAGTGTGGATGACGATCGGAGTGATTGTTCTTGGCGTGTGGCTGTATCGGACGTTTGATTCATGGAAGCGCGTATACGGTGTTTTTTCGCGGCGGCTTTCACTGAATCACTTATATGACACGGTCGTGCGGCAAATGGAAGAGCGGTCGTATTCGCTGACAAGCCGTTACATGACCGGGTATGTTCGGACGTATTTCTTGTATATTTTGTCCGCGATGATCGCATTGCTTATCGCAACGATCGCTTTGAAAGTAGATGGAAGGCTCTCGCTAAGCCATTTAGCGGAAGTGGGCATCCATGAACTGATGTTGGCGTTGGTCGCCTTGATCGGAACGGCGACGACTGTGGCGGCCAAATCACGTCTTGTGGCGATTATCGCGTTAGGTTCGGTCGGCTATACGGTGTCGCTTTTCTTTGTGTTGTTCCGGGCGCCTGATTTGGCGTTGACGCAGCTCGTCATTGAAACGATTTCCGTCGCGCTGTTTTTGCTCTGTTTTTATCACTTGCCGAAGCTTAGCCGCCATGAGAAAGGCGTGCGATTCCGGCTTGGGAACGCTCTTATTTCGCTCGGAGTCGGCGCGTTGGTCAGCGCGATCGCCTTGTTGGCGTACAGTGAGAAAAACTTTGCCTCGATTGCTCAATACCATATTGAAAACGCGTATGAAAAAGCGGCTGGAAAAAATATTGTCAACGTGATCTTAGTCGACTTCCGCGGATTTGATACACTTTTTGAAATTTGTGTGCTGGCGATCGCGGCGCTCGGCATTTACGCTTTAGTGAAGCTGAAAGCTCCGAAAGGGGAGAGCGGCAAATATGAATGAGCTCATTTTGCGCACGGTAACGGCCGTTGTCACGTTTATGATCATTTTATTTGGGATTCAGCTTTTTTTTGCCGGCCACTATTATCCAGGCGGCGGATTCATTGCCGGCCTCGTTACCGCCGGCGCCATTATTTTGCTGCTGCTGGCGTTTGACATCAAAACCGTCCGGTCGATGATCCCGGTTTCGTATCGCACGCTCATTGGCATCGGGCTGTTGTTTGCCTTAGGAACAGGTCTTGGCGGCTTAGTCTTCAATGTCCCGTTTTTAACGCACGCCCACGGCCATGTCATGCTGCCGCTGCTTGGGGATGTGTCGCTCCATACGGCCGTCTTGTTTGACTTAGGAGTGTATTTGGTCGTTGTCGGGGTCACCATGACGATTATCGAAACGATAGGAGAGGAAGAATAAATGGAAGTCGTCATGATTATTGTCATCGGCTGTTTGTTTGCCGGCGCTACGTACTTAATGTTAAGCAAAAGTTTGCTTCGGATCATTATCGGCACGGGATTGTTAAGCCATGGAGCGCACTTGCTGTTATTGACGATGGGAGGATTGAAAAAAGGAGCGCCGCCGCTGCTTGACGTGCAGGCGGAACACTATGTCGACCCTGTTCCGCAGGCGCTGATTTTGACGGCGATTGTCATTAGCTTTGGGGTCACGGCGTTTTTGCTCGTTTTGGCGTATCGTTCTTATCAGGAGATCGGGACGGACAACATTGAACGGATGAGGGGAAAGGAAGACCATGACTAATGCCGTAATTTTTCCGATTGCGATTCCATTGACGACAGCAGTTCTCTTGATGTTTTGCGTGAAATCATTGAGAGCGCAAAAAATGATTTCCCTCGTGTCAGCAGGGGCGCTCATCGCTGCGGGCGCTTGGCTTGTGCGTCTTGTCGACCATGAAGGGATGCAAAAGCTCGACGTCGGAAACTGGCCGGCGCCGTTTGGGATTACGCTCGTCTCCGACATGCTTTCAGCGCTGTTGGTGTTGACAACGAGCGTGATCGCGCTCGCCTGCCTGCTGTATTCCTTTTTCACGATTGACGCGAAGCAGGCGTCCATGTACTACTATGTTTTTTTTCAGTTTCTCATTGTTGGAGTGAACGGGGCGTTTACGACAGGGGATATTTTTAACTTATTCGTGTTTTATGAAGTGATGCTCATGTCATCGTATGCGCTCCTCGTTCATGGCGGTACGAAAATCCAGCTTCAGGAAACGATGAAATATATGGTGATCAACGTGTTTTCATCAGCGTTGTTTGTCATCGCCGTCGGCTATTTGTACGCCGTGACCGGCACATTGAATATGGCGCACTTAGCCGTACGGATTTCTCAAGCAGACAACACTGCTGTATTGACGGTCATTTGCTTGCTTTTTCTCATTGTCTTTGGGTTAAAGGGGGCGTTGTTTCCGTTTTATGTTTGGATGCCGGGGGCTTATTCCGCTCCGCCGTCAGCTGTGCTTGCGTTGTTTGGCGGCTTGTTGACAAAAGTCGGTGTGTATTCGATCTTGCGCACTTTCTCGCTCATTTTCCGTCAAGATGTCGGCTATACGCATACGATTTTAGCGTGGTTGGCGATCGCGACCGTTGTGTTTGGCGTCATTGGCGCCGTGGCTTACCGCGATATGCGGCAAATCGCCATTTATAACATTGTGGCGGCCATCGGTGTGATGGCGTTTGGCATTTCGTTAATGACAGAAGAAAGTATGGAAGGCACGATCTTTTACTTGCTGCAAGACATGGTCATGAAAACGGCGCTCTTTTTCATTGTCGGGGCGATTGCGTATGTCGCGGGAACGAATCAACTCGGGCGGTTCAGCGGACTGCTCGGTTCGTATCCACTGCTTAGCTGGACCGTATTCCTTTCCGCTCTTGCGCTAAGCGGCATTCCTCCGTTCAGCGGGTTTATCGGAAAAGCGCTCATTATTCGGGCGGCGTTTGAAAAAGGACAGCTTCTGTTCGCGCTGGTTGTGTTATTATCCAGCTTGCTTGTGCTTTATTCGGTGATGAAAATTTTTATTCAATCTTGTTGGGGAGAAGCGCGCGGGTATGAGCAAAAACGAGTCGCCCCGCTGTATGTGCCGATTGTCGCGCTTCTTTCCTTGGCCGTTTTATACGGCGTCGGGGCCGAATTTGTTCGTCCATATATCGCCCAGGCGGCGGCGACGTTGGCGGATCCGTCAATGTATATTGAGTCCGTGCTGAAGGAGTAGAGGCAAATGGCGCAACAATTGCTGCTCAACGTGATATTGGCATTCGTTTGGATGTTTCTTGCTGATTCGTTTAGCGGATCATCGTTTGTCATTGGATATCTCCTTGGTTTAGGCATCCTTTTTGTGCTGCGAAGATATTTTTCGACAACGTTTTATGTCGTCCCGTTGTTTGTGATTGGAAAGCTGACGCTCATTTTCATCAAAGAATTGTTGTTGGCCAACTGGGCTGTTTTGAAGATTGTTCTTTCCCCGTCGCTGAACATGAAGCCTTGCATCTTCGCCCTTCCGCTCGAAGTGAAAAAAGACTGGGAAATTACGCTGTTATCCAACTTGATTACGTTGACGCCCGGGACGTTTGTGATCGACGTCTCTGATGACAAGAAAGAGATTTATATTCATACGATTGATGCTCCGGATGTGGATGAAGTGGTCCGGCAAATCAAGACATCGTTTGAAAAAACGATTTTGGAGGTGAGCCGATGACCGTGATGTTCTATATCGCCCTCGCTCTTTTGTCGCTCGCCATTGGCTGTTTCGTTTATCGGGTCGTCAAAGGACCGACCGTCGCGGATCGGGTCATTGCGCTTGACGCGATCGGGATTTGTCTGGCAGGCATTGTGGCGGTGCTGTCGATCTTGTTGGAGACGAGCGTGTTTTTAGAAATTATTTTGCTGATTGGAATTTTGGCGTTTCTTGGCACGGCGGCGTTTGCCAAGTTTTTGCAAAAAGGGGTTGTGATTGAACGTGACGGAAATCATTGATGGGTTGATCGTGTTGTTCGTCATGGCTGGTGCGCTGTTAACATTGATTTCGGCCATCGGCGTCCTCCGTCTTCCCGACGTCTATACGAGAAGCCATGCCATTAGCAAAAGCACGACGCTAGGGATGATTTTCATCTTAATGGGGACGTTATTTTACTTTTGGTTGAAGCACGATCATTTCAATTCCCGTTTGTTGTTGGCTATTGTCTTTCTGTTTTTAACATCCCCGGTGTCGGCTCATTTGATTAGCCGTGCGGCATACTACTCCGGCGTTCGACCGTGGGAAGGGACGGTTCGCGACGATTTGGCCGAACGGAGAGAGAATAGAACGAAAAGCGCAAAGTAGAGAAGAAATAGCGGGATGTCCTTTCGGTTTCTCCAGGCCACTCCGTTTTCACGGCATCCGCCCCTTTTTCGCCATTTTCTGAAAAAAGAAATAAACAATCGCTTTCCCGTGATATAATAATAGTAAGACGGACTGTGGCTGTGCGTCAGAAAGGGGGGAAGCGACGATGGACGTCCCGCAATATTTGTTTCTCGATTTTGAATTTACGATGCCGGAGACGAAAACGACCCCGGATAGGTTTTATCCGGAAATTATCGAAGTGGGCCTTGTCGCGGTCGTTGACGAGCAAATTGTGAGCCAGTTTTCCGCTTATGTGAAACCGCTCCGTTTTCCGCAGCTCACCGACCGATGCAAGTCATTTCTCAATATCACTCAAGAACAAATCGACCGCGGAATGAGTTTTTATGAACTTGTTTCCTTGCTTCGGCAATATGACCGCGAGCGCCCGACGACGGTCGTGACATGGGGAAGCATGGATATGAAAGTGCTTCGGGAAAACTGCCAGTCGGCGCGGGTGGAGTTTCCGTTCACCGGCGAACACCGCGATTTGGCGATGGAGTATAAACGTTTTTTTGGAAACAAAAACCAAACCGGATTGCGCAAGGCCGTACAAGAGTACGGGAACGAAGGGATTGGAAAAGCCCATTGCGCGCTCGATGACGCATTTACCGCGTATACGATTTTCCGGCTCGTTGAAAACGATAAAAAATATTTGGCGAAGACGAAGCCCACGACGATCGGGGAGCGGATCGATTTCACCCAGCTGCGGAAAAAATTCGCTTTATAGCTGCTGCATTGGCGGCAGTTTTTTTGTGCTATAATGGGAATGGACGATTTCGAGGCAGAAAGGTTGTTTGTGCAATGTGGCCATGGGTGCTCAATTTATTTTTATACTTTCCGGAAGATAAGCGTGAGTATATTCCTGCAGCCATTTCATTTGCAGTGTTTTTTCTCATCGCCGTGCTGACGATGCGGCTTATCCTTGTCATTTCGCGGCGCCAAGAGAAGGAAGCAAAACGGCTCGAGCAGGAGTTGCTCGGGAAAACGGACGAGTCCGGTCGGACGCCGGATGTATAAATTCGTCTTTCCTTGGCAATAATGGCAGGTAACATCTGCCATGCTGGGGGGAGTGTTGTGTTGTACGGAAAATATGGGATCCTTTTGGCTGCGGCGCTCATGTTAGCGGGCTGCGGCCAAGAGGACGGCACGAGCCGGACGGTGGAGATGATCAATGCGGACAGCGATCCGATTGGCACCATTGAGTTGACGGAACAGGCGGAAGGGGTTCGGTTGAAACTCGACCTAGAAGGGCTTCCGCCGGGAGAGCGTGCCATTCATATTCATGAAAAAGGGAGCTGCGAACCGCCCGATTTTCAATCGGCCGGCGGGCATTACAATCCCGATGGGAAAAAGCACGGGCTTCTCCACCCGGAAGGCGCGCATGCCGGTGATTTGCCGAACATTATTGTCAAAGACGACGGCACGGTCAACGTTGAACTGACGGCGCCAAACGTGACGTTACGGGAAGGGGAAAAAGGGTCACTGCTGACAAAAGACGGAACGTCGATCGTCATTCATGCGAAGAAGGACGACGGCATGACCCAACCGGCGGGGGATGCGGGCGGACGCATCGCCTGTGGGGAAATTAAATCATCGTAAACGCTCCCGTTTGCATTCATGTTTCGAAGCGGGAGCTTCCCGGCTTGAATGGCAAAAGGTGTCCCAAATCAGCAACGGGACACCTTTTTTTGATGGGGTGGACCGAAAAAATGACCACCGTGTCCTATGCTGGATGGACGTGATTTAGCGCAGCGCGCTCACTAGCCGCCGCAGCCCTTCCTCAAGCGTCGGGCGCGGACAGGCGACGTTCAGACGGATAAAGCCGTTTCCTTCCTGTCCGAATTTGCTGCCGAACTCAACAGCGATTTTCCCTTTTTCCAGAAGCTGTTTTTTGAGTTCGGCTTCAGAAAGACCGAGGCCGCGGGCATCGATCCAGACGAGATACGTCGCTTCCGGGCGGATGGGGCGGAGGGCTGGAAGCTCGGCCGCCAAATAGGAGACAGTGGCGTCGATGTTTTGCTGCAAATACGCAAGCAAGGCGTCAAGCCACGGCCCGCCATGGCGGTAAGCCGCCTCCGCTCCGACAACGGCAAACGGGCTGAGCGTGAAAAACCCTTGCCGCTGTTGGACGCGGCGGAACGCCCGGCGCCGCGGCTCGTCAGGGATGATCGCCTCGGCCGCCTGCAAGCCGGCGAGATTGAATGTTTTCGTCGGCGCCCGGAACGTGGCGCTTTGTCTTGCCAACTCCGGATGGAGCGAAGCGAACGGCACATGCCGATGCGGCGGGAACGTCAAATCGGCGTGAATTTCGTCGGAAAGGACGAAGACGCCGTGCTTCAGACACAGCTCCCCGAGCCGTTCGAGTTCTTCTGTTCTCCACGATTTGCCGCCCGGGTTATGCGGGTGGCAAAGAATGAGCAGCTTTGCTCCGGACAGGTTCCGCTCCAAGTCATCCCAGTCGATGACATAATTGTCTTCCGTCAAGCGAAGGGGGCTAAACACAAGCGCGCGGCCGTGGCGGCGGACGAGATCAAACAGCGGCCGGTAAACCGGGGAAAAGACAACGATGCGCTCTCCCGGCTCGGAAAACGCCTCAATGGCAGCGGCGACCGCCGGCACGACACCGTGGGCAAACGTGAGCCAACCCGGGTCGATGCTCCACCCGTGGCGGCGCTGAAGCCATTCGCACACCGCCTCGTTCAACGAATCAGGAATGACGGTGTAACCAAAAATCCCGTGTTCGATTCGCGCTTGCAGCGCGTCTTGCACCGCTTTAGGAGCCGGAAAATCCATATCGGCCACCCACATCGGCCATACATCTTCATACCCAAACACCCGCTTCGTATCATCCCATTTCACCGACTGCGTCCCTCGGCGGTCGATGACTTGGTCAAACGAAAACATCGCATGTTCTCCCTTCTTTTTTTTTGATCGATGGCTTATAATTGGTTATATCATACATCAAGAAAGAAGGTGGATGGCGGCGCATGAACGGACAACCGTTGAACCGGCTGCTTCTTGACACCATTCGCGCCTGGGATCCGTTCGGTTACGGAAACGACGCGTACGAGGTGGAGGCGATCGACGTGCTTCAGGCCGTATATGATACGGATGATGCCCGCGCGCTCGCTGCTCGCATTCTGTCCATATATGAATTCGCGTTTGACGCGGCAATTCCTTTTCGCGATTGCCTACAACTTGCCAGCCGGCTGCTCGAACTGAAACGAACGGCGTCTTGTTCGTTCCCGGCATGACGTTGATCAGACGGGCTGCCGGCTTAGCGAAACCGTTCAAGTGGAGGGATGTTCTGTGAAACTGAGCGATAAAGAGCTTGAAATTATCGAAATATTGGAAAAAGATGCGCGGACGCCGATCGATGTGCTGGCGAAAATGATCGAGTTGCCCGTCGAAGAAACAGAGGCGCTCGTCAAAAAGCTGGAGGAGGCAAACGTGATCGTCCAATATACGGCGCTTGTCGATTGGCGGAAGGCGGACGGCCATGAAGGGGTGACGGCGATGATCGATGTGAAAGTGACCCCGAAGCGCGGCGTCGGTTTTGATGAGGTGGCGGAGCGCATTTACCGTTTTCCTGAAGTGAAATCGGTGTATTTAATGTCCGGTGCTTATGATTTGTCGGTCGTCATTGAAGGGCGGTCGATGGCGGACGTCGCCCAGTTCGTTTCCGAAAAACTGTCAACGCTTGATTCCGTCATTTCGACGACCACCCATTTCATCTTGAAAAAATATAAACATGACGGCATCATCTTTGACCAAGGAGATCAAGATCGCCGCATCGTGGTGGCGCCATGAAGCCGCACACGAGAAAAACGTATGTGTCGGAAACGGTCGCGGGCTTGAAGCCGTCCGGCATCCGCCGGTTTTTCGACCTCGCCTCAAGCCTTGACGACGTCGTTTCCCTCGGCGTCGGCGAGCCGGACTTTGTCACATCTTGGAGCATCCGCGAGGCGAGCATTTTGTCGCTCGAGCAAGGCTATACGTCCTATACCGCGAACGCCGGGCTGTTCGAGCTGCGCCAAGAAATCGCCGCCTACTTGCGCCGCAAGTTTCATGTCGAATACCGTCCGGAAGCGGAAATTTTGGTAACAGTTGGGGCGAGCCAGGCGATTGATTTGGCGCTAAGGGCGATCGTCAATCCAGGTGATGAAGTGATCGTGGTGGAACCGGGCTTTGTCGCTTATGAACCGCTTGTGGTGCTTGCCGGCGGGACGCCGGTGGCTGTTCATGCGTCCGGCGCCGACGGGTTTCAGCTCGCGCCGGCGCGCATCGAACAAGCGATCACCGAGCGGACGAAGGCCGTAATCATTTGTTCGCCGAACAATCCGACCGGAACGGTGCTTCGCCCGTCCGAACTCGACGCGCTCGCCCGCCTGGCGGAGCGGCATGATTTCCTTGTCATTGCCGACGAAATTTACGCCGAGCTCACGTATGAAGGAGAGTATACAAGCATGGCCGCCGTTCCCGGCATGCGCGAACGGACGATTTTAATTTCCGGCTTCTCGAAAGGGTTTGCGATGACCGGCTGGCGGCTCGGCTTTGCGGCCGCGCCGCAAGACATTTTGCAGGCGATGCTGAAAATCCATCAATATGCGATGATGTGTGCGCCGACGATGGCGCAATACGGCGCCCTTGAAGCGCTCCGCAACGGGGAGCACGAGGTCGAACATATGCGCAACAGCTATCGGCGGCGGCGCAACTATTTTGTCGCCGCGCTGAATGAAATCGGGTTGCCTTGCCACCTGCCGGGCGGGGCGTTTTACGCGTTCCCGTCCATTCGCCATACCGGCTTGACGTCCGAACAGTTTGCCGAGCGGCTGCTTTTGGAAGAAAAAGTGGCCGTTGTTCCGGGCAATGTCTTTGGCGCCAGCGGGGAAGGCTATATCCGCTGCTCGTACGCTTCATCGCTCGAGCAGCTGCAGGAAGCCATTAAACGGATGAAGCGGTTTTTGGCGCGCCTGTAACCGATGATGTTCCGCCATGGGCGGGACATCTTTTTTTGGGTTTTCCCTTCCGGTTATGTTATAATACAAAAACATAGATAAAACTAACAATAGGAGTGTTTTGCTTGCCAACGATGAAACGAGGAGCGATTGTGAAAGGGAAGGTGACAGGCATCCAGCCATATGGCGCGTTCGTCCAACTTGAGGACGGCATGCAAGGGCTCATTCATATTTCGGAAATTTCCCACCAGTTTGTGAAAGATGTGCGCGATTATGTCCAGATCGGTGACGAAGTGACCGTCAAAGTGCTCGATGTCGACTATAAGGCAGGGCGGGCGAGCCTATCTTTAAAGGCGCTCGAGCCGGGCGGAGAGAGGGAAAAGCGCCAGGCGCGCATGAAAATGCCGCTTGAGTCCGGCTTTCGTCCGTTAAAAGAAAAGCTGCGCGAATGGATTGAGCAGTCGAAGAAAGAGGATTTACCGAAAAAATAAGACACCCACCGCCAAGCGGTGAGTGTCTCGCGTTATGTGCGCGTCGCTTTTGGCTCGGCGCGCTCAAGCTCTTCGGTCGGCTTGAACAGCAGCGCTAAGTTGACGAGGCCGGCGATGCCGACAAGGCTGTAAATAATGCGCGACCAGACCGAATCTTGGCCGCCGAAAATGGCGGCAACTAGATCAAATTGAAAAAATCCAATCAGTCCCCAGTTGATGGCACCAATGATCGTTAACAATAAGGCAATGCGCTGCCATGCTCCCATCATGTACGCCTCCTTTGGGAATTTTCTTTCATTCATTTGTAGGATGAGTCATAGCCGCAAAAAATATGCATAATTTGCCGCCGAAGCGTACGGCTTTACAACCGTAGCGGGCATCGCCATAATAGAAACAAAAGGAGGGGGATACATATGCAAAACTTTACGTTTCGCAATCCGACGAAACTCATTTTCGGGAGAGGGCAAATTGAACAGCTGAAAGAAGAAGTGCCGCAGTACGGCAAAAAGGTGCTGCTTGTCTATGGGGGCGGCAGCATTAAACGAAGCGGGCTGTATGATGAAGTGATCGGCCGATTGACGGACATTGGCGCCGAAGTCGTCGAACTGCCCGGCGTTGAGCCGAACCCGCGCCTTTCCACCGTCAGAAAAGGGGTGGACATTTGCAAGCGCGAAGGGATTGAGTTTTTGCTTGCCGTTGGCGGCGGCAGCGTGATCGACTGTACGAAAGCGATCGCAGCCGGCGCGAAATTTGATGGCGACCCGTGGGAGTTCATTACGAAAAAAGCGGCCGTCACCGACGCGCTGCCGTTTGGAACGGTTCTGACGCTGGCGGCAACCGGCTCGGAAATGAACGCCGGCTCGGTGATCACGAACTGGGAGACGAAAGAAAAATACGGCTGGGGCAGCCCGGTGACATTCCCGCAATTTTCGATTTTGGACCCGACATACACGATGACGGTGCCGAAAGATCATACCGTTTACGGCATCGTCGATATGATGTCGCACGTGTTTGAGCAATATTTCCATCATACGCCGAACACGCCGCTGCAAGACCGGATGTGCGAGGCGGTGTTAAAAACGGTCATCGAGGCGGCGCCGAAACTCGTCAATGATTTGGAGAACTATGAGCTGCGCGAAACGATCATGTACTCCGGCACGATCGCCTTAAACGGCTTTTTGCAAATGGGCGTGCGCGGCGATTGGGCGACGCACAACATCGAGCACGCCGTCTCCGCCGTGTACGATATCCCGCATGCCGGGGGATTGGCCATTTTGTTTCCGAACTGGATGAAGCATGTGCTTGATGAAAACGTCAGCCGTTTCGCCCAGCTGGCGGTGCGCGTCTTTGACGTCGACCCGACGGGCAAAGCGGAACGCGACGTGGCGCTGGAGGGCATCGAGCGGCTGCGCGCGTTTTGGTCGAGCCTCGGGGCGCCGTCGCGATTGGCCGATTATGGCATCGGCGAGGAACATCTCGAGCTGATGGCGGATAAAGCGATGGCGTTCGGTGAGTTCGGCCATTTCAAAACGCTCAACCGTGACGATGTGCTTTCCATTTTGCGCGCGTCCTTATAAGAAGCCTTCAAAGCCGGCCGGCGGATGTGACTGCCAGGCCGGCTTTTTCGAGTGCGCCCGGCATGGGTGCAGTCTATAGGGTGAAAGTCCCGAACTGCGAAGGCAGAAGTAGCAGTTAGCTTAACGCAAGGGTGTCTGCGGCGACGCAGAATCTGAAGGAAGCGGGCGGCAAACTTCCCCAAGGGCTGAAGAGTCTTTATCAACGATATGAATCTCTGCGTCAGACTTAATGGAACCGCCGTATACCGAACGGTACGTACGGTGGTGTGAGAGGACGAGGGTTAGTCACCCTCTCCTACTCGATTGGCAACCCCATGCCTGTGCCCAACGATGGCAGCTCCGCCTCGGTGAAGACCGCCGCGCCGCCCTTGGACGAAGCGGCGCTCTCCTGCCCGTTGGCCGCCGGAGAAAGCCGCTATGGCCCGGCGAAAATTGTCGGAATTGAATCCGCTTTCGCCTAACGGCATCGCTTGATTTCCCTTGTCCGTTCGGCTAAAGTGAAAGAAGGCAATGATTCTTGAAGGGGAGGCGGAATGGAATGACCCATATTCGTTTCGATTATTCCAAAGCGCTCGCCTTTTTTGGCGAACATGAGCTTACATACTTGCGCGATGCGGTGAAAGTCGCGCATCATTCGCTCCATGAAAAAACCGGCACCGGCAGCGACTTTTTAGGGTGGCTCGACTGGCCGGTCGACTATGACAAAGACGAATTCGCCCGCATCAAGCAGGCGGCGAAAACCATTCAATCCGACTCCGATGTCCTTCTTGTCATCGGCATCGGCGGTTCGTACCTCGGGGCGCGCGCGGCGATTGAGATGCTGCACCATTCGTTTTACAACGCTTTGCCGAAAGAGAAGCGGAACACGCCGCAAATCATTTTTGTCGGCAACAACATCAGCTCGACGTATATGAAAGATGTCATCGATTTTCTCGAAGGAAAAGATTTTTCGATCAACGTCATTTCCAAATCGGGGACGACGACTGAGCCGGCGATCGCCTTCCGTATTTTCCGCAAGCTGCTTGAGAACAAATACGGCAAAGCAGAAGCGCGCCGCCGCATTTACGCGACGACCGACAGCCAGCGCGGCGCCTTGCGGACGCTCGCTGAGGAGGAAGGGTACGAAACGTTCGTCATTCCGGACGACATCGGCGGCCGCTATTCGGTGCTGACAGCGGTCGGGCTGCTGCCGATTGCCGCCAGCGGCGCGGACATCGACGCGATGATGGAAGGGGCGGCCAAGGCGCGCGAAGACTTCAGCCGCTCGGAGCTTGACGAAAACGCCGCTTACCAATACGCGGCTATCCGCAACATTTTGTACAACAAAGGGAAAACGATCGAACTGCTCGTCAACTACGAACCGGCGTTGCACTATTTCGCCGAATGGTGGAAGCAGCTGTTCGGCGAAAGCGAAGGGAAAGACCAAAAAGGCATTTATCCGGCTTCCGCCGACTTCTCGACCGACTTGCATTCGCTCGGCCAATACATTCAAGAAGGGCGCCGCGACTTGTTTGAAACGGTGTTGAAACTTGAAGAGCCGCGCCATGAACTGGTCATCGAAGCAGAGGAAAACGACCTTGACGGCCTGAACTATTTAGCCGGCCAAACGGTCGACTTCGTCAACACGAAAGCGTTCGAAGGGACGCTTCTCGCCCATACGGACGGCGGCGTGCCGAATTTGGTCGTCACGTTGCCGAAGCTCGATGAATATACGTTCGGCTACCTCGTTTACTTCTTTGAAAAAGCGTGCGCCATGAGCGGCTATTTGCTCGGGGTCAACCCGTTTGACCAGCCGGGCGTGGAGGCGTACAAGAAAAACATGTTCGCCCTTTTAGGCAAACCGGGCTACGAAGCGCTGAAAGAGGAGCTAGAGAAACGGTTGAAATAACAAAAGGATGGTCAAGCGCTTTTTCACGACATGTCCGGCCGATGTTGGACGCATTTTCCAGAGTGAATCGAAAAACGTCTCTTCTCCCTTAGTCGGGGGAAGAGGCGTTTTTTTGTCTTTGTGCTCCGTTCGCTTGTTGTCCATGCCTCCGGCGTTCGGTTAAGGCGGATGATCGAAGCGGTGAAGGCTGCATTCCTTCTATGGCGCCAAGGATCGCCAAAGGGTTCTCCGTGACGTTGTGTTCCTTCTCGGCGGTTGGGCAAATAATTGCCGCCAAACGGGAAACGATAAAAGGGAAGGAGGGGTTGTGCATGATTGAAATTCCATCACGGTTGGAAGGAAAGCAGTTTTCGTTGCATCAGCTGGAGCAAACACTCAAGCCGCTCGGGTATGCGATCGGCGGCGGCTGGGATTATGATCACGGCTATTTTGACTATAAAATCGCGGATCATTTAGGCTACCAATTTTTGCGCGTGCCGTTTCAAGCGGTCGACGGGCAGCTCGATTCGCATGGCACAACGGTCGAGCTCGGGCGTCCGTTTTTGCTTGCACATAAATATCAGCGCGGCATTGATGATTTCGCCGATGTCGGCAATGCGGGAGCGGCGTTCAACCAGTTTGCCGAACCGCAAGACCCGGACGCGACCGTTCCAGAGCCATATATTTCCGTCGGCAAGGCGCTCGTTCAAGAGCTGGAGCGCCGCCTGCTCGATTAAGGAACAAACACGAACAGGCGATCGTTTTTTTCGATCGGGCGCTGCGGCAAAACGGCAAGGTTCCCATTATCTCCGCGGATGACGCCAAGTAGCGTGATATTTTGCTCGAGCAGCAGCAGCTGGACAGCGGCGAACGGCTGGCCGATTTGTCGTTCGTCCGGGGCGAGAAGGCGCAGCGTTTGTTCCCCAAACCGGCCGAGCATCCTCTCGATCGCGCCGGCGATTCCCGGCGAGCGAAGGCTGGCCGCCATCGCGGTGCCCGCCAATAAGTTCGTTTGGATCACCTCATCCGCCCCGGCGCGAAAGGCGTTTTGGACGTTGCGGCCGGTCAAAATTTCCACGATGGCGTACACCGACGGGTTAAGGCTTTTGGCAGCAAGCAGCGTGACAATCGTATCTTTATCGGCTTCCTCTTCCGCTTTATGCGGGTCGGCGGTAATGAGCACAAACCGGGCGTGGCCGATATTGGCCATCTCGAGCACTGCGTCATCGTGTGCCGCCCCTTTAATAAAATGAACCGGAACGTTCGGCAACGGGTGGGACGGCACGGTCGCATCAATGAGCACAAAGCGGAGCGACGGGTCGCGCTGCGCCAGGCGGAGCAACACCTCGCGCGCCCGCTCATTCCAGCCGACAATGATAGCGTGGCCTCGCTCTGCATACGGAAGCTGTCCGCTCGTGAGCGCCGTTTCCCGGGCAGCGGCTGCCGCCGATATCGAAGCGAAATAAGCAGTGATAATTCCGGTGCCAAGGGCAATGAGCACGATGGCGGCGAGCTTTCCCCCGACCGTTTTCGGAACGATATCGCCATAGCCGATCGTCGCCGCCGTGACAATCGCCCACCAAATGCCATCAAAGACCGTGCGGAACGTCTCTGGTTCAATCAGGCGCATGAGGGCGCCAAACAATACGATCATGGCGCTGGCCGCGGCAAACAAACGGAGAACGACCGGCATCCGCCAATAGGAGGCAAGCACATCTTTCGTTTTCATCCATCCATCCCTCTTTTCACTGATTCCCTCTTTAGTGTGGACGGTTTTTGCATAAACATTCCTGTTCCTTGCCATACTAGGAAACGGAACATCACGGAAAGGAGACAATGACTGATGGACATGAACCGTGTGAAACAAATCGTTTCATCCCCTGCAGATATCCCGGTGTATTACAACGGGGTATCGGTTTGGATTGACGGGTATGACGAAGAAAAACAAATGGCGACCGTCCATTTGCGCGACGGCCGGCTCAATGAGCGCCGGGACGTGCCGGTGGCGGAACTGGAGGAAAAGTGAAAGAGCGGCTCGACGGCGGAAGGCAACAGCGCCCCTCGGCCTTCGATGTTCTGAAAGTGTCCTGACTTGTAACAGGGCACTTTTTTATCATTTTCAATCGAGAAGCCCCTGCTTCTGGGCGTGAGCGGGTGAATCAGTCTTTGCCGCCGGTCTCCTTTGCCTTTCTTTGCAAATAGTATTGTCCGCGATGCGGTATTGTTTAAGAGCGGACTGTTGACATCTGACTATTTGGTCATTAACATATAGTTTGTGACTATGAAGTCAGTAAAGAGTAAAGGGGAGAAGCGCGTGAGGAAAGTCATTCAGTTTTCGCTCAATAATCAGCTCGCCGTTTGGATTTTGACGATCATTGTTACTGTGGCCGGGTTGTATTCGGGAATGAACATGAAGCTTGAAACGATCCCGAACATTAACGTTCCGTTCATCTCCGTCTCGACGGTCTATCCGGGGGCGACGCCGGAAGAAGTGGCCAAGAAGGTGACGGAGCCGATTGAACAGCGGGTGGAACATTTGGACGGCGTCGCGGTTGTCCGTTCCTCTTCCTTTCAACATGCATCGTTTGTGCAAATTGAATATGAGTTCGACAAGGACATGGAAAAAGCACAAAACGAAGTGAAGGAGGCGCTCAGTCATCTGAAGCTGCCTGATGGGGCGCAGGAGCCAGACGTTTCGCGCATTAGCTTTTCCGCTTTTCCGGTCATCTCCGTAAGCATCACCCATCCAAATGTATCGTTGGCCGAGCTGACGGAAACGGTTGAGCGTCATGTCGTTCCGGAGCTAGAGGGCATCGACGGCGTCGATTCGGTGGAAGTCGCCGGCCAGCAAACGCAAGAAGTGACCATTCGGTTCGATGAACAGAAGTTGCGGCAGTACGGGCTGACTGAACAATCGGTCATCAACGTCATTCAAGCTTCCGCCGTTTCGCTTCCGCTCGGGCTGTACACGTTTGGCGATGCGGAAAAATCGGTCGTCATTGACGGGCGCATCGTCACGGTCGATGATTTAAAAGCGCTCCGCATCCCGATCGCCCCTGCTACGGGAGCAGAACAGTCAGCGATGACAGGCGGCGGAGGAATGGGGGCAGCCGGTCACATGCAAGGAATGACGGCAGGTCAAGGAGCAACGTCCCAAACGCAAGGTGCCGCTTCCGGCCGGCAAGGGCAGATGACGGGAGGAGCGGGAAACGGCGCGTTCGGCCAAGCGGGCGGATCTGTGGCCATTCCTTCTGTTCCGCTGCGCGAGCTTGCTGAGGTGGAAGTCGTCGCCAAAGCGGAATCGATTTCGCGGACGAACGGTGAACCGTCAATCGGCGTGCAAATCGTGAAAGCGCAAGATGCCAATACAGTCACCGTCGTTAACGCCGTCAAGGAAAAAATTAAAGATCTTGAGAAGCGCTATGACGGGTTGCGCATCATCACCGTGTTTGACCAAGGGAAGCCGATTGAAGATTCGGTGAACACGATGGTGGACAAAGCGGTGTTTGGCGCGCTGTTTGCAGTCGCTGTCATTTTCCTGTTTTTGCGTAACGTCCGCACGACGTTGATTTCCATCGTGTCGATTCCGCTGTCGTTGCTGATGGCGATTTTGCTGCTGCATGAGATGGATATTACGCTCAATCTCATGACGCTTGGCGCCATGACGGTGGCGATCGGCCGTGTCATCGACGATTCGATCGTTGTGGTGGAAAACATTTACCGACGCATGACATTGCCGGATGAACCGCTCACGGGAAAAGAGCTGATCGTCTCGGCGACGAAAGAAATGTTTATCCCGATCGCGTCGTCGACGATTGTAACGGTGGCCGTCTTTTTGCCGCTCGGATTGGTCAAAGGGATGGTCGGTGAATTGTTTTTGCCGTTTGCGCTGACGATCGTGTTTGCGCTGCTCGCCTCGCTGATTGTCGCTGTCACTGTTGTTCCGGCGCTGGCTCACTGGCTGTTTGGCAACGGCGTGGCCGCGAAACGCGCCCGGGCCAAGGAACGAAAAAGCATCCTGGCGTCTTGGTATAAAACGGTGCTCCGTTGGTCGTTGGATCATAAACTCATTGTGAGCGGCGCAGCGGTGTTATTGCTTGTCGCAAGTTTGTTCCTCGTCCCGTATGTCGGGGTCAGCTTCTTGCCGTCCGATGAGCAAAAAATGATCGTTGCCACGTACAGTCCTGCACCGGGACAAACGGTGGATCAAGTGGAACGCATCGCGAAAGAAGTGGAGGCGTTTTTCAAGAAGCGCGAAGGGGTAAAGAACATTCAACTGTCTGTCGGCGGGGACAACCCGATGAACCCGGGTCAGGACAATGCCGCGCTGTTTTATGTCGAGTATGACCCCGATGTGGAAAATTTTGCCGAAGAGAAGGAAAAAGTGATGAAGGCGCTTGGTGAGCGCGGAGACAAAGGGGAATGGCAAAGCCAGGACGTTTCCGGCACCGGGGCATCCAATGTGATTGAGCTTAACGTGTATGGAGATCGAATGGAAGAGATCGAGCCGATTGTGGAGAACGTAGCGGACATTTTGCGCGATCATGATGAGCTGACGAATGTGAAAACAAGCATGTCCGCCCGGTTTGAAGAATATGCGCTTGTCGCCGACCAGAAAAAATTAAGTGAATTCGGACTGACTGCTGCGCAAATCGCCGCAGCGTTGTCCGAGAATGGCGAGCGCCAAGCGATTGCGACGGTCAAGCAAGATGGGGAAGACCTCAACGTCTACATTGCGGCTGAAAAAGAGCAATACGATGATATTCGTGATTTGATGAAGAAAACGATTGTGTCGCCGCTTGGTATCCAAGTGCCGATTGAAGATGTGGCCGAGTTGAAAAAAGGGCATACGTACAGCGAAATTCAACGCTATGACGGCCGGGTATACGCGAGCGTGTCGGCGGAAGTGAAAACGAAAGACGTCGCCGCTGTGTCGGCGGACGTGCAAAAGGCCATCGACAAGCTGCGCGTTCCATCCAATGTCGATATCCACATGGGAGGAGTCACCGAAGATATCGAAGAGGCGTTCACCCAGCTCGGGCTCGCGATGCTCGCCGCCGTAGCGATCGTCTATTTTGTGCTTGTCGTCACGTTTGGCGGCGGGTTGGCGCCGTTTGCGATTTTGTTCTCGCTGCCGTTTACCGTCATTGGTGCGCTCCTGGCTCTGTTTATTGCTGACGAAACCATCAGCATTTCAGCGCTGATCGGTATGTTGATGTTGATTGGCATCGTGGTCACGAACGCCATCGTTTTGATTGACCGCGTCATTCATAAAGAACGCGACGGACTGTCGACGCGCGAAGCGCTTTTGGAAGCGGCCGGGACGCGCTTGCGCCCGATCTTAATGACAGCCATTGCGACTGTCGGCGCGTTGCTCCCGCTCGCGTTTGGAATGGAAGGCGGGGCGTTGATTTCCAAAGGACTCGGCGTGACCGTCATCGGTGGATTGACAAGTTCTACCCTTTTAACGCTCATCATCGTCCCGATCGTTTATGAGACATTGATGAAATGGAAGAAAAAAGGAGCTTCAAGAAGCGAGTGACAGGCGCTCGCGTCTTGATGCCGCAGAGGGTGGCGATGCTCGCCGCAAGGAAAAAGGTGAAAATCAAAATCGTCAAGTTGATCAAAAAAGAAGAAGTCGCGAACGCGGCCCTCACTTCTGGTAAAATAGGAGTGTAAATCGTTTGGGGAAACGGGCCGAGAAACGCGGCGAGCGAAACAAGATATACAACGAGCTGGCGTTTCATGTTTTTCCCCTTTCTTTCCCTGTGCATCGTTATGATTATACTCCCGCTGTTTCCGCTTTTGGAAACGAAATGCTTATGGAAAAAAGGTGGAGATGCAGGATGGAACGATGGTTGATTCGTGATGCAACGGCGGCGGATTTGCCGCACATTGTCCGCATTTATAACGAAACGATCCCAAGCCGGATGGTGACGGCGGATTTGGAGCCGGTGTCGGTGGAAAGCCGGGAAGCGTGGTTTGAAGCGCATGATCCTCACCATCGGCCGCTCTGGGTGGTGGAAGATGGCGGCGAGATTTGCGCCTGGCTCAGTTTCCAATCGTTTTACGGCCGGCCGGCGTACCGCCATACGGCCGAGGTGAGCATTTATATTGCCGAATCGCACCGCGGCCAAGGGTTGGGAACGAAGCTGCTCAAGCAAGCGGTCGACAAGGCGCCGGCGCTTGGGATGAAGACGCTGCTCGGCTTTATTTTTGCCCATAATGAGCCAAGCTTGCGGCTTTTTTCCCGCTTCGGGTTTGAACGATGGGGCTATTTTCCGCGCATTGCTGAGCTTGATGGCATCGAACGCGATTTAGTCATCGTCGGCAAGCGGCTCGTATAAAATGGTGATGGATCGGGCAGTGATAATCATGACGATGTAAGGAAAGAGGGAATGACATGAACGTGATGCCTATTCGGCTGTTTACCATCCAAGATGGGGAAGGATTTGTCGCTGATGCGTTTCAATGCCCGGTGACCGGCAACTTGATTTACAAATCGTCCGGCACACCGTCGGTCATTGCATACACCGAATTGACCGATGAGCAAATCATGCGCCTCGAAAAATACGGCTTCCGTCGGCTCGGGGCGGAACCGGGGCGAATAGCTGGCGGGGACGCCGGCATTGAAGAGTTGCTTCCGAAGCAATGACCAGAAACAACGGGCATGGAAAAGCAGCGTTTGCGGAAATCGTTGAGGAAGCTGCTTTCAAGGCGTGACGGAACGAGCGGCTAAGGGAACCTTGCTTTCCATCAAAAAAGACCTGTCCGATGGGGACAGGCCTTTTTTATTCGCGATCATCATTTCAACTGACGGATGAGCCAATACACCGCTGCCGCCGCCGCCGCGCCGAGCAGCGTGTAAAGAATCGGATGCCCGGATCGTTCGGAAGCGGATGCTTCTTGCTCACGGCTAGGCGCACGATCGGTTTGGTTCATCTCCTCTTCAGCTTGTGGATCGGTGTTCGGCGTTCCCTCCCGCTTCGTGTCCGATGTTGATTCTCGCTTCGTTTCCGAACTAGCCCTTTCATTTCCTGCAACGGAGCGCCCGCCGTACATGCCGACGCCATTCCGCTTTGCTTCCTCGTACGCCTCGCGGACGCGCGATTCATATTTATAATTGCCATAGTCATAAACGTCCTCGACTAGCCCGGCTTTAGCGAGCTCTTCTTGCAACAGGCGGTGGTCGACCCATACCCAGGCGAGCAGCCGCTGGTATTTGTCAAACAATGTATTTCCATCTGTTTCAAGCACAATGTTCCCTTGTTGCAGGCGGGAGCACGTAAACTGGCTCGCTTCTTTTCCGTACGGCTCGACTTCGATCGTGCTTTCCGGCGTGTCAATGAACAAAAAGCGCGTCGTATACACGTGGCCGTTCACACGGAATTTGGCCGTGTCCCCGTCCACGCACTCCACCAATGCCGCTTCGTATGTCCGGCCCAGACGCAGCGAAGCATCGTCCTCGTTTCCCCCAAGCGCATGGCCGTCTAAGTCAATCCGCTCCGGAGTGAGGTTCCGCTTGCATCGTTCATTGCCGTTGTATGTTTGAATGAGCTTGATTAGCTCTTCTTTCGTTTTTGCCTGCTTCGCCAATGCGGTCGGTTTGTGCAGCAAGTACGTGCAGTCGCTGTTGCGGAAATGCCCGCCCAATTCATCCAATGTGCCCGGGTGGGCGAAAACAGAAGCGGGAAATAGAATCATCAAGCAAAAAAACAGAATCGCCGTTTGTTTCAACGCTCTCCCTCCGTTCGAAAAAGGTGTTGCTGTTTCGGCAAAGAGGCGATGAAAGCAACGAAACGCCCCCATTTGCTCTGTTAACATATATGCAACTGTTTTTGGTGTGTTTTTGCCGTATGGTTTCATAATGGATGCGATTCACTCTCTCAACGAAAATGATGGAACATGCCGATTTGTTCTTTTATACGGATATTCAGCCAGTTTGTGCGTATTTTTGGCGTTTTTCAGCGTGAAATCGGGCCAAAATTGCTGTTGTCGCGCCATTAAGTAATTTGATGGCATTTGAAATAAAGTTTATCAAAGAAATGGAACGATCATAAAGAAATTTGGCTGCAAACAAGTTGTTCATTTATTGTTTCAAGGGGGAGAGGGACGATGACCAAATTGCTGTTAGATGACGAGCCGCTAATCATTTTGCCACAGCTCGCCGTGGCGATCGGGTTGAACGAAAGCATTATCGTCCAACAGCTGCATTATTGGTTGGAGAAAAGTGAAAACATTCGCGACGGCTACAAATGGGTGTACAACACGTATGCCGACTGGCAGGAGCAGTTCCCGTTTTGGTCGGAAAGCACGATTCGCCGCATCATCACCAAGCTCGAAAAGCTCGGGATCATCGTTTCGGCGAATTTTAACCGCTCCAAAGTCGATAAAACGAAATGGTATCGGATCGATTACAACCAACTGGCCGAATGGACGCAAAAAACGCCATTCAGGCAAAAGGAACAGCCACCAGGGGCGAATGGCGGCCCAGCGGGGGACAGCGGTTCCACCGTTCTTGATCGCCTTGCAACCGCTTCCTATTCATCGGTTCAACGTGAGCGACCCGCAGCTGAAGTGGCCGATTTGCCTATTTTACCTGGACGATCCGTCGATGAATGGGCCCGTCCATCTGTCCAAGCTGAGCGGTCGATGGATGAAATCAACGGCCCATCTGGCCAAAACAGGCGGCTGACGGACGAAATCGCCCGATCATCTGTTCAAATTGAGCCGTCCAGCTCGTCAAATGGGTCCATCGGGGTGCTCAATGTGAACAGACCGATACCAGAGAATACGACAGAGATCACATCAGAAAGGAAAAGAGAAGAGAAAGAAGACGGCGAGCGCGTGCGCGCCTACAAGGAGATTGTTCGTTTCTGTGAGCAAAACGGGTTTGGGGCGATCGGAGGGTATCTGCGGGAAAAAATCAATGTGTGGGTAGATGACACGTCCGAGGAACTCGTCTTAGAAGCGTTAAAAATTGCGGTGGAAAACGGGGCGAAACGATGGGTGTACGTCGAAACGATCTTGCGCGACTGGGCGGAAAAAGGGTATCGCACTATCGACGAAGTGCGGGCGGCACGGCTTGCGTTTCGGAAGCAGCGAGTGAACCAACGGTCTCCCTCGCCTTTAACTGAGAGCAGCAGAACGATGCGGAAGCCGATCCGTACAGAGATCGTGCCGGATTGGCTGAACATGGACTACAGTCAGCCGGAAGACGATGACTTTGACATCGAACAAGCGCGCCGGGAGCTCGAGGAGCGCTTAAAAAAATATAAAGCACCATCCTGAGCGACGATCTCTATGGAATGAAGGGAGCGGCGGGCGTCTCTTGCATGTGACTTTGCCGCCCGCCGTTCGTTGGGAGATTACGGCCGCTGATTCGTCGACGAAGCGTTTCGGTGTGAGACCTTTCCCGGTCAAACCAAAAACCCCTTGCCACGCAAGGGGTTGGTGAATGGAGCATACCGGGCTCGAACCGGTGACCTTCGCGCTGCCAGCACGACGCTCTCCCAACTGAGCTAATGCCCCAAAAGAATATGGATGATTTGTCCATGCTCTATTATATCTAGATCGATGGGCGTTTGCAATCTTTTTTTATCAGCCGCTTTCAATATCAACATGAATGATCGCGTCAATGGAGTGGATGGCGTAATAAATGTCGGCGGTCGAGCGCCGTTGGTCGACGACAGCCCTTAGTTTCAATAAGTGCTGGTTTTCTTCCACATCTTTGATGCGTATCGTTTTTATATTGATGTGCTGCTGTTTTAAATGATCGATCACTTTCGTAATGTTTTTTCCGTCGGCGACCGTAATTTGCAGCAGGACTTCTTTTTCGCGCAGCTGCTTCGGCCCGAAAAAGTTAATTAAAAATGGAATGAGTTCGACGCTAACGATTAGAAGCGCGACACCAAACGCCGATTCCCAATAAAAGCCTGCTCCGACCGCCACCCCGATGCCTGCCGCCCCCCAGATGATCGCAGCGGTCGTCAGTCCGGTGATGCTGTCGTTGCCACGACGCAAAATCACGCCCGCTCCTAAAAAACCGACCCCGGATACGATTTGGGCGGCGAGGCGGAGCGGATCCATGGTAATATGGTCTTTCGACGGAAAGACGTACGCTGATTCAATGGAGACAATTGTCAATAAGCAACTGGAAATTGAGATGACCAGGCACGTTTTCAAACCAACCGGTTTTCGCTTCAATTCCCGTTCCAGCCCGATGATCATCCCGAGGACGGCTGAAATCCCTAATTTGAGGAACGGATCAAACATCATTTTTCTCACCTCGTTCGTGATATAATAGTAAGAAAATAGTTGGCAAGGAGATGGAAAGATGAAACCGCCAAGCCAAATAAGGGCATATTCCGCCTTATTGATCGGCGCACTGGCCGTGTCGACGTCCGCCATTTTCGTCAAATGGTCGCAGGCGCCATCAGCCGTGATCGCTTTTTATCGGCTTTTTTTCGCCGTTGTCATCATGACGCCGTTTTTTCTCCGCCATATTCATGAACTAACGCACATCTCCCGGCGCGACTGGCTGTTTTCCGTTTGTTCCGGCGTGCTGCTTGCGTTTCATTTTATTCTTTGGTTTGAATCACTCGACTATACATCAGTCACAAGCTCGGTCGTGCTTGTGACATTGCAGCCGCTGTTTGCTTTTGCTGGGGGGGCGCTCTTTTTCCGCGAACGGCTGACGATCGGGGCGATCGGGAGCGCTCTTTTGGCCATTGCTGGAAGCATCCTCATCAGCTGGGGTGATTTTCGCGTCAGCGGAGAGGCGCTGTACGGCGACGTGCTGGCGTTATTGGCGTGCGCGATGGTGACCGCGTATTGGCTGTTCGGTCAGGAATTGCGCCAACGGTTATCGCTTATGACGTATACCTATATCGTCTATGGCATCAGCGCTGTGACGTTGTACGTGTATACCGCACTATCCCGTTTTTCGCTGACAGCGTACCAACTGACCGACTGGCTTTGTTTTCTCGCTTTAGCCATCATCCCGACGCTGTTCGGCCATTCGGTGATGAACTGGGCAGTCAAATGGGTGAGCGCCTCAACGGTGTCGATGGCCATTTTATTGGAACCCATCGGCGCTTCGGCCTTGGCGTATTGGCTGTTTGACGAACAGATCCGCCTGTTTCAATGGGTTGGCGGTATTTTTATTTTAACAGGAATCGGTCTGTATTTGTGGGAGAAAAACGAAAAAGGGCCGCTAACGATACAAGAAAGTAGCGGACCCTAACGTCCCGGCGATGAACGATGGGCGGAGCGGCAAGCGGAATTCGTTCAACGGGCGGGCGAATTGGGACAAATACGTGAAGTTGACTTGCGTAATATGGGGGAGAAGATAGGCGGATTTCGTCGCCCCCCGTTTACGCTTCCGATTAAGGGCGGCAATGATGCCGTCTTCTGTTTGAATGCCGATGCCATGCCCGTAAAACAAGCCGTCGCCTAAGTAAATCGTATTTTCCCCCTGCCATTGCGGCGTCGACGGGTCGAATTCCGGGTTTTTAAAATAGAGGCAGTCCCCGGGGAGGAAATGTTCTCCCTTTTTTGTATGGATGCCAAGATCTCGGTCGGTATGCCAGTCGTACAAAAGCAAATTGGCGAACAGGCGGTTGAACGCTGCGACGTCAATCGTGTCGAGCACCGCTTTATAAAAGACGATGACAATGGCCGTCGCACACTCAAAGGCGTACAGTTCGCTATTAATGAAAATGTCGTTAATGGCTTCCGAAGCAGGGACGCCCGGCCGCAGCCGAAAACCGCCTCGCTCGTCCCGCTCCCAAAACTGGCCGTTGCAGCGCGAAAAACGAAAAATGGCAAACCGCGCCCGGCTCTTCGCTAAGTCGACCGCAGCTTGGACGGTGTGGGCGCGCAACGCAATTTCAAATCGCAGTTGTCGTTCATTTGGATATGTGTACAGCACAGGCGAAGAAACAAGAGCGTTTAGGATCGCCTGCTCGTTTTTCGAAAGGGAAGACGAGTAAGACGGGCTCAAACCGGACGGTGAAGCTAAAATGCGGATCAAAGTCTAGATGCCTCCTTGAAAAGAAATGGCCATGGGCAGCAACATATTATATTGAAATGTATGCGCCCGTCGGTAGGCGTATTCATTCATTTTGAGCAAAAATGATCAGTTACGGTGTAAGAAAGATCAGGTACTGTCCTTCATGGTTTTTGGTAACAACAATGGGGCATACACAACCCCGCTTCATGTTTCAGTTATAGAAAGTAGGAAGGAGCCTATCTCTGAACGTTTTTTTATCATACGGGGAAGAAGTAGGGCTGTCGATTTTGCTTTCTTGTGTAATGACGATTGATGGTGGGATCAAGAAAAGGGTTTGCAACGAATATGTTATGTGGAGGATTACAGAGGTTGCCAAGGAGAAGGATTACGTACTAAGATAATGGGAAGTGGGGACTTTTGGGAAGAGTACAGGTTAAAAAAAACAAAAAAAAATTAAAAAAAGGTATTGCGTTTTGGAGATTAGGGTGGTATATTAAATAGCGTCGCTGCTGAACGAGGTGTTCGGCGGTGATGAGTGAGAAAAAAGTGGTTGACATCAAAAAGATGTTATGCTACTATAAAGAAGCTGCTCGCAAGAGACAACTTCGTTGAACGGTTTCTTGCAAGAGAAAACAACTTGCGTGTGAGTGATTCGATAAAACAGAATCCCTCAACGCCAGATGATATCGACTAATCTCGTTCCTTGAAAACTGAACGAAACGAAGCGCAACGAAAAGCTGAGGCCGCCCGCCTATCGGCGAAACGCGCTAGAGGGCCTGCGAGGAGGCTATCGCCGCCGCAGCAGGACCGAAGCGTCGCGAGGAAGGCCGCGAACGGCCGACCATTAACAAATCGCGCTTTCGTTTCGTTCAGTTTTGAAGGAATGAGAATTCCTTCAAAAGCGCCTGTGCCTGCGTCTGCTAGCAGGTTCAGGGAAGCAAGATTCCTCGGCACAAAGCCGCAAGGAAGTTTGTTCAAAGAAGTCGCTTTGCGTCTACAAGTGAATTCAGAGAAGCTGGATTCCTCGACGCAAGACTGCAGAGAAGTGAATTCAATGAAGTAGTCTCGTTCCTTGAAAACTAGATAACCGGAAAGCGATCGGCTCTCGAAGCCAAATGTTCTTCACCCGCAGGGGTGCTTGCACCCCGAGGGGGAAGGTTATTTGGCAGAAGAGAGCCAGGCGCTGGAGCTAGACAATACGAAAAGGGAAGGCCGCGAACGACCGACCATTAACAAATCAGTTTGTTCAAAGAAGTCGCTTTGCGTCTACAAGTGAATTCAGAGAAGCTGGATTCCTCGACGCAAGACTGCAGAGAAGTGAATTCAATGAAGTAGTCTCGTTCCTTGAAAACTAGATAACCGGAAACGCAAAGGAAGAAGCCGAGACGCTGTAGGTTAAGCTAGAAAGGGTGCACGGTGGATGCCTTGGCACTAGGAGCCGATGAAGGACGGGGCAAACGCCGAAACGCTCCGGGGAGCTGTAAGCAAGCGTTGATCCGGAGATGTCCGAATGGGGGAACCCCCTGTCCGTAATGGGAAGATTTCCCATCGCATTAGGCGAGTAAGATCCCTCGAAGATGACGAGGTCGATAGGTCCGAGGTGGAAGCGTGGCGACACGTGGAGCTGACGGATACTAATCGATCGAGGGCTTAACCTAGAAAAGCGGAGGCCGCCTGCCTATCGGCGAAACGCGCTGGAGGGCCTGCGAGGAGGCTCGAACCAAGCAAAGCTTGGTTCTGCGTGGGTGGTGTCACAGGAGCGTATGCAATGTGTCGCCGCCGCAGCAGGACCGAAGCGTCGGGAGCCGATGGCGGCCGGAGCTAGACAAAAAGCGGAAGCGCCGCGGCTTCTTCCCCCACACGGTTATCTAGTTTTGAAGGAATGAAAAAAACCTTGACAGATCAGCATTAATCAGTATAATAATAAATGTCTAAAGGAAAGATAATTGAGATGTGATTATTCCGCAGTAGCTCAGTGGTAGAGCAATCGGCTGTTAACCGATTGGTCGCAGGTTCGAATCCTGCCTGCGGAGCCACCTTGGAGAGCTGTCCGAGTGGTCGAAGGAGCACGATTGGAAATCGTGTAGGCGTGAATAGCGCCTCAAGGGTTCGAATCCCTTGCTCTCCGCCACTTATCAAAAACATGGCCCGTTGGTCAAGTGGTTAAGACACCGCCCTTTCACGGCGGTAACACGGGTTCGAATCCCGTACGGGTCACTTCTTCGTGGAGGATTAGCTCAGCTGGGAGAGCACTTGCCTTACAAGCAAGGGGTCGGCGGTTCGATCCCGTCATCCTCCACCACTCTAAATCGTCGCGGGGTGGAGCAACGAGCATTTGCTTCATCGAATACGCTGCGAGTTGCCTCGACGCACCGAGCATCTTTGAATCAGCTGGTAGAGGAAGAGGCAACAAACATTTAAACCGATACTCAGTGCATGATCGAAACAAATCCGTTTTCTATCGTCGCGGGGTGGAGCAACGAGCATTTGCTTCATCGAATACGCTGCGAGTTGCCTCGACGCATCGAGCATCTTTGAATCAGCTGGCAGAGGAAGAGGCAACAAACATTTAAACCGATACTCAGTGCATGATCGAAACAAATCCGTTTTCTATCGTCGCGGGGTGGAGCAGTCCGGTAGCTCGTCGGGCTCATAACCCGAAGGTCGCAGGTTCAAATCCTGCCCCCGCAACCAAATGGTCCCGTAGTGTAGTGGTTAACATGCCTGCCTGTCACGCAGGAGATCGCGGGTTCGAGTCCCGTCGGGACCGCCATTGTTCCAAAATTGCGAAAAATACAGTATGGCTCGACAGCTCAGTCGGTAGAGACGAGCATCAACATCATCGAGTTTGTTGCGAGTTGCCTCGACGCATCAAGCATCTTTGAATCAGCTGGTAGAGGAAGAGGCACAGAGCAATCAACGAGCGAGTTAAAAAATAACATATGGCTCGGTAGCTCAGTCGGTAGAGCAAAGGACTGAAAATCCTTGTGTCGGCGGTTCGATTCCGTCCCGAGCCACCACTAAACAACTACAATAAGTTTGCATGCCGACTTAGCTCAATTGGTAGAGCAACTGAATCGTAATCAGTAGGTTGCGGGTTCAAGTCCTGCAGTCGGCACCATTCCGTGGAGGGGTAGCGAAGTGGCTAAACGCGGCGGACTGTAAATCCGCTCCCTTTGGGTTCGGCGGTTCGAATCCGTCCCCCTCCACCATCATGAAGGGGCATAGTTTAATGGTAGAACAGAGGTCTCCAAAACCTCCGGTGTGGGTTCGATTCCTACTGCCCCTGCCATTCAAATGATTATTATGGCGGCTATGGCGAAGTGGTTAACGCACCAGATTGTGGCTCTGGCATGCGTGGGTTCGATTCCCACTAGTCGCCCTTGTTTTTTAGCGTTGGGGTATAGCCAAGCGGTAAGGCAACGGACTTTGACTCCGTGATGCGTTGGTTCGAATCCAGCTACCCCAGCCAATCATGCGGAAGTAGTTCAGTGGTAGAACACCACCTTGCCAAGGTGGGGGTCGCGGGTTCGAGTCCCGTCTTCCGCTCTCGATCAAGGCGGCATAGCCAAGTGGTAAGGCAGAGGTCTGCAAAACCTTTACCCCCGGTTCGAATCCGGGTGCCGCCTCCATCTAATGAATACAATTTTATTGACAAATAAAAGTTGAGAAGATATAATAGTTAATGTCGCGCCGATGTGGCGGAATTGGCAGACGCGCACGACTCAAAATCGTGTGGGGTAGCCCCCCGTGTGGGTTCGACTCCCACCATCGGCATCCTTGGAATTCGATAGCCCACGGCCAAAAGTCGTGGAAGCCTTGATACGACCGCATTTGCGGTCGTTTTTCATTTTCAGGAAATCCCGAAAAAAACGATAGAATCCGAAAAAATTTTGCACGAATTTTGCACGGCTATTTTGCATGATATAGATCATCCATGATTTGATCGAGGAGCATATTTTCCGCTTGTTCCAGCTCGTCCAAAATGTGCGAGTAGGTCTGCAATGTGATCCCTATATCCTTATGGCCAAGACGCTTTGAGATATATTTGATGTTCGCTTTCCGGTATAACAGCATCGAAGCGTGCGTATGTCTCAAGTTTTCTCGTTCCTCAATCCGGTTTTCATGGCCACCTCATTCTGTGCTTTCCGCAGTTCTTTCAATATTTTGCAGGTGTCTTCATCGATCTTTATGGTTCGCTTCGATGAATAGGTTTTCGTATCGGCGAAATCATTCGTAAATTTATAGTCCCAAGTCTTATTGATCGTCACCATTCTGTTTTTGAAATCAATGCAGTCCCATGTGAGCCCTAATATTTCCGAAAAACGTGCGCCAGTTGCCAGGGCGAAGAGGATAATATACCGTGAAATATATTTCGGGCGCATATCTTTTTTGATTTCGGCAATCAATTGTTTCGCTTCTTGATAGTTTAGATATTTTAGTTCCTCGTCTTTCCCTTTTTTCTTCCCTTTCACCACCACTTTATAGGTAGGATCGCGAATGATCACTCCTTCTTCGATGGCAGCTTTAATGCATTCTTTGATGTAAGTATGACGTTTTTTGACGGTTTCAGTCGTTCTCGTTTCCGCTATTTCATTACTGTAGATGAGCAAATTTGCTAACATAAATTTACAAACTAAACAAAAAAGGAGACATGAACCCGATTCCTTGGTTAGAATAGATGTGCTACCAACTACCCACAAGGAGGTTCATGTCTCATGAATA
>NZ_NEWL01000010.1:0-336393 GCF_002217665.1 Geobacillus uzenensis
CTCAACTGTAAATACAGCTTGTTGTACCGTCAACATGCGATTCACCTCCTTGTCTATCAATATTCACATCATAGACAAGAAAAGAAGAAAATATTCAGCTCACTTTATGATGTGGCTGAATAGTTACTGCATTTCTGTATCCGGGGAAAACGCATATCCTTTGCTTGCCTCGCGCTCAGCGTACAGCTTGATTAAATCTTCTGCAATGTCTTGGACAGACGACTCCACTTTCTTTTTGACTTTTTTCCATTCCGTACCGCCGAGCTTATAAATTTTCGGCTCTTTTCCTTCCGAACCGACGTACTTCTGCACTTGATCCATTTGATCGACCGGGACGTACAGCGTATCGCCGCCTTGGTATTGGATATGAATATAATCCTTATGCACTCCGTTGATTTCTAACGTCTCGATGCCTAAATATTTCCCGATGCCGTGGTTGACATGGACGACATAGTCGCCGACTTGCAGTTCGGCATAGCTTTTGATCCGCTCGGCGTTAGATAGCTTTTGCCGACGCGCTGGGCGTTTGGCCCGCTTTTTGAACAGTTCTTCCTCAGTGATGACGGCCAGTTTTTGCAGCGGCAGTTCAAACCCTGTGTTTAAATCGCCTTGAAGGAGCTGGCATTTGCCGTGCAACAGCGCCGCTTCGCGCGGCAGCGGCAGCGCATCGATCTCGTAATCTTCAAGCAGCGACTGCAGCTTTTTCACCCGCTCGTCATCCGGCGCCAAAAAGACGACCGCATAGTTCGCCTTTTTCCACCGCTCCATCTCAGACTGAAGAAGCGCTATTTGGCCATGAAAGTTTTGCATTTGCTTGCATGTAATATTGACGACATTTTGCGGATGGGTATGCGGTGCATGACGCAAAAATAAGGATAAGTACACCCGTTGGAATCGATGCTTTTGCAACAATTCAGAAAATGAATGCGAAATCGGTACATCATGAATCATTTTTTCGCTGTCAAGCAAGCTTGTATACCATTCCGCCTCTTCGCGATCCAGCCGCTCAGCCGTCTCCTGCAACCGGCTCATTTCATCCATCAGCAGCACGCCGTCTTCCGGCATGTAATCTAGTAAACTCGCAGCTTTTTCATAAAAAAGAGACATATATTTATACTGTTGCTCGATTTCCTGCCCCTCGCGCAGCTGTTCTAGCTCAGCGTGGATATGCTCGTACATCCGCTGCTTGGCGGCGTCATCTTTCATTTTTTCTAAGCTGGCCGCAAGCCCAGCCTCGATCCGCTCGATTCCCCGTCGCCGCGCCTCCTCATCAAGAATGATTTCGTCAGCTGGCCCAATCATTACACGTTCCACCTGCTCATGCGAACGCTGATCATCAGGGGTGAACGTTCGAATCGATTCAATTTCTGTATCAAACAGCTCAATCCGATACGGCAGCTCCGCCGTTAGCGGATAAATATCAACGATCCCCCCGCGGATGCTGAACTCCCCAGGAGCGGAAACAGTGGCGACCCGCTTGTATCCCATTTCGACAAACAGCTGTTTATCGCGTTCCAAATTGAGCTCTTGTCCAACCGAGAACGTGAACAAGTAACGTTTCCAAAGCGACAGCGGTGGCAGCAAGCGCCGCAAGCCAGCCGCCGGACAGACGACGATCCCTTTTCCGCCCTGCGCCCAATGGTTCATAATTTCGAGACGTTGCGCCTTCATCTCCGGACTGGCGATCGCCATTTCGGCGGCGATCACTTCGTTGACCGAATAAAGAAACACGTCGTCCGGTCCAAGCAGTGAAACGAGATCGTCATGTATTTTTTGCGCCTGAAACAAGTTATGGGCCACAACTAACATCGGCCGGCCCGTCTCCTTATAAAGGGTGGAGATAAAAACAGACCGAGCCGACCCGGACAGCCCGGCGACAAGCTGTTCTTTCAGGCGGGCATGGATTCCTTCAATGATCGTGCGAACATCTTGGTTTTCAGCTAAATAGCGATGCAGCGAAAGCACCCCTATCCTCCCTCCTCTCAACACCAGCGTCATCTGGCGAAAACGCAAAAATGCTTTGGTCGCCCAAAGCTGCGCCTAGTGAATAAATTTTTCATATTGATGCCATTCCGGATTTCGCACCAATGCCTCTTGGCAGTCTTCGCAAATCGTTTTCACATGAATGTCGCCGTTCGGTTCGTACGAAATCATGTCAAGACGTTCCTCTTCCGTCAAATGGTGGAATCCTAGTTTTTCGCTATAGATCGATACGCGGTCAATCGTGCCAACCTTTGCGCCACAATGACGGCAATAGTAGTGCAACGCCATCCAAGCAAACCTCCTCACTGGACTGTTCCGTCCGCAAGGCAGGCGAAGCCGATGCCTCGCGCCTTCCGTACTCACATTGTGCACCAGTTCAGAGGAAAATATTCACTCGTTAAAGTCATTCATCACTTGGACAAACGGCGTCGTCACCGCCTGTTCGCACGCATCGGCAGCCCGCGCCACCGCTTCAGCCACCGCTCGCCTCTCCTCTTCCGTAAAGCGGCTGAGCACGTAATCCGCAACCGGTTGCCCGTTCGTTGGCCGGCCGATGCCGATGCGAATGCGCTTAAACTGCTCGGTGCCAAGATGATGGATGAGCGACTTAACACCATTATGGCCGCCGGAGCTTCCTTTCAGGCGAAGGCGGATTTTTCCCGGCGGGAGATCGAGGTCGTCGTAAATAATGACAACATCCTCGACAGCAATGCCATAGAAGTCGATGAGCGGGCGAACACATTCCCCTGATAAATTCATATATGTCAACGGTTTGCATAATGCCACTTTTTCGCCGAAAACGGACGCCGTTCCGAACAAGCCGCGGAATTTAGCGGTTTTCAACGAAACGTTCCAACGTTTGGCCAGCTCATCAATGACGAAAAAGCCGATGTTATGGCGCGTTTGCTCATACTCCTTGCCCGGATTCCCGAGCCCGACAAACAGCTTCAATGGCCGTGCCCCTCTCTATAACATGATACTACAAAAGACGTAACCGAAACGGTTACGTCTGTCACTCTTCTGGCGTCGTTTCCCTTCCTTCCTCAGCGTCAGGCTGTCCCGGCTCTTGCTGTTCGCCGCTATGGATTTCTTCTTCCTGCTGCGGCGGCAAGATCGTCGCGATCACTTCAGAAGGCTCATGGTTGATTTCAAATGTTCCGCCTGTTTGCACATCGCCGACCGTGACAGTATCGCCGACTTGCAAACCGGAGATATCGACTTCAATCGCAGGCGGAATGTTCGCCGGCAACACGCGGATCGATAACTCGTGCAAGTTTTGCTGCAACACGCCGCCATCCTTGACCCCAGGCGCTTCACCTACTAAGCGGACTTCCACGTCAACGTCAACCTCTGTCGACATATCAACCGCTTGAAAATCGGCGTGAAGAAGCTCGCCCCGCAACGGGTCACGCTGCATTTCACGCAATAGCACCGAGTAATCGCCGCCGTCGACTTTCAGCGTTATTAAGCTGTGGCGTCCACCCTCACGGAGCGCTTTTTCAAGATCCGCGGCGCTGACAAAAATCATTTGATTATCGACCTTTTTGCCGTACAATACCGCCGGAATGCCTCCTTGCGAACGAATACGCCGCAATGTTGAACGTTTTTTGTCTTTGCGTTCTTTCGCTTCCAACACAATCGCCATGTTTCCTCACCTTCCTGAATTAGAATCTATTGTCTACTTTATCCTAAAACAAGAAGGGCTAAACATGCTTTGTGCTTAGTCGAACAGGACGCTGACAGATTTCATTTCATACACGCGCGTAATCGCTTCGGCAATGAGCGGCGCCACCGACAGCTCTACAATTTTATCAATTTTCTTCTCTTCTGGCAAGGCAATCGAATTGGTGACGACAAGTTCCTTGATTTTGGAATTTTGAATGCGTTCAATCGCCGGTCCGGACAGCACCGGATGGGTACAGCATGCGTACACTTCTTTTGCCCCGTGCTCGACAAGGGCGTTCGCCCCGAGCGTAATCGTGCCAGCTGTGTCGATAATGTCATCGATCAAAATGGCCGTCTTTCCGGTCACTTGCCCGATGATGTTCATCACTTCAACAGCGTTCGGCCGCGGCCGCCGCTTGTCGATAATAGCGAGCGGCGCTTTCAGGCGGTCAGCCAGCTTGCGCGCCCGCGTTACGCCGCCATGGTCCGGGGATACAATGACGACGTCATCCAACTGTTTGCTTTTAAAGTAATCCGCCAAAATCGGGACACCCATCAAATGGTCGATCGGGATATCGAAAAATCCTTGGATTTGTGGGGCATGCAAATCGAGCGTAATGACGCGCGACGCCCCGGCCGTTTCCAGCAGGTTGGCTACGAGCTTCGCGGTAATCGGCTCACGCGAGCGCGCTTTTCGGTCTTGGCGTGCATAGCCGTAGTATGGCATCACGATATTGATCGTGCGCGCCGAAGCACGCTTTAACGCATCGATCATAATCAGCAGTTCCATTAAATGCTCGTTGACCGGCACGCTCGTCGATTGGATGACAAACACATCGTCGCCGCGGATGCTTTCTTCGATGTTGATTTGAATTTCCCCATCGCTGAAGCGGGACACAGAACATTTGCCAAGCTCGATCCCCATGACTTCGGCAATTTCTTTCGCTAACCTCATGTTCGAGTTAAGGGCGAACAACTTTAATCGGTGCTGGCATTCAGACATGATAAACCTCCATTAAGATTTTTTCTTGCCTGGCAGGCGATCCACATAGTTTTCCTTATTCACTTGCCGAGCGCGGGCGATGGCGAGCGCGCGCCCTGGGACGTCGTCGGTGACCGTCGATCCGGCAGCGACGTAAGCGCCTTGGCCGATCGTAACCGGCGCGATCAAATTGACGTTGCAGCCGACAAACGCACCGTCTTCAATTTTCGTCATATATTTATGCACGCCATCGTAGTTGACGGTAATCGACCCACACCCGAGGTTGACATCGGCGCCAACTTCCGCATCACCGATGTAGCTTAAATGCGAGGCTTTGCTTCCTTTGCCGAACGTCGATTTTTTCACTTCGACAAAGTTGCCGATTCGCACCTCGTCATCAATTTTTGACAGCGGGCGAATATGGGCGAACGGACCGATCGTCACATCGTTGCCGATCTCGCTGTCATGGGCGACCGAGTGACGGATGGACGTGCGGTGGCCGATGCGGCAGTTTTTAATTTCTGAATGAGGGCCGATCGAGCAATCTTCGCCGATGATCGTCTCGCCCTCGATGACCGTGCCGGGGTAAATGATCGTATCGCGCCCGATCGTCACCTCAGCGGAAATATAAGTACAAGCCGGGTCAATGATCGTGACCCCGTTTTTCATATGCTGACGGCAAATGCGATCGCGCATCACCCGTTCTGCCTCAGCGAGGGCGATGCGGTCATTGACGCCGATCGTTTCATCAAACGACGGCGTCTGATAAGCAGATACAATGCCGCCATCTGCTTTTATAATTTCAATCACATCGGTTAAATAATATTCGCCTTGGGCATTATGATTTGTTACTTTTGTAAGCGCTTGAAACAATGTCTGGTTATCGAAGCAATATGTTCCTGTGTTAATCTCGCGGATTTCCCGCTCCCGTTCATTTGCATCTTTATGTTCAACGATTTTCTCGACGTGGCCGGCACTGTTGCGGACAATGCGGCCATATCCAGTCGGGTCGTCAGCGATGGCCGTCAATACGGTCGCCTTCGCCTTGGCGGCCCTATGATGCTCAAGCAGCGCTTCCATCGTCTCGGCAGTGATGAGCGGCGTATCACCGCAGACAACGACGGTGATCCCTTCAAGGTGTTGCAAATACGGAGCGGCCTGCATCACCGCATGCGCCGTCCCAAGTTGCTCTTCTTGCAGCGCGTATTCACACCGGGTGCCGAGCTGTTCTTTCACTTGCTCCGCCCCAAACCCCACTACCGCAATCATTTTTTCTATCCCAAGCTTGGACACTTGGTCTACTACGTGTTGAACCATTGGCTTGCCGCAAACAGGATGGAGCACCTTATACAGTTTGGATTTCATCCTCGTTCCTTGTCCGGCCGCCAAAATGACTGCATATCGCTTCACCATGTGAAAGGCCTCCAATTACCCTTTTATCCATAATTGAATATATATGAATTGGCTGCTCTTTTCAAGGAAACAATACGTTTGCCAAAAAAATAGAGAGCTTGGCCAATTTTGCCTAAGCTCTCTTCAATATGTTTACGAAGCGCCAGCTTCTTCAAGTTCTTCTTCCAACTTCCCGAGGCGGTGGTACTCAGCTAAGATCGCCTCTTGGATTTTTCCGCGCGTAGCGGAATTGATCGGATGCGCGATATCGCGGAACTCCCCGTCTGGTGTACGCTTGCTCGGCATCGCAACAAACAGCCCGTTGTTCCCGTCAATGACGCGGATGTCATGGACAACGAATTCGTTGTCCAACGTAATGGAGGCGATCGCTTTCATCCGTCCTTCGGTATTGACGCGGCGTAATCTTACGTCTGTCACTTCCATTATGCTCACCACCTTTTCCCTATATGAGACTCGATGTAATTAATTCCACGCCCTCGAGCCATTTCCTTCTTTTTTCAAAAAATTTTTTATAAAATTCAGGCAGGGAAAAGGGGTTCGCTGCTTATTGTATAAGGGCAACGACTTCAATTTCAACAAGGGCGTCTTTCGGCAGCCGAGCCACTTCCACACATGAGCGTGCCGGTTTATGGTTCGGGAAGTATTGGCTGTACACTTCATTCATGGCGGCAAAATCATCCATATTTTTGATAAATACCGTTGTTTTGACGACCGTTTCGAGCGAAGCGCCAGCTGCCTCCAGCACCGCTTTTAAGTTTTGGAACACTTGATGCGTCTGCGCTTGAATATCGCCTTTTACCATTTCTCCTTCCGGAGTGAGCGGAATTTGCCCTGAGCTGTAAAACATGTTGTTGACGATGATCCCTTGTGAATACGGGCCAATCGCCTGCGGCGCGTTTTTCGTTTCCACTTTTCTCATTCGTAAAATCCCCTTTCTTTCATTTTCTTTTATTTATGGCAAGCAGCAAGCTGCCTAAAAAAACGTTTTATAATTGCCTTCCTTGACCGCGATTCGCTTTTCTTTCACGTCAACAGCCGACAGCTTGACGAGTGAAATGTACTCGTCAACTAACCGCTCTTTTGCCTCCTCAGACTCGACGAGCACGCCGATGCCGGAGACATTGCCGTTAAACTCCTGCAGCAGGCTGACCATGCCGTTGACGGTTCCGCCTGCTTTCATGAAATCGTCGACGATCAGCACGTTCGCTCCTTCGGCCAAACTGCGTTTGGACAGGACCATCGTTTGGATGCGCTTGGACGAACCGGACACGTAATTGATGCTCACCATCGGCCCTTCCGTCACTTTATTGTCGTGGCGGACGATCACAACCGGTACGTATAAAAAGTTGGCGATGGCATACGCGAGCGGAATCCCGTTGGTGGCAATCGTCATCACCACATCCACCGGACGGTCGGCGAAAATGGACGCATAAAGGCGGCCGATTTTATTCATAATACGAGGGTCGCCAAGAATGTCCGTCATATATAAATATCCGCCGGGAAGAAGCCGGTCTGGGCGCGACAACTGCTCACACAAATAGGCGATAACCTCCTCCGCTTCCTCGGCGGCCATTTTCGGAATGTATTGCACGCCCCCGGCTGCGCCGGGCAGCGTCCGAACCGTTCCGATCCCTTGTTGCTCAAACGTCTGCTTAATAATCGTTAAATCTTCGCTGATCGACGATTTGGCCGATTCATACCGCTCCGCAAAAAAAGTAAGCGGAATAAGCTGGTGTGGCCGTTCAAGAAGATAGTGCGTCATATCAACCAAACGGCCGCTTCGCCTTAGCTTCATAGCCGACCTCCTGAAACCGAATATTGTAAATTTATTTTATCAAAAATGTACGTGTTTAATCAAGGGAGTGCCGCTCCCCTAATAGTCTTACGGCAAACACTTGGTCGCAAAAGCCGCGCAGTCCGTTGTATACGCGCTGCATTCTTGAATCGTGCTCGATCAGCCCAAACACTGTCGGTCCGCTGCCGCTCATCAATACCGCGTCAGCGCCAAACCGCCTCATTTGTTCTTTAATATGTGCCACTTCCGGATATTTTTTTAGCGTCACTTCTTCAAGCACATTGCCGACCGACCGGCAAATGGCCGCATAATCTTGCCGCTCAATCGCCTCCACCATCACATCGACATCCGGATGGCTGACGTGCTCAAGCTGCAAGTTGCGGTACACTTCCGCCGTCGATACGCCGATCGGGGGCTTGGCCAACACGACCCAACACGGCGGCGGCGACGAGATCGGGGTGATGATCTCCCCGCGTCCAGTCGCCACGGCTGTTCCGCCATACACACAAAAGGCAACGTCCGAGCCGATTTGCGCGCCGAGCGTAGCGAGTTCATGGACGCTCAATCCGAGCCGCCAAAGCTTATTGAGTCCTCGCAACGTCGCTGCCGCATCGCTGCTTCCCCCCGCTAGGCCAGCAGCCACTGGGATATGCTTTGTAATCGAAATCGCCACCCCTTCGCGAATCGAAAACGTCTCTTTAAGAAGTTTCGCCGCCTGGTACGCCAAATTGCGGCAATCGTCCGGCACGAAACGGTTTTGCGATACAATGCGGATCGCATCCTCCCCAGGCAACGGAATAAGCTCAATGCGGTCAGCCAAATCGATCGTCGTCATCACCATTTTCACTTCATGGTAACCGTCAGGACGCTTATAAAGAACGTCGAGTGACAAGTTAATTTTTGCTGGCGCTTTTACTGACAACCTCACGAGTCTTCACCCACTTCCACGCACATTCATCAACAAACTGTTTTAACCTGCCGACGGGTAAATGATTCGGCATATTACTCGTTTTTTTGGTTTTGATGATTTTTCCATATCCGACTTTCTTCTGTCAACCCATTTTACCATATTACCATGTCTCGATGCCGCCGCCAAACGATATATGTAAAAAGGGCGTCCCCTGCTTGGGACACCCTCGCCGCAACGCGCCATCGCCGCCGGCGCTATTCCGTTTTCCCGGCCAGCTGCCGTTCTGCCCGTTCAATCGCCAATCTTACCATGTTTCCTGCGTCTTTCGCGCGGATGGCTCCCCATCCTTCACGCTGCACGACATCGTAAAAGCCTAGCTCTTTTGCCAGCTCTTCCTTTAAGCGCTGCGACATAACTCCGCGGCGTCGACCCAATGTCAGCAACCCCTTTCGATGTTCATTGGCGTCATGGGACGAAACGTTGTGCAACCCGCCGGCGCGATCAACCGGCCAGCTTCCCTTGGTAAGGATGAAAGGCGGCTGCGGCAGTTTTAGTATGAAATAACGGAGGCGGCTTTATGTCTGCCTATTATTGTCTCGCTTCACCGTTATTGGCTTGTAACGCTTCAATCTTGCCGCGATGACATCCCACGCTGACACTCCCGCGCGAAACTAAGGGATGCTTAGCCCGCGCCTCCTCATAAGCCTTTTGGCGCATCTCACTGGCCAGCAAACAACCTCCGTTTTTCGACAAAACAAAAAGCAGCAAACAACTGATGTCTACTGCCCCCCTGCTTGCTCATCGTCCCAAAACGTCAGCTTCACGGTTTCCGTCAATACGTCGGCATAACTGAACGATACGCGTTCAAACGAGTTCTGTTTTTGATCCAGTTCAATGACAAATACCGATGGGTAAGTCTCCGCCAAAATGCCGCAACGCTCAATCATTTTTCTGCGTCCGCCGTTGGCCCGCAGCGTTAAACGTCTCCCGATATTAGAGTCCAGCGTTTTTTTAATATCGGATAAAGTTTTTGGCATTCGTCATCCACCTCACTGTTTGCAATTATAACAAAAACGGCATTCAAAGTCAAAAAATAATGATTATATCAGCGTGTTTTTGTTTCTGTCAATGAATATTTTTCTACAATATCCTTCTTTTTATGTACTTCATGGCACTTTTTTGTAAAAAAATGCGGCGGAAGGCATAAAAAAACCGCCCGTCAACTGCGGCGGTTTTCCCCTCGTTCCTCCTCAATGAGGCGAAACGGCATTCCGGTGCGGAGCACGCCTTTCGTTTCCACCCCGCCTAACCCCTTTTCCCCAGTCAACGTGTTGCGAAGCACACCCCACACATCGACCGTTTCCGTGAACGGAGTAAAGCTGAGGCGCGACACGATATAGACCGGATCAAGGGCATGGATGTTAACCCGCGCCGGTGAACTAGCGAAATTGGCTCCAGCGCGGATCAGCGACTCGAAATGCGATTGGCAAGCCCCGGCGAAAACGATGAGCTGGTCTAGATGCGGCACTTTTTTGCGCGCTTCTTTCACCGTTTGGACGAAGTGGCGCGAGTGGCGGTACGCTTTTAAATCATGCACTTTTCCTTTCGATTTGGAATACGAATCGTGGCCGGTAATGACCAAAATATCTGGGCGAAACTGCTCGATCAAATGGCCGACTTTTTCCGGCATCTCGCTTTCCTCACAGTAAATGCCGTGCACCGGCACCCCAATCCGTTCATATAAATCCAAGCATTTGCGCAAATATAACGGGTCGCCGTCCAAGTGGAGGACGCGTCCCGGAATTTGAAAAAAATCCTTTTCCACCCGATATCCGCCGGTCGCTCGATATTCCACTTTTTGTTTGATCGTCTGGTAATCCTGGCGGAATAGCCGGTACGATTGTTCGATCAGCTCGATTTCCCGCTTTTTCCGTTCTTGCCGCTCCCGCTCATCGATGACGACTAAATCGCTGCACGGAGCGTCTGCGACAAGCCGCACATCTTCGCCGTATAAAATGGCCTCCCGCTCGCCGTCTCTTTCTTTAATGTCAATGACGCGGAACAATAAGTCACATTGGTAAGATTTGCGGGCGACAATATCACCGATTTTGACGTCCATCACCGCTCACTCCATTATATAATCGTTGTCACCCATACGATATGCATGCGCGGACAATAGGTGATAGACGCCGGTTTCCTTTCACTGCGTCCTAAGCGTGGAAAAGCGGCGCCAGCGCGTTGCTTAACGAGGCGAATTCAGCCATAGTGAGCGTCTCCCCGCGACGGCGCGGGTCAATACCCGCAGCAGCAAGCGCCTGTTCAATGTGTTCTTTTTTCTCCTTCCCATTTGGCAAATTGTTCAACAAGTTGTTCAACATCGTTTTGCGGCGCTGGGCAAAACTTGCCCGCACCACTTGGAAAAACACGTCCTCATCCTCAACAGCAACGGGCGGATGGGGCCGCTTCGTCAGGCGGATGACAGCAGAATCGACGTTCGGCTGTGGCATAAATACGGTGCGCGGCACCGTCATGACGACTTCCGCCTCGGTATAATATTGCACAGCGATCGTCAGCGATCCGTAATCTTTCGTTCCAGGCTTGGCCGCCAGACGGTCAGCGACTTCTTTTTGCATCATGACGACCATGCCGCGAATCGGCAGCCGCTCGGTAAGCAGCTTCATAATGATCGGCGTCGTCACATAATACGGCAAGTTCGCCACGACCATCCGATCGTCCACTTCGGCAAGCTCTTCGGCAATCACCGCATGCAAATCGGCTTTTAACACATCTTGATGGATAATGCGCACATTGTCATAAGCCGATAACGTATCAGCCAAAATCGGCAACAGCCGGCTGTCGATTTCAAAGGCGACCACTTTTTTGGCCCGCCTCGCCAGCTGCTCGGTAAGCGCCCCGATGCCGGGTCCGATTTCAATCGCCCCAGTATTGCCGGAAACGCCGGCAGCATCGACAATTTTTCGCAAAATATTCGTATCGACCAAAAAATTTTGTCCGAGGCTCTTTTTAAACGAAAAGCCGTACCGTTCCAAAATTTCCTTCGTGCGTCCCGGTGTGGCAATATCTTTATGCATCGCCCTTCTCCTCCTGCATCACTTGTGCCAACGCGGCATAAAAGGCGGCTCGGGAAATGCGGAACACTTTTAGCCGCTTATGAAACTGTCGGCCGTTGGCATAGCCGATTTTCAGCTCCTCCCCGAGGCGCAGCCGCCGACGACGGGCCATCTCCCCGCCGACTAATCCGGCTTCGATCAACTCGGCAAACGTAATTTCTTCTTCCCAATCCGCCGCCTCTTCATACACGTTGGCAAGCGCCTGGCGAATATCATCGGGAGAGGCATGCTCGACCCCAACACCTTTGCCGTTTTTCGCCTTTGCTGCCTCGCGCGACAAAAACGCATGTTTGCATCCTGGCACCTGTTCAGCAATCGTCCGGCGGATTTTCTCACCGGGAAAGTCCGGGTCGGTAAAAATAATCACGCCGCGCCGCTCCTTTGCCAGCTTAATCCGTTCAATGACATCCGTCCCCACCGCGGCCCCATTTGTTTCGATTGTATCGGCATCAACGGCGCGTCGGATCGCCGCCGTGTCATCTTTTCCTTCCACGACAATCACTTCTTTAATTTTCATCACATCATTGCAGAAACAGCGAAATAAGAGATTTTTCCTATTTCTGCAATGCCTCCTTTCCGGTAAACTAAATGGTAGGATGAACCTTCGCCGCTATTGCTCCATTTCCCTTTTATTTTTTCAAGTCCGTTGAAACTTTTTTCCTTGTCATTCGTCTAATTAGACAGAAGTGGTAAAGTGCGCATTGTCCCGGCACAATGCCATTATAACGAAAAAAAGCAGAGGGAAAAAACCCCTCCGCTCTGTCCTTCGATCGCATTTCTATGGAAGCACCCGTATCTTTACGCGCTTTCTGCCCCAACGAAACGCATCCGACCGTTCCGGGAAAAATACATCAATTTTGTATCCACGGATGCTTGAGCCGGTGTCAGCGGCGATGGCATATCCGTATCCTTCCACGTATACCTTCGACCCGAGGGGGATGACGGACGGGTCGACGGCGATCACTTTGGCGGAAGGATTTTGGCGCAAGTTAATGCCTGTGCTCGTTACGCCTGAACAGCCTGCGCAATAGGCCGTATAGGCGGTGGCGGTGACGTAAAATTCCTTCGCGGCGTGATCGGAGCCGCGTGAGGATGGCCGGTCGGATTCCTCATGCGGATGCACCGTTTTTGTGCCGATGGCGACAATGCGCGCTTTACTTTCTTTCACCGTTTTTGTCGCAATCAATTTGCGCGCCACTTCTTTGCCGTTTTCAAACGTCACTTCATACGTTTTTTCAATTTTCCCTTTTTCTCCGGGCTCAATCACGCGCCGTTCTCCTTTCGGCAGCGAACCGTCCCGTTTCGTCACCACAGCAAAGTCAACAGGCTCTTCCACTACATCGGTGACTTTTTTTACCCGAGTGATGTAAATGGTCATTTGCTCTTTGACCTTTTCTTGCAAGGAAGGCTCAATTCGATCCAGTTTACCTAGCTGAATCCCTTGCTGTTTCAAAAAGTCAGCGACCGTAGTCGAAGTTGTCCACGCCTGCTGCTGTTTGCCGCCAACATCGATGCGGACGGGGAACGCCTTTTCGACGCCGATGTCCATCCCTTTTTTGACTTTCGCCGAAAGCGTTGGCGTCACTTTGTCATGCGGTCCGACCGCCACGTGTTGCAACCGAAGCAACTCCTTAACTGTATCGGCTGTCGTCCAAACTTTTTTCGTTTTCCCGTTTATCGTCAATGTCACTTCTTTGCTTGCTTCCCAAATGATATGGAGATCGTCCGTAATCGGTGTGCTTAAGGACGGATAGACGTAATCTTCTTTGCGCGGCTGAATGCCTTGCTCCTCAAGCAACTCCTTTACATTTTCTGCATGTGTGCGAATTTCTTGTTCTTCCCCGTTGACGGTTAACGTGACATCATCTTTCGCCATCTCATATCCAGCGACCCCGGTTGTCGCGGAGATGGCGAGAAACCCGCTCGCCGTAGCGGTCACGTTTTTCCTCCATAAGTCCAACCATTTCCTCCTGTTCGGCAACATGAAATGAAACGCCTCCTTCTCCTCCGAAATTCCCCTCTCCCTCTAACATGTACGCACGAGCATACTCTATTATGCAGAAAATTCAGTGAAAAGGGAAGGAAGACTTGTCGACATACGGTTGGCTCATCTCGGCTGAATTTGTAGAACTTTTTCGTCTTCTCCGCTCTTTCGACAAGCCTCCCGGTCATTCGACGCCTAATTTTAGCGGTCGATGGCGAACAATTTTTTGGCATTTTCCGTCGTTGTTTCCGCCACTTCGGCAAAAGAAACGTTTTTGATCTCCGCGATCGCTTCAGCAACATATTTTACATAACTCGGCTCGTTTCGTTTTCCGCGGAAAGGGTGAGGCGTTAAATACGGACAATCGGTCTCAATCAATAAATGGCTGAGCGGGATTTCCTTTGCCACTTCCTTCGGCTTTTTCGCATTTTTAAACGTGACCGGTCCGCCAAGGGAAATAAGAAAGTTCATTTCGATGCACTGCCTCGCTACTTCAACGCTGCCGCTGAAACAATGCATAATGCCGCCGACTTCGGCGGCGTTTTCTTCCTGTAAAATTTTTAAAATATCCGCCGTTGCCTCGCGGTTATGAATGATGATCGGCAGCTTCACCTTTTTTGCCAGCGCGATTTGCCGGCGAAATACGTCTTGTTGGACGTCCTTTGGTGATTTATCCCAATAATAATCAAGCCCCATCTCGCCGAGCGCCACCACTTTCGGATGAGCGGCGAGCTGTTCAATCATCTGTAAGTCGTCATCAGTCATATCAACCGCATCGACCGGATGCCAGCCAACCGCCGCGTAAATAAACGAATACCGCTCGGCCAGCTCCATCGCTCGGTCAATCGTCGGGCGGTCAAACCCGACAACAACGATGTGCGAAACCCCTTCAGCGCGGGCGCGTTCAATGACTTGCTCTACGTCTTCATCATATTGGACCGCATTCAAATGCGCATGCGTATCGAAAAGCATACAACTACCCTCTTTTCCACCTTGATGATAAGTGTAGCATAGAAATTGGTTACGTATGTCACAGATCGTTAACATTTCCATTACAAAATGGAAACAAGGAGGTGTCAAGGCCGACACCCCCTCGTCGATCAAACGGTGATCTACTATTTAATTTTTGTCCCATTCGGCACAGGTTGATCGACGGTCGCCAGCGAAAACTCCCCGCCGCTGCCGCCGGCCAAAATCATCCCTTCCGACCACTCGCCGCGCAGTTTGGCCGGTTTTAAATTAGCGACGCAAATGACCTTTTTGCCGATGAGTTCCTCCGGTTTGTAAAATTCAGCGATGCCGGAGATCACTTGCCGTTTCTCGCCGCCAAGATCAAGCTCGAGCTTCAGCAGCTTATCGGCGTTTTTCATCCGTTCGGCACGCACGACTTCGGCAACGCGCAAGTCAACTTTGGCAAACTCATCAATGGAAATTTCGGCGGTCTCAGCCGTTTGGTTCTCCGCTTTGGCCGGTTCCGCCGCCGGCTTGCCGCCCTGCATATGCGCCTTAATGTACTCGACTTCCGCTTCAATATCAAGACGCGGGAACAGCGGTTCCCCTTTTTGCACGTTTGTTCCTTCCGGAATGAGGCCGAAATCGTACAAGCTGTCCCACTCTTTCAATGAACGGTCATGGATGCCGAGCTGGGCAAACACGCGCTCCGGCGTGCGCGTCAAAAACGGCTGCAGCAACACTGCCGTATGGCGGAGCGACTCAGCAAGGTGAATCATGACGGAGGCAAGCTCTTCCCGTTTGTTTTCGTCTTTAGCCAATGCCCATGGTTGCGTTTCATCAATGTATTTGTTCGTCCGGCCGATCAGCTGCCAAACCGAGGCAAGGGCAACGGAAAACTCCATCCGTTCCATCGCTTCTTCATACTGGCGGACCGCTGCACGCGCCGTTTGCGTCAGCTCTTCGTCAAACGGCGTCTTCGGGCCGCGGTACGGCGGAATGGTCCCGGCAAAGTATTTTTCGATCATCGCTACAGTACGGTGCAATAAATTGCCTAGGTCATTGGCCAAATCGTAGTTGATGCGCTCAACGAATCCTTCCGGTGTGAATACCCCGTCGGAACCGAAGGGCACTTCCCTCAGCAAATAATAGCGGAGCGCATCGAGCCCGTACCGGTCAATGAGCGTCACTGGGTCAACGACATTGCCTTTCGATTTCGACATTTTCCCATCTTTCATGAGCAGCCAGCCATGGCCGAACACTTTTTTCGGCAGCGGCAAGCCGAGTGCCATAAGCATAATCGGCCAATAAATCGTATGGAAGCGGACGATCTCTTTGCCGACTAAATGGACATCGGCCGGCCAATATTTGCGGAACTTCTCATCATTGTCCGTGCCGTAACCGAGCGCCGTAATATAGTTCGCCAGCGCATCGATCCAGACGTAAATCACATGTTTCGGATCGCCGGGCACTTTAATGCCCCAGTCAAACGTCGTCCGCGACACAGCCAAATCTTCAAGCCCTGGCTTAATAAAATTGTTGATCATTTCATTTTTCCGCGATTCCGGCTGGATGAAATCCGGATTTTCCTCGTAATATTGAAGCAAGCGGTCGACGTATTTGCTCATCCGGAAAAAGTACGACTGCTCTTTCACTTTTTCAACCGGACGGCCGCAGTCCGGGCAGTTGCCGTCGACAAGCTGCCGCTCGGTGTAAAACGATTCGCACGGCGTACAGTACCAGCCTTCATATTCCCCCAAATAAATATCGCCTTGTTCGACAAGACGGGCAAAAATGGCTTCCACTACTTTTTTATGCCGCTCCTGCGTTGTACGGATGAAATCGTCATAGGAAATGTCAAGCTTTTTCCATAACTCCTGAATGCCAGCGACGATCTCATCGACATATTGCTGCGGCGTCACCCCTTTTTCCTCTGCCTTGCGTTGAATTTTTTGCCCGTGCTCATCGGTTCCCGTCAAATACATGACATCGTAGCCGCGCAGCCGTTTATAGCGCGCCAGCGCATCCCCCGCCACGGTTGTATAGGCATGGCCGATATGCAATTTGTCGCTCGGATAATAAATCGGCGTCGTCAAATAAAACGTCTTTTTCTCCATCAGTTAGGCCCTCCCTCGTACTGTTGAGCACAAAAACCCCCGTCTGGCGACGGGAGCAGCGTTACTTCTATTTTACATAATTTTTTCATTCTACAAAAACATCTATTTCTCCTCGGTGGAAAAAATATACCCAAACGGACAAAAATACGTCCTTATTTTCGAAATGAGCCACGAATTTATTATATAAGGATAGGGTTTAAACAGCCAAAAAGATTCATTTTTCCCTTTGCTCATCGACAAACTTTTTTTGAAATAACAATATACATTTTTTTAAAATTTTACATATTAAAGGATTGACGCATAATGGAAACACTGATATGATTAGGGTGTAGGAAATTTGTCGAATATTGACGAATAAAGGCAAAAAATCATTTCGGAGAGGAGAAAAGACGATGAAATCGACAGGGATCGTACGTAAAGTCGATGAGTTAGGCCGCGTCGTCATCCCGATTGAGTTGCGCCGCACGTTAGATATTAACGAAAAAGATGCATTAGAAATTTACGTCGACGACGATCGCATCATTTTGAAAAAATATAAACCGAACATGACGTGCGTCGTCACAGGGGAAGTGTCAGACGACAACTTTAAATTAGCCGGCGGAAAAATCATTTTAAGCCGCGAAGGAGCGGAAATTTTGCTTCAGGAGATCCACCAGCACTTGCAAGAGGCAACGGACAACGAATAAAAAAAGAGTTTCTCTGGCTTCTCAGAGAAACTCTTTTTTTTCTTGCCGCTGATGGTACTGTTGATAGACGTCGCGTTTCGACATGTTTCGATCGCCAGCCGCCTGTTTCACCGCTTCCTTGACGGAAAGACCGTGCTCGCGAACATAATAATCGACATGTTCGACAAGCGAAAGCGGCTGCCACCACGTTTCTTCCTCCCGCTTACGTTCACTCCCGTCCTGTGCCCCTTCAACAACAATACAAAACTCACCGCGGATGTCAGCTGTCTTCGCCCAAGTGACCACTTCGCTCAAATCGCCGCGGATGAACTCCTCGAACCGTTTCGTCAACTCCCGGCAAAGAGCGACGCGCCGCTCACCAAATACGTCATACATGGCCGCAAGCGTTTCTTTCAGACGGTGAGGGGCTTCATAAAAGATCAACGTCTCCGCCGCCGTTTTTAACGACAGCAACTGCTCCCGCTTCTCTTTTTTCGCCCGTTCTAAAAAACCGATGAACAAAAAGCGGCCGGTCGGCAGCCCGGAGGCGACAAGCGCCGTTAACGCCGCGTTCGCTCCGGGGAGAGGAACAACGCGGCATCGTTCCGCCAGCGCCGCGACAATCAGTTCATATCCGGGGTCGGAAATGCCCGGCATGCCGGCATCGCTCACTAACGCTACCGTTTTCCCTTCTTTCAGCCATTCGACAAGCTGCCGGCCGCTGGCGTACTTATTATGCTCATGATAGCTCACAAGCGGTGTATGAATGTCGAAATGAGACAACAGCTTTTTCGTCTGCCTTGTATCTTCGGCGGCGACCACATCCGCCTCCCGCAGCGTTCGCACCGCACGAAACGTCATATCTTCCAAATTGCCGATCGGTGTCGGCACGATGTACAGCGTTCCTTGTTCCATTTGCTCAGCAAAGCTTTTTTGTTGCCAAAGCATTCGCGTTCCGCCCCTTTTACGGTGAAATAATCCCATATAAGATGCGCTTCGTTTCCTCCGTATATTCGTTGTCCTCGCCATAAACGATAAGCGGGGGCAATACTTTTAAATCTGGGCTGGCATCTTTCATTCCTTCAATTAAAATCATGTTCGCCTCTTTTCCCGCTTTTGGATAGACAAACCGGAGCCGCTTCGGTTCAAGCCGGTATTGGCGCATAAGCGTTACGATGTCAAGCAGCCGCCCAGGCCGATGAACGAACGCCGCCTTTCCGCCTTGCTTCAACAATTGGCTGCTGACGCGAACGACATCTTCCAATGTACAATAAATTTCGTGGCGGGCGATGGCCAAGTGTTCGTTTTTGCTCAGCTCCTCTTTGCCGGCAGCTGGAAAATACGGGGGGTTGCACGTAACGACATCGTACCGGCTGTAGCCGATTCGCTGCGGCGCGTCTTTAATATCGCCGTGTATAATCTCGATTCGTTCTTCAAGCCCGTTGTACTGCACGCTTCGCCTCGCCATGTCGCAAAGCCGCTCCTGAATTTCAATGCCGATAATCGCTCCTTTTGTCCGCTGGCTCAGCAACAGTGGGATCACCCCGTTGCCCGTGCATAAATCGACGATATGCCCTTTTTGAATCGGCAAATAGGCAAAATGGGCGAGCAGCACTGCATCAAGGGAAAAAGAAAATACGGACGGGCTCTGAATGATGCGAAGCTCCTCATTGAACAAATAATCAAGCCGTTCATCCCCGTACAACTCCACCATCACACACGATCCTCCATTGAAAAAAATAACCTTTCCGGAGCGGAAAGGGTTGCATTACCTTTATTTTTTGTTTAAAAACGATAAACAAAACAAGCAATCGCCCTCTGTGCGTACGCTTCCGTAGTGGACGTGGCAAATATGGAACCCTTCTTGGTAAAGGCGGGCTAAATTGTCATACCCTTCGCCAATGTCGATCAGCTTTTTGCCATGCTTCGTCTCTTTTCGTTTTTCCTCTTCCCATGCCTCAAGCAGCTGCTCAAGCCGCCGGCGCAGATGGGCGTTTTCGATTTGCAGCTGATGGTTTTCCTCCAACAGCTCGGCTACGCGCTGTTTCAGCTGCACAAGCTCACGGTAAAAATGGCTCAGATGCTCTTCCATGTTTGCCACCGATTGAAACACTTCTTTTTTATCTACCTTTTCCACATGGCCCCACCCCAAATTAATCTGCGACACGAATCGATAACGTTCCGTTCTTCATCAACTCATCAAGCGTATATTCGACGACCCGGCCGTGCTCCGGCAATTCGATTTGCAGCACCCGCTCTAAAATGTTCAAACCGACCACTTTGCCAAAGCCATACGGTGTCTCGACATACTCTCCTAAATCTGGAAGCTGCTCTTTTGCCGTCTCATACTCCTCACTCTCATATTTCAAGCAGCACATCAACCGTCCACACAATCCGGAAATTTTCGTCGGGTTAAGCGACAAATTCTGATCCTTCGCCATTTTGATCGATACCGGTTCAAAATCGCCAAGAAATGTCGAGCAGCAAAGCATCCGGCCGCACGGGCCGATGCCGCCGAGCATTTTCGCCTCATCGCGCACCCCGATTTGTCGCAGCTCGATGCGGGTGCGGAAAATCGATGCCAAGTCTTTGACGAGCTCACGGAAATCGACACGCCCGTCGGCGGTGAAGTAAAAGATGACTTTATTGCGGTCAAACGTATATTCTACATCCACGAGCTTCATCTCAAGGCCATGCTCTTCGACCTTGCGCAGGCAAATGTCATACGCCTCACGCGCCGCTTTTTTATTTTCTTCAACGATCCATTTATCTTTTTCATTCGCCACGCGAATCACTTTTTTGAGCGGCAGCACGATATCGTTTTCATCGACTTGTTTATTGGCGATGACGACTTTTCCGTATTCAATGCCGCGCGCCGTCTCGACAATGACAAACTCACCGGCGGGAATGACAAAATCGCCTGGATCAAAATAATAAATTTTTCCCGCCTTTTTAAAACGGACGCCGACGACAGTATACAACGGTTCTCCCTCCTTTACCTCTTTAGTTGAAGAGCCAGCTGCTCTACAAGCAGCGCCGTGCTCATATTCGTCGTAGTTAAACGCGCTTTCGCCTGCAAAATTGCTTCCATGCTGTCTAGGATCCGCCGTTGTGGGCAAGAAAGCGCCCAGCGCTGCAGGCGGTCAAGCTCATCCCGGTATAATGCGCTATCCGTCCTTCCAGCTTGAATGTGCAACAAATCGCGATATATATACAAAAGCAAGTCGAGCCCGAGATCGAGCTGATGTTTTTCTGGAAAATGAGGAAACAAACGGTCGTGGATAAAAAACAGCAGCTGCAACTCCGGCTTGCCAAGCATCTCGTATAATTGTAGCACTAACGTTCGCGCCTCGGCAAACCAACGCTCTTGGCTGAGCGCCAACGCTTCATCGTAGCTGTTCGTCAAGTGGGCGGCGAGCAACGCCAACGTCAGCGGCACGCGCTCTTCAACGAGCTGATCGGCGAGTTCTTCCGGCGGCAGCGGCCGGAAGGAAAGCACTTGACAGCGGGAAATGACCGTTCCTAACAGGCGATGGTATTGTTCGGTTAACAACACCGCCACCGTTCCTGGATGCGGCTCCTCCAAAAATTTCAGCAAGCTGTTGGCAGCGCTTGTCGTCATTTGATCAGCATGTTCGACAATATACATCTTTTTGTCAGATTCCACAGCCGTTTTCATGAACTCCTGTTGCAGCCATTCGATTTGTTCTTTCTTAATCGATCCGCCATCCGGGCTGACTACCCGAACGTCCGGATGGTTTCCGGAATCGATGCGCCGGCAGTTACGGCATTCCAAACAAGGCGCAATTCCTGACGGGGATAGACAAAATAAGCTTTTTGCCAACAACAAACCGGCCGCTTTTTTTCCCGTCCCCCGCTGCCCTTCAAACAAGTACGCATGGGAAATCCGCCCTTTTTCAAGGCCGCTTTGCAGCATTTTCGCCACGACTGGCTGGCGTTTTGCTAGCTGTTCCCATCGCATCGCCATCACTCTTTCTCGTTTCTTACCTTCTATTCTATCATGTCCAGTGCGAATCATCACGGCCGGATTCATGGAAATCACGCTTTGATCTTCCTTCAAGGCGGGAGAGCACCGCCGCCGCCGTCTCGGAAAACACATCATCGAGCGGTCGGCTTGCATCAATGACAACGATCCGATCGGTAAACCGCTTCGCCAACTCCCGATATCCTTCCCTTACCTTATCATGAAAAGACAACGATTCAAGATCGAGCCGGTTTACTTCCCTCTCCCGGTTTTGCCGAATCCGTTCGAGCCCGATGTGCGGATCAATATCAAAATAAACCGTCAATGACGGCATATACCCATCAATGGCAAACTCGTTAATTTTCCATACTTCTTCGACACCAAGCCCGCGGGCAAATCCTTGGTAGGCGAGCGAGCTGTCGACAAATCGATCGCACAGCACAACGCGGCCCGCCTCGAGCGCCGGAACAATTTTCTCAAGCAAATGCTGCCGCCTCGCCGCCGCATACAAAAGCGCTTCCGTCCGCCCGTCCATTTCTGTATACTCGCGATTTAAAATGAGCGCGCGAATCGCCTCAGCGATGCGCACTCCGCCGGGCTCCCTCGTTACCATTACGTCAAAACCTCGCCCGCGCAAAAACGACTCGAGCTTGCCGATCATCGTCGTTTTTCCGGCCCCTTCCGGCCCCTCAAACGAAAAAAAATACCCGTTCATCACCCGCAGCACCCTTTCCGTCATCGAAGTTCATATACGACAAGCAATCCATCCCCGAGCCGGCTTCCGCCTTGCACATGCGCCCGATGGCGGAGAAGCTGGCGAATTTGTTCAATATGACCGCGGTCGATTCGTTCGCCGATCCACATAAGCGGCACTCCAGGCGGGTATGGAATGACCGTTTCCGCCGCCACATACCCTTCCGCCTCCTCTAAAGCGACCGCTTTTTTCCGTACATCGCGCAGTTCATCATACGGGACTAACACCGAGAGCGGCGGGCGTAAAAATGGAAAGGAGCCAAGCAACGGCGTCTCGTCAGCCGGCAACCCGCGCCAAGCCCGCTTCATTTTTCGCACCGCCTCCATAAGCCTGCCAGTTGCAGCGAGCGGACAAACGAGCAGAACGTTCAACGGATCGGCCAGTTCCGTAAACACCCCTTCGCGCTCGAGCCGTTGCTGCAATTCATACCCCGTCAGCGAACTGCGCGTTTGTACCGTCACTTTCAGCAGGTCCGTCTGCACATCGGGCTGTCGGGAAGAAACGACCGCCACCCCATCTATATGGGCCAATGCCGCCTTGAATTCTTCAATTTCTGCTGCCATCGCCGCCACGTCATCTTCCGCAAGCTCGGCGACATAGCTTCGCGCCAAGTCAAGCGACGCCATAATCGGGTAAGACGGGCTGCTCGATTGAAACAGCTGCAAAAAATATTTCAACCGCTCTACATCGATGCGCCCGCTGTTCACATGCAAAAACGCCCCCATCGTCATCGCCGGCAATGTTTTATGCGCCGACTGCACAACTACATCGGCACCGCAAGCAAGCGCCGGCTTCGGAAACGGAGGGCCGAGGACGAAATGGGCGCCATGCGCCTCATCGACAAGCACGGGAACCCCATAGTCATGAGCTAGACGGACGATTTCTGTTAAATCAATCGACATCCCATAATAATTCGGGTTCGTCAATACAACGGCAGCGGCGTCGCGATGAAGGGCAAGCGCCTCTTTGATAGCTTCCACGCAAACGTGCGAAGCAACGTGCATATCGCTGTCAAACTCAGGAGAGAGAAGAACAGGGGTCGCCCCCATGAGCTGCAGTGCATGCATTACTGATTTATGGCAGTTGCGTTGCACAATGACTTTCCGCTTCTTTTCATCACATACGGCGGCGATCATCGCTAAATTTCCTGCCGTCGATCCGTTCACAAGGAAAAATGTTTCCTCGGCGCCATACAGTTCGGCTGCCAATGCCTGCGCCTCAGCAATGGCCGCTTCCGGATGGTGCAAGTCATCAAGTCCGGAAATCTCCGTCGCATCCAACGTCAATACCGAAGAAAACACATCCCCCGCCCGTTTCGAAAACACGGCGCCATATTTATGACCCGGCACGTGGAACGAAATCGGACGGCGCGCCCAATGGCGCATTAACGCGTCATATAAAGGGGTTTTTGCTTGATTCATGTTAACCCTCTTTCCTTGCTGCTCTCCTACCTACCCATCTGAATAACAAAATAATATTAACACGAACCGTCTCGAAAAGAAACGCGCACACAGCACCCAGCTGTTTTTTGCACAAAGCAAAACAAATAAAAACAGGCCCGATACAGGCCTTTACGAATAAATTTTAGAGGTCATCATTTTCCGCAGCTGCCGCACATAAAATGCGTAATTCGGATCGTCCGTATTCGTTTGCACCATTGCCCGGTGGCAATCCAAACAAAGAAAATGGCCAAAAAGAAAAATACCTTCCTCTTTTTCTTGTTCACAAACAATGCACACGTTTCCACGTTTGTTTTGGCCAATCGCCGATGTCCTCACGCTCTCCACCTCCCATCCTCTATGTTTCCCACATTGATAACATTCTATACTAGTAGATGGAAAGATTGAACGCTCCACCGCGCGCACCGGGGATTTATTTTAAGTGTTCCGAATAAAAAACGAAAGCAGCCAATTGTGCCTCAGGCACGATTGGCTGCTTTCCATTGCCTAGCAGCGACCTACTCTTGCAGGGGCGCTGGCCCCAACTACCATCGGCGCTGGAGAGCTTAACTTCCGTGTTCGGGATGGGAACGGGTGTTTCCTCTCCGCTATCACCACTAGGCGATATAATGTTGTGGGATCATTCCCTCAAAACTAGATAACCGTGTGGGGGAAGAAGCCGCGGCGCTTCCGCTTTTTGTCTAGCTCCGGCCGCCATCGGCTCCCGACGCTTCGGTCCTGCTGCGGCGGCGACAGCCTCCTCGCAGGCCCTCCAGCGCGTTTCGCCGATAGGCAGGCGGCCTCCGCTTTTCTAGGTTAAGCCCTCGATCGATTAGTATCCGTCAGCTCCACGTGTCGCCACGCTTCCACCTCGGACCTATCGACCTCGTCATCTTCGAGGGATCTTACTCGCCTAACGCGATGGGAAATCTGGCCGCCTTTCAACCGAAGACCATGCGGTCTTCGGTGTTATCCGGTATTAGCTCCGGTTTCCCGGAGTTATCCCGGTCTTGCGGGCAGGTTGCCCACGTGTTACTCACCCGTCCGCCGCTGACCAAATAAGAGCAAGCTCTCATTCGGTCCGCTCGACTTGCATGTATTAGGCACGCCGCCAGCGTTCGTCCTGAGCCAGGATCAAACTCTCCAATAGAAAGTTGATTGGCTTTGGCTTCGGCCTCAGCACCAAAGGCGCCGCGGCCTCAGCTTTTCGTATTGTCTAGCTTCGGCCGCCATCGGCTCGCGACGCTTCGGTCCTGCTGCGGCGGCGATAGCCTCCTCGCAGGCCCTCTAGCGCGTTTCGCCGATAGGCGGGCGGCCTCAGCTTTTCGTTGCGCTTCGTTTCGTTCAGTTTTCAAGGAACGAGGATGGAGCCTATCGGGATCGAACCGATGACCTCCTGCGTGCAAAGCAGGCGCTCTCCCAGCTGAGCTAAGGCCCCGTATATCCACTATCGGGAAGACAGGATTTGAACCTGCGACCCCATGGTCCCAAACCATGTGCTCTACCAAGCTGAGCTACTTCCCGCTAACGCGCTCGAGAGGATTCGAACCCCTAACCTTCTGATCCGTAGTCAGATGCTCTATCCAATTGAGCTACGAGCGCAAGTGCCGAGGGCCGGACTCGAACCGGCACGGTAGTTACCTACCCCAGGATTTTAAGTCCTGTGCGTCTGCCAATTCCGCCACCCCGGCTAATAGGCAAATAAATGGAGCGGAAGACGGGACTCGAACCCGCGACCCCCACCTTGGCAAGGTGGTGTTCTACCACTGAACTACTTCCGCTCGGATAATCATGCGGGTGAAGGGACTCGAACCCCCACGCCCGTAAAGGGCACTAGACCCTGAATCTAGCGCGTCTGCCAATTCCGCCACACCCGCAAATCAATTTTGGTGAGCCATGGAGGACTCGAACCTCCGACCCTCTGATTAAAAGTCAGATGCTCTACCTACTGAGCTAATGGCTCATAGTGATCATAACACTCTACGTACTCACGAGCTCTACCTGCCTCTTCCTCTACTAGCTGTTTCAAGGAAGCTCGATGCGTCAAGGCAACTCGCAGTTAACTCGAAGATGTATTGCTCGTTACTGAGCTAATGGCTCATAGTTGATCATAACACTCTACGTACTGATGAGCTCTACCTGCCTCTTCCTCTACTAGCTGTTTCAAGGAAGCTCAGTGCGTCGAGGCAACTCGCAGCGAACTCAAAGATGCAGCGCTCGTTACTGAGCTAATGGCTCATAATAGAAGAGTAGATCAAAGTGGTGGAGGATGACGGGATCGAACCGCCGACCCCTTGCTTGTAAGGCAAGTGCTCTCCCAGCTGAGCTAATCCTCCACAGTATTGCCTAGCGACGACCTACTCTTGCAGGGGCGCTGGCCCCAACTACCATCGGCGCTGGAGAGCTTAACTTCCGTGTTCGGGATGGGAACGGGTGTTTCCTCTCCGCTATCATCACTAGGCAATTATCTAACAGACAAGTTATATTATAATTAAATTTGTTTGTTTGTCAACACTCTTTGAATATCATTGTTGACGTTTCCGTATGCTATCATAATATAGCATGTTAAATGAGGTTTGTCAACTTATTTCGTTTTTTGTTTTATTACTAAAAGCAACGTCGTTTATTTTATATATTCTATAGCTAAAAGTCAATATGTGATATACTTCCACCACCTACGCTAACACTTAGAGGTGGGAGCTTCTCGGGTAATCCCGTCTAACGACAGGAAGTTGACCGAGCGATCCCCGTGTGCCCCACGGTTCGACATCCAGTTAGGCCATACCTAACTGTTCCAGGCCTTCCTTTTTGAGATTGAACCGAAATTCGTCTCCCATTTTCACTCCGTTTAGAAGTGGGAGATGAATTTCGGACAGAGGTTAAATAAAAATCAGTGTCGATGTGCGCCATAGGAAAGTGCTAGCGGTGTATGGTGCAAATATGATTTACCAAGGCGGTAGTAATGATCGACGATCCTTCGGTTTAAGTCTTTCCATTGGTCTGGGACAGGCGGCAATCGATCTGCCTGTTCCTGTTGCCATACTGTTTCTCCTGGAGCGATGAACCGGTTGTCAGGGATTTTCACGCCGTTGGTTACGGTTGCCCCATGCATGATCACGCAGTTTCTTCCAATTATGGAATCATAAATATTGGCGTGTTGCCCTATAAACGTATTCCGCCCGACAAATAGGGGGCCATGTACGGCTGCGTGATGCAGGACGCTGTTTTCCCCTTCAAGGTAAACGCCCCATTTTCGGCCGTTCACGTTCACATGTTCGCGTCCGGGATGTACGTGCATGAGTACATAATCTTGGATATTCGTATAAGGACCTACATAATACGGATACCCCGAATCTGCACGCAACAAATTTTTAAAGCCGATGAACACATCGTCAGCAATCGTTATGTCGCCGATAATCATCGAATCGACGCCGATGACCGCCTTTGGGCTGATTTTCGGGGCGCTGACCTGTGCGGCCTCAGCCACAGGAGGATTGTAATAGAGAATCGGATAAGAAAGCAATAAAACCGCTCCTTTCACATTTATGTTTTTCCCTTTCGAATCCTCTATTAATGTATGCAGGTCAACCGCCCCATAGTATTGATCTTCTTTCTAGATGGCTGGTGAAAAACGGTCGTTTCTCTTGAGCAATGGGGGAACGTTTGAAAGGCGCTCCTGACGCGACAAGGCTTATCTATTTGAGAAACGGGCTTGATAAGCGGCTTGCTCCCTTAAATCACCAGCCTTCTAGAAGGCCGGTGAAAAACAGCGATCTCCCCTAGCTGACGTTGGATGACGTGAAACGAGAATCTGATACCACAAGGCTTTTCAAGTTGAGAAACAAGGTGGTGAAGCAACCTGCTCCCTTAATCACCAGCCTTCTAGGGGACTGGTAAGCAACCGACTTCTTTACTTTAATCGATCTCCCCTAACAAATCGTCCCCTGCCGTTGTTCGTAGCAGGGGACGATCATTGTTATTTATGGCGCATTTGCGGGAAGAGCAGCACGTCGCGAATGGATGGCGAATTGGTCAAGAGCATGACGAGACGGTCGACGCCGATGCCGAGTCCGCCTGTTGGCGGCATGCCGTACTCGAGCGCTTCGAGGAAATCTTCGTCCATTTCGTGCGCTTCATCGTTCCCTTGTTCACGCTCTTTCAGCTGCGCTTCGAAACGTTGGCGCTGGTCAATCGGGTCGTTTAGTTCTGTAAACGCGTTCGCATGTTCACGCCCGACGATAAACAGCTCAAATCGGTCGGTAAAGCGCGGGTCGTCCGGGTTTTTCTTGGCCAATGGCGAAATTTCGACCGGATGGCCGTAAATGAACGTTGGCTGGATGAGTTGCGCTTCGACTTTTTGTTCAAAAAACTCGTTGACAATATGACCGAACGTCATGTGCGGGGCGACTTCAACCCCGTGTTCTTTCGCCAGCGCCCGCGCTTCCTCATCGTCCATTTGCCGCCAGAAGTCGACGCCGACGTACTCTTTGATCGCATCGACCATATGAAGCCGCCGCCATTCAGGCGTTAGGTCGACGATATGGTCGCCGTATTGAATTTTCGTCGTGCCAAGCACCTCTGTGGCGATGTGGGCGATCAAGTTTTCCGTCAGTTTCATGATATCGCGGAAGTCGGCGTATGCTTCGTACAGTTCAAGCATCGTAAACTCCGGGTTATGGCGGGTGGAAATGCCCTCATTCCGGAAGACGCGCCCGATTTCATACACTTTCTCCAAACCGCCGACGATGAGTCGTTTCAAATGGAGTTCGATGGCGATTCGCATATAGAGTGTCATATCAAGCGCATTATGGTGCGTAATGAACGGACGTGCAGCCGCACCGCCTGCTACGGCGTGCATCATCGGTGTTTCGACTTCTAAGTAGCCATGGCTGTCGAGATAACGCCGCATCGATTGAATAATGAGACTGCGGGTGATGAACGTCTGCTTGCTTTGCGGGTTCATAATTAGGTCGAGATAGCGCTGGCGGTAACGCTGTTCGACGTCCTTTAAGCCGTGGTACTTCTCGGGCAGCGGGCGCAATGCTTTTGTTAAAAATTCATACGACGACACTTTAATGGAAAGCTCGCCGACTTTTGTTTTGAACATCGTGCCGCGCACGCCGACGATATCGCCAAGGTCAGAGATTTTAAACAGCTCGTATTGCTGTTCGCCGACATCGTCTTGGCGAACGTAAATTTGAATTTGCCCTGTAACGTCTTGGATGTGGGCGAATCCCGCTTTGCCTTTGCCGCGTTTCGTCATGATGCGGCCAGCAACGGCAACTTCAATTTGCTGCTCTTCGAGTTCTTCTTTGGACAAATCGCCGTACAGTTCGAACAGTTCTTCCGCTTTATGCGTGCGCTCGAACCGTTTGCCAAACGGATCGACACCCAGCTCTTCGATTTTTTTTAGCTTTTCCCTGCGAACACGCAGTTGGTCGTTCAATTCTTCATGGCTCATCCTTCATTCACTCCATTTAGCGATTTTTTTACGAAAAATACTGCCAGCACGTGCTGGCAGTCATCCGCTGCATGAACGTCATTCCGTTGTTATACGGCTTGGGCGTTCGCTGCTGCCTGATGTTCCGCTTCCTCTGCGACTTGAAGCAGCAAGGCGGCTAGTTCGTCCCGCGTCTCGCACTCGTTGATGGCATTGCGGATTTTCGCTGCACCGCGAATGCCTTTTAAATACCAAGCGGCGTGCTTGCGCATTTCTTTGACAGCGATATACTCGCCCTTGAGAGCAATTAAACGATCCAAATGCAGCAGGCAGACATCAATTTTTTCTCTCGGCGTCGGTTCGGGGATGAGTTCTCCCGTTTCTAAATAACGAACGGTGCGGTAAATCATCCACGGGTTGCCGAGCGCCGCCCGTCCGATCATCACACCGTCCACCCCGGTTTCTTCGAGCATCCGCTTGGCGTCTTGCGGCGTTTTGACATCGCCGTTGCCGATGACCGGGATGTTGACCGCTTCTTTCACTTGTTTGATGATGTTCCAATCTGCTTTTCCTTCATACATTTGCACCCTTGTCCGCCCGTGGACAGCGACGGCTTTGCCGCCAGCGCGCTCGACCGCTTGGGCGTTTTCGACGGCGTAAATATGGTGCTCGTCCCAACCGATGCGCATTTTGACCGTGACTGGTTTTTCGACGGCCTCGACAATGGCGGCGACGACGTCATAAATTTTATTCGGGTCAAGAAGCCATTTTGCCCCGGCGTCACAATTTGTAATTTTCGGGACTGGGCAACCCATGTTAATGTCGATAATATCGGCATTCGTATTTTTATCGACAAATTTCGCCGCTTTGACAAGCGTTTCTTTTTCGCCCCCAAAAATTTGCAGGCTGAGCGGCTTTTCCCGCTCATCGATATATAACATATTTAACGTCTTTTCATTGTTGTATACGATTCCTTTGTCGCTCACCATCTCTGCGCACACGAGTCCAGCGCCGAACTCTTTGACAGTCAAGCGGAACGCCGAATTGCATACGCCTGCCATCGGGGCAAGCACGACGCGATTTTTAATCTCAACATCGCCAATGCGAAACATAGAAACGCCTCCTTTCTACTTGTTCGATTCCATTTTCGGCGGTGTCAGTTCCTCAACCGATATATTTAACCGTTCAGCGATTTGCCCGACGAGCGAATCGGACGGCATCCGGTTTCCCCGTTCAATTTCACCAAGGATTGAGACAGAAATGCCGAGTTCCTTAGCCAGCTTTTCTTGTGTATATCCTTTCAGCTTTCGAAAAGCGCGAATACGTCTTCCCCATCTTTCTGCTTCCATACGCGAACTCCTTCTTTGTCGGGTAGTCGATCAATGATGTCTGTCAACGGCTCGGAAATGTTCGGTATTGCTAAATGGGAATTGATTTCGAGCAACGGGATAAGAACAAACGCCCGCTCCGCCATGCGCGGATGCGGAATGACAAGTTGCTCTGTTTCAATATTTTCATGATTATACAGCAAAATGTCAAGGTCTAACGTGCGCGGCCCCCAGCGAATTTCCCTTTTCCTTCCAAATTCTCGTTCGATTTGTTGTGTTACGTCAAACAAAGCAAACGGCGACAACGTCGTCGCCACCTCGACTACCATGTTTAAAAACTTATCCTGGTGGACGTAGCCGACCGGATCCGTTTCATAGATGGATGAGCTTGATTTTACAGAAATTCCCTCATAATAATGGAGTGCTTCAATGGCCGAACGTAAATAATAGACACGATCCCCTAAGTTAGAACCTAGGGCAATATACGCAATGTTTTCCATTTAACGCCCCCTAACGATTTCAACGGCCACGTGCCCGTAATGTCCGCGGATCGGTGGATTCGGCTTCGTCACCCTCACGGCACAGCGCTGAACGACAAGGAAAGCGGTGAGCAGCTCGTCCGCGATCGCCTCAGCCACCGCCTCAATTAAAGCAAATGTCCGCTCCTCAACAATCGCCCGGCAGCGCTCGTACACATCCGCGTAATTGACCGTATGCTCAAGACAGTCGCTCCGTCCGGCTGGCCGCAAATCAAGCTCCAGCGTCACGTCAACCACAAACCGCTGACCGAGGACGTGTTCTTCGGGAAGCACTCCATGATAGCCATAAAACTCCATCTCTCGCACATAGATTTTATCGATGGCTGCTCTCCCCCTTCCCGAGCATCGCATCCATCATTTTCGCCATGCGGGCGATCGGCAATACGTCATGAACGCGGACGATATGCGCTCCCTTCACGATGCCAAGGCAAACGGTGGCTCCCGTACCTTCAACCCGCTCTTCAACGGGCACGTCAAGCACATGACCGATAAACCGTTTGCGCGACGTTCCGAGCAAAAGCGGGTAGCCGAGGGCGGCAAACTCATCGAGACGCCGCATCACTTCCAGATTGTGTTCGAACGTTTTCGCAAACCCGACGCCTGGGTCTAAAATGATGTTTTCCTCTTTCACCCCCGCCTGTTTGGCAATGCGAATGCTTTCCTCCAGATCGGCGATCATATCGGGAATCAAATCGCGGTATGCCATGTCGTGGCGATTGTGCATTAAAATGATCGGCACCCCGTACGAGGCAGCAACATGAGCCATATCCGGATCAGCTTTAGCCCCCCAAACGTCGTTGATGATGTGCGCCCCAGCTTCGATGGCCTGCCGCGCCACCTCAGCTTTATATGTGTCAACAGAGATCGGCACATTCACCTCATTGGCAATCGCTCTTACCGCTGGGATGACGCGCCGCAACTCTTCGTCAAGCGGCACGGGATCCGCTCCTGGACGGGTTGACTCGCCGCCGATGTCAATGATGTCCGCTCCCTCCGCCACAAGCCGTTTCGCATGCTCGACCGCTTTCTCTACCTCGCAAAATCGGCCGCCGTCGGAAAATGAATCAGGCGTGACGTTGACAATGCCCATGATCAATGTTTTTTTGTCTAAATCGAACTCGTGCCCGCGGCATTTGAGCACATGTGAACGCGTCATTGTGATCATCATCGGTTCATCCTTTCTGCCAATTCATTCCTCGTCCATAATGTGTCGGTAAAGCGGCGGTAATGGCGTTGCAGCGTACAGGTTACCGAACCGTTTTTCCCAAGGTAAACGCGATGGCCGACGCGGTGAAGCGGCACAATTTCCTGCAGCGAGTTGGTGATCAACACCTCGTCGGCTTCGTACAAATCGGAAAGCGGATAAATCCCCTCTTCAACCGGGATGTTCAACTCGTGGAGCAAAGCGATCACGAATTGCCTCGTGACACCGTTTAATATGCCGACAGAGGGCGCTGGAGTGTAAACGACGCCGCCTTTTACCCAAAAAATATTGGAGACGATGCCTTCCGCCACCGCCCCTTCATGGTTTAAAAAGATGCCTTCTGCATGGGGACGATGGCCAAGCTCCCACTTCCCAATCATATTGTTTAAATAATGGTGCGATTTTAACCGTTCATGGCCCTCAGGGCTATTCCGCCTCGCGGCTAACACGACCCCTTCTTTCCCTTCCCGAGGAGCGGGCGGCGGCAGCGGCTTCATGTAGACGATGACGGTCGGGCACAAATACCGTTCGGCCGACAAGCCGAGATCACCCACACCGGCGGACACATCAAAACGCACATAAGCGTCGCGCAATCCATTTGCCTCGAGCAACCGCTCGATGATCTTCACTGCCTCAGCGCGGCTGAACTGCCTGTCGATGCGGAGTTCAGATAGACCGCGGTTCAGCCGTTCTAAATGGTCGTCAAGCAAAAACGGATGGCCACCGTACGTGCGAAACGTTTCAAACAAACCGAGCCCATACAAAAAGCCATGATCAAACGCCGAGAGAAGCGCTTCCTCACGCGGGACAATGTTGCCGTTGACATATACGTACATATGCCCGTCACGCCTTTTTGTACGTGTCAATAAAGTTTTTCAACAGCTGCATGCCGTGGCTGGTCATAATCGATTCCGGGTGGAACTGCACTCCTTCAATTGGCAATGTTTTATGACGAATGGCCATCACTTCGCCTTCGTCCGTCCAAGCGGAAACAACAAAGCAATGAGGGAGTGTTTCTTTCTCCACGATGAGAGAATGGTAGCGGGTCGCCGTAAACGGGTTCGGCACGCCGCGGAAAATCGTTTCCCCGTCATGGTAAACGGACGACGTTTTTCCATGCATGAGCCTTGGAGCGCGGATAACGCGGCCGCCAAACGCTTGGGCGATCGCCTGATGGCCAAGACAGACGCCGAAAATTGGTATTTTTCCAGCAAAGTGGGCGATGGCTTCTAGGCTGACGCCCGCTTCATTCGGCGTGCAAGGGCCTGGAGAAATCATCAGAAAATCGGGACGGAGCCGCTCAATCTCGGCGACGGTGATTTCATCATTGCGTTTGACAAACAATTCCTCACCTAGAACACCTAAATATTGCACTAAATTGTACGTAAAGGAATCATAATTATCAATCATCACGATCATCATTCTCACCTCATGCTCGAAAATAATATCTCCGCTTCGCTCAGCTCTTTTGCCCTCCAAAGGGCCGCCGCCTTTTTCAAACATTCCTTGTATTCATGCTCCGGGTTGGAATCGATGACAATGCCTGCCCCTGCTTGTACATGCGCCAGCCCGTCTTTGACGACCATCGTCCGGATGGCGATGTTCAGCTCCATGTTGCCTTGAAAATCGATCCAGCCGATGGAGCCGGTGTACAAGCCGCGCCGAACTGGCTCCAGTTCTTCGATAATTTCCATCGTCCGCACTTTCGGGGCACCAGTAATCGTCCCGCCCGGAAACATGGCGCGAATCACGGCAAACGCATCGTGTTCTGGGGCGAGTGTGCCGGAAATGTGTGACACGATATGCATCACGTGCGAATATCGTTCGACCGTCATCCACTCGTCGACACGGACTGTCCCATATGCACAGACGCGCCCGAGATCGTTTCGTTCAAGATCGACGAGCATGGCATGTTCGGCCCGCTCCTTTTCACTGGCGAGCAGCTTGCGGGCAATTTGCTCATCCTCCGCCTCCGTCCGACCGCGCGACCGTGTGCCAGCGATCGGCCGCGTTTCCAAACGGTCTCCTTGCTTGCGGACAAGCAGCTCCGGCGAACCGCTCACAACTTGGCATTCCGGAGCTTGCAAATATGCCATATACGGTGACGGGTTAATGGCACGCAACTGCTTATAGATGGCAAACGGGTGAGTGAAGAGCGGCTGAGATTGGCGCACCGACAAGTTGACTTGGAACACATCGCCTTGGGCAATGTACTGCTGTACGCGCCGGACCGCCTCAATAAACTGCCGCCTCGTCATCGAAACGGACGGAACGGCTGCCGAAGCTGCGGGCGGCCAGCTTGGCGATTCATTCTGCTCCTCAAGCCACATCCGCTCATACGCATCAAGCCGGCGGATGGCATCGCTTTCCTCGCCGTCTCCGGCATGGACGATCAAGTGAAGCTGCTGTTTTTGATGGTCGTAAATCACCACATCATCAAACAGCCAAAAATACATAGACGGCAGCTGCAAATCGTCGCGGGCAAGCTCCGGAAGCCGTTCCATGTAACGGACGGCGTCATAACTGATATAGCCGATCAATCCGCCCTGGCAGGGCAACGGCTCGCCCTCATCCGGCACGGAAAAACGTGAAAACCATTGTTGCAGCAACTCAAGTGGCGGCCCGTCCAACATGGTTTCTTTTCCGCAATCAGTGATGGATAGCCGCTGCTTAGTCGCACGGATGATCCCGCTCGGGTTGAGGCCGATAATGCTATATCTCCCCCCTTGGCCGCTCTCCAGCAGCACGTGATGCGGTCGGCCGTACGCCAGCTGTTCATACTGGCGAAACCAATCCCGTCCACGATAACCGATTGTCCGCCTCAGCTGCCTTCGCCGTTGTTCCATCTTGGTCAGCTCCTTATGATGTTCATGGTTATTCTTATTGTACAATGAGTGGCCGCTCATATCACTATCGCTACATAAAAAAGTTCGACAGGGTTGCCCCTGCCGAAAAACGTTGCTTAGTCTTCGAATTGGTAAAGCGGCGTGCTCAAGTAACGTTCTCCGTTGCTCGGGATGATGGCCAGCACTTTTTTCCCTTTGCCGAGCTCTTTCGCCACTTTCAATGCCGCGTGAATGGCAGCACCGGACGAAATGCCGCCAAGAATGCCTTCCTCGCGAGCCGCACGGCGGGCCGCCGCAAACGCTTCTTCCGTTGTTACCGTAATGACGCCGTCGTAAATGCTTGTATCTAAAATATCTGGAACAAATCCGGCTCCGATTCCTTGGATTTTATGCGGACCCGGTTTGCCGCCGGACAAGACTGGCGAGTCGGCCGGCTCAACGGCGTAAATTTTAATGTTCGGGTATGTTTCGCGCAACACTTGGCCAGCTCCCGTAATCGTTCCACCTGTACCGATGCCGGCAACAAACGCATCGAGCTGGCCGCCCATTTGCTCGACGATTTCTTTCCCGGTCGTCAGGCGGTGGATTTCCGGGTTCGCTTCGTTTTTGAACTGCTGCGGCATAAAGTAGCCGTGCTCACGGACGAGTTCTTCCGCTTTCTCGATTGCCCCGCGCATTCCTTGCGCGCCCGGCGTGAGCACCAGCTCTGCGCCGTACGCCCGCAGTAAGTTGCGGCGCTCCAAACTCATCGTATCCGGCATGACCAATACCGCTTTATATCCCTTCGCTGCTGCGACCATTGCCAGACCGATTCCCGTGTTGCCGCTCGTCGGCTCAACGATCGTATCGCCCGGTTTCAGTTTTCCTTCCTTTTCCGCTGCTTCAATCATGGCCAGCGCGATCCGGTCTTTGACACTGCTTCCCGGGTTCATAAACTCGAGCTTCACGTAGACATCGGCGCTGTCTTCATCGACGATGCGGTTCAGCTTCACGGCCGGTGTATCGCCGATCAGTTCCGTTATAGAGTTGACTGTGCGTGCCATGGTTCCACCCCTAATCCCGATTAATTTTATCGAATTTGTTTCCAATGTATCAGTTATTGGCGTAATTGTCAATCATTTTAATGTTTTCATCCTTTTTCGGCGAGTTGCTTGAGCTGTTCCAGCTCTTCTTTCGCGAAATGGTACGTCTCGTTGCAAAAATGGCACGAAGCTTCCGCCTGCCCTTCTTGATCGATAATGTCCTGAATTTCCGCCGGCCCTAGGCTGACGAGGGCATCGGCGATCCGCTCGCGCGAACAGCGGCAGACGAATGCAACCGGCATCGTCTCAAGGACGCGGACGCCTCCATCTCCTAAAATTTGTTCTACAATTTGTTCCGGACTCAGTCCGTTTTCAATCATGCGCGACACAGGAGGAATTTGTTTTAACCGCTCTTCAATGCGGGTGATCGTTGTTTCTTCCGTCCCTGGCATGAGCTGAATGATGAATCCTCCGGCGGCCCGGATCGTATAGTCCCGATTAACGAGCACGCCGACGCCGACGGATGATGGAATTTGTTCAGACGAGACAAAATAATACGTAAAGTCATCGCCAAGCTCTCCGGAGATCAGCGGCACTTGTCCGGTGAAAAAGTCGCGCAGCCCGAGGTCTTTCACGACGGTGAGCATCCCGTTTTTGCCGACCGCCCGCGCGACATCGAGCTTCCCATGCTCGTTCAGCTCAAAATGGACATGCGGGTTGGTCACATACCCACGCACTTCCCCTTTAGCGTTGCTGTCGACTAAAATGACACCGATTGGCCCGCCGCCATCAATTTTAATCGTCAACGTTTCCTCGCCTTTTAGCATCGCCCCCATCATGACGCCCGCCGTCAGCGCCCGGCCAAGCGCAGCCGATGCAGTCGGCCACGTCTCGTGTCGCCGCTGCGCTTCCGCGACCGTCTCTGTCGTTCTTGTTGCATACGCCCTCACTTGTCCATCATAAGCGAGCGCTTTCACTAAGTAATCTCCCATGTTCATCAAGCCTTTCATCCTTTTTTCTCCGTATTCTTCTCGTACAACAGCTTCAGGCCGGTCAACGTTAAAAACGGATCAACGACATCAATAACGTCCGACTCGCCGGCAATGAGCGGCGCTAGGCCACCGGTCGCGATCACTTTCGGCGGAACTTTGCTTTTCGCCTTCATTCGCGAAACGATGCCTTCCACCTGTCCGACATAGCCGTATAAAATGCCCGCTTGCATGGCGCTGACCGTATTTTTGCCAACAATATCGTCCGGGCGGGCAATTTCAATGCGCGGCAATTTCGCCGCCCGCGCAAACAACGCCTCTGTCGAAATCATAATTCCCGGGGCAATGGCTCCCCCCATATATTGTTTATGTTCATTAATATAACAATACGTCGTCGCTGTCCCGAAGTCGACAATGATGAGCGGGCTGCCGTATAAGTGAATGCCGGCAACCGCATTGACAATTCGGTCGGCGCCGACTTCACGCGGATTTTCATATTTAATGTCAAGCCCGGTTTTAATGCCTGGCCCGACAATAAGCGGTTTAATATGGAAATATTTTAAACACATGCGTTCAAGGGCAAACATGATCGGCGGCACTACGGAAGAGATGATCATGCCATGGATGTCGGAAAACTGCAGGCCGACATGATTCAAAAGCGCTTTGATCGTCATGCCGTACTCGTCTTCCGTTTTCGCCCGGCTTGTCTCAATGCGCCAATGGTACTTTAACTCATCGCCATCATAAACCCCTAATACAGTATTTGTATTGCCCACGTCCAACACAAAAATCATGGCCTCATTCCCCACTTTTCCTCAATAAATTCCTTTCTTTATCATATCATACCTTATTTTGTTGCGGGGGAAAAACCGGCGGCCCGTCCCCAGGCCATGGCAAAAAAAGAGGGCATCCCGAAGATAACAGGACACCCTTTTTGATCACGATCTATACGCACTGAACACTTTTGCAAAGCCATATCTTGTATCTTTCTTGGAGAAAGGCGACCTTTTCGTTCAGCCCTTAATTACTCCTCTTTCTTTTGGATGTTCACTTTTACATCGCTGTCGCCTCTGCCGATTTCGCTGCGCCCTTTGCGATCCGGCGGCAGCGTGCCGTGCTCGAACAAATGCTTGATTTGTTCGGCATCAAGCGTCTCGACTTCTAACAGCGTCGTGGCGATTAAATCCAATTTGTCCCGATGCTGCGTTAAAATCTGTTTCGCCTTATCGTAACACTCTTTAATGATGCGTTGAATCTCCAAGTCAATTTCATAGGCGATTTTATCGCTATAGTTTTGCTCGTTATGCAAGTCGCGGCCTAAAAACACTTGCCCGCCCGGCTGGCCAAATTGAAGCGGACCAAGTTTTTCGCTCATCCCGAATTCCGTCACCATCCGGCGCGCAATGTTCGTCGCCCGCTGAAAGTCGTTATGAGCCCCTGTGCTCACTTCATTGAACACAATTTCCTCGGCGACGCGCCCGCCGAGCAGCCCCGTGATTTTATCCATCAGTTCCGCTTTAGTCATAAAGTAACGGTCCTCTTTCGGCAGCATCACCGCATAGCCGCCGGCCTGGCCGCGCGGGACGATCGTCACTTTATGCACCATTTCGGCGTCGGCAAGCACCATGCCGATGACCGTATGTCCCGCCTCATGAAAGGCAACAATGCGCCGCTCTTTTTCCGAGATGACGCGGCTTTTTTTCGCCGGCCCGGCAATCACCCGATCCGTCGCTTCGTCGATATCGCTCATATCGATTTTCTTTTTGTTGCGGCGCGCTGCTACAAGCGCCGCTTCGTTCAGCAAGTTCTCCAAATCGGCGCCGGAAAATCCCGGTGTCCGCATGGCGATCGCCTTTAAGTCAACGGATTCATCAAGCGGTTTGTTGCGGGCATGCACGCGCAATACTGCCTCGCGCCCTTTTACATCCGGCCGGTCGACAGTGATTTGCCGGTCGAAACGGCCCGGGCGCAACAACGCTGGGTCTAAAATATCCGGACGGTTCGTCGCTGCAATAATAATGATCCCTTCATTCCCGTTAAAGCCGTCCATTTCGACAAGCAGCTGGTTGAGCGTCTGCTCGCGCTCATCGTGGCCGCCGCCGAGACCGGCGCCGCGTTGGCGCCCGACAGCGTCAATTTCATCGATAAAAATGATGCACGGGGCATTTTTTTTCGCCGTTTCAAACAAGTCGCGCACGCGCGACGCACCGACCCCAACGAACATTTCCACAAAATCCGACCCGCTGATCGAGAAAAACGGCACGCCTGCTTCCCCGGCGACCGCGCGCGCCAACAGCGTTTTCCCTGTACCCGGCGGCCCGACAAGCAGCACCCCTTTTGGAATGCGGGCGCCGAGTTCCGCGAATTTGCGCGGGTCTTTTAAAAACTCGACAATTTCCACGAGCTCTTCTTTTTCCTCGTCCGCCCCAGCCACGTCACGAAAACGGACTTTCCGCTTGTCATCCGTATATAGCCGCGCCCGGCTTTTGCCGAAATTCATCACTCGGCTGCCGCCGCCTTGCGCTTGATTCAGCAAGAAGAAAAACAAAATAAAAATAATGACAAACGGAATAATGGACGTGAAAAACGTCACCCAGCCGCTCGTTTCATCCGCTGGCATTACTTCCACCCGCGTCCGTGCCGCCGCTGCATCGATGCGATCAAGCACTTTGTCGCTGTTCATCACGTAGGTGGAAAAATATTGCCCTTCATTATATGTTTTCAACTGGCCTCGGATTTCATATACGCCGCGCTCCGGCTTAATGGAAAACGACTCGACGTCCCCGTTTTCCAGATGAGTGATAAACGCATCGTACGTCATCGGCTCGGTCCTCTGATTCGTTCCGTTAAAAAAGCTGACGACGCCGATCACGACGAGGAAAATCAGCAAATAAAAGATGGTGTTACGGAAAATCCGGTTCATTTCTTGCCTCCTCCCATATGAAACACACTATACTCAATACTATCATAGAAATTTGCCTAAATACAAACAATTCGGCCGCCACACAATGACCGGCTTATTTTTGGTACACTTCTGGTTTTAAGACACCGATAAACGGGAGGTTGCGATATTTTTCCGCATAATCGAGACCGTAGCCGACGACGAACTCATCCGGGACAATAAATCCGGTGTAGTCCGCTTGGATATCAGCCTTACGTCCAGACGGCTTGTCAAGGAGGGTGACGATTTTGATCGAATTCGCCTTCCGGTAACGGAATAAATCGACTAGATAGCTGAGCGTCAACCCGCTGTCAATAATATCTTCAATGATCAAAATGTCGCGACCTTCGACAGATGTATTTAAGTCTTTCACAATTTTTACTTCCCCAGATGAAACGGTCGCATTCCCGTAGCTCGAAACATCCATAAAATCCATTTCCAAATATGTATCAATATGTTTCAACAAATCGGCCATAAATGGCATCGCCCCTTTGAGAACGCCAACGGCGAGCGGAAAACGGCCGTCATACTCCTTTGTTAATATGCCGCCTAGCTCTTTTACTTTTTCCTGAATTTCTTCCTCGGTGATTAGCACTTTCTGGATATCGTCTTTCATCCCCATCTTTTTGCCTCCTAGCTGTTCATCGCCTGATAGCGCAGTAAAATATAGCGGGCTTGCCCGCGCTCCCCGGCTTCAAACGCCGATTTTTTCAATCCGGGCACCCAAAGGATGCGGCCGTCAGCATCTTCCACAATCGGCCAACAATCCCTTTCCATCCGTGGAATTTTCGCCTCAATGAAAACCTCTTTAATTTTTTTCGTCCCTCCCGTCCCCTTGAGCACCATCCGGTCACCGGTGCGGCGTGTCCGTACGTGAAGCGGAAGAGAAACCGCAGCAGGGTCAACCACAAACACATCATTTCCTAGCTGCTTTCTCGGATAGTGTTCCCTAAATTCACTCACGATTGCGTAACCGTTTGGGAGAGGCAATAGCGCCGGAACCGGCAGCTCCAGCCAGTAGCCTTGAGCGCAGCGTTGCAGGCCAAACGTAAACAAACAATGGTCGTACGAACGAATCACTTTCAACCCTTTTGGTAAATCGAGCATTCCGGAAGGACGGCCGCGCTCACAAAGCATCAGTATATGGTCGATATGCACGGAAGTCAACATCGGCGGAATGTCCCCGTAAAGGCGGAGAAGCAGCCGCTGCAACGCCCGGCGCTGCAGCGGCCGCGGCAACGCTAAGAACGGAGCAATGTGCAACACAGCATCGCTATTTTGTTTTTCCATTACTTTATTCAGCGCGTCCGTTGCTAATTCCTCCAAAAATTGTTCATCTTCCGCCATGATTTCGCTATATTGCTGAAATCGTTCATGCAAGCGCGGATTCTCCTGTTTTAACAGCGGCACAATATGATGGCGGAACCGGTTGCGCGTATAATCGTCTTTCTCATTGCTTGGGTCCCGGCGCGGGGTCAGCCCTTCTTTTTCACAGTAGTCTTCAATTTCCGCCCGGCTGACGGCCAAAAACGGGCGGATGAGATAGCTGCCATGAAACGGCCGCTTGACGGGAATGCCCGCATACCCTTTGCTTGTGCTGCCGCGCACAAGCCGCATTAAAATCGTCTCGACTTGATCATCGCCATGATGGCCTAAAGCGACATATTGCGCTTGATATTTTTTCACCAATTCAGCGAAAAAGCCATATCGGCAATTCCGCGCCGCCTCTTGGGCGCCGAGGCCCGTGCGCCGCTGAAAGGCCGGAACGTCGATTTGCACCGCTTCACATAAAATACGGTGCTCGGCGCAAAAACGTTTCACAAATTCCATCTCTTCTTCCGATTCCCGCCCGCGGAACATATGGTCAACATGGGCCGCCACGAGCTGAAGCTTCCACTCCTCCCGAAGCGAACAGAAGAAGTGCAAAAGCGCAAGCGAATCTGGTCCTCCGGAAACACCGACAATGACCGTCGCCCCTTCCGTAAGCAGCTTATGCCTATCAATAAAGGCGCACACTTTATCCATCATTCAAGAAAACCTCTTCGCTCCCTTTTAGCTTCCCCCGACAGCTATTGTACCATAAATTACATCGTTAGTTGCCAGTATATATAAAAACCGTACGCGCTAAGCAACAGGGCGGCGATCAATACCGTTTCAGCAATCGCACCCACTTTGCGGCGCTTTTTCGCCCGCCGCCCCGACCGGCGGTTCAGCGCTGCTGTCTTTGTTTCGTTTTTCACGGCTGACCGGCGGGAAAAGGCAGCCAATAAGTCATGGCGCATGGCGGCAGCGTTTGCATACCGGCCGTCGAGCGCTTTTTGCAAAACGTGCTTATATTGGACTAAAAAGCGGTCCGCTTCGATGATTTTGAAAAGCTGTGATCGCCCGTCGCCTGTTTTCTCGAGATGCCCCGGATAACAGGCTGCAATCATCACCATCGCCGCTGAAAACAAATCGTACGACGGCTCAGCTTTGCGCGACCCAAGCCCCCAATAACCGCGGTCGTACAGCTCGGTAAACTCTTTGACCGCCCTTCCTTGCAGCGTCGTCCCTCCTACGTCCAACAGCCGGACGGATGGCGGCGATCCGGTAACGATTAAATTGTCTGGTTTTAAGTCGCCAAACACCCACCCCTCCTCGTGCAGCCGCTCAAGCACAGACAACAGCTGCACAAGCAGCACCGGCGCCCATTCTTTTCCGCGGCGGCGGACAAAGGCGGTGAAGTTTTCCCCTTCAATATACTCCATCACATAAAATGGGACCGTTTCCCGCACGAGCGGGCTTCGCCAGTCATCAGCTTCCAGCAAAGAAGGCCCGAGGGTAACCCCCTGGACCTTGGAAAAACGGCGTAAAATATTCATTTCCGAGGCCAACGACGCATAATCGTCGCTCAGTTTCACAGCGACGCGATGGCCGTTGCTTTCCGCCAAGTAGACGACGCCGTTCGCCCCGCTGCCGAGCCGCCGCAGCAGCCGATACGAACGGCCGTGCCATTTGCCGGTGACGACCGTGCCGGGCGGAAGATTACAAAGACGATTCTTCGATGTATGGCTCATCGCCATCGCCAATCCAGCTCCTTAGCGACCGTTTGCGGCCGAAATGGGCGATCGCTTCGCGCAGCGCCGGCCCTGTCGGCGTCAGCCCGCCTGACGCCAATTTCGGAAAGATGGTGGACAGCTCCTCCATCTTCGGTGTCCAATCGATCATTTTTTCGGCATGTTCCCGTTTTCCCGGAAAGATGAAGACGGAAAAACGGTTTTCACCCATGCGCGCATTTAAACTGAGCGATAAATCGATGAGCGCCTCTTTGACCGTCGGTAATTTCGTTTTCATGCTCCCGCTCGTGTCGATTAAAATAAGCACGTCGAGCGCAGCCGTTTCCCCAAGTTCATCGACGACTTCCATCACTTGGCCGCGCTTGTCCGGCGGCAAATCTTCCAGCGAAACGTCCGAACCAAATATTTGTTTTAATTCACGGTTAACGAGCCCTTGCAGCGTCTGTGTCATCGCCTGGCGCGTCACCATCTGCACCGTTTGCGACAGCTGCTTGGCATATACAACCTGGCTCATCCCGCCGCCGGCGGCCGCAATCGCTTCAATTTCCCGCTGACCATTTTCATCGATCGTGTCTTGGTCTAACACGCCGATCACGTTCACGGTAATGCCCTGTTCCCGCGCCAATGCCGCCATGGCGGCCGGATCCTCCCCATGATTGGAGCAGCCGTCGGTAATGAGCAAAATCTGCCGCAACGTTCCCTTTCGCATGTTCGTTCCCCTCCTCAGCGAAATGTATTACCATCATCGCCGCAGGGGAACGTTTTTATACGCGCGCTACTGCGCCTTTTTCATATACATATATGCCGGAATCGTCGCCCATTTTGGCGTGTTGTGCCGCACTTTGGCGACAACGACGGTCATATCGTCTTCAATCTCGCCGCCGCACTGCCGGATCACTTCCTCCATAATCACATCAGCGACTTCTTGCGGGTCGGTCGTTTTCAACTCTTGGATTTTCCGTTTCATCCAAGCGTCATGGTTCTCTACATTCATCGGCCCTTCAAATACACCGTCGCTCATCATGATGAGCAAGTCGCCCGATTTCAGCTGTTCGCTGACCACATCGAATTCGACTTCTTTAATAATGCCCATCGGCAAATTGCTCGCCTCTACTTTCATCACCTTGTTGCCGCGCTTAATGAAGCTTGGCGTCGACCCGATTTTCAAAAACTTCGTCGCCGCGTTTTGCAAATCGATGATCGCCAAATCAAGGGTCGCATACATATCTTCTGTCGTCCGCAGCGCCAAAATGGAATTGATCGATTTAATGGCGATCGATTCATCCATTCCTGTCTGCAAGATTTTTTGCAGCAAATGCAGCGTTTCGCGGCTTTCGTAATGCGCCCGTTCCCCGTTGCCCATGCCGTCGCTAATGGCAACGGCGTATTTGCCGGTGCCAAGCTCAATCGTTGCATAGCTGTCGCCGGAGATGAGCTCGCCCCCTTTGGCGGCGAATGCCACGCCTGTCTCGACGACAAACGCTTTCGTCGAACCGAAGGCAACGCGGCAATAGCCATTCGGATAGGCAGCACATTCCTCGCGCTTGACGACAATCGTCTCTCCTAAAATGTCCGACAGCATCGGCGCAATCAGTTTTTCGCACTCACCGCGCCCTTCGCAGTAAGGAATACTCATTTCAATATCGATATTTCCTTTTTCTAAACTATAAATATCCACGTGCCCGATTTCGATGCCAAACTCTTGCAGGGCATGATAAATTTGTTCTTCTTGCAAATAATGGTTTTCCCGCTCCTTCTGAATCTCTTTCGCAAAATCGTCCATGACTTGCGAAACGCCTAACAACTGCTCAGCCACGAGTTTCCGGCTTTCGTAAACTTGCCGTTTCAGCTTGCGGTTCGCCTGATACGTCACCATCTCTTTTTCAATCGCGTCAACCACTTTGCCCGCTTTGACGCAATACCGTTCCCATTCACGCAACAGCTGATGGTTTTGTGACAGCGTTTTTTCATCCGCCTCATGCATCATTTGCTTCATATACGCATATGTTGTACTGAAGTTGGCCGCCCAGCATTGCGCTTTCTTAAAGCACGTTTGACACGTCTTTTCCGTAATATCGCCGAGAAAATAATCGACCTCCCGTTCATGGTATTCGTCGGCATCCGACAGCGGCTCAGGCGAAAAGCTTTCTGCCAGCGCCTGAAAGACGTTCGAAAACTGTGAAACGCGCTGTGCCGTCACATCGCGGATTTTGCGGACGTATTGCTGCTGCTCGTTGATATATTCCGCCGTGCCGGGAATATGTTTGGCAATTTTCTCTGTCAGCGAACGGCTCGTGAACAAAAACAGCACAATAGCGATGCTTGATTCAAGCAGCGTTGGCACGAGCTCCGTTTTTCCGTTCCCGTACAAGCCCATCAGCAGCGTCGCGACAATGAGCCCAAAGGCGACTCCTGGCTTTCGCCCTTCTTTCAGCAGGCCGCCGAGCAGTCCAGCAAAAGCAAGCAAACTCATTTCAGACAAGTTGCCGACGTTCGCCAAGCTCAAGACGAGCCCGGTGACGACCCCGACGGTTGAACCGGTCGCCGCCCCCGCTACAAAAGCAAACAATAAAACGAGGTAGCGCGACATGACATGTTCGAGCGATAAGCCGTACGCCGACCAGCCGATCATCCCGGTCAGCATCGAAGCCAGCAAAATAATTAGTGAAATCATTTCTTCCGCCCGCAGCGCATGTTTATGTTTCCGTACCGTCAATAGCGGAATGCTTTGCATAAAAATCAATGTCAGCACGAGCGAAAGCCCGGCTTCCACAACCGCCATGGCCGCCCCGTACGCCGTCCGCTCCCCAATCCAGTAATAGGAGATGGCCCATTTTGTTGCCAGCGATACGGCAAAAACGACGAACGGTACAAGTTTTAATGATTCGCTAATCACTTTCCGCACCCATCCGTAAATAAAGAGGAAGCCAAAAATGGAAACGCCGACAAACAGCACAGCATCAAACGACAGCGTCAATGCGCCGGCCAGCAGCGAAATGAAAGCGAAGGCTGCCTTGTCACGGCGCAACATATAGACAGAGACGAAAAACGGCAGCGCAAACGGGGTCAATTTCGCTAAAATTAACGCCCGTCCCAGCAAAAAGCCGACAAGGAGAAGCAAAAACCCTTGATGAACGAACAGGTGACCAAGGCGCAGCTTCACATGGCGCACCCAGCGCGACAAAGTCGCTTGCGTTTCATTAATCGGCACTTCCGAAATGCGGCGCACCGTCCCTCTTTCTACTCTTTCCATTCCCGATCCTCTCCTTTGCTTTTCTATTACCCCCTATTATATCGCTCGAATTATCAGAAATTTGTCAAAACAACGGAGTAAAATGAAAAATCGTTCGACGTTTTCCCCGATGATGCGCCGACAGGATGCCCGTTCCGACAGAAGCAGACAAAAAGAAAAACGAGCATGTCGCTTGATAGCGAATGCTCGTTCGCGATGACCCGTACGGGATTCGAACCCGTGTTACCGCCGTGAAAGGGCGGTGTCTTAACCACTTGACCAACGGGCCATAGTTGATTTTCATGGCGGTGGAGGGGATCGAACCCCCGACCTCACGGGTATGAACCGTACGCTCTAGCCAGCTGAGCTACACCGCCGTGTGACAACAGTTATTATCATAATAGAGGAAATGATGATTGTCAATATGCACAATGAAAAAAGATAGAAGGAAAATGTATCCTTCCTTTTTTGCCGTCGAAACAAAGAAGCATCCATGACGATGGATGCTCATTGTCCCCGTATTCATCATCTTTCCGACATGTGTTCAGCAGCAAGTTACCCGCGTCTCGCTCCACGACCTCCCCGCTTGGATTCCGTATGGCGGCGCAACGACGCCAACCGGTCCTCACTCTCTTTGAGGAAGCGGCTGATTTTTTGTTCTAAACTGTCAGCCGCAGAGCGGTCGTGCGCTCGGTGGCGCGGCCGCTGCGAAGAAGGCGTGTCTTTTGCTTTGCGAATGGACAGGCCGATTTTTCCATCTTGACCGACGTTGATCACTTTCACATACACCATGTCGCCGACTTTCAAATGATCGTTGATGTCCTTGACATAGTTATCGGCTACTTCGCTAATGTGAACGAGCCCTGTCACACCCTCCGGCAGCTCTACAAACGCCCCGAATTTCGTAATGCCTGTGACTTTGCCTTGTAACTTGCTGCCTACTTCAATCGACATAAAAAAAGTGCTCCTCCTTAAAACGCTTTAAAGATGGTGTTGCTTTCATTATAGCGAATGAAAAAAATAAGTGTCAATATGACGGATGCCCGTATTGAACGGGCATCCGTCAGGTAAAATATCACTTTTCTGGAAGGACAAAAATAATTTCCCCGTCTCTCGATAAATAATATTTTTTTCGTGCCAGCTCAGCGATGTAATCATCGTCGTGCAGTTTTTTCATTTCCTCTTTGAGCTGCTTTTCTTGCCGTTCGAGCTTCGCAAGCTCCTCTTTTAGCCTTTGTTTTTCCGCTGTTTTTCCGTCGATCGTCTTCGCCTGCAGGTGCAACGCGTAGAGGAGGACTGAAGCGAACACCGTAAACAGCGAAGCCCAAAAGGCTAAACGGACGGCCACAACCCGCCGCCTCTTCGATGCCTTCCGCTTTTTTTCTTCCTGCTCTGATACGTAGGTAGACTGAATTTTCGTCACGTTCGGTTTCCGGGGCACGTTCATGCATTTGCACCTCTTTTATTTCCGCCATTTCGCAAGCCACATGCCTATTTTCTCTTTTGTATTCTTGATTTGTCCAGCAAATCCTTTTAAGCGGCGAAAAAATTTTTCCACCCGGACTCGACGATGCGGCGGCACCCGCCGCCAAACGGCTATACCTATCCAGCGCAGCGGGGCGAACAAGAGAAGGACGGTTTTCCAGACGACGAGCAACAAAAACCGAGCCGCCCATACGACAAGCCTCCAGGCAAACAAAAGAAGCGCTAACGCCATTTGTCCAAGGAGGACGAGGGGGCGGATCACCGTATAGCGGAACAGCTGGGCGAGCGCCTGTCCGAGCCGCACCGCCAGCCAAATGAGCCACTCAAGCACCCGGACGTACAACGAACGGAGCAGACTTTGGTAAGCGGCATATCCGCATAAAAGCGCCAAAAAAAGATAAAAGCGAAGCTCGCCATCATTGACGAGCAACAAGACATAAAACACAAGGAGCGCCTGCACTGCCCAAAATAACACATCGTTCACAAAGACGAGCCAGTGCGCCCGTTCTTCCCGTTTTAAAAATCGGTTGTACGTATCAAGCGCCATGCCAAGCCAGCCCCCCATGCCGATCATCGTCAGCATAGTGAGAAGCTGCGTCGTGATGCTCATTTGAACAACTTGCTAAAGAATCCTTTAGCTTTCTCCTGGTGGTCATCTAAATAAACGAGATCGAAAATGCGTCCCTTGATCGAAACAACACCTTTATCCACATCTAAGTTTTTCATCTGCAAGTTTTGCCCGCGGATCGCTAAAAAACCCATGACCGTCTCAAGCAAAAACTCCTCATTGTCAAAACTCTCGACTTGTTTTACCCCGGTAATGTCAAGGAGACGCCGGCCGCGCATGATCACGTCGTGTTCCTGGACCGGACCTTTGTTCGTACTCCCGCTAAATTCATCGTGGCGATTCATGTTCATCCCCCGCATTTCGATTTAGAATGAAAGGCGGCAAAGCCAACTGCTTTTTCTTATCCGCTGTTTGTACCATATGTATGTCAGCGGGGGATCGTTTAGAACAAGCCTGCAGGCAAATTAGATGCCGTCTTGCTCGGGCGCGGTCCGCTCTTCGCGGATCAGCTCGTACAGCCCGGCGGCCTCTTCTTTTTTTGTTGTTTCTTTTAAATCCGTCACTTTTACCGTTACCCGTTTTTGCCCGAACTGAATCGTCAGTTCATCACCGATTTTCACGTCCGAACTCGCTTTGGCGACATGGCCGTTGATCCATACCCGGCCTTGGTCAGCCACTTCTTTCGCCAACGTGCGGCGTTTAATGAGCCGGGATACTTTTAAAAACTTGTCAAGACGCATAATTCTCCCCCTTACCGTCCGTTTTCTTTTGCTTCTTCCCAAAAGCGGTCAAGTTCGGCGAGCGAAAACGAGGTGATCGGCCGGCCGCTTTTTCGCACTTGTTCCTCAATGTAGGCAAAGCGGCGGGCAAATTTGTCGTTTGCCATTTGCAGCGCTTCTTCCGGTTGAATGTCATAATACCGGGCGAGGTTGATGAGCGCAAACAATACGTCGCCAAACTCACCGACGAGCTCCGCACGGCGGCCGCCGGACGTTTCCGCTCGAAATTCGGCCATTTCTTCCTCAACTTTTTGCCATATGGGCGTCACATCGTCCCAGTCAAATCCGACTTTGGCCGCCTTTTTCTGCAGCTCGTACGCCCGCATCGTCCCTGGCAGGCTCTTCGGGATGTCCGCAAGGATGGATTCCGGCTGTCTGTCCCCTTTTTCCTCTTCCTTCATTTTTTCCCAGTTCACGACCACTTGTTCGGCTGTCTCAGCTGTTACATCGCCAAACACGTGCGGATGGCGACGAATCATTTTCGCCGTCAACGTGCGGATGACATCATCGATCGAAAACAGTCCGCGGTCGGCGCCGATTTGGGCGTGCAGCATCACCTGCAACAACACATCGCCCAGCTCTTCGACCATATGGTCATCGTCGTTCTCATCGATCGCTTCAAGCAGTTCATACGTCTCTTCAAGCAAATACCGCTTCAGCGATGCATGCGTCTGTTTTCGATCCCACGGACAGCCGTTCGGCCCTCTCAGTGTCGCGATGACCCGGCGCAGCGTCTCAAACCGATGGTAAAGCAGCGGCTCATCCTTGACTGGCGGCACATAGACGCTCGTCAAATTGTCGAGCACCGTCTGACGATCCAGTTCGTAGAGCGGCACTTGCTTTACTTGTTCAGCTTTCGTTCCTGCCGCGGTGACGATATAGACCGGGTAGTCGTCAGGAAGCTGTTCCATGAGGGAAAGCTTTACGTTCGAGGCGATAAACGAATCATACACTTGGCAAAAAACGGTGTGCAACGAAGGCGACCACTCCTCTCCTTGAAAGGCGGTCGCATCCAACAGCTGAAATCCTTCGATCGGATCGATGCGTACCGCAGCAAACAGTGCATCGAAAAAACTTTGGCCGCCTTCGATCACGACTCGGCAAACGCCGCGCCGCTCCTCTTCGAAAAGGAGCTGCACCGTCCGTTCGGCGACGAGCGGATGGCCAGGTACGGCATAAAACACGTCGCCGCGCTTCACCTGTTCAACAAGGATAGCTACAATTTCTGCATACACATCGGCAAACTGCTCGTGTTTTTCATAAGCATCATCAAACGACGTAAACGCGATTCCTTCCTCCTCAAGCCCCTTCACAGCCGGGTGTTCTTTCGTCCGCAAAAAGAGCGGATGCGCCCGCTTTAGCTTTCGATACACGCCGACCGGCAGCTGTTCGAAATCCCCGGCGCCAAGGCCGAAAATATAAATCGTATTCATCGCCGATCACCTGCTTCCTAATAGTAAACGAATTTTATTGGCCAACGGGAGAGCAGACAGTTCCTGCTCGGAGAAAACGTTCCCTTTGACAATGAAAACGATGTAGACGATCGCACCGACGGCGACGCCGCCAAGCGCCTCGGCGGCTGCCCATAAGCGTCCGCCGGCGGAAGCATCCATGAGCCACCTATATAACTGCAGCACGACAACCATCGCAATGCCGGCCTTAACAATTGGATAGACATACTTTTGGGCGTGAGCCAACTGGCACTCGCGCCGCAGGCGTACGTATAAAAAGCAAGCCATGAACGCGTAGGCCCCGGTTGTCGCGAAAGCCGCACCAAGGACGCCAAACGGCGGCACCAACCAATGCATAAGCGCCATTTTTCCCGCTACCGCCACCGCCACACCGGCAGCGGCCGCCCACTCTTTCCCCATTCCTTGCAGCATGGCGGACGCAGTCAGCGCCATCGTTGTAAAAAAGATGGAAGCGGATAAGACAGCAAGAACGAGTGATCCGCGGTCATTTTCAAACAACATCGTATTGATCGGCCGGATCAGGCAAATGAGCCCTAAGGAAGCACCGACCCCGATGACAGCAGCGAGCCGAAGCGGCAACAGGCCTGGCGTGAAAGCGGCTCCTTGGCCGCGTCGGGTACTGGAGATAAATGGGACAAGCGCCAATGAGAGCGATGTGCCGACAACCGTACCCAGCTGGATGAGCGGCTGTCCGCGGTCATACACGCCTTTCAGCCATTTCACCTCATCCAGCTTTGCCCCGGTTTCACGAAGAAGCGGGACAAACAAAAACGAGTCAACAAGCGGAATCAATGTCAATGCCATATTGGTCAAACAAACGATCGTTCCAGCCGTCAACAAGCGTCGGCCCATATACAGAACCGAAGCCGGCGGCGTGCGGCCGGTTGTTTTTTTTCGTCCGCGCTTCGCCGCGTAAAAGAGCAAAATAAGGAGTGCCGCTGCCATGCCGACCAGCGTTCCAGCGATCGCTGCCATGCCGCACGAATACACATCAGCGCCGCGCCGCAGCGCCCAATATGACAGCCCTAAAATCGCTGTCACCCGCACGAGCTGCTCACCAACTTGGGACACCGCGGTCGGCACCATGTCATGCTGGCCTTGGAAATCACCGCGCAGCACAGCGATCAACGGAAAAAATAAAAATGAAAAGGAAAGCAACCGCAACAGTGATTCAAGCCGTCTGTCACCCATCCATGACGCCACCGCTTCGGCCCCCGCGTACAAAACGGCAAACAGCATCACACCGAGCGCGCTTAACAACAGGAGCGCGACGCGCCTGACCGCGGCCGCCCCCGCTTCATCCCCTTCCGCCAACCGCTCGGCGATGAGCTTCGAGATGGCGACCGGATAGCCAGCTAGCGACAGGGCCACGACAATGCCGTAAATCGGATACACCTGTTGGTAAATATAAAAACCGACATCCCCGACCATATTTTGATACGGGACGCGGTACAATGCGCTTAACAGCTTCGTCAGCAAAGCAGCAACGGTCAATACAGCCGCGCCTTTCCATACGTTCCCCATATCGTTTTTCCTCCCGCCTTTTATGGCGTTCGCCGACGGATGGCCAGGCCTGGGGACATTCGCCAGCAGCGGAGACGGTTGACGCCGCCCGACGGTTCCATCGCCATGGCTACGCTCGATATTATAGCGCAACATCGGGCTGCGCGACAAAGGAAAGATGATGGCCTGCCAGTCCGCTGGTCATAGATTTTTCCCCTCTGGCTAAACGGACGGAAAAAAGGCAGCTTGCGAAGCTGCCTTCTTGTTTCGCCTATTGTTCCATTTGCCGGGCTAAAAAGCTGGCCGCGGTTTCGACCGCTTTATGTTCCACTTCGCCGAGCGTCTTCTCGCGCGATAAAATGATGACCGCTCCGATCGGATCGCCGTTGGCGACAATCGGACCGATCGTATATGACTTCAACGTCTCCGTCATCCCGTCTACTAACTCTACCTCTCCCTCCTCCGTATGGAGGACGGAAGTGCGATCTTCCATCGCCTTTTCCACTAACGGGCTGACGCTTTTGTTCATATACTCTTTTTTCGAAACGCCGGCGACAGCGATAAACACGTCGCGGTCACAAATGAGCACCGGCTGCCCGAGGCTGTCAAACAGCGCCTCGGCGTACTCTTTGGCAAAGTCGCCTAGCTCGCTGATCGGCGAGTATTTTTTCAAAATGACCTCTCCATCGCGGTCAACAAATATTTCGAGCGGATCTCCCTCGCGAATGCGTAACGTTCTCCGAATTTCCTTCGGAATGACAACCCTTCCTAAGTCATCAATCCGACGAACAATACCGGTTGCTTTCATGTTTTGTATACCCTCACTTTCATCTAGGATTTGAAGGATACTCCGATGAACCCTTTTGTGATGGGGAATTCACCATTGTTGTCATTAGTATCCTTCACAATCCACGTTCTATACGCGATGAAAGTGATTTTGGCCATTTTAGATAAAATTGCCCATCATTCATTATCGCCGCATTAGCGGAAACATAAACATGCAAAACGGAAACAAAACGCGATTTTTCATCCCGGTTACGCGATAATCGATTTTTCGTTTTCCACCCCGGACAGCTGCTTTAATGTTTCATACAAGATCATCAGCCATTCGTGCGGTTTCATTTGCTTAATATAAAGGACGATTTTCAGCTTCGCCCCATCCATGCCAAATCCGAACAGGCGGCCATGCTGGCGGCCGATGCCGGATAGGCGCTGGATTTCCACCGTTTTCGACGCCTGTTCGGTAAATAAAAGATCGATTTGCTGCTTGTGCTGCTTAATCGATTCGACACCGAGCTGCTTCGCCAACGCTTTAATTTCCGCAATTTGGAACAAATAAGCCACCTCATCCGGATAATCACCGAAGCGGTCGGCCATCTCCTCGCGCAGCGCCTCGACATCCTCGAGCGTCTCAACCGCCTTAAACCGCTTGTACATCTCGATCTTTTGCAATCCATCGGAAATGTACGCATCTGGAATATAGGCATCGACTTCCACATCGATGACAACATCCGGGCGCTCCTCTTCCCGTTTGAGGCCGCGCCGTTTTTCAATCGCCTCTTTCAGCATTTGCGAGTATAAATCAAATCCGACCGAATCGATAAAGCCGTGCTGTTCAGCGCCGAGAATATTGCCGGCGCCGCGGATCGACAAATCGCGCATGGCAATTTTAAACCCGGAGCCAAGCTCGGTGAACTCTTTAATAGCTTGCAGCCGTTTTTCCGCTGTCTCGTTCAGCACCTTGTCTTTCCGGTACGTGAAGTACGCATAAGCGACACGGTTTGAACGGCCGACGCGCCCGCGCAGCTGGTACAGCTGCGAAAGCCCCATCCGGTCGGCGTCGTATACGATGAGCGTATTGACGTTCGGAATATCGACGCCCGTCTCAATAATCGTCGTTGTAACAAGCACGTCATATTGCCCTTCCAGAAAGGCTAAAATCGTCGATTCGAGCTCAGCTTCCGACATCCGCCCGTGCGCAAACGTCACGCGCGCTTCTGGGACAAGCTGGGCGATTTCTTCCGCTTTCAAGTCGATATCTTCAATATGGTTATAAAGGAAAAAGACTTGCCCATCGCGGGCGAGCTCCCGCTCAATGGCTTCTTTCACAAGTTCAGGCGTGTATTCCATAACGTACGTCTGGACCGGGAAGCGGTTTTCCGGCGGTGTCTCGATGATCGACAAATCGCGCACCCCGATCATCGACATATGGAGCGTGCGTGGGATCGGCGTCGCCGTGAGTGTGAGCACGTCGATATTCGCCTTCAGCTGCTTAATTTTTTCTTTATGCGCCACACCAAACCGCTGTTCCTCGTCGATAATGAGCAAGCCTAAATCTTTAAACTTCACGTCTTTGGACAACAGCCGGTGCGTGCCGATCACCATGTCGATCGTGCCGTCTTTTAACCCTTTAATTGTCTCCGCCTGCTGTTTTTTCGTCCGAAACCGATTTAACAGCCCGACGTTAATCGGAAACCCTTGAAACCGTTCGCGGACAGTTTCGTAATGTTGCTGGGCCAAAATCGTCGTCGGCACGAGGAAGGCGACTTGTTTGCCGTCCATAATCGCTTTAAACGCCGCCCGCAGCGCCACTTCTGTTTTCCCATAGCCAACGTCGCCACAAAGGAGGCGGTCCATCGGTTTCTCGCTTTCCATATCGCGCTTAATTTCCTCAATTGAACGGAGCTGGTCTTCCGTCTCTTGATATGGAAACGCCGCCTCAAATTCGCGCTGCATTTCGTAACTATTCACCCCAGTGCTAGTGTATAAAAAAGCCCAGCACAAATAGGGCATTTCGGTCATAGAAAATGCCCTAGGTAGCGGAAAGAACTCGATCGATCGTTTCGCCTGCCAACAGAAGACATAAGCTTTTCTAGGTTAAGCCCTCGATCGATTAGTATCCGTCAGCTCCACGTGTCGCCACGCTTCCACCTCGGACCTATCGACCTCGTCATCTTCGAGGGATCTTACTCGCCTAACGCGATGGGAAATCTCATCTTGAGGGGGGCTTCACGCTTAGATGCTTTCAGCGCTTATCCCGTCCGCACATAGCTACCCAGCGGTGCCCCTGGCGGGACAACTGGTACACCAGCGGTGCGTCCATCCCGGTCCTCTCGTACTAAGGACAGCTCCTCTCAAATTTCCTGCGCCCGCGACGGATAGGGACCGAACTGTCTCACGACGTTCTGAACCCAGCTCGCGTACCGCTTTAATGGGCGAACAGCCCAACCCTTGGGACCGACTACAGCCCCAGGATGCGATGAGCCGACATCGAGGTGCCAAACCTCCCCGTCGATGTGGACTCTTGGGGGAGATCAGCCTGTTATCCCCGGGGTAGCTTTTATCCGTTGAGCGATGGCCCTTCCATGCGGAACCACCGGATCACTAAGCCCGACTTTCGTCCCTGCTCGACCTGTCCGTCTCGCAGTCAAGCTCCCTTGTGCCTTTGCACTCTCCGAATGATTTCCAACCATTCTGAGGGAACCTTTGGGCGCCTCCGTTACCTTTTGGGAGGCGACCGCCCCAGTCAAACTGCCCACCTGACACTGTCTCCCACCCCGCTAAGGGGTGCGGGTTAGAATTTCAATACCGCCAGGGTGGTATCCCACCGACGCCTCCACCGAAGCTGGCGCTCCGGCTTCCCAGGCTCCCACCTATCCTGTACAAGCGATACCAAAATTCCATATCAGGCTGCAGTAAAGCTCCACGGGGTCTTTCCGTCCTGTCGCGGGTAACCTGCATCTTCACAGGTAGTATAATTTCACCGGGTCTCTCGTTGAGACAGTGCCCAAGTCGTTACACCTTTCGTGCGGGTCGGAACTTACCCGACAAGGAATTTCGCTACCTTAGGACCGTTATAGTTACGGCCGCCGTTTACTGGGGCTTCGGTTCGCACCTTCGCTTGCGCTAAGCGCTCCCCTTAACCTTCCAGCACCGGGCAGGTGTCAGCCCCTATACTTCGCCTTTCGGCTTCGCAGAGACCTGTGTTTTTGATAAACAGTCGCTTGGGCCTTTTCACTGCGGCTCTTCCAGGCTCTTCACCCGAAAGAGCACCCCTTCTCCCGAAGTTACGGGGTCATTTTGCCGAGTTCCTTAACGAGAGTTCTCCCGCGCGCCTTAGGATTCTCTCCTCGCCTACCTGTGTCGGTTTGCGGTACGGGCACCTCTTCCCTCGCTAGAGGCTTTTCTTGGCAGTGTGGAATCAGGGACTTCCGGATCGAATCCGTCGCCATCACAGCTTAGCCTTACGGCCAGCGGATTTGCCTACTGGCCAGCCTCACTGCTTGGACAGGCTCTTCCAGCCGCCTGCTCACCCTATCCTCCTGCGTCCCCCCATCGCTCAAACGGGAAGGAGGTGGTACAGGAATCTCAACCTGTTGTCCATCACCTACGCCTTTCGGCCTCGGCTTAGGTCCCGACTAACCCTGAGCGGACGAACCTTCCTCAGGAACCCTTAGGCTTTCGGCGCAGAGGATTCTCACCTCTGTTTTCGCTACTCATACCGGCATTCTCACTTCTAAGCGCTCCACCAGTCCTTCCGGTCTGGCTTCTCTGCCCTTAGAACGCTCCCCTACCGATGACCAACGGTCATCCCGCAGCTTCGGCGGCACGTTTAGCCCCGGTACATTTTCGGCGCAGAGTCACTCGACCAGTGAGCTATTACGCACTCTTTAAATGGTGGCTGCTTCTAAGCCAACATCCTGGTTGTCTTCGCAACTCCACATCCTTTTCCACTGAACGTGCACTTAGGGGCCTTAGCTGGCGATCTGGGCTGTTTCCCTCTTGACCACGGATCTTATCACTCGCAGTCTGACTCCCAAGGATAAGTCATTGGCATTCGGAGTTTGACTGGGTTCGGTAACCCGATGAGGGCCCCTAGCCCAATCAGTGCTCTACCTCCAACACTCTTACCTTGAGGCTAGCCCTAAAGCTATTTCGGGGAGAACCAGCTATCTCCAAGTTCGATTGGCATTTCACCCCTACCCACACCTCATCCCCGCACTTTTCAACGTGCGTGGGTTCGGGCCTCCAGCCGGTGTTACCCGGCCTTCACCCTGGACATGGGTAGATCACCTGGTTTCGGGTCGACGACGACGTACTCATGCGCCCTGTTCAGACTCGCTTTCGCTGCGGCTCCGCCTTCCTGGCTTAACCTCGCACGCCATCGTCACTCGCCGGTTCATTCTACAAAAGGCACGCCATCACCCATGAACGGGCTCTGACTACTTGTAGGCACACGGTTTCAGGTTCTCTTTCACTCCCCTTCCGGGGTGCTTTTCACCTTTCCCTCACGGTACTGGTTCACTATCGGTCACTAGGGAGTATTTAGCCTTGGGAGATGGTCCTCCCTGCTTCCGACGGGATTTCCCGTGTCCCGCCGTACTCAGGAGCCGCTCGGGAGGGAACGAAGTTTCGACTACAGGGCTCTCACCTTCTCTGGCCGGCCGTTCCAGACCGGTTCGTCTACCCCGTTCCTTTCTCACTCCCATATGAGCGGTCCTACAACCCCAAGAGGCACGCCTCTTGGTTTGGGCTGTTCCCGTTTCGCTCGCCGCTACTCAGGGAATCGCGTTTGCTTTCTTCTCCTCCGGGTACTAAGATGTTTCAGTTCCCCGGGTGTGCCCTCCATGCCCTATGGATTCAGGCATGGATCCTGTCCCATTACGGACAGGGGGTTCCCCCATTCGGACATCTCCGGATCAACGCTTGCTTACAGCTCCCCGGAGCGTTTCGGCGTTTGCCCCGTCCTTCATCGGCTCCTAGTGCCAAGGCATCCACCGTGCTCCCATTACGGACAGGGGGTTCCCCCATTCGGACATCTCCGGATCAACGCTTGCTTACAGCTCCCCGGAGCGTTTCGGCGTTTGCCCCGTCCTTCATCGGCTCCTAGTGCCAAGGCATCCACCGTGCGCCCTTTCTAGCTTAACCTACAGCATCTCGGCTTCTTCCTTATTGTCTAGCTTCGGCACCTAGCTCTCTTCTGCCAAATAACCTCCCCCCTTGGGATGCAAGCATCCCTGCGGGTGAAGAACATTTGGCTTCGAGAGCTACCGCGGCACCTCAGCTCTTCCGGTTATCTAGTTTTCAAGGAACGATTTCTGTTCACTTAAAATGGTGGAGCCTATCGGGATCGAACCGATGACCTCCTGCGTGCAAAGCAGGCGCTCTCCCAGCTGAGCTAAGGCCCCACAATATAGGATGGGCCTAAGTGGACTTGAACCACCGACCTCACGCTTATCAGGCGTGCGCTCTGACCAGCTGAGCTATAGGCCCATAATGTATGTGCAGAGAATAACCCATTCCCTCAAAACTAAACAAAACAACAAGCGTCATTATATATCAAACCGACTGTCTAGCTCCAGCGCCTGACTCTCTTCTGTCAAATAACCTTCCCCCTCGGGGTGCAAGCACCCCTGCGGGTGAAAAACATTTGGCTTCGAGAGCCGATCGCGGCGCTTCCGCTTTTCGTACTGTCTAGCTCCGGCCGCCATCGGCTCGCGACGCTTCGGCCCTGCTGCGGCGGCATAGCCTCCTCGCAGGCCCTCCAGCGCGTTTCGCCGATAGGCGGGCGGCCTTCGCTTTTCCCCTTAGAAAGGAGGTGATCCAGCCGCACCTTCCGGTACGGCTACCTTGTTACGACTTCACCCCAATCACTTGCCCCACCTTCGGCGGCTGGCTCCCGTAAGGGTTACCTCACCGACTTCGGGTGTTGCAAGCTCTCGTGGTGTGACGGGCGGTGTGTACAAGGCCCGGGAACGTATTCACCGCGGCATGCTGATCCGCGATTACTAGCGATTCCGGCTTCATGCAGGGGCCGCCTTTCAACCGAAGACCATGCGGTCTTCGGTGTTATCCGGTATTAGCTCCGGTTTCCCGGAGTTATCCCGGTCTTGCGGGCAGGTTGCCCACGTGTTACTCACCCGTCCGCCGCTGACCAAACAAGAGCAAGCTCTCATTCGGTCCGCTCGACTTGCATGTATTAGGCACGCCGCCAGCGTTCGTCCTGAGCCAGGATCAAACTCTCCAAAGAAAGTTGATTGGCTTTGTAAGCTTCGGCGCCGACACCAAACGTGTCAAGCGGCCTCCACTTTTCGAATTGTCTAGCTTCAGCCGCCATCGGCTCGCGACGCTTCGGTCCTGCTGCGGCGGCGATAACCTCCTCGCAGGCCCTCCAGCGCGTTTCGCCGATAGACGGGCGGCCTCCGCTTTTCGTATGACGCTTGTGTTTTGTTTAGTTTTCAAGGAACTTTTGATTAAGTGTTGCACACTTTTCTTATTATACTTACCATCCACGTCGTTGTCAATCGTTTTTTGTTTATTAACAGCGACGTTTATCAATATACTTGATATCTATATAAAAGTCAATAGTTTTTTAACAAAAAAAATGAAAAGGCATTTTGGCTAGAATGGTGCCTTTTCATAACTTTATTTCAGATGAACTGCTCTTCACAAAATATATTGGTCAATCACAATTAATGCTGCAGCCCCTGGGAGGCCAAGAAATCCACAAACAAGCGAGGTAATCAGGTTAATCGGGATATGAATGTTAAAATGTCCGCCAACGGCATTGATGACAAACAGCGCGAGTGCGCCGACGATTAAGCGGATGGCGGCATAGCCGACAAAGCGAAGCGCCTTAAGGCGAGCGCCGACAATAAGGAGCACGGCGATCAGCGTTAACAGCACCGTAATGACGATTTCCGGTTCCAATGATTGAACCCCCTTTTTTGCACGCTTGTACTACAAACGTATGAAACAAAGGGGAAAAAAGAACAAAAAAATAAGGAAGTCAACGCACTTCCTTCAAAGTGATGCGGCGGTGCTTCGCTTCGCGGAGGAGAAAAAAATATTTCGCCTCCGCCAGTTGGAGCGCGCTCAGCACCTCCTGCGATGGATCAACGCTTTTTTCGATAAGCTGTTTTTGTTCGAGCCACTCGGTTCTTGCTTTTTGCAGCTCGGCGATTAGTTTTTCATCAAATTGTCTTTTTAGTTTTCCCTTCCGCCGCCATAGCAAACCGATCCCCACCTTCTTTCTCTCTACAGCTCACGGCGTCCTTCCAACGCTTTGGATAATGTCACTTCATCCGCATATTCCAAATCGCCGCCGACCGGCAGGCCATGGGCGATGCGGGTGACTTTGATCCCTGTCGGTTTTAGCAGGCGCGATAAATACATGGCCGTCGCCTCCCCTTCAATGTTTGGGTCGGTCGCTAAAATTACTTCTTGGATCGTTTCATCCTGCAATCTTGCCAGCAGCTCGGCGATTTTAATGTCTTCCGGACCGATCCCTTCCATTGGGGAGATGGCCCCGTGCAACACATGATATAGACCGTTATATTCCTTCATCTTCTCCATAGCGATGACATCTTTCGGGTCTTGGACGACGCAAATCATCGTTCGGTCGCGCCGTTCATCTTTGCAGATGTAACAAGGGTCTGTATCCGTAATATGTCCGCAAATCGTGCAATAATGAATATGGCGCTTCACATCGACGAGCGCTTTGGCAAACTCGAGCACGGTGTCCTCTTTCATCGCCAGCACATGGAATGCAAGGCGGGCGGCTGTTTTTGGACCGATCCCGGGCAGTTTCATAAAACTGTCAATTAACTTCGATATTGGCTCAGGATAATGCATAATTTCCCCCTAGAACAGTCCTGGGATGTTTAACCCTTTCGTAAACTGCCCCATCGTGTCGTTCGCCAGTTCATCTGCCTTTTTGAGCGCATCATTTGTCGCCGCTAAAATTAAATCTTGCAGCATTTCAATATCGTCTGGGTCTACGACTTCTTCCTTAATTTTGACCTCTAAAATTTGTTTATGACCATTGGCGACGACCGTCACCATGCCGCCCCCAGCTGTGCCTTCTACCGTTTTTTCCGCTAACTCTTCTTGCGCCTTTTGCATTTCTTTTTGCATCTTTTGCATTTGCTTTAACATTTTTTGCATATTTCCCATTCCACCACGCATCATTCTAGGATCCTCCTTCAATCGCTTATTCTTTAATTTCGATCAGCTCTTCGCCGAACAGCCGTTTTGCCTCGGCGATCAACGGTTCTTCTTCGCTTTTTTCCGCTTTGGCTTCTTTGTTGCGGATAAACTCTTCCCTTATTTTTCCCCATTCTTCTTCCGGAATGGCGACCATTTCAAACCGCCGGTTCGTCAGTTCGAACAAAATCGTCTCAACGTTTTCCTTCACGGAGCTCGCCGGATCTGTCGCCATTTTGCAGTGAATTTCATACTTAAACTTTAACACAAATGCCGAGGCGCTCGCTGCGACCGGCTCGCTCTCTTGAAGCAAGGCGGCGTGCGACACTTTATGCTGCCGCTTCAGCGTGTCAAGCACATCAGCCCAGCGCCCTTTCACCAATGCTAAATCCTCGTGCGTCGCCTGCTTCAACAGTTCGTGAATGCGGCCGACCGGCGCTTTATACCCCCCAGTTTTTACCGCCTTCACCGTTTTTTTCGTCGGGACGGCAGCTGATGAAAGAGTGGGCGGCTGTTCCTTCAGGCGGCGCAGTTCGGCTTCCAGCGTCTCGATCCGCTTCACTAACGGTTCCAGCTCGGAGGCGGTCCGCGCCGGAGCGGCGGGCGGCTGATGGCAAAGCTTCACAAGCGCCACTTCCAAAAGGAGGCGCGGGTGGTTCGTCCACTTCATCTCTTGCTGGCTTTTGTTCAACAGCTCAATCGCTCCGTATAAATCAGAAAGAGGAATCGTTTCCGAAAGCGAGGTAAACGCCTCATCGACGGCTGCAAGTTGAATAGCTCCTTCCACATGGGGGGCGGTTTTGTACAGCAACAGGTCGCGATAATACAAAATTAAATCTTCCACTAGACGGTTCGGGTCTTTCCCTTGCGCCATCGTTGCTTCGAACTGCTGGAGAACCGCTGCTGTATCTTTGCGGTAGATGGCCCCAATAAAGTCGGCTAATGCGGCAAATGACGCCGCCCCCGTCATCGCCAGCACATCGTCGAGCTCAAGCTTCCCATCGCTAAACGAAATCGCTTGGTCAAGCAGGCTGAGCGCATCGCGCATCCCCCCATCGGCGGCGCGGGCAATGGCTGACAGCGCCTCATCGGATGCTTCCACCCCTTGGGCATTCGCTACGTATTTCAGCCGAGAAACGATGGCCGATAGCGGAATGCGGCGAAAGTCGAACCGTTGACAGCGGGAAATAATCGTTGCCGGAATTTTATGCGGCTCGGTCGTGGCCAAAATAAAAATGACATGTTTCGGCGGCTCTTCTAATGTTTTCAGCAGCGCGTTAAACGCGCCGATCGACAACATGTGCACTTCGTCAATAATGTACACTTTATAGCGGACCGAGGTCGGTGCAAACTTGACTTTGTCGCGGATGTCGCGGATTTCATCGACACGGTTGTTGGAAGCGGCGTCAATTTCCAGCACATCAGGAACCGTTCCGTTCGTAATGCCGAGGCAAGCGGGGCATTCGTTGCACGGTTCAGCCGCCGGAGCATGTTCGCAATTGACCGCCTTGGCGAAAATTTTCGCCGCACTCGTTTTTCCCGTTCCGCGGGGACCGGAAAATAGGTAAGCGTGCGATATTTTATGTTGAAGCAGGGCGCTTTGCAATGTTTTCGTTACGTGTTCCTGACCGACCATGTCAGCGAAGCGCTGCGGCCGGAAAACACGGTATAACGCTTGATATGCCACGGAAAACGGCCCTCCTCTTCCTCTCATCCTATTTATTATATAACTTCTCGTTTCAATTTAAAATAACAAAAAGGGGCTGACCCAAAAGTCCGCCAAAAAGCGGACTTTTGGAGTCAGCCCTCTCTGGTTTTTGTATATTTTACCAAACGGAACAAAATTCCGACTCTGTTCTCCCCCTCATTTACGCCACCAAGGACAATCGCCCTTCTTTCGGTGGTAGTGGTTTTGGTGACTCTATTCTACCAGAAAAAAGGGCGATTCTTCTATATTTGAGGCAAAAAAGTGGGGGCTGATCCCAAAACGCATTCGCGTTTTGGGTCAGCCCCTTTGTTTCGCCTATGTAAGGCCGTGCACCTTCTGTCGATTAGCTGCCCCGAGCGTTGCTCAAGCAGTTAGCTCAGCCCAGGCACCCCCGCGGCACATGGGAGCATCCGCTTACTGCTGCTTCCTTCCGGACCTGACAGGGTTCACGGAATCCCATTGCGCGGGACCCAGACGTCAACGCCACTTGCTTGAGACAGGCCTCACAACAGACTAACCTCGAGAAGGGATTCAGCCTCGCTAGAGCGGATTGCGAGTACAGGGCACCGCTACCTCCCCGCTTAGCACGGCACTATCAGTATAGCTCGTTTGCCGGAAAAATGCAACGTAAATAGGCGGAATTTTAGTTGGAACTTCCGCCAACATTTTTCTTTTGTCCACGCAATCGGCGAAAAAAGTCGCTTAATAATGACCCGCACTCGCTAGCCAATACGCCGCTAGTAACGTCGGCTTGGTGGTTGAACCGGCTCTCTTGCAGCAAGTTCATCAACGTCCCGGCGCATCCCCCTTTTGGGTCGCTGGCGCCAAACACAACCCGCTCAATGCGGGAAAGAACGATCGCTCCTGCACACATGGCGCATGGCTCAAGCGTCACATACAACGTCGCCCGCTCAAGCCGCCATGAACCGATCGCCTGGCACGCTTCATCAATCGCTAAAATTTCCGCATGGGCAATGGCGCGTTGCTCCGTTTCCCGCAAATTATGGGCGCGGGCGATGACGCGTCCGTCTTGGACGATAACGGCTCCGATCGGCACTTCACCGATTTGCTCGGCTTTTTTTGCCTCTTCAATCGCCAACCTCATGTAATACTCATCGTGGTTCATCGTATACCCCTTTGCGCAAACGGTCATTTCTCTTGCCTTTCCATCATAAAATATGGAGAATAAAGACGCAACTAGGAGGTTAAGTATGCAAATCCATGTCATACAGAGCGGACAAACGTTGAGCGGGATCGCTGAGGCATACGGAACGACCGTCGAGGAAATTGTCCGGGCCAACAAGCTTCCAAATCCTGATGAACTTGTTGTCGGCCAGACGCTCGTCATCCCGATCGTCGGCCGTTTTTATTGGGTGCAGCGCGGCGACAGTTTATGGTCGATTGCGCGCCGATTCTCCATTCCGATGCAGCGGCTTGCAGAGGTGAACCGCCTCTCGTTAAATGCCCCGCTGCGGGTCGGTCAGCGGCTGTACATCCCTCCCGGCGCCAAGCGGAGGGCGGAGTTTAACGCGTATATCGAGCCGCGCGGAACGACCGTCAGCCCAGCACTGGAAGCGAGCGCCCGCGAGGCTGCCCCGTATTTGACCTATTTAAGCCCCTTTTATTTTTCCATCCGGCGCGACGCGACACTGCAAGGGCCGCCGCTTGACGACTTTCCGGCCATCGCCCGCGCCAACCGCGTCACGCTTGTTATGGTTGTCGCCAACATTGAGAACGGACAGTTCAGCGACGAGCTCGGTGCGCTCATTTTAACGAATGAGACACTGCAAAACCGCCTGCTCGACAACATTGTCGCGACCGCCAGACGTTACGGCTTTCGCGACATTCATTTCGATTTTGAATATTTGCGCCCGGAAGACCGCGAGGCATACAACGCCTTTTTGCGCAAGGCGAAACGGCGGTTTGAACGAGAAGGGTGGTTGATGTCGACCGCTTTAGCGCCAAAAACGAGTGCGACCCAACGCGGGCGCTGGTATGAGGCGCACGATTACCGCGCCCACGGACAAATTGCTGATTTTGTCGTCATTATGACGTACGAGTGGGGTTACAGCGGCGGACCGCCAATGCCTGTTTCGCCAATCGGACCGGTTCGACGCGTACTTGAGTATGCCATTTCGGAAATGCCGGCAGGAAAAATTTTAATGGGGCAAAACTTGTATGGCTATGACTGGACGTTGCCGTACGTACCGGGCGGTCCATACGCCCGAGCTATTAGCCCGCAGCAAGCCATCGCCCTCGCTGCAAGATATAACGTCGCCATTGAATACGACATCGAGGCGCAGGCGCCCCACTTTCGCTATCGCGATGAGAACGGCCGCGAACATGAAGTATGGTTTGAAGATGCCCGTTCCATCCAAGCGAAGTTTCATTTAGTCAAAGAACTTGGTTTGCGTGGAGTCAGTTACTGGAAACTAGGTCTTGACTTCCCGCAAAACTGGCTGCTAATCGCCGATCAATTCACAGTGGTGAAAAAATAGTGCCGCTAAGACCAAAAACAATAAAAAAACCCGCCTTCGCCTGGCGGGTTTTTTTATGGCGGGAAACGCCATTTTGATCAGCCGTTTCGGGTGGCAATCTCCTCTTATGCGCGTCAGTATTGTTCGTTATCGCCGTGGCTGAGAACAAGAAATCGGCGTCCGCCGTCCCTTTATCCTCGTTGCCAACGTCATTCACTATAACACGGTTGCCGGGAAAAGTCAACTAACGATTTACTTAGCACCTTTTGTTCAGCGAATGACATCCCGGTTCCCCATGTACGGACGGAGCGCTTCCGGGATCACGACCGATCCATCTTCTTGCTGGTAGTTTTCCAAAATGGCGGCAACGGTGCGCCCGATCGCCAGCCCTGAGCCGTTTAGCGTATGCACATACTCCGGCTTTGCTTTCGGCTCGCGGCGGAAGCGGATATTGGCGCGGCGCGCCTGGAACGCCTCGAAGTTGCTGCACGACGAAATTTCCCGGTACGTACCATAGCTTGGCAGCCACACCTCAATATCATACGTCTTTGCCGCGGAAAATCCAAGATCCCCTGTACACAAGGCGACGACACGATACGGAAGCCCAAGCCGCTGCAAGATCGTTTCCGCTTGGCGCGTCAATTTTTCCAACTCGTCATATGAATCCTCCGGCTTGACGAACTTGACGAGCTCGACTTTATTGAATTGGTGCTGGCGAATGAGCCCCCTCGTGTCGCGGCCAGCCGATCCGGCTTCGGCGCGGAAGCACGCACTGTAAGCCGCATAGTAAAGCGGCAAATCGTCAGCCGCTAAAATTTCATCGCGATGCAAGTTCGTCACCGGCACTTCCGCTGTCGGAATGAGAAAATAGTCTTCGCCGTCCAAATGAAACGCATCCTCAGCAAACTTCGGAAGCTGCCCGGTTCCGATCATGCTCGCCCGGTTCACTAAATACGGCGGCAACACCTCTTGGTAACCAAACTCATCGAGATGAATGTCGAGCATAAAGTTGATTAATGCCCGCTCAAGACGAGCCCCTAGCCCCTTATAAAACACAAACCGGCTTCCTGCCACTTTGGCGGCCCGCTCAAAATCAAGCAAACCGAGCTGGTCAGCAATGTCCCAATGCGGCTTCGGTTCAAACGGAAACGAGCGTGGTTCTCCCCATCTTCTCACTTCAACGTTATCTTCTTCCGATTGGCCGACCGGCACGGACTCATGCGGCACGTTTGGAATCGACAAAAGAAGGCTGTTGAGCTCTTCCTCAAGGTGGCGAATTTGCTCATCCATCTCTTTAATGCGATCACCGACTTCACGCATTTCAGCGATCAACGGTTCAGCGTCCTTTTTTTCGCGCTTTAAGACGGCGATTTGTTGCGACACATCATTGCGTTTGCTTTTGAGTTCCTCGGCCTCAGCGATCAAGCGACGGCGCTCTTTGTCGAGCTGCTCGAACCGGTCGATGTGGGCCAAGTCCCCGCCCCGCTGCATCAGCTTTTCTTTTACCTCTTGAAATTGAGTGCGCAGTAATTTTACATCCAACATTTGTTTTACCTCCTTACCCACCATTTATTATACATAAAAACGCTCCCGTCCCAAAAAAGGGACGGGAGCGTTCCCGCGGTGCCACCCTCATTGAAGGCCGTTACGCCTTCCGCTCATGCCGATAACGGCGGCTGCCGAAAACGCCTACTGACCGCTCAGGTGTTCAGCATTTTGCTCGAGGATGGATTCACAGGCGCCGCCTGCCGGTTCGCACCAACCACCAGCTCTCTGAAAGGAGGGATGCCTGCTACTAGTTCCTCTCATCGCGTTCGCATTCACTATACGCTTGATATCGTTTTTGCTTCCTTGACCATATTTAAGAAGTATTGCATGAATCGATGGTCATCGGTCAGTTCGGGGTGGAACGAGCAGCCAAGAAATTGGCCTTGCCGAGCCGCGACAATGCGGTCGTTGTATGTCGCGAGGACATCGACCCCGTCTCCGACCTCGACGATGTGCGGCGCACGGATGAAGACGCCGACGAACCCGTCGCCGACCCCTTTAATCGACAGCTCCGCTTCAAAGCTTTCCCGCTGCCGTCCGAACGAGTTCCGTTCAACCGTAATGTCCATCAAACCTAAGTGCGGCTCGTCGTAACCGACGATTCGTTTCGCCAGCAAAATGAGCCCGGCGCACGTGCCGAACATCGGCTTGCCGTCGGCGGCAAATTGCTTCAGCGGCTCCATGAGTCCGTACCGGTCAATGAGGCGCCGCATCGTCGTGCTTTCGCCGCCCGGCAACACGAGTCCATCGAGTCCAGCGAGCTGCTCCGGCTTTTTCACGATGACCGCCTCGGCGCCGCACGCCTCAATGGCGTGGATATGTTCTTGCACGGCCCCTTGCAGTCCGAGTACACCTATTTTCATCGTCCCTTTACTCCTTTGCATGGCTTTACCAGCCGCGTTCTTGCATGCGGTGCTCCGGCAGCAACGTCGCGACATCGATGCCGCGCATCGCGCCGCCCAACCCTTTGGATAAGTGGGCGATCAGCTCGTAGTCCTCGTAATGAGTCGTCGCTTCAACGATCGCGCGCGCATATTTTTCCGGGTTTTCCGATTTAAAAATGCCTGACCCGACAAAGACGCCGTCTGCGCCTAAGTGCATCATGAGAGCGGCGTCAGCCGGTGTCGCGACACCACCGGCGGCGAAATTGACGACCGGGAGGCGGCCAAGCCGTTTGATTTCACGCAACACTTCGACCGGAGCCCCAAGCTGCTTCGCCTCAGCGACAAGCTCGTCCTCGCTCATGCTGACGACTTTGCGGATTTGCGCGTTGACTTTGCGCATATGGCGCACCGCCTCAACGATGTTGCCTGTCCCCGGCTCCCCTTTTGTCCGCAGCATCGACGCCCCTTCCGCAATGCGGCGGGCGGCCTCACCTAAGTCGCGGCACCCACATACAAATGGAACCGTAAACTGCCGTTTATCGATATGGAATTCCTCATCAGCCGGCGTCAACACTTCGCTTTCGTCGATATAGTCAACGCCGAGCGCCTCAAGGACACGCGCTTCCACATAATGACCGATGCGCACTTTCGCCATGACCGGGATCGACACAGCGTTCATCACTTCTTCGACCACCGTCGGGTCCGCCATGCGCGCGACGCCGCCGGCAGCGCGAATGTCCGCCGGGACGCGCTCGAGCGCCATAACCGCGACAGCCCCTGCCGCCTCAGCAATTTTAGCCTGTTCTGCGTTGACGACGTCCATAATGACGCCGCCTTTTTGCATTTCCGCCATGCCGCGTTTGACGCGGTCTGTGCCTGTCAATGCCAACGTTGATTCCCCCTATTCCTATCCTTATGCTTTGCCATGTACGCAAAAGGATGATTCCACTGTTTTATTTTACCTCAATTTTTACAAAAATCACAATGGAAAAAAGCTCCCCCGGCAGGGGAGTCGTTTTACAGCCAGCCTTTCACCGTTTTCGCAGCGCTCGTCCATAAGTCGGCAAACAGTCCGCCGATCGCACGCATGGAGAGCACAAACCAGTTTGCTTTTTCCACCTCAACGGTCGTCACAAGCGGCACACGAATGTTTTTTTGCATGTCCGGGCTCAAAAAGGCAAGAGAGTCATCTCCCTTATATTCAAGCGTCATATATCCGACCGTCTCTCCCTTTTTCAACGGAGCGGTCAACTCGCCCTCATTTGTCATCTTTTTCTTATCCAATACATAGACCGGTTTGTACTGTTTTTCCTCGCCGTGTCTCACTAGCAGCGATAGCTTTTTGGCCGTGGCGACACGAACTTCTTTTTCTTTCCCTTTCACGACTGGAAGCGTCTCTTTTCCTTTCAGCTGATATCCCTTCGGATAAAGCGTTTGAAGCGAGTATTGATTAAATCCATAGTTAAATAGTTTTTCCGTCTCCTCAAAGCGCGCCTCTTTCGTCGTTTTTCCGCTCGCGTCTTTCGCGTTCATGACAACAGAAATGAGGCGCACACCGTTCCGCTTTGCTGTTCCGGTGAAGCAATTGCCAGCAAACTCTGTATAGCCGGTTTTTAACCCGTCTACCCCTTCATATCCGTACACAAGCCCTGGCAGCATCCAGTTCCAGTTGTCCATCTTGATTTCATCTTCTGTTCCTTCTCGGAACAGTTTTCTTGGGATACTCGCTGTTTCCAGCACTTCTGGATGATCTTTCAACAGCCGATAGGCAAGCGTCGCCATCGCCCGTGCAGACATGACGTTCTCCTCGTCCTGACTTGTTCCTTCCGGATGGAATCCCTTTAAGTCGCTGTTACTTAACCCGGTGGCATTGACAAATTTATAATCTTTGAGTCCGAGCTCCTTCGCTTTTTCGTTCATCATTCGCACAAAATTTTTCTCCGATCCGGCAATGATTTCGGCGATCGCGACCGTTGCCGCGTTCGCTGAATAGATGGCCATCGCCTCATACAGCTCGTGAACCGTATATTGCCCGTCTTTACGCAGCGGGACGTTTGACAGCGTCCGATCCTGCGACAACCGATATACGTAATCGCTTGGCGTATACGTTTGGTCCCATTTAACACGTTTCGCTTTAATGGCGTCAAGAAGCAAATATTCAGTCATCATTTTCGTCATACTGGCAATGCCAAGCACCGTATCAATATTCTTTTCGTACAAAATCCTTCCCGTTTGCGCGTCCACTAAAATAGCGGCGTCCGCCCGAATATCAAGCGGTGCGCTCTCCGCTTTCACCGTTCGTTGAAACGGCCATAATGTCAAACAAAGACAAATCGACAGCAGCCAAAAAAACCAGTTTCGTTTCCTCGTCTTCACGTCGCACCCTCCTTACACAACCGTTATTGTAACATATGGACAGCCAAAAAAATAGACGGAGGGCATGTCTCCGTCAAAGTTAGGTCAATTGGCGCAACCTCGCGTGAACTACCCACCACCTACGCTTCGCTTAGAGGTGGGGGCTTCAAGCGACTTGTGTGTGTTCGCTGAACGGTAAGCCACACACAAGAACCCTTTACGCTTCCCTTCGTTCCGAAGGTGTCCGTTCTAGCCATATTCTATCATATTCGTTGGCTAACGCCAACCGAAATTCATCTCCCACTTTCACTGGTGCTGGCGCACCTTCACGTTTAGAAGTAGGAGACTTCTTTCGGAGGGAAGTTAAAACGCGGAGTAGTTTGGCGCTTCTTTCGTAATTTGCACGTCGTGCGGATGGCTTTCGCGGAGTCCCGCGCCCGTCATGCGGATAAACTGCGTTTTCTCCCGCAACTCATCCAAGTTTCGCGTCCCGCAATAGCCCATACCAGCGCGCAGTCCGCCGACAAGCTGATAAATCGTATCCGCAAGCGGTCCTTTGTATGGCACACGCCCTTCGATGCCTTCTGGGACAAACTTTTTCGCTTCCTCTTGGAAATAGCGGTCCTTGCTGCCGCGCTCCATCGCTGCAACCGATCCCATGCCCCGGTACACTTTAAAGCGGCGTCCTTGATAAATTTCTGTCTCACCTGGGCTTTCCGAGACGCCGGCAAGCAAACTGCCAAGCATAACGGCATGCGCCCCAGCCGCGATCGCCTTCACGATGTCGCCGGAATACTTGATCCCGCCATCGGCAATAATCGGGACGCCATACTTGCGCGCCTCTGTCGCACAGTCGTAAATCGCTGTAATTTGCGGCACCCCAACCCCGGCGACAACCCGTGTCGTGCAGATAGAGCCTGGACCGATCCCGACTTTGATAATGTTCGCCCCCGCCTCAATTAAGTCGCGCGTCGCCTCAGCTGTCGCGACATTGCCAGCGACAATGTCTAAATCCGGATACTGGCGGCGGATAGTAGCCACTGTCTCGAGGACACCTTTCGAGTGGCCGTGCGCTGTATCGACGACAATGACGTCAACCCCTGCCTCAACAAGCTTTTTAACGCGGATCATCGTGTCCGCCGTCACTCCGACAGCCGCCCCGACGACAAGACGTCCTTTTGCGTCCTTCGCTGAGTTCGGGAACTCAATCACTTTCTCAATATCCTTGATGGTAATTAACCCTTTTAGTATTCCGTTTTCATCAACGAGCGGCAATTTTTCGACTTTATGCTTTTGCAAAATTTTCTCCGCTTCCTCCAACGTTGTTCCAACTGGGGCCGTAATCAAATTTTCTTTCGTCATTACCTCGGAAATTTTAATCGAGTAGTCTTGAATAAAGCGCAAATCGCGGTTCGTAATAATGCCGACAAGCTTTTGTTCCTCAACGTTGTTCACGATCGGTACGCCTGAGATGCGATATTTGCTCATTAAATGCTCCGCATCGTACACTTGATGATCAGGCGTTAAGAAAAACGGATCAGTAATAACCCCCCGTTCCGACCGTTTTACTTTGTCGACTTGCTCGGCCTGCTGCTCAATCGGCATGTTTTTGTGAATGACACCAAGACCGCCTTGACGCGCCATCGCAATCGCCATTTCCGCCTCAGTAACTGTATCCATGCCAGCGCTAATAATCGGGATGTTCAACTGCAGTGTGTCGCTCAGCCTCGTCGTGACATCAACATCGCGCGGCAGCACATCAGATTTTGCCGGAATGAGAAGAACATCGTCAAACGTCAATCCTTCCTTTGCGAATTTCGCTTCCCACATGTTTTCTCCCCCTTGTCCGGAAATATTATTAGTAGCTTAACAACTGGTTAAACTACTGTCAAGGAATCAAAAAAATGTCCAACTTTTCAGTTATTTGCCTACAATTTAGCCATAAGGGGGGTAAAAATGTTCGGAAATACGAATAGGGCGTTCAGCCTTTCTGTTTTCCGCTCCGCGGATACCGCGCAACACTTTTTACAGCAATGCTACAAGCAGCAGGGGCGCGACGACGCGGTTCAACGAAGTTATACGAACTGTTACCCGTTTTTATATTATTTGGAACACGGGCAAAACTTCTACGCCGCCGCCCAACAGGCGCCGCTGTCGATCAAACCGGTTCTTTTATTTTACGGCATGGTGCAGCTGTTAAAAGCTTGCCTGCTTACCGTCGACCCCGATTACCCGGAATCGACATCCGTTTTAGCCCACGGAGTGTCAACGAGAAAACGAAAAAAACAAGGCTATGAATTTTTAGATGACGAAGTAAAAGTACAGAAAAACGGTTTGTTCACTCATTTTTCTGAAAAAATGTTTCATGTGAAACAAGAAGCCGGAGAAAAGTTTCGCATGGGCACGCTGTTGCAACGGATTTGCGAGCTGCATGAAACGTTTTTCTCTCTAAATGGACGGAAAAAGCCATTATCTTTGCCGATTGTACATACCGTTTCACCGTCGATGCTGGCCATCCCAAAAACAATTTTAGATCACTACCATATGACTTTGCCCCGATTTGTCCAATATATTGGTGAAGAGGGACAAGGAAGACAGCTCGTCTTCATCAAAGAGGAAGGAGAATTTCTCTATTTTGAGACAGCGATGCCGCTATCTTCCGTTGGAGAGGGTCCGTTTTTATTTCATCTTAACGGAACATACTATATCCCGACCAAGAAAGAAAAAATTTTTACTCTCCCGGAGATCCACGCCCATTACTTGTTGTTGTACAACTTAAGCATGATTTCCCGCTACGAGACCGAATGGTGGAGCGAACTCCTCCACTCCTACTCGAGCAAGGCGTACATTTTTATCCTTCAATTCCTTTCGGTGTCGGCAGAAAAAGCTCCGTTATTGTTGAACGAATATTTAATGCAAAAGTTTTTGGCTAAACCAAATGAAAAATCCCCTGCTGTTTAAAACAGCAGGGGACTTCTTCGCCTAGCAGCGACCTACTCTTGCAGGGGCGCTGGCCCCAACTACCATCGGCGCTGGAGAGCTTAACTTCCGTGTTCGGGATGGGAACGGGTGTTTCCTCTCCGCTATCACCACTAGGCGATATAATGTTGTGGGATCATTCCCTCAAAACTAGATAACCGTGTGGGGGAAGAAGCCGCGGCGCTTCCGCTTTTTGTCTAGCTCCGGCCGCCATCGGCTCGCGACGCTTCGGTCCTGCTGCGGCGGCGACACATTGCATACGCTCCTGTGGCACCACCCACGCAGAACCAAGCTTTGCTTGGTTCGAGCCTCCTCGCAGGCCCTCCAGCGCGTTTCGCCGATAAGCAGGCGGCCTCTGCTTTTCGTACTGTCTAGCTCCGGCCGCCATCGGCTCGCGACGCTTCGGTCCTGCTGCGGCGGCGACACATTGCATACGCTCCTGTGACACCACCCACGCAGAACCAAGCTTTGCTTGGTTCGAGCCTCCTCGCAGGCCCTCCAGCGCGTTTCGCCGATAAGCAGGCGGCCTCCGCTTTTCTAGGTTAAGCCCTCGATCGATTAGTATCCGTCAGCTCCACGTGTCGCCACGCTTCCACCTCGGACCTATCGACCTCGTCATCTTCGAGGGATCTTACTCGCCTAACGCGATGGGAAATCTCCATTCGGACATCTCCGGATCAACGCTTGCTTACAGCTCCCCGGAGCGTTTCGGCGTTTGCCCCGTCCTTCATCGGCTCCTAGTGCCAAGGCATCCACCGTGCGCCCTTTCTAGCTTAACCTAAAGCATCTCGGCTTCTTCCTTATTGTCTAGCTTCGGCACCTAGCTCTCTTCTGCCAAATAACCTCCCCCCTTGGGATGCAAGCATCCCTGCGGGTGAAGAACATTTGGCTTCGAGAGCTAACCGCGGCACCTCAGCTTTTCCGGTTATCTAGTTTTCAAGGAACGATTTCTGTTCACTTAAAATGGTGGAGCCTATCGGGATCGAACCGATGACCTCCTGCGTGCAAAGCAGGCGCTCTCCCAGCTGAGCTAAGGCCCCGCAATATAGGATGGGCCTAAGTGGACTTGAACCACCGACCTCACGCTTATCAGGCGTGCGCTCTGACCAGCTGAGCTATAGGCCCATAATGTATGTGCAGAGAATAACCCATTCCCTCAAAACTAAACCTTATCAGGCGTGCGCTCTGACCAGCTGAGCTATAGGCCCATAATGTATGTGCAGAGAATAACCCATTCCCTCAAAACTAAACAAAACAACAAGCGTCATTATATATCAAACCGACTGTCTAGCTCCGGCCGCCATCGGCTCGCGACGCTTTGGCCCTGCTGCGGCGGCATAGCCTCCTCGCAGGCCCTCCAGCACGTTTCGCCGATAGGCGGGCGGCCTCCGCTTTTCGTCCTTAGAAAGGAGGTGATCCAGCCGCACCTTCCGGTACGGCTACCTTGCCGTCCGCCGCTGACCAAATAAGAGCAAGCTCTCATTCGGTCCGCTCGACTTGCATGTATTAGGCACGCCGCCAGCGTTCGTCCTGAGCCAGGATCAAACTCTCCAATAGAAAGTTGATTGGCTTTGGCTTCGGCCTCAGCACCAAAGGCGCCGCGGCCTCAGCTTTTCGTATTGTCTAGCTTCGGCCGCCATCGACTCGCGACGCTTCGGTCCTGCTGCGGCGGCGATAGCCTCCTCGCAGGCCCTCCAGCGCGTTTCGCCGATAGACGGGCGGCCTCAGCTTTTCGTATGACGCTTGTGTTTTGTTTAGTTTTCAAGGAACCTTGCATCTCTTAATGATGACAGCTATTAAATAATAACGTATGGACAACGAAAAGTCAATAGTGTTTTTTTATTTCGTTGTCTTCGCAAGCAAAATTGATTGTATCATGTTGTTGTTGTTTATGCAACGGTATTTTTTGGATAAACGGTTCACAAAAAAGTCCATGGGCAACGTTTTGCCCTCCACCCGGGGATGAAAATCACCGCTTACCGACGGGATTTTCACAGAAAATAGATGATCCATCTCCCGCTTTTGGTTTAAGGTGGGATTTCTCAATCAAGGTGATAAGATTTCCTCGATGTACAGATCTCGGTGCTCGGCTAACGGAAGCAACTCTTCAGTTTCGATCACCTTGACGATCGGCCTTAGTGGCTCGTCGCGCTGAGTAAATACTACTTCAGCTGTTTCACCGTTTGATAGTTTGACCATAGTTCCCGTTTGCAAGCTGACTAGATGGTTGAAAAGCAAAGCGACCACCTCTGTATTTAATCTGCCCGCTTGCTCCCGCTGCATTGTTTCAATAACACGAAGGGGGGACTGCTTGCGGCGGTACAGACGTTCTGAAGTCATTGCATAGTATACGTCAGCGACTGCAATAATTTGGCCATATGGATGAATTTTTTCCGCTTTGACTCGCAACGGATATCCGCTGCCGTCATTTCGCTCGTGGTGTTGCAGCACAGCTAATTTTGCTCCTTGGTTTAACGCAGCAATTTTTTGCACCATTCGGTAACCAAAAATAGGATGTTGTTCTATTTCACGGAACTCTGCCTCGGTAAGCGCCGAAGGCTTCAACAAAATTTGGCTGCTTATTTTGGCCATGCCGCAGTCAGATAAAACGCCAGCAAGCACGATTTGGTGACATTCGCCTTGGCCGTAGCCGAGCTGCATGGCTAGAAACCCGGCGAGCAAACCAACGCTGACAGCGTGATGGTATAAATATTCTTCTTTTGTTGTGTAATGATGAAGCACAAGCAACTCTCGTTTATGCTTTATCATTTTGTTGAACAGCGGGATGGCGATCTCTCTTATTTCGCGGATATCGACCGGCAACCCGGATTGCCATGACTGAAACACCCTTTTATACTGTTGCACTGCCTCTAAATACAGCATAACCGGCCGCTCGTCGGGTTTCGTCAAGGAGGGGTCGCCCCCAAGGAAGGGCTCACCATTGACTAGTACTGGTTCGACCTCCACTTCATCAATGAGAAACTTGCTGAGCACGTGCAGCAGGGGCTTCGTGATCACCGTGTTTTTCAACATGATCGGTTTTTTTGTTTTGCCAAGCACATCCTCAGCAAGCACACAGCCTTCGCAAAGCTGGTCCAATTTAACGCGCACCATCGGTTTATGCACCTCTGCCTATAACATTTATGTTTATCTTAACATGATTTTTCCTGTAATGGGAGTGCTTCAGCACCAAAAGGAAAGACGCTCCGTGCCTTTGTGGCCGGAACGTCATAGAAACTAAGCCAAATGGTTTTCCTCTTCCTCTTTTTCTTCCTCGGGTACCTTCGCCACGGTGGCGACGCATTCGTGTTCATCTTCGCCGGAGAGGCGAATGAGTTTGACGCCTTGGGCAATTCTCCCTGTTCGGGAAATATCATGGACCGCGATGCGGATGAGCACGCCGCCGGTCGTAATCACTATTAAGTCTTCGTTGCCGACGACCGTTGTCACTGCGACGACAGAACCGTTTCTTTCTGTAACATTGCACGTTTTCAATCCCTTGCCGCCGCGGCTTTGCACCCGGTATTCCGAAGCTGGGGTGCGCTTGCCGAACCCTTTTTTCGTGACGACAAGCACGTCGTGGTGATCTTCTAAAATCTCCATGCCAACGACTTCATCGTCGCCGTCGAGCGTGATCGCTTTGACTCCGGTTGCGCTGCGGCCCATCGTTCGGACGTCGGTTTCCGGGAAGCGGATGAGCATCCCCTTTTTCGTGCCAATGATCAAATGTTTTTTGCCGTCCGTCAGCCTGACGGAAATCAGCTCATCCCCTTCGCGCAAATGAATAGCAATTAACCCGTTGTTGCGGATGTGGGCGAAGGAGGAAAGTGGAGAACGCTTGGCGATCCCTTGTTTTGTCGCAAACACAAGGTAACGTTCGTCGTCGAATGTCTCAATGGGGATCATCGCGTTGATCCACTCATCTTTATCGAGCTCAAGCAAGTTAATGATCGGCAGCCCTTTGGCCGTTCGGCCGAACTCCGGGATTTCGTAGCCTTTCGCCCGATATACTTTCCCTTTGTTCGTGAAAAACAGCACGTTGTCGTGGGTCGATGTAATGAGCAAATGTTCGACAAAATCGTCTTCCGCCGTGTGCATTCCTTGCACGCCCCGGCCGCCGCGCTTCTGACTCCGATACGTCGATAAAGGCAGACGCTTAATATAGCCTTTATGGGTGAGCGTAATGACAATATGCTCATGAGGGATTAAGTCTTCATCGTCGAGCTGTTCGACGGCTCCAACAACGATTTCGGTACGCCGCTCATCGTTGAACCGCTCTTTAATCTCGCTAAGCTCGTCGCGAATAATTTGCAACACTTTCTCTTCGTCAGCCAACACCGCTCTCAGCTCGGCGATAAGACGGACAAGATCTTGATATTCTTGTTCGATTTTTTCCCGTTCAAGGCCGGTCAGCCGTTGCAGACGCATATCCAAAATCGCCTGCGCCTGCCGTTCGCTGAGCGAAAATCGCTCCATCAGCCCTTCGCGCGCAGCTTCCGTCGTTCGTGAACGCCGGATGAGGTCGATCACTTCATCTAGGTGATCGAGAGCGATGCGCAAGCCTTCTAAGATGTGGGCACGCGCCTCAGCTTTTTTAAGCTCGAATGCCGTCCGTCGGCGGATAACTGTTTTTTGATGGGTTAAATAATGCTCCAAGCACTCTTTTAAGTTCAGCACTTTCGGCTCGCCGTCGACCAAGGCGAGCATATTGATTCCGAAACTCGTTTGTAATGCTGTATGTTTGTATAAGTTGTTTAAAACGACTTTCGCGTTGGCATCCCGCCGTACTTCAATGACGATGCGCATCCCGCTCCGGTCCGACTCGTCGCGCAAATCAGTAATCCCGTCAATTTTTCTCTCACGCACAAGTTCAGCGATTCGTTCAATCAGTTTCGCTTTGTTCACTTGGTAAGGGAGTTCGCTCACGATAATCGTTTCTTTGCCGTTGGCGTGTTGCTCGATCTCAGCCTTGGCGCGCAACGTAATCGAACCCCGTCCAGTTTCATACGCCTTGCGGATGCCGCTGCGGCCGATAATTTGTCCGGCAGTCGGAAAATCAGGCCCAGGGATGTATTCCATTAAGTCAGCGACTGTCATCTCCGGGTTTTGGCTTAGCGCCAACAAGGCGTCGATCACTTCGCCAAGTTGATGCGGCGGAATGTTCGTCGCCATCCCGACGGCGATGCCCGATGAACCGTTGACAAGCAAGTTCGGAAACCGGGATGGCAGCACAACTGGCTCTTTTTCCGAGCCATCATAGTTGTCTTGGTAGTCAATCGTGTCTTTATTGATATCGCGCAACAGCTCCATTGCGATTTTCGACATGCGCGCTTCTGTGTAACGCATAGCGGCGGCGGCATCGCCGTCGATCGATCCGAAGTTGCCGTGCCCATCAACGAGCATGTACCGGTAGTTGAAATCTTGTGCCATGCGCACCATCGTATCGTACACGGCGGCGTCGCCGTGCGGGTGGTATTTCCCGATCACTTCGCCGACGATGCGGGCCGATTTTTTGTACGGTTTATCAGCGGTCATGCCAAGATCGTGCATGGCGTACAAAATGCGGCGATGCACCGGTTTCAATCCGTCGCGCACGTCCGGCAAGGCCCGTGAAACGATGACGCTCATTGCATAATCGAGGAACGAAGAACGCATTTCTTGGCTAATATTCACTTCGCGAATGCGCGGTTGTTCATGTTCTTCCATTCGTCCAAACCTCCCTTTTGAACCTCCTCCGTTCCGGTCTGCCTAATCGGCGGCAGAAACGAACGGATGGCGGGCGCCGCTTCGCTCGCGCGCCGGATGGCCCCGTCGGCAAGGTGAAGCGGGGAGGGCGGCCGCTTCCCTCTCTTTTTCAGCCTTAAATATCCAAGTTTTTCACATAACGGGCGTTTTCTTCAATAAACTGGCGGCGCGGTTCCACTTTGTCGCCCATCAAAATTTCAAACGTTTCGTCCGCTTCAATGGCGTCCTGCAAGCTCACTTGCAGCAACGTTCTCGTTTCCGGATTCATCGTCGTTTCCCAAAGCTGCTCCGGATTCATTTCGCCCAATCCTTTGTAGCGCTGAATCGTCGGTTTCGGCTGATCCGGCAGCTCGGCAAGAATTTTTTCGAGCTGGCGGTCGTTGTAAGCGTAGCGCACTTGTTTTCCTTGTTCGATTTTATACAGCGGCGGCTGGGCGATATAGACGTAGCCGCGCTCGATAAATTCGCGCATATAGCGGTAAAAGAACGTCAACAGGAGCGTGCGGATGTGGGCGCCGTCGACGTCCGCGTCGGTCATGATAATGACTTTATGGTAACGCGCTTTCGAGATGTCGAAATCCTCCCCGATACCGGTGCCAAGCGCAGTGATGATCGCCCGCACCTCATTGTTCGACAAAATTTTATCCAATCGCGCTTTTTCAACGTTGATGATTTTCCCGCGCAGCGGCAAAATGGCTTGGAAATGGCGGTCACGCCCTTGTTTCGCCGAACCGCCCGCCGAATCGCCTTCAACGACATACAACTCACTGATAGATGGATCTCTTGACGAACAGTCGGCCAACTTGCCGGGCAAGTTGGAAATTTCGAGCGCGCTTTTCCGCCGTGTCAGTTCGCGCGCTTTTTTCGCCGCTAACCGGGCGCGCGCCGCCATCATGCCTTTTTCGACAATTTTTCGGGCAACGGCCGGGTGTTCAAGTAAAAACGTCTCGAACTGCTCGGAGAAGACGGCGTCTGTCACGGTGCGCGCATCGCTGTTGCCAAGCTTCGTTTTCGTCTGCCCCTCAAACTGCGGAGATGGATGCTTGATCGACACGATGGCCGTCAGCCCCTCGCGCACATCCTCACCGGTCAAATTGGCGTCGTTATCTTTAAAAATTTGCTGTTTGCGCGCATAGTCATTGATGATGCGCGTCAGCGCCATTTTAAAGCCGGACTCATGCATGCCCCCTTCATACGTATGAATGTTGTTAACGAACGAGTAAATGTTGCTTGTGTAGCCGTCGTTATATTGCAAGGCGATTTCAACGGCGATACCGTCGCGCTCGCCAGTGATATAAATCGGCTCCTCATGCAGCACTTCCCTCGTGCGGTTTAAATGGCGCACGTAAGAGCGGATGCCGCCCTCATAAAAATATTCGTTTTTCCGGTTGTCGACCCGTTCATCCGTCAAGATAATTTTCAAGCCGCGGTTTAAAAAAGCGAGCTCGCGCAGCCGGGTGGCCAGCGTCTCATAGTCAAACTCAGTCGTTTCTGTAAAAATTTCCGGATCCGGCTTGAAACGGGTCGTCGTCCCGGTCCGGTCCGTTTCACCGACGACTTGCAAGTCGGTGCGAGGTTCACCCCGTTCATATTTTTGGTAGTGAATTTTTCCGTCGCGGTACACATAAACTTCCAGCCATTCCGATAAGGCATTCACAACCGAGGCGCCGACGCCGTGCAAGCCGCCGGACACTTTATAGCCCCCTCCGCCGAACTTTCCGCCGGCGTGAAGGACAGTCATAATGACCTCAACAGCCGGACGCCCCGTCGCCTCATGCACATCAACCGGAATGCCTCGTCCGTTGTCAGCGACAGTGATGCTGTTATCTTCTCCGATCGTCACATGAATTTCCGTGCAATAGCCGGCCAACGCCTCATCGATGCTGTTGTCGACGATTTCCCAGACGAGATGGTGCAATCCTTTTGGTCCTGTCGAGCCAATGTACATCCCCGGGCGTTTTCGAACCGCCTCGAGGCCTTCAAGCACTTGTATTTGACTCGCATCGTACGCCTGCTCAACCCGCTGTTCCATTGTCATGCCATATCACCTACGCTTTCTTTGCAAACGTTCAACGTTCCACAGTCAAGAAGAGGCGGTTACCGAACCGGAGCGAACTCGATAAATGGCCGCTTCTTGAATGATGTCGTGCTTAATGCCGTCGATGCTTGTTGTAGTGACAAAAGTTTGCACTTTTTTTCGGATTGCATCAAGGAGGTGGGTTTGCCGAAAGTCATCAAGTTCCGACAACACATCATCGAGCAATAAAATGGGGTAATCGCCTAACTCAGAAAAGATAAGCTCAATTTCCGCCAGTTTGACTGCCAGCGCCGTTGTGCGCTGCTGTCCTTGGGAGCCGAATGTTTGTACGTTTTTTCCATTGACAATAAACGCGATATCATCGCGATGTGGGCCGACAAGCGTCGTTCCCCGCTGAATTTCCCGCTCCCTCATAGCGGCAAACGTTTCGCTGTATGCCTCTACTATTCTCGACAATTCTGCCTTTTCTGATACGTCGACCGATGGTTCGTACCGGATGTGAAGCCGTTCGGCGCCGCGGCTGATTTCGTGATGGATCGGCATCGCCCATTGCTCGAGCAACGACAAAAACTGGCGGCGTCGCAAGGTGATTTTTGCCGCCAGCACCATGAGCTGCTCGGTTAATACATCGAGCACCGCCTCGTCGCTTCGCTCACGCGCCTGCATCATTTTCAAGTAATGATTGCGCTGCTGCAACAGTTTTTGATATTGGCTCAAATCATGTATATAAACGGGCGATACTTGCCCGATCTCCATGTCGACAAACCGGCGCCGCACTTGCGGGCTTCCTTTGACTAAATTCAAGTCCTCAGGAGCGAACATGACAACGTTCAAATGGCCGACATATTGGCTGAGCCGCTGCTGTTCAATATGGTTGCATCTCGCCTTTTTTCCTTTTTTCGAGATCGTCAGTTCAAGCGCTAAAGAACCGCTTCGTTTTTCCGCTCTTCCTTCTATTTTAGCATATTCTTCATTCCAACGGATAAGGTCTTTATCGTTGGCAGTGCGATGCGATTTTGCCATGGCCAAAACATAAATGGCCTCCATCATGTTCGTCTTTCCTTGGGCGTTCTCCCCTAAGATGATACTTACGCCCCGGTCAAAGCTTAACGTTTCATGTTCATAATTGCGATAGTTCGTTAACGTTAAGTTAGTTAGAAACACTCGGCCTTCACCTACTTCACCTGCGTGACGATAAACGTGCCGATCCGTTCAATGTCGACCCGGTCGCCGTCTTTCAGTTTCCGGCCGCGTCGGTCTTCTTTTTCGCCGTTGACAAACACATTATACTCTTGTAAAAACCATTTGGCTGCGCCGCCCGTCTCGATCAAATTCATCAGCTTCAGCAGCTGCCCTAGCGTAATCGTTTCTGTTATAATCGTTACCTTTTGTTCCATCCGCGTATCGCTCGCTTTCCTTCAAACTGCCTATTCTTTTATTTTACCGAAAAACTCTTCCACTCGCAAAGAAAGCCGATGAGCGAGGACAACAAACATTCCCATCCTCCCCATCGGGCATAAAAAGAGCCATGCTCAAGACAGCACACCCGTTATGCGCGCAAAGCTGCGGAATCAATACGTTCTTACCGGCAAAATAAGCTGAAGCATCGAGTCCGTATGGAGCGGGCGCAATAAGAACGGCCGCATCGCCCCTGTGAAGCTGATTTGAATATCGTTGCCATCAAGCGCCCGCAGCGCATCCATCATGTATTTTGCGCTGAAGGAAATGTTTAATTCTTCACCTTCAATCGATTCCGTCTGCAGCTGCTCAGTTACTTTTCCGATTTCTGGAGAAATCGAAGAAATCTCGAGCAATCCTCCTGGGAGCGTCGCCAGCTTCACGACGTTGTTTCTTCCTTCCCTCGCAAGCAAGGACGCCCGATCGATCGCCTGCAAAAATTCTTTTGCATTGACGACCATGTTCGTTTTGCTGTCGCTCGGGATCAAGCGGGCTGTCTCCGGATAGTTTCCGTCAAGCAGCCGAGAAAAGAATAGAAGATGTTCCGCCTTAAACAACACTTGGTTGGCCGTAATAACGATATCGACCGGAGCGCTGCCGTCATCTAAAATTTTACTTAGTTCGTTGAGACTTTTCCCCGGAATGACAACGTTATACGAAACAGCGTTTTCCGCTTCGATTTTCACCTTGCGCATCGCCAGGCGATGGCTGTCTGTTGCCGTACAAATCAGTTCGCCGTTTTCGACTTTCCAGTTGACACCTGTCAAGATTGGGCGTGTTTCCGATGTTGATACGGCAAATACAGTTTGTCGGATGACCGTTTTTAACAAATCAGCCGGAATTTGAAACACGTTTTCCTCTTCAATTTGCGGCAAACGAGGATATTCCTCAGCGTTTAGGCCGTTGAGACGGAATTCCGAGTGGCCCGAGCGAATGACGGTCAAAAAGTTGTCTTCGGTTTCGATTTCAACCGTTTGTTGGGGCAGCTTCTTGACGATTTCGGCAAAAAAGCGCGCTTGCAGTACGATGCTTCCTGGTCTTTTTACATCAACAAGCAAGCGTCCTTCTTTTTCGAGCGGAATAAACGACTTAATCGAAATGTCAGAGTCGCTTCCCGTCAGCGTCACTCCGCGGGCGGTTGCCGTCAGCTTAATCCCGGTTAAAATCGGGATCGTTGTTCTCGTCGATACAGCCTTCATTACGTCTTGGACGCTTTTCGCCAGCGCTTCGCGGTCAATGGAAATGTTCACTTGTCGTTCCTCCCCATTTTGTTGATGTTCGGAAATAAATTATAAAAATATAAAAATAAAAATCATAGTAATAGTCGTATGGCTTGTTAGTATGTGGATAAGCAAGAAAAGCGAAGTAAGCACAGCCTGTCCACATGTGGATAGGCTGTGCATAAAACAAGGCTGGTTATTCACAGTTGCTTCAGCTTTTCTTGGATTTCCTTTATATGTTTTTGCAGCTGCGTGTCGGTTTGCAAAAGCTTTGATATTTTTTCATGGGCATGGATGACCGTCGTATGATCGCGGCCGCCAAATTCGTCGCCGATTTTCGGCAGCGAGCAGTCGGTCAGCTCACGGGAGAGATACATGGCGATTTGCCGGGGGAACGCGACCGATTTTGTCCGTTTTTTTGCTTTAAAATCCTCGAGCTTAATGTTGAAATGCTGCCCAACAACGCGCTGAATGTCTTGGATCGTAATGACTTTCGGCTTCGCGCTTGGAATGATATCCTTCAACGCCTCCGCTGCCAGGTCAGCCGTGATTTCTTTATTGATGAGCGATGAGTAGGCGACGACCCGAATGAGAGCACCTTCGAGTTCACGGATGTTTGAATCAATCTGGTTAGCGATGTAAAGCATGACCTCGTTCGGGATGTCAAACCCCTCCGCCTTCGCCTTTTTGCGAAGAATGGCAATCCGCGTTTCTAAATCGGGCGGCGTGATGTCCGTGATTAGCCCCCACTCAAAGCGCGAGCGCAAGCGATCTTCAAGCGTCGGAATTTCTTTTGGCGGCCGGTCGCTCGAAATGACGATCTGTTTGCTTTCCTCGTGCAGCGTGTTAAACGTATGGAAAAATTCCTCCTGTGTTTGTTCCTTTCCAGCTAGAAATTGAATGTCATCAATCAGCAGAACATCGACATTCCGATACTTATTGCGAAAGTCGTCAGGGCGGTTGTCGCGGATGGCGTTAATAAACTCGTTTGTAAATTTTTCCGAAGACAAATAGACAACTTTCGCGGACGGGTTATGTTCGATTACGTAATGGCCGATCGCGTGCATTAAGTGTGTTTTTCCGAGCCCGACTCCGCCGTAAATGAAGAGGGGATTGTACGCCTTGGCCGGGGCTTCAGCGACCGCTAACGAGGCGGCGTGAGCAAACCGGTTGCCAGAGCCGATGACAAACGTGTCGAACGTATATTTTGGATTTAACATGCTCTGCGGGAAGTCGTTCGCCTCTTCGTACGGCTTTCGCTGTTTTTTCGCCGACGGCGGAAACTCCAATTCATCGTCAGCTTGGTTTGGCGGAATGATAAATTTGACCGCCAGCTCTTCGCCGGTAATCGCGTAAATCGTTTCGGCAATTAAATGGGAATAGCGGGAATCAAGCCAGTCTCTAGCAAACTCGTTTGGGGCTACGATGACGAGCGTGTCACCTCGTAAAGAGTGGGCTTTCGTCGATTTGAGCCAAGTTTCAAAGCTCGGCTTGCTGATTTTCTGTTCAATTTCCCCGAGCACGCGATCCCATAAATCATGGATATTTTCCACCCGTTGCCCCTCCCTTGGTCAGAGGATAATCGTTCGTTTAAAAAATAATTTGTGGAAAAAATATATTAAGGAAACAAGGCGGCTTTTCGACAAAATCCACCATCTGTGGACAACACTATAAACAAGTTGTGCAAAAATATATCCACAGTCTATCCACAAAATGTGGATATCTTTCTTTATCCACACGGTTATTCATAGTGAAAACACAATAATAATAGCAAATAAAGCGGCTTGTTGCAACGGAATTTTTTGATTATCCACAAAACGGACAGGTTGTGAAAAAATCGCTATCCACACGGTTGAACATGTGAAAAAAATGTCGATAAATGTTGTGGATTGTTATTTAGGGGAGAAAAATTATCCACACCGCTGATGAAGGCAAGAAAAATGCGAAGGCGGTTGACATTTGCTAAGATTGTTCAATATAATGAGAAAGACTGCCCGTAACAGTTATTCCCTAGGGAGGTGTCATAGATGAAACGGACGTATCAACCAAATAGACGGAAGCGCAGCAAAGTGCACGGATTCCGCGCGCGCATGAGCACGAAAAATGGGAGAAAAGTATTGGCGCGTCGCCGTCGCAAAGGAAGAAAAGTATTGTCTGCATAATAGGCCACTGAAGCATCAGTGGTCTTTTTTCTCAACATTTTGCCGCTGGGAAATTAGGCAAATGGAGTGTTTCGGGAAAATGAAAAAAAAGTATCGGATCAAAAAAAACGAGGAATTCCAAGAAGTGTTTCAACGGGGCGTTTCGACGGCCAATCGGCAGTTTGTCGTGTATACGCTTGACCGCCCGGAGCAGCCTTACTTTCGCATCGGGCTTTCGGTCAGCAAAAAGCTTGGCAAGGCCGTTGTCAGAAACCAAATTAAACGATACATCCGCCAATGTTTTCTCGAGTTAAAGGAACAAGTCGTTCCTGGCAAGGACTATGTCATTATCGCGAGACAGCCTGCGGCTGAAATGGGCTATGCCGAAGTAAAAAAGAGTTTGGTCCATGTGCTGCGGAAAGCCGGGGGGTTGAAAAAGGGAGGCCGAACGTCGGATTCGGCTTGAAAAAATGCTCCACGCGGCAAAAAAAGGTGGTAAAATACATACATGAACTTGTACATGTGGGAGGAAAAAGAAGGTGAAAAGGCGAATTACATTCATTGTATTGCTCAGTGCATTGGCTGCCATGTTGTCTGGATGCACGGAGATTAATGAACCGATCACCCGAGAAAGCAAGGGGTTTTGGAACGAGTATATCGTTTATCCGCTTTCTTGGCTTATTAAATACGTCGCCGAGATGCTTGGCGGAAGCTACGGGCTGTCGATCATTGTCGTTACCATTCTCATCCGCCTGCTCATCTTGCCGCTGATGATTCAACAGACGCGCAATGCGAAGGCGATGCAAGCGCTTCAGCCTGAAATCGAGGCGTTGCGCAAAAAATACAGTTCTAAAGACGCGCAAACCCAACAAAAGCTCCAGCAAGAGATGATGTTATTGTTCCAAAAGCATGGCGTCAACCCGATGGCCGGCTGCTTTCCGATTTTAATTCAAATGCCGATTTTAATCGGTTTTTACCATGCCATTATGCGCACAAGGGAAATCGCCCAGCATAACTTTTTATGGTTTGACCTTGGCGAAAAGGACCCGTACTATATTTTGCCGGTGATCGCTGGAGTGACGATGTTTATCCAGCAAAAAATAATGATGGCCGGCTCGGCTCAGCAAAATCCACAAATGGCGATGCTGCTTTGGATGATGCCAATTATGATCGTCATTTTTGCGATCAACTTCCCGGCCGCCTTGTCGCTTTACTGGGTTGTCGGAAATATTTTCTCCATCGTGCAAACATATCTCATTAAAGGGCCGACTGTTTCTGCCCATCCAGGAGGAGCGAAAAAGTGAAGGAAGTTACCGCGACTGCCGCAACGGTCGAAGAAGCGGTGCAGCTGGCGCTCACACAGCTCGGTGCACCTCGGGAGCGCGCGGACATCGTCGTGATCGATGAAGGGAAAAAAGGCTGGTTCGGCCTGTTTGGCGGCCGGCCGGCGGTTGTGAAAGCGGTGCTGAAAATCGATCCGGTTGAGGAGACAGTGCGTTTTTTGCAACAAGTTATCGTGCAAATGGGGGCGGAAGGGGCAAACGTCGAGGCCGTCCGCCGCGGCAAACAAGTAACGCTCCGCGTTCAAGGGGGGCCGATCGGTTTGCTGATTGGCAAACACGGACAAACGTTAAACGCGCTTCAGTTTTTGGCGCAGCTCGTCGCCAACCGCCATGCCGATGAATACGTGTCGATCACCGTCGATGTAGAAAATTACCGCGAACGAAGAGAACAGGCGCTTGTCGAATTGGCACACAAGCTGGCAGCCCGGGTGGTCAAGACAGGGAAAGAAGTCAAGCTTGAGCCGATGCCGGCGCATGAGCGAAAAATCATTCATGCGGCACTGGCCGGCCATAAACATGTCTCCACCTACTCGATCGGAGCTGATCCGCACCGTTCGATCGTCGTTTCGCCCGCCGTAGGCAAAAAACAACCGTCAAGGAAAGAGGCACCTCTCTAAACCACATAGAGGAGGCCTCTCTTTTTTTGTTTTGGCTTCCGTTTTTCTAAGCGGCGAGATGCCGATATGTTTATGTCTAACGCAACATAGACCCGGTGTAAACAACTGCGCGTTCCGGTTTGCGGCGGGCCCTATTCATTTTTAGACAATCAGGAGAAGTGTGCCATATTGTTATTCACATGTGGATAAGTTAAAATTGAACTAAGCAAAAATTCACAAGGTGAATACGGCGAAAAAGCTGTGGATATAGATGGAACGGAGAAAAAGCGAGGTGAACAAGCCATGACAGAATTTGATACGATTGCCGCCATTTCAACGCCGATGGGGGAAGGGGCGATCGCCATCGTTCGCCTGAGCGGGGACGAGGCGATAGAAATCGCCGATCGGCTTTTCCGCAGCCCGACCGGAAAGCGGCTGAAAGATGCGCCGTCACACACGATTCATTACGGGCATATTGTTGACCCGAAAAGCGGACGAACCGTCGAGGAAGTCATGGTATCGGTCATGCGGGCGCCGAAAACATTTACGCGCGAAGATGTAGTAGAAATTAATTGCCATGGCGGATTCGTTTCCGTGAATCGGTTGTTGCAGCTTGTGCTCGCGAACGGGGCGCGTCTCGCTGAGCCGGGGGAGTTTACGAAGCGGGCGTTTTTGAACGGGCGCATCGACTTATCCCAAGCTGAAGCAGTCATCGACTTGATTCGCGCCAAAACGGATCGCGCGATGAACGTCGCCTTGCAGCAAATGGAAGGGCGGTTGTCGACATTAATCCGCGAATTGCGGCAGACCATTTTAGAAACGTTGGCGCACGTTGAAGTCAACATCGACTATCCAGAATACGATGATGTCGAGGAGATGACGCCGCGTCTGTTGAAGGAGAAGGCAGAATACGTGCGCGGACAAATTGAAAAGCTGCTGTCGACCGCCGCCCAAGGGAAAATTTTGCGCGAAGGCTTGGCGACGGTCATTATCGGACGGCCGAACGTCGGCAAGTCATCACTGTTAAATGCGCTCGCTCACGAAAACCGGGCGATCGTCACCGATATCCCGGGAACGACGCGCGATGTCATCGAAGAGTATGTCAACGTCCGCGGCGTGCCGCTCCGCTTGATCGACACCGCCGGCATCCGCGAAACAGAAGATGTTGTTGAGCGGATTGGCGTTGAGCGCTCGCAGCAAATGTTGAAGCGGGCTGATTTAATTTTGCTCGTTTTGAACTACCATGAACCGCTGACCGAAGAGGATGAGCGGCTGTTTGCGATGACAGAGGGAATGGATGTCATCGTAATCGTCAATAAAACGGATTTGCCCGAAAATATTGATATGGAACGGGTCAAAGAGCTTGCGGCCGGCCGGCCGATTGTGGCAACATCACTATTGCGCGAACAAGGGATTGATGAACTCGAAAAGGCAATCGCCGATTTATTTTTTGGCGGTGAACTAGAAGCCGGCGACTTGACTTATGTCTCGAACTCCCGCCATATCGCGTTGCTCGAGCAAGCGAAAAAGGCGATCGATGATGCGCTTTCCGGCATTGACGCCGGCATGCCGGTCGACCTCGTTCAAATCGATTTGCGCCGGGCGTGGGAGCTGCTTGGCGAAATCGTTGGCGATACATTGCACGAAAGTTTGATTGATCAGCTGTTTGCCCAATTTTGTTTAGGAAAATAAGCAAGGAGGAAACGAAATGGAGTATCACGGAGGATCGTATGACGTCATCGTCATCGGCGCCGGCCACGCCGGCTGTGAGGCGGCTTTGGCGGCGGCGCGCATCGGGGCGAAAACGCTCGTCATTACGCTTAACCTCGACATGATTGCGTTTATGCCGTGCAACCCGTCGATTGGCGGACCGGCGAAAGGGATCGTCGTGCGTGAAATCGACGCTCTCGGCGGGGAAATGGGGAAAAACATTGATAAAACATACATTCAAATTCGGATGCTTAACACCGGCAAAGGTCCGGCCGTCCGCGCGCTGCGGGCACAGGCTGACAAAGTGCTGTACCAGCGGGAAATGAAAAAGACGCTCGAAAATGAGGAAAATTTGACGCTGCTGCAAGGGAAAGTTGAGCGGCTCATCGTCGAAGACGGCGTCTGCAAAGGCGTCATTACACAAACAGGGGCCCATTATTACGCCAAAGCGGTCGTCATTACGACCGGGACGTTTCTGCGGGGGGAAATTATTATCGGCGATATTAAATATTCAAGCGGGCCGAACAACCAGCAGCCGTCAATCAAGTTGTCCGAGCATTTAGAAGAGCTTGGGTTCGAGCTCGTCCGTTTCAAAACAGGCACGCCGCCGCGCGTCAACAGCCGGACGATCGACTACAGCAAAACAGAAATTCAGCCGGGAGACGAAGAGCCGCGGGCGTTTTCATACGAGACGACAACATACATCACCGACCAGCTGCCGTGCTGGCTGACGTATACGACAGAGGAAACGCACCGCATCATTGATGAAAATTTGCATTTGTCGCCGATGTACTCCGGCATGATTAAAGGAACCGGACCGCGCTATTGCCCATCGATCGAAGATAAAGTCGTCCGGTTCCACGACAAGCCTCGTCACCAGATTTTCCTCGAGCCGGAAGGGCGGGAAACGGAAGAAGTCTACGTGCAAGGGCTGTCGACAAGTTTGCCGGAACATATCCAACGCAAACTGCTTGAGACGATCCCAGGGCTCGAGAAAGCGCAGCTCATGCGGGCCGGCTATGCGATCGAGTACGATGCGATCGTGCCGACACAGCTTTGGCCGACGTTGGAAACAAAGCTGGTGAAAAACTTGTACACCGCCGGGCAAATTAACGGCACATCCGGCTACGAAGAAGCGGCGGGTCAAGGGATTATGGCCGGCATTAACGCCGCCCACCGCGCGCTCGGCCGCGAGGAAATCATTTTAAGCCGTTCGGACGCTTATATTGGCGTCTTGATCGACGATTTGGTGACCAAAGGGACAAACGAGCCGTACCGCCTGCTGACATCGCGCGCCGAATATCGGCTGTTGCTCCGCCACGACAACGCCGATTTGCGCTTGACCGAGCTCGGGTATCGGATCGGCCTGATTTCCGAAGAGAGATACCGAGCATTTTTGGCAAAAAAAGAGGCGATCGAACGGGAGAAAAAACGGCTGCAAACGGTCATCATTAAACCGACGCCAGAGGTGCAAGAAGTGATCCGCCAGGCGGGCGGAAGCGAGTTGAAAGACGGCATCCGCGCCGCTGATCTGCTAAGGCGTCCGGAAATGACGTACGAACATATCCAAAAACTCGCTCCGGCTGACGAAGACATCGCTCCAGAAGTCGCCGAGCAAGTTGAAATTCAAATCAAATATGAAGGCTATATCCAAAAATCGCTGCAAGAAGTCGAACGGCTCAAAAAAATGGAAAACAAAAAAATCCCGGAAGATATCGACTACGACGCCATCCAAGGACTGGCGACCGAAGCGCGGCAAAAACTGAAACAAGTGCGTCCGCTCTCGATTGCCCAAGCATCGCGCATTTCCGGCGTCAATCCGGCCGATATTTCGATATTATTAGTGTATTTGGAACAAGGAAGAATCGCGCGTGTGTCGAATGAATAAACATGAGGGAAAGGATTGGCTTATGGAGGCGACACAATTTCAAGCCTTGCTTGAAGAGAGGGGAATTTCCCTCTCTTCCCAGGCGCTTGCGCAGTTTGAGCGCTATTATGAATTGCTCGTCGAATGGAACGAGAAGATGAATTTGACCGCCATTACGGACAAGCCCGGCGTGTATGTGAAACATTTTTTTGATTCCGTTTCTCCGGCCTTTTATTACGACTTTTCCGAGCCGTTCTCGCTTTGCGACGTTGGCGCTGGGGCAGGATTCCCAAGCATTCCGCTGAAAATTTGTTTTCCGCACTTGCGCGTTTCGATCGTTGACTCGCTGCAAAAACGCATCCGCTTTCTGCAGCATCTTGCCGAAGAACTGGGGCTTACGGATATCGCCTTTTATCACGATCGCGCGGAGACGTTTGCCCGCGAAAAGGGGATGCGTGAATCGTTCGACGTCGTTACGGCCAGGGCGGTGGCGCGCATGCCGGTGCTTGCTGAACTTTGCCTTCCGCTTGTGAAAGTCGGCGGTACATTCATCGCGATGAAAGCTGCTTCGGCACCTGAAGAGTTGAAAGAAGGGAAAAAAGCGATCGCCGTGCTCGGCGGGGAAGTGGCGGCGGCGAAAACGTTCACGTTGCCGTTTGAGGAGGGCGAACGGACGGTTATTTTCGTCCATAAAACGAAAAAGACGCCGTCCCAATACCCGCGCAAACCGGGGACGCCAAACAAACAACCGATTCAGTAACGTTTTGCGGGCGCGGTGGGAGAGGCAGAGGGAAAAGGGGCTGTGCGGCTCCCGCCCTGCGTCCCGTGCTGAGGAAAACGAAGATGGCCATAAGCAGCGGCGCCTGCCGGGCGAAACAGAGAACTTGGCCAAGTATGTCCAAAGGTGGTGTAGGGGGATGAAGCATCCGTTTTCACGCTTGTTCAGCTTTGGAGAAAAAGAGCAAGAAGAGGCGGGGGAAAAGCAAGAGAGGGAGGAAGTTCGCCACATTCCGGTTGCCAGCATTATCCCGAACCGTTTTCAGCCGCGCACGGTGTTTGATGAAGAGAAAATTGCCGAGCTGGCGTTGACAATTCGGACGCACGGCATCATTCAACCGATCGTCGTCCGCGAATGCGGAAACGGACAATTTGAAATCATCGCCGGCGAGCGAAGATGGAGGGCGGTGCAAAAGCTTGGCTGGACGGAAATCCCCGCTATTATTAAAAACTTAAACGATAAAGAAACCGCCTCCGTCGCCCTCATTGAAAACTTGCAGCGTGAGGAACTGACGCCAATCGAAGAGGCGATGGCGTATGCGAGATTGATCGAGCTCCATGATTTAACGCAAGAAGCGCTCGCCCAGCGCCTCGGCAAAGGGCAGTCGACCATCGCCAACAAGCTGCGCCTGCTCAAGCTTCCGCAAGAAGTGCAGGAGGCGCTCCTGCAGCGGATGATCACTGAACGCCATGCGCGCGCGCTGATCGTGTTGAAAGATAAAGAGAAACAGCTGAAACTGCTGCAAGAAATCATCGATAAACAATTAAACGTCAAACAGACGGAAGACCGGGTGCTAAAGATGCTCGAGGCAGGCGAACGAAAGCCGAAGCCGAAGCGAAAGGCGTTCAGCCGCGATATGCGCATCGCCGTCAATACGATCCGCCAATCGCTTTCCATGGTGGAAAATAGCGGGGTGTCGGTCCATTCCGAAGAAGAAGAGTTTGACGATTATTATCAAATTACAATCCGCATCGCCAAAAAATAACGAAGTTACCTTTTGCCTCATCAAGCGCGGCTGATGGGGTTTTTTCTTTCAGAAAACAAAGTCATTTTTCTTCTTTTCATGATAAAATAGAATTTATGAGTAAGAGGTAGAGGTAGGTGGCACCGTGGGCAAAGTCATTGCTATTGCGAACCAGAAAGGCGGAGTCGGAAAAACGACGACAGCCGTCAACTTGTCGGCTTGTTTGGCGCATCTCGGAAAAAAAGTGCTGCTTGTTGACGCTGATCCGCAAGGAAATGCAACGAGCGGAATCGGCATTGAAAAGGGCGATGTTGACGAATGCATTTACAACGTCATTATTGGCGATATGAAAGCAAAAGATGTCATCCGCCCGACGAACATTGAAAACTTATACGTGATTCCGGCGACGATTCAGCTTGCAGGTGCAGAAATTGAGCTCGTTTCGGTCATCTCCCGCGAAATCCGGCTCAAAAACGCGCTCGAGCCGCTCAAAGCGGTCTATGATTTTATCATTATTGACTGTCCTCCTTCGCTAGGGCTGCTGACGTTAAACGCGTTGACGGCGGCGGATGCTGTCTTGATTCCTGTCCAGTGCGAATATTATGCGCTTGAAGGGCTCAGCCAGCTGCTGAATACGATCCGACTCGTGCAGCGGCACCTCAATTACGATTTGCGCCTTGAAGGCGTCTTGTTGACCATGCTCGATGCACGGACGAATTTAGGTTTGCAAGTGATTCAGGAAGTCAAAAAGTACTTCCGCGAAAAGGTGTACGAAACGATCATCCCGAGAAACGTGCGGCTGAGTGAGGCGCCAAGCCACGGCAAGCCGATTATTTTGTACGATGTCAAATCGCGGGGAGCGGAAGTGTATTTGGAACTGGCGAAGGAGGTGCTTGAACGTGGCTAAAGGTCTCGGCAAAGGCATCAATGCGCTGTTTAACAATCTCGCGCTCAACGGGAAAGAGGAAACGGTGTTCGAAGTAAGCATTTCTGATCTCCATCCGAACCCATATCAGCCGCGGAAAACGTTTCAGCCCGAGGCGATTGAGGAGCTGAAACAATCCATTTTGCAGCACGGCATCCTGCAACCGCTCATCGTCCGCCGTTCGCCGAAGGGGTTTGAAATCGTCGTTGGCGAGCGCCGCTACCGGGCGGCGAAGGAGGCGAATTTGCCGTCGGTTCCCGTTGTCGTGCGTGAGTTAACGGACGAGCAAATGATGGAGTTTGCCCTGTTGGAAAATTTGCAGCGTGAGGATTTAAATCCGATCGAGGAAGCGATGGCGTATAAAATGCTGATGGACAGGCTGCACTTGACTCAAGAGGAAATCGCCAGCCGCGTCGGGAAGAGCCGCCCGCACATTGCCAACCATTTGCGCCTATTGTCGCTTCCTCCGGAAGTACAAAAGCTGCTCGTTGACGGCAAGCTGTCGATGGGACACGGTCGAGCGCTCTTAGGGCTAAAGCAAAAAGGAAAAATGAAGTTCATCGTCGAGCGAACGGTTCGCGACGGGCTGAACGTCCGTCAGCTCGAAAAACTGGTCCAGCAAATGAACGAAAATGTTTCACGTGAAACATCGAAACGGAAACCGCCGGAAAAAAGCGTGTTTCTCCGGGAAAGTGAGTCGCTGTTGCGCGAAAAATTCGGCACGAACGTTACGATTAAACAGACGAAGAAAAAAGGGAAAATCGAAATCGAATTTTTTTCCCCGGAAGACTTAGAGAGAATATTGGAACTGCTCGACGTGCAGTTCGATGAGTAGAGCGGCCCCTTAATAAAGGCCGATCTATTTTTGCTAGAGGGGATTGAACAGCATGGTATTGCTAGGAACGATTGTCAACGGGATAAGCATTGTTGTCGGGGCTTTGATCGGGATATGGTTTCACCGAATTCCCGAACGGGTAAAAGAGACGGTAATGGGAGGCATCGGGCTGGCGGTAGCGCTTCTTGGCATTCAGATGGGAATGAAAAGCGAGCAGTTTCTCGTCGTCATTTTCAGTCTCGTTTTCGGCGGCATTCTCGGGGAGATTTGGAACTGGGAAGAAAAGCTGAACCGGCTCGGCCAATGGCTCGAGAAAAAAGTTGGCGGCAACGGGGAAGGAAGCATTGCGAAAGGGTTTGTCAGCGCGACGTTGTTATTTGTCATCGGTGCGATGGCGATTGTCGGGGCGCTCGACAGCGGGTTGCGCGGCGATCATAGCGTCTTGTATACGAAATCGATTTTGGACGGCTTTGCGAGCGTCATTTTGACGACGACGCTTGGCATCGGCGTCATGTTCTCTGCGCTGCCCGTGGTCATATACGAAGGCGGCATCGCTTTATTGGCGACGCAAATCGAGCGGTTTGTGCCAAAGGAAGTGTTAGATTCGTTCATCGCTGAATCGACAGCGACCGGGGGAATTTTAATTATAGCCATCGGACTGAACATGCTCGGTTTGACGAACATTCGTGTGGCCAATTTGCTTCCGAGCATTCTTGTAACGGCGGCAGCTGTTTTCCTTCTTTCGCTCGCTTAGCCGTTGCGGCTGCCTCCTTTCAGGCGAGGAGAAAAGAAATCCCCTTCTTGAATAGCCTGTCAAGAGGGGGATGGGCCGCCTACCATAATGAATGGCGGTCTTTTGGAAGCGGATGGGCGGCGAGCCGCTCCTTTCGGATGAGATGCCGCTCCGCCTCATAAATGCCGTTGGCGATCGTTTTGGCCATATTCATGACGAGATGAAGGCGCGTATTTTGCAGGACGAAAAATTCCATAAATCCGCTCACATTCACTACTCCGGTAATATGGGCGTCGCCGACGGGAAGAAGCTGCTTATTCACCCCGGCTCCGGGGCGAACCGGCCCTTTGGCGACGGTGATGGCGCCGACGCTTTTCAGCCGCCCGAGGCAAGCATCGACCGCGATCATAAACGGATCGCGATGAATGAGCTGAATGGCTCCTACTTTTTCTTCTAGGTTGACGGCGTGGATCGGTTCCTCAAGCGTTCCGTATACGTGAAAGCGGGTCAATGGCTTCTCTTTCAGCATCGTGCCGACAAGCGGTCCGAGTGAATCGCCGGTCGAACGATCTGTGCCGATGCAGACGATGGCGACCGGCTGGACGAGCGGATCCGGAAGCAGCGAGGCGATCCGCCAGGCGATCGAGGACGCCGCCCCTTGTTCATCGTAAAAAACGCGATCTCTTTCCTCTTTGGAAGAGAAAAATATCGACGGTATGCTCATTCGCTTCACTCCTACTTTCGATTCAAAAGTATTAACAGTATACGGAAAATGAAAGAATGATATACATGTTGACGTTTGTTTTTCTTTTTCGTCCGGTGCATGACTACAAATCAACGGTCTGTCTTGTTAAAATAAAAAGCGCAGACTGAAAAAAGGTAGAGGTGTCGCCAGCGTTGAGTATGATTGAAAGAACAGTTAGTCGGTTGTTTGAGTTTTTGACGGATGAGGAGCTGTGGATTCGGATCGGAACAGGGGCGCTCAAGATTGTGCTTATCCTACTCATATGCGCCATAGCGGTGAAAGTGTTGAAAATGGCCGTCCATAATGCGTTTAAAGTGCGCCAAAGGGCGCCGATCCGCATTTCGGAACGCCGGGAGATGACGTTAGCGCGGCTGCTCGACAACGTCATTACGTACGTACTATATTTTATTGCGCTATTGATGATTTTAGATACGTTTGGTGTTCCCGTTAAAGCGCTGCTGGCCGGGGCTGGGGTCGTCGGTTTGGCCGTTGGCTTCGGGGCGCAAAGCTTAGTGAAAGACATCATCACCGGGTTTTTCATCATTTTTGAAGATCAGTTTGCGGTCGGCGATTATGTTCGCATCGGTAATTTTGAAGGGTACGTAGAAGAGATCGGGCTGCGGGTGACGAAAATCAAAAGTTGGACTGGAGAAGTGCACATTTTGCCAAATGGCAGCATCACGCAAGTGACGAACTATTCGCTTCACAACAGCTTGGCAGTTGTGGACGTCAGCATCGCCTACGAAGAGGATATTGAAGCGGCGGAGCAGGCGATTCGCGAGCTCCTGCCGCAGCTGCCGGCAAAATATGAAGATATGGTCGCGCCGCCGGAACTGCTCGGCGTGCAAAATGTGACCGGTCCGGAAGTCGTGCTTCGCATTACGTGTGAAACGAAACCGATGCGCCATATCGGTGTAGGAAGGGCCATTCGCAAAGAGGTGAAGATGCTTTTAGACGAGCGGGGGATCGAGATTGCGTATCCACGACTCGTGCTGCACCGCCGCGATGGAGAGGAACAGTCGGCGGCGAAGCCGCAAAGAGAACAATCGTTGTAACATGGGGGTGAGCGGATGGAGGAGAAAGAATTTGGTTTATACGATATCGTCGAAATGAAAAAACCGCATCCGTGCGGGACGAACCGCTGGAAGGTGATCCGTTTAGGCGCCGATATCCGCATTAAATGTGAAGGGTGCGCCCATAGCGTTCTTTTGCCGCGCAAAGAGTTTATCCGCAAAATGAAAAAAGTGCTGGTCAAGCATGGGGAATAAAGAAAGTGAGCCACCACAGCATGGGCAGTTGTCCCATGCTCTTTTGTTTAAGAAGAGGGGAAGAGGGGAAACAATGGAAACAACACATGTGACGTCGTGCCCGCTCAATTGCTGGGACGTATGCGGGCTGAAAGTGACGGTGAAGGACGGAAACGTTGTGCGCATTGACGGCGATGAACAACACCCGATCACGAAAGGGAACATTTGCGGGCGCGGGCGGATGTTGAAAGAGCGGGTGAATACAAAAAGGGAAAGATGGCCGGCTGACCATCATGTATCCGGCTGAATCAAAAGAGTCAAATCCGTCATTGGCCGCAAAATATCCGTACCGGCTGTTGACGATCCACCCGCTCCGGTCGAACCATTCGCAGCACTATCCGCTCATTCCGGCGCTGCAGACGGTGCGCATCGAAGTCGCGGCCGATGTGGCTGCCGACAAAGGGCTCACTGATGGCGACAAAGCGCGCGTCTACAACGACCGCAGCTCGCTCATCGGCACAGTCAAAGTGCTAGATGGCGCCTATCCGGGAACAATCAATATTCACGAAGGACAATGGGGGGCGTTTGGCGGGCCGGTTAACGTGCTTACGTCGGATTTGGAGTCGGACAACGGCTGCGGCAGCGCGCTTTATGACTGTTTGGTCAACATTGAAAAAACCGTGCCGGAAGCAAAGCAAACGGTTTAAAACCGCTTTTTTGTGATGGGCCGGCGGTACGCTTGTCATTTTTCGCGCCAGCCCATATAATGAGGGAAGATGTGAACGGGAAAGAGGAGTGGAACGAATGGGATTGACAGCAGGAATCGTCGGCTTGCCGAACGTCGGCAAATCGACGTTGTTTAACGCGATTACAAAGGCAGGAGCTGAATCAGCCAACTATCCGTTTTGCACGATCGAACCGAACGTCGGTGTCGTCGAAGTGCCTGATGAGCGGTTGACCGTATTGACGGAAATGTTCCAGCCGAAGCGGACCGTGCCGACCGTCTTTGAATTTACCGATATTGCCGGCATCGTCAAAGGCGCGAGCAAAGGGGAAGGACTCGGCAACAAGTTTTTGTCGCACATCCGTCAAGTGGACGCGATTTGCCAAGTCGTCCGCTGTTTTAACGATGAAAACATTACCCATGTTGCCGGCAAAGTCGATCCGCTCGCCGATATTGAAACGATCAATTTGGAACTTATTTTTGCCGATTTAGAGACAGTTGACAAACGAATCGAGCGGGTCGGCAAAATCGCCAAGCAAAAAGATAAAGAGGCCGCGTTTGAACACGACATTTTGCTGCGGTTGAAAGAGACGCTTGAAGCTGGCAGGCCGGCGCGCACGATCGAATTTGCCGCTGAAGAAATGAAGGTTGTCAAACAGCTGCACTTGCTGACGACAAAGCCGATGCTTTACGTCGCCAATGTCGGGGAAGAGGATGTTGTGGATCCAAACAGCAACCCGTTCGTCGTTGCCGTGCGTGAGTTTGCGAAGAACGACAACGCCGAGGTCATCGTTGTCTGCGCTAAAATTGAAGAGGAAATTGCGGAATTCAGCGACGAAGAAAAACAACAGTTTTTGCAAGAGCTCGGCATTGAGCAGTCTGGACTTGACCAGCTCATCCGCGCCGCTTACAGCTTGCTCGGGCTGGCGACGTTTTTCACCGCCGGCGAGCAGGAAGTGCGGGCATGGACATTCCGAAAAGGAATGAAAGCGCCGCAGTGCGCCGGCATTATTCATTCCGACTTTGAGCGTGGATTCATTCGCGCTGAAACCGTTTCGTACGCCGACTTAGTTGCCGCCGGATCGATGGCTGCGGCGCGCGAAGCCGGCAAGGTGCGCCTCGAAGGAAAAGACTACGAAGTGCAAGACGGCGATATTATGCACTTCCGGTTTAACGTGTAACATAACGGTATGTCCGGGGAAAAGATAACATTTGCCGAAGCAACCATTCTCCCGTTCGTGCGCTGTTTTCAGCAGTGGTGCTGGAAGATGTTTGCGCGGACAGAATGCGAGACACTCCCTTGCTTATCGCTGTTAGTCATGGTATAATCAACGAATGTGAGTAATGGTTATTGCTCCTTGCCCTTCAGCGGAAGGGCCGTTTAGACCAAAAGGAGGTGACGAGCGTGAGAAAATACGAAATTATGTACATCATCCGCCCGAACATGGACGATGAAGCGAGACAAGCTGTCATCGAACGGTTCAACAACGTGTTGAAAGAAAACGGCGCGGAGATTACGAATGTGACGGATTGGGGCAAGCGCCGCTTAGCCTATGAAATTGAAAAATACCGCGACGGTTATTACATGATTCTCAACGTCATGGCAGAACCGCAAGCCGTGCAAGAATTCGACCGCTTAGCGCGCATTAGCGAAGATATCATCCGTCATATCGTCCTGAAAGAAGAAGAATAATTTTTTGGACATGTTAAGAGGTGGTTCTGATGATTAACCGTGTCATCTTAGTCGGCAGGTTAACGAAAGATCCGGAGTTGCGCTACACTCCAAGCGGAGTGGCTGTTGCCACGTTTACGCTCGCGGTCAACCGCCCGTTCACGAACCAGCAGGGCGAGCGGGAAGCCGATTTTATCCAATGCGTCGTTTGGCGTCGCCAGGCGGAAAACGTCGCCAACTTCTTGAAAAAAGGAAGCTTGGCCGGGGTGGACGGCCGGCTGCAAACCCGCAGCTATGAAAACCAAGAAGGCCGGCGCGTGTATGTGACGGAAGTGGTGGCTGATAACGTCCAATTTCTTGAGCCAAAAGGAAGCAACGAGCAACGAGGGGCAGCAGCGGGCGGCTACTATGGGGATCCATTCCCATTCGGACAAGATCAGAACCACCGATATCCGAATGAAAAAGGGTTTGGCCGCATCGATGAAGATCCTTTCGCCAATGACGGCCAGCCGATCGATATTTCTGACGATGATTTGCCGTTTTAACGTCATTTTCGAAACAAGTCTCCTGCTTCAAGGAATGTGCAGGCCGATCGCCTAATGAGCAGGCGGAAGACGGATGCCGGCTGACAATCGCCGACGAATCGGACCGTTGATGGTTCGAACGGACACCGTCGGAACGAAGGGAAGCGGAAAGGATTTCTTGTGTGTGGCGTACTGTTCGGCGAACACGCACAAGTCGCTTGAAGACCCTGCCTCTAAGCGAAGCGTAGGTGGTGGGGAGTTCACTTGATAACAAAACAGAGGCAGAAGGGAGGAAATTGGTAATGGCAGGACGGAAAGGCGGACGCGGCAAACGCCGTAAAGTATGTTATTTCACGGCGAATAACATCACGCATATCGACTACAAAGACGTCGATTTGCTGAAAAAATTCATTTCCGAACGCGGCAAAATTTTACCGCGCCGCGTGACGGGAACGAGCGCGAAATATCAGCGCAAATTAACGGTCGCGATCAAACGCGCGCGCCAAATGGCACTCTTGCCGTACGTTGCGGACGAGTGAGCCGAAAAAAAGCAGTAAGGGGGACCTTACTGCTTTTTTCTATTTATGTTATGCTGGTTAAACTAGTTAGAAAGGGGAACGTTCATTGCGAAAGACGCATGCTCTCACCGAAGCAGCGATTGAACTTGCACTGTTTGCCGTTTTGTTTTTGCTCGCGTTATATGTGCCATTCATTGGTTTCGTCGCTGCCTTGTTTTTAGCGCTTCCGTTTATGGTGTTTACCATGCGCCACGGACTCGCTCCCGCCTGGCTGCTGCTTGCGGCAGCGCTTGTCGTTTCCGGCCTAGTCGGCTCGCTTTTGTCGCTGCCGATGGCGCTCATGTTCGGAACCGTTGGCATAGCGGTCGGTGCGATGCTGGCGAAAAAGAAAAACCGTTATCTTATTTTGCTCGTTGGCGCGCTCGTATTTTTAGCCAACATTGTGCTTGACTACATCATCTCGATTCAGTTTCTGCAAGTGGATATGATTCAAGATACGCTCGCGCTAGTGCGCGAATCGTTTGATACGGCCATGCGCGTGATGGAAGGAATGGGCCAAGCGCCACCAGCGGAGATGAAAAAACAGTTTGAGCAAGCCATTGTCTTGATCGGCTACATGATTCCGACTTTGTTTGTCGTCGCTTCGTTTGCGCTGGCGTACGTGACGATCATCGTCTCGCTGCCTGTCATGAAACGGCTGAAGCTCCCGGTCGGCACGTGGCCGCCGTTTCGTGAGCTCTCCTTGCCCAAAAGCGTATTATGGATCTACGTCCTTGTGCTCGTTCTTTCCCTACTCCCGCTTGAAGAGGGGACATTTCCGTACATTGCCGTCTTGAACGTCTCTTATGTGTTGCAGCTGGCCATGATTGTCCAAGGGTTTTCGTTTTTGTACTACGCCGCTCACAAAAAAGGCGTAGGGAAAGGCGTTGTTGTGACGGGGACGGTTATTTGCTTATTCCTGCCTTTTCTACTTTATCTTGTGGCGATATTCGGTATAATTGATTTAGGATTTGATTTGCGCCGCCGCATATAATAATTGGATAAGGTGAGCCATTTCTTCAGTGTAGGAGCTGACTTGAATGTTCCATTTTTATGAAAGGAAAGCGTACCGCTATCCGTCCTATGCGTTAGCCGCTCTGGCGGTGCTCATGGCTGTTGGCTTGTTTTATTTTCAATGGTTGCTTGGGCTCGTCGGTCTTCTCGGCGTCGGGTTTTTGCTTTACTACGTTATTTGGTCGCAACGCTCTTTACACAAGGAGCTCGAACAATATATTTCCAACCTGTCGCACCGAGTAAAAAAAGTCGGCGAGGAAGCGCTGATGCGGATGCCGATCGGCATTATGCTCATCGATGAGGAAGGCGAAATCGAATGGTCGAACCGATTTTTAGCGGCTTACTTTAACGAACAGACGTTAGTGGGCCGCCCGCTCGCTGAACTTTCCGAGCCGTTGGCTGCCTTTGTCAAAAAAGGCAAAACGGACGAAAAAATCATTGAACTGAATGGAAAACAGCTGAAAGTGATCGTCCGCCGCTCTGAACGGCTCCTTTACTTTTTCGATGTCACCGAACATATGGAGATGAGACGGCGGTATGAGGCGGAGCGGCTAGTATTGGCGATCATCTTTCTCGACAATTACGATGAGATTACCCAAGGGATGGATGACCAGGCGAAAAGCCAAATGAACAGCCTAGTCACGTCTATATTAAATCGTTGGGCAAATGATTACGGCATCTTTTTAAAACGAACGTCATCCGACCGATTTATTGCCGTATTAAACGAGCATATACTGACCCAATTGGAAAAAAGCAAGTTTTCGATTTTGGATGAAGTGCGCGAGCAGACGGCAAAACAGCAGGTTCAGCTCACATTAAGCATCGGCATCGGCGCCGGCGTGTCCTCGCTTCCAGAACTTGGGACGCTCGCCCAGTCGAGCTTAGACCTAGCGTTAGGGCGCGGCGGCGACCAAGTGGCGATTAAGCAAGGAAACGGAAAAGTCAAGTTTTACGGGGGCAAAACGAACCCGATGGAAAAACGGACGCGCGTCCGTGCCCGCGTCATTTCCCACGCGCTTCGCGAACTGATCGCCGAGAGCGATAAAGTGCTCATCATGGGGCACAAATATCCGGATATGGACGCGCTCGGCGCCGCCATTGGCATTTTAAAAGTCGTTCAATCGAACCAAAAGGAAGGATTTCTTGTCATTGATGCTGCGAAAACGGATGCTGGGGTGCAGCGGCTGCTTGAGGAAATGAAAAAACAGGCTGAGTTATGGGCAAGGTGCGTGAAGCCGGAACAGGCGCTTGAGCTCGTGACGGAAGATACGCTCCTGATCGTCGTTGATACACATCGGCCGTCGCTTGTCATTGAAGAGCGGCTGTTGTACCGCACCGACCATGTCGTTGTCATCGACCACCATCGCCGCGGCGAAGAATTTATCGAGGCGCCGATTCTCGTCTATATGGAGCCGTACGCCTCGTCGACGTCTGAGCTCGTTACGGAGTTGTTGGAGTATCAGCCGAAACGGGTGAAACTGTCGATGCTTGAAGCGACAGCGCTGCTCGCCGGCATTGTCGTCGATACGAAAAGCTTCACGCTCCGCACCGGTTCACGGACGTTCGATGCGGCGTCGTATTTGCGCGCCCAAGGGGCGGATACGGTGCTTGTGCAAAAGCTGCTGCGGGAAAGCGTAGCCAATTACGTCAAACGGGCGAAGCTGATTGAGCGGGCAGCGATCGACGAGCATGGCATCGCCATCGCCAAGGGGGGCGAGAACGAGGTGCACGATCAAGTGTTGATCGCGCAAACCGCCGATACGCTTCTGACGCTGAGCGGCGTCGCCGCCTCTTTCGTCATTTCCAAGCGGGCAGATGGGACGGTCGGCATCAGCGCCCGCTCGCTCGGCGATGTCAATGTGCAAGTGATTATGGAGCGGCTTGGCGGAGGCGGGCACTTAACGAATGCCGCCGCTCAGCTTTCCGGGGTGACGGTCGGAGAGGCAGAGCGGCAGCTGCGTGAAGCCATTCTTGATTATTTTGAGGGGGGTAAGCCAGCATGAAAGTCATCTTTTTAAAAGATGTAAAAGGGAAAGGAAAAAAAGGGGAAATCAAAAACGTCGCCGACGGTTATGCGAACAACTTTTTGTTTAAACAAGGGCTGGCCATTGAAGCGACGCCGGCGAATGTAAAAGCGCTTGAAGCGCAAAAACAAAAGGAACAGCGTCAAGCGGCAGAAGAGCTGGCGAATGCCAAAAAGTTAAAAGAGCAGCTTGAAAAGCTGACGGTGGAAATTGCGGCGAAGGCAGGCGAGGGAGGCCGTTTGTTCGGCTCGATCACGAGCAAGCAAATCGCCGAAGCGCTGCAAGCGCAGCACGGCCTGAAGCTCGACAAGCGGAAAATAGAGCTTGCCGATGCCATTCGTGCGCTCGGATATACAAACGTGCCGGTGAAGCTTCATCCGGAAGTGACAGCAACGTTAAAAGTGCACGTGACGGAACAAAAATAACGGTGACGGTTCACTCCCGGATGCGAAGATGCCCCCGCCCGCTGCGGCGGGGCTTCCTTGCTTATCGGCGAATAGGGGAAAAGGTGGTGAAACGATGAGCGAACTTTTTTCTGAACGAATTCCTCCGCAGAGCATTGAAGCCGAGCAGGCTGTGCTTGGCGCCGTGTTTTTAGATCCCACTGCGTTAACGCTCGCTTCGGAAATGTTGATTCCGGAAGATTTTTACCGCGCGGCCCATCAAAAAATTTTCCACGCCATGCTTCGCGTCGCCGACAAAGGCGAGCCGGTCGATTTAGTTACAGTGACGGCGGAACTTGCCGCTTCCGAACAGCTTGAAGAAATCGGCGGCGTCTCATACTTAAGCGAGCTCGCCGACGCCGTGCCGACAGCGGCCAACGTTGAATATTACGCCCGCATCGTGGAAGAAAAATCGGTGCTTCGCCGCCTCATCCGCACGGCGACATCGATCGCTCAAGATGGCTATACAAGAGAAGACGAGATCGACCTTCTCCTTGATGAAGCAGAACGAAAAATTATGGAGGTTTCCCAGCGAAAACATTCGGGCGCCTTTAAAAATATTAAAGACATTCTCGTTCAAACGTACGACAACATTGAGATGCTTCACAACCGGAGCGGGGAAATTACCGGCATCCCGACCGGGTTTACTGAGCTTGACCGGATGACATCCGGCTTTCAGCGGAGCGATTTGATCATCGTCGCCGCCCGGCCATCGGTCGGGAAAACGGCGTTCGCCTTAAACATCGCGCAAAACGTGGCGACGAAAACAAACGAAAATGTCGCCATTTTCAGTTTAGAAATGAGCGCTCAACAGCTTGTGATGCGGATGCTTTGCGCGGAGGGCAACATCAATGCGCAAAACTTGCGCACCGGCAAACTGACGCCGGAAGATTGGGGCAAGCTGACGATGGCGATGGGAAGCTTATCGAACGCTGGCATTTACATTGACGATACGCCGAGCATCCGCGTCAGTGATATTCGCGCCAAATGCCGCCGGCTGAAACAAGAAAGCGGCCTTGGCATGATTGTCATTGACTATTTGCAGCTCATCCAAGGAAGCGGCCGCAGCAAAGAAAACCGCCAGCAGGAAGTGTCGGAAATTTCCCGTTCGTTAAAGGCGCTCGCCCGCGAGCTTGAGGTGCCAGTCATCGCCTTGTCACAGCTGTCGCGCAGCGTCGAGCAGCGCCAAGACAAGCGGCCGATGATGTCCGACATTCGCGAATCCGGAAGCATTGAGCAAGATGCGGATATCGTCGCCTTTTTATACCGCGACGATTACTATAACAAAGATTCCGAGAACAAAAACATTATCGAGATCATCATCGCTAAACAGCGCAACGGTCCGGTTGGAACCGTGCAGCTCGCTTTTATCAAGGAGTATAATAAATTTGTCAACTTAGAGCGCCGCTTCGATGAGGCGCACATTCCGCCGGGAGCATAAAACAGCGCGGTGCCGACGGCGGGCGCATCTTTTCATTGTCTCGGTAAATAAACGAATAAAAGGACTTATAATCGTTTTTAATGTTCGTGTTTCATTGACTTTATGCTTGAAAACTGTTACACTTACAATGTTTAGACCGAGGAAACTGGAGGTGCTCGCCATGTCGTCAGTTGTTGTTGTCGGCACACAATGGGGCGATGAAGGGAAAGGAAAAATTACTGACTTCTTATCGGAAAATGCGGAAGTGATTGCCCGATACCAAGGAGGAAACAATGCTGGACACACGATCGTGTTTAACGGGGAAAAGTATAAGCTGCACTTAATCCCGTCGGGCATTTTTTATAAAGACAAAATTTGTGTCATCGGCAACGGAATGGTGGTCGACCCGAAAGCGCTCGTCGCTGAACTTTCGTATTTGCATGAGCGCGGCGTTTCGACCGACAACTTGCGCATCAGCAACCGCGCCCACGTCATTTTGCCGTACCATTTAAAACTGGACGGGCTGGAAGAAGAGCGGAAAGGCGCGAACAAAATCGGCACGACGAAAAAAGGGATCGGGCCGGCATACATGGACAAAGCGGCGCGCATCGGCATCCGCATCGTCGATTTGCTCGACCGTGATGTGTTTGCGGAAAAGCTGGCCCGCAATTTGGAAGAGAAAAACATGCTGTTTGAAAAGGTGTACGGAGTTGAAGGCTTCCGACTGGAAGACATTTTCGAAGAATACTACGAGTACGGCCAACAAATCGCTAAGTACGTTTGCGACACCTCGGTCGTATTGAACAATGCGCTCGACGAAGGACGCCGCGTCTTGTTTGAAGGGGCGCAAGGCGTCATGCTCGATATCGACCAAGGGACATATCCGTTTGTCACGTCGTCGAACCCGGTGGCTGGCGGGGTGACGATCGGCGCCGGCGTCGGCCCGACGAAAATCAAGCATGTCGTCGGAGTGGCGAAAGCGTACACGACGCGCGTCGGCGACGGACCATTCCCGACTGAGCTGCACAATGAAATCGGCGACCGCATCCGCGAGGTCGGCCGCGAATATGGGACAACAACTGGCCGCCCGCGCCGCGTCGGCTGGTTTGACAGCGTCGTCGTCCGCCATGCTCGCCGGGTGAGCGGCATTACCGACTTGTCGCTCAACTCGATTGACGTGTTAACCGGTATTGAAACGTTGAAAATTTGCGTTGCCTACCGCTACCGCGGCGAAGTGATCGAGGAATTTCCGGCCAGCTTAAAAGTATTGGCTGAATGCGAGCCGATTTATGAAGAACTGCCGGGTTGGACGGAAGACATCACCGGTGTGAAAAGCCTAGACGAACTGCCGGCCAACGCCCGCCATTACGTCGAGCGCATTTCCCAGCTCACCGGCATTCCGCTCTCGATTTTCTCCGTCGGCCCGGATCGCTCGCAAACGAACGTTGTCCGCAGCGTCTACGCGTAAGCGGCCGGCAGCGGATAGGAAACAGGCATAGATGCGTGTGCGTCTATGCCTGTTTCATCGTTTTCGCGCGGGAGAATGATGCTTTCGAAGCTGCCAACCTTTAAGAGGCGGGAGATCGTCCAACCGCCCCTCAAAATGGCAATCAGCAAAGAGTGATTTCATCGTCGTAACATGGTAAATTAGTAATGATAGCATTCCATCGCCGAAGGAAGGATGTGAGCCAGATGGAAAAACGCATTTTAGTCGTTGATGATGAGAAACCGATTGCGGATATTTTGCAATTTAACTTGCAAAAAGAAGGATACGAAGTCATTTGCGCTTACGACGGTGAAGAAGCGCTTCAAAAAGTTGAAGAAACGATGCCGGATTTAATTTTGCTTGATATTATGCTTCCGTTAAAAGACGGGATGGAAGTATGCCGCGAAGTGCGAAAAAAATATGATATGCCGATCATTATGCTGACGGCGAAAGATTCAGAGATTGATAAAGTGCTTGGGCTGGAGCTGGGGGCGGACGATTACGTGACAAAGCCATTCAGCACGCGCGAGTTGTTGGCGCGGGTGAAAGCGAACTTGCGCCGCCATGCGCAAACGGCCTCCCAAGAGGAGGATAACGAAACGAATGAAATCGTCATCGGTCCGCTTGTGATCCGACCGGACGCCTACGTCGTGCAAAAGCGCGGAGAAACGATCGAATTGACTCACCGCGAATTTGAACTGCTCCATTACTTGGCGAAACATATTGGCCAGGTGATGACGCGCGAACACTTGCTGCAAACGGTCTGGGGTTACGACTATTACGGCGATGTGCGCACGGTCGATGTGACGGTAAGGCGGCTGCGCGAAAAAATTGAGGACAACCCTTCCCATCCGTCATGGATCGTTACTCGGCGGGGAGTCGGCTACTACTTGCGCAACCCAGAACAGGAGTCATGAACCGAGATGAAAAAAGTAGGCCCATTTCGTTCGATCCACTTTAAGTTTGTCATCATTTATGTATTGTTGATTCTCATCGCCATGCAAATTATCGGCGTCTACTTCGTCCGCAAGTTGGAAACGGAACTTGTGCAAAACTTCAAAAGCTCATTGAACGAACGGGTGACGCTGCTTGCTTATAACGTGGAGCAGGCAATGAATCGGGAGCGGGATGAGAAAAGCCCGATATTGGAGGAAGACATCCGTTCGCTTCTTCATGATTTCGTTTCCCAAGATATTTCAGAAGTGCGCGCCATCGATGAGAAAGGAAAAGTATTGGCGACATCCAACCCGTACATGCAAAACATCGTCGGAAAGCGAACGACGGAGATTTATGTGAAACGTTCGCTCGTCACGGGGGAAATTGTCGATCGGATGCTGCTCGATTCGAAGACAGGCTATCGCATGTACATTTCCTCAACGCCGATCAAAACGAGCGGGGAAGTCAAAGGTGTCATTTACGTCATCGCCTCAATGGAAAACGTCTTTTCACAAATGCGGCAAATTAATATGATTTTGGCGACCGGGACGGGGATCGCCCTCGCCATTACCGCCGTGCTCGGCATTTTTTTGTCGCGCACGATCACCCGGCCCATTTCCGATATGCGCCGGCAAGCGCTGGCGATGACGAGAGGCGATTTTTCCCGCAAGGTGAAGGTGTATGGCTATGATGAAATTGGCCAATTAGCGATGACGTTTAACAACTTGACGAAAAAGCTGCAAGAAGCGCAGGCGACGACCGAAGGGGAGCGGCGCAAACTTGAGTCGGTGCTGACACATATGACTGATGGAGTGATCGCGACCGACCGCCGCGGCCGCGTGATTTTGATTAATGACGCAGCGATCAACATTTTGAATGTTTCACGTGAAACAGTGCTGTCGAGTTCGATTGTCGATGTGCTTGGCATCGCTGATCAATATACGTTTGAAACGCTGCTCGAGGAGCGCGATTCGCTCATTTTGGATTTCAGCACGGATGAGGAATTGTATATTTTGCGCGCATCGTTGTCCGTCATTCAAAAAGAGGGCGGATTTGTCAACGGGTTGATCGTCGTTTTGCACGACATTACCGAGCAAGAAAAAATCGACCGCGAGCGGCGGCAGTTCGTCGCCAATGTGTCGCATGAATTGCGCACGCCGCTGACGACGATGAAAAGTTATTTAGAAGCGTTAGCGGATGGCGCCTGGCAAGACAAGGAGATCGCACCAAGGTTCATTCAAGTCGTGCAAAACGAAACCGAACGAATGATTCGGCTCGTCAATGACTTGCTTCATCTGTCGAAGCTCGACAGCAAAGACTATAAACTGAAAAAAACGTGGATCAACTTCTCAGCTTATTTTCATAACATTATTGATCGGTTTGAGCTGACGAAAAGCGACAATATCCGGTTTGTCCGCAAAATTCCGCGCGAGGCGATTTTCATCGAAGTGGATGAAGATAAAATTACGCAAGTGTTGGACAACATTATCTCCAACGCATTAAAATACTCTCCTCACGGCGGGACGATTACGTTCCGCGTGCGCGAGCTGGCAGATGAGATCATCGTCAGCGTTAGCGACGAAGGAGTCGGCATTCCGAAAGCCGATTTGGCTAAAGTTTTCGAGCGCTTTTACCGGGTCGATAAGGCGCGGTCGCGCAAATTGGGCGGCACCGGCCTCGGACTGGCCATTGCCAAAGAAGTTGTGCTCGCCCACGGCGGGACGATTTGGGCGGAAAGTAAAGAACATAAAGGGACGACGATTTACTTTACGTTGCCGTTAGACCGAGAACAAAAGGATGACTGGTACGATGTATGAGGCGATCAAAACAGTCGTGTTGACAGTGCTCGTGCTGATCAGCATTACGTTAACGTTCGTTTTATGGACATACCACCCGAAATATGACGTGCTGCAAAACGACGAGTACATTCAGCACGTTTCCGTGAGCAACACGCAAGTGGATACGGCGATGGTTGTGCAGCCGAAGCAGATGCTCATCCATAAAAATGGTGTCCACTATGCCGTAACGAAGGAAGAAGAGAAAAATGAAGTGCTGAAAGAAATGAAAAAGTGGACGCTCGACGACTTCGAAAACATTTCGTCTTCTGTCCCGTCGGGGAAATTTTTGACATTTTTAAATGGCAAGGAGCGCCTGGAAATTATTTATCCAGACGAAATACCCATTGACATATACCGGTTAATTTTCACTGTCGAAGATAAAGGATTGGACGATTTGTCATTCGACCGTATTCTCGTCCCACTTGAAGGAGACGATGAGTTTCTAGTGTATTTTATGGCAACGGACAAGCAAAACATTTATAAAGCAACCGCCAGTGACGCTTCGCTGGCGGCAATCAGACGGCTGGCGAAAGAAGCTAACCATTTTCCCCGTTATTTTGCTTATCCGGTCAGCGAAACGAAACAGCTTTACTTGCCGGAAAGCGAAGTGGCGCTCAGCAGCTTGCAATACTATACCGATGAATTAGATGTCGATAAATTTAAAGAGGCGCTGTTTAGCGATCCGAGCTTTGTCAAAAAAGATTTGATCCCATTTGGTGAAGAGTATACGGACGGTTCACGGCTGATGGGCGTTGATTTTCTCCAACGCACGCTGTTGTATGTCAATCCGGCAGCACGCGCTTCGAACATTAGTCAAACGAATCCGGAAACCCATCTCATTCAAAAAAGCATCGATTTTGTCAACGAACATGGCGGCTGGACCGATCTGTACCATTTTGCCCGCTGGAGTGAAGAAGACCGGAAAGTCATTTTCCGCCTGGTTGTGAACGGCTATCCGGTTTTCAACGAATATGGCATGTCAGAAATCGTGGAAACATGGGGAGCAAGCGATTTAATGAAATACCAGCGCCCGCTGTTCCGTCTTGAAATTGCTGACCGCAACCGCACCCCGAAAACGTTGCCGTCCGGACGCGATATTGTCAAGCAGCTCGAAAAAATGAAAGGCTTCCGTAAAGCGCTCGTGAAAGATATCGCCATCGGCTATGAGCTCGTCAAAGATCCGGAACGGGAAAAGGTGATCCGTCTGGAACCGGCTTGGTTTTATTTGTACGGGCAAACGTGGAAAAAGGTGAACGTTGGCGAAGAGAGCAGAGGAGGGGGAACCAATGGACTGGAATAAAACGAAGACGATTTTTATTATTGTGTTCCTCGTCCTTGATTGCTTTTTAGTCTATCAGTTTATGGAAAAGCGAAACAGCAGCCAGCTTGACGTCATTTTAGAAACGACGATTGAAGAACAGCTCGAGGCGAACGGCATTACGTATGTCGAACTGCCGAAAGAGGTGACGAAAGCGGCGTATGTGAGCGGCAAAAGCCGATCGTTTACCGCCGCCGATACGAAACAGCTCTCTGGACAAAGAGTAGAAATTAAAGGGGAAACGAAGTTGAAAGGGACGTTCACCCATCCGGTCGCCTTAAACGTCGAGGATCCATATCAACTGCGCGAGTTTTTACAGCGTCACATCTTAAACGGAGAACAGTACGCCTTCTGGTCGTTTGATAAACAGGAAGGAACAGTGACTTGCTACCAAGTGTACGATGGGAAAATGATTTACGGCAATGAAAACAGCAAGCTCGTCATCCACGTTAATGAGCAGAAGGAGGCCCTTTCCTACGAACAGACGATGCTCGATGACTTGGAAAAGTACGAACGGAAACAAGATATCGTTCCGGCCATTAAGGCGATTGAGACGCTTTATCGAAAGGGGCATTTGCAGCCGGGGGATCGCGTTACTAAGGTTGAACTTGGCTACTACGGGCTTGTCCAATTTACCGCCTCGCAAGTGCTGACGCCGACATGGCATATCGTTGTCAACCGGAAGGAAGACTATTTTGTTAATGCGTTTGAAGGGCAAGTCATTAATGAGCAAGGAAATGTGCTGGAGTGAAAACAGATGACCATGCGATTTAGTGTACTGGCAAGCGGCAGTACTGGCAACGCCTTTTATATCGAAACGGATCGCCAGCGCCTGCTTGTCGATGCCGGTTTAAGCGGCAAACAGCTGGAGCAGTTATTCGCGGAAATCGGCCGTCATCCGAAGCAGCTTGACGCGCTGCTTGTGACCCATGAACATAGCGACCATATTAAAGGACTTGGTGTCCTTGCCCGCAAGTACCGTCTGCCGATTTATGCGAATGAAAAAACGTGGCGGGCCATGGAGCAGGCTGTCGGCGACATCCCGACCGAGCAAAAGTTTGTCTTTCCGCTCGGCGCGGTGAGAACGTTCGGCGATGTCGACGTTGAATCATTCGGCGTTTCTCACGATGCAGCCGAACCGATGTTTTATGTCTTTCACTCCGGAGGGAAAAAGCTCGCCTTGTTGACCGATACCGGCTATGTGAGCGAGCGGATGAAAAAGACGATTGAAAACGCCGACGTATTTGTGTTGGAGAGCAATCATGATGTCGGGATGTTGCGAATGGGGAGGTACCCGTGGAACGTCAAGCGCCGCATTTTAAGCGATGTCGGCCATATTTCCAATGAAGAAGCGGGTCTGGCGCTCGCTGATGTGATTGGCGAACGGACGAGACAAATTTATTTGGCCCATTTAAGCCAAGATAACAATATGAAGGAGCTGGCGCGCATGACCGTGGCGCAAACGCTCGAGCAAAGGGGGCTCGCGGTCGGTGTCCGCTTTCGTTTGTACGATACCGATCCGCGCCAGGCGACAGCATTGGCGTATGTATGATGACCATTTTGTCTAAACTGAGGAACACGCATTTGTTGGATTTTTTCTCCTGTTCATGATTATAATGAGGAGTGGAGACGAATGAGGAAGGGATGGTGAGCATGGGATATTACGATGACCATTATGAATCGTACGGGCAGACGAGACGAAAACGGCGCAGCGGTTCGTTCGTTTCTGCGCTTGTCGGTGCTGTATTGGGGGGACTGCTCGTCCTTATGTCCATCCCGGCGCTTTCTCGTTGGGACGTCCTCCCGTACGATGTCGTGCCGCCACAGGGCGGAGAAGAAGAACGGGAAGAGGAAAACGGAGTCCCCTCCATCCGGCAAAGTGTTTCGGTTGATGTGACGACAGCGGTGACGAAAGCGATCGATCAAGTGTCCGATGCGGTCGTCGGCGTCGTCAATATTCAAGCAGCGGGCTTCTGGTCGCAAGGCGGCGAACCTGGGGTCGGATCGGGCGTCATTTACAAGAAAGTGGGCGGACGGGCGTTTGTCGTCACGAACCATCACGTCATCGAAAACGCCAGCCAGCTGGAAGTGAGTTTACAAGATGGAACGAGAGTGCCGGCGAAGCTGCTCGGCAGCGATGTGCTTATGGATTTAGCCGTGTTGGAAATTGATGCGAAACATGTGAAAAAAGTCGCCCCATTCGGCAACTCCGATACGGTGAAGCCGGGCGAACCGGTCATCGCCATCGGCAATCCGCTCGGTTTGCAGTTCGCCGGATCGGTGACACAAGGCATTATTTCCGGGACGAACCGGACGGTGGAAGTCGACTTGGATCAAGACGGCGCACCGGACTGGAACGCGGAAGTACTGCAGACAGATGCGGCGATCAACCCGGGCAACAGCGGCGGCGCCCTCGTGAACATCAAAGGGCAAGTGATCGGCATCAATTCGATGAAAATCGCCCAAGAAGCAGTCGAAGGGATCGGGTTTGCCATCCCGATCAATGCAGCGATCCCGATTATTTCTGACCTAGAGAAATACGGACAAGTGCGCCGTCCGTACATGGGCGTGGAGCTCCGCTCGCTCAGCGACATCCCATCGTATCATTGGCAGGCGACGCTTCATTTGCCGCCGAACGTGACGGAAGGAGTAGCGGTCATCCAGGTGGTCCCGATGTCGCCGGCTGCGCAAGCAGGCTTGCAGCAGTTTGACGTCATTGTAGCGCTTGACGGCGAAAAAGTCCGTAACGTGCTTGATTTGCGCAAGTATTTGTACACAAAAAAATCGATCGGTGATCGAATGGAAGTAACGTTTTATCGCGACGGGGAGAAACGAACCGTTACGCTGAAATTAGCGCGCGAGTCGTATTAAACAAACACAAATGGAGGGAGCGGAAACGCTCCTTCTTTTTTCCACAAGGAAAGGGGCGGGAAAGATGATATTCACATGTGAAGAACATATTGATATCGCCATTGACGAATATGTGGATGAAACCGAACAGGCGCCCGACATTGCACCTATGGATAACAATGAAAAACAGTGCAGTTTTTGTGAAAAAAAGGCTGTATATGTAGTAGGAAACTAATATTTTTGCACAACATGTGGATATATATTGTGCATATGTGGATAAATCTTGTTGATAAGTTGTTTATAAGGTAGGGATCGCTTGTGCATATCTCCATTATAGCTGTAGGTAAGTTGAAGGAAAAATATTTGATCGCTGGGGTGAACGAGTATACAAAGCGTCTATCCGCATACGCCAAAATAGAGATCATTGAAGTCGCGGACGAAAAAACGCCAGAGCGGGCCAGCGAACCTGAGGAAGAGCAAATAAAAGAGCGCGAGGGCGAGCGGCTGCTGGCGAAAATTTCGCCCGATGCCCATGTCATCGCGCTCGCCATTGAAGGGAAAATGAAATCGTCCGAGCAATTTGCCGCCCGCCTTGATGAGCTCGCCACTTACGGAAAAAGCAAGGTGGCTTTTGTCATCGGCGGCTCGCTCGGCTTAAGCAAACAAGTGATGGCGCGCGCCGATGAAACGTTGTCGTTTTCGAAAATGACGTTTCCGCACCAGCTGATACGTCTCGTTTTGCTCGAGCAAATTTATCGCGCGTTTCGCATTAACCGGGGGGAACCGTATCACAAGTGATCTTCTCCCCTTTTACTTTGCTGTACAGTCAATACATTTTTTACGTCGCCAACCAACGGTTTGTTTCCGCTATGTCCACTCCACCTTTTTCCTGTATTTCAAATATTGTTTTGCGAGTGGATGATGGGCGTTCCACGGTTTTTTTGGGCCGGTGAAATGGATGATGGCCGGCTTCATGCGCAAGCGCAATTTAACATGGCCTGTTGTATAATTCCATTTTGGATGTAAAAGCCGCCATTTGTCATATAAAACAGCGTTTAACGCGTCTTGGTCCGGATGGATGAGCTTTTCCGGGTATGTCCGGATAAATTCGAACACTTTGGCGGATATGTTGTGTTCCCGCCATTTTTCTACGTTGATTAACAAAACGCCGGAGTTGAAATAACGAGAATCGTCGGGGATCAATAAATCCTTTTTTCTTCTTTGGGCGTCGACGCTTTCAACAGCGGCGACGAAGTAGTCATCGATGTCTGTCTCCCATAGTTCGCAAATATCTTCTTTGACAATGAGGTCGCAGTCAAGATAAAGCGCTTTTTTCACTTTCGAACCGAGCAAGTCTGGAATCGCAATGCGGTAGTACATTTCTTTTGTAATATAATGTGTTTCTTTTAGCCTAGAAAAAGCCGGATCGGTAACAGGCAAAAAAATCGGCTGTTGGTGATGTTTTTTTAATACGTTTTCTAAGTTCCATTTATTTTGTTCCGATAACGTTTCGTGCAATACATAAACAGTGACACGATGTTCGGACGTTTTATTGGCAAACAACGACTTTAACATCACTCCAAGAGGCAAGGCGTATGCGTCGTTAGTCGCTGTAACAAGATGGATCAAATGGGCCTCTCACCACCTTATTGAACTATTCCTCTTCTTTCATCCTAATATACTATGAACAACGGCCGATTTATGTTTGGACGGACAGGAATGGGATTGCATTTAACGCTCGCCAAAAAATAAGCACTGGAAACGAGCGATGCACGCTGGCATTGCCGAACCGCGCATGTTAAGATGGCGGTTTTTCCTAACGTCTGTTCGTTTTGTAAAAATGCACGGTTTCCGCTAGACCTGCTTCCAGATTGTATGCCGGCTGCCAATCAAGCATCAGCTTTGCTTTGTCGGCATTCAAACGGCTATGGCGGATGTCTCCAGGCCGTTCGGGATAGTAAAGGCAGCTGATTGGTGAAGGGAAGAAGGAAGAAATGAGCGCGGCCAGCTCGTTGATCGTTGTCTTTTTGTTTGTGCCGATATTGAACGTTTCATTGTCTCCTTTGGTCAAAGCGAGACAGTTTGCCCGGGCGACGTCTTTGACGAACACAAAATCGCGCGTCTGGTTGCCGTCGCCGAATATGATGGGCGCTTCCTTGGCAAGCTGTTTATGGATGAGCGCCGCTACGACGCCGCCTTCGTTTTTGACAGATTGCCGCGGTCCGTACACGTTGGCGTATCGTAATATCGTATATGTGAGGTTGTAATGACGATGAAAGAGACGGATGTACAGCTCAGCCGTCTGCTTCGAGGCGGCATAAAAGGAAACCGGGCGGGCGGGGAACGACTCGGTGATACTGACGTCGCCGGCATCACCGTAAACCGCGCACGAGGAGGCGAAGATCATTTTTTTTACCTTGTGCTTGACACAGCAATGAAGAATCGTTAACGTGCCGAAAATGTTGATCTTAGCATCGGCAACCGGATCAAGAATGGAAGTGGGGACATGGGTTTGGGCTGCTTGGTGGATGACGTAATCCGGTTTTTCGCGTGCAAACAAGGCATCAATCTCAGCGGAAGATAAGAGGTCGGTGCGGTGCCATTTCGCTTTCGGATGGAGAAACGATGTTGATCCTGTTAGAAGGTTGTCAATCACGATCACATCGCACCCCGATTCCGCCAACAAATCGACGATATGGGAGCCAATAAACCCACAACCGCCGGTCACAAAAACTTTCAATGGTAAGCCCCCTTTTGGATCCCGGCCACCCAAACTATCGCTGCCAACAGCAAAGGATGAAGGGGTTTGCCTTGGCAGTGGAGCCGAGGATCGCTCCGTTTTCTAGTTAATGTATGGGGGCTAGGCCGTTTTTGCTTAGGCCGGACGGTGCGGAGAAAACGAAAAGGAGTTGCCCCGTCACGCAACTCCCCCGCATTGGGCCGAGATTTTATTTTTGCCGCTTTCTTTCGAACGAAGCAATAAGTGGTCGGCATAGACGTATGCCTTTTCGATCGATATCGTTCCTCCCGTTTGAAAAAAGTAGAGACCGAATGACGATGTGTAAGCAATTGGGCGCTTGGCCGCCCCGTCATCGACCAACACCGTGCTATGGCGTACCGTTTCCCGCATCTCTTCGACAAGCTCGACGCTTTCCTCAAATGTGCGGTGGCGCAAAAACATGGTAAACTCTTCCCCACCGCTGCGAAACAAAAAATCATCCTCCTTCAGAAACCGTTTCAATGTCAAGGCAAAGTGGCGGATCACTTCATCGCCGACGGCGTGGTTATACGTATCGTTAATCGCCTTAAAATTGTCGATATCAGCGACGACAACGCCAATCCATTCGCCTGTTTCATTTAACTTCGCGATCGTCTTGTCCATATAGGCGCGGTTATGAACGCCGGTCAGAAAGTCGGTATACGCCATTTTTTCAAACTGGTCGCGCTCTAGTTTATGCTGGATGCTTTGCGATTTGGAAAAGAACGAGCGGCTGACAAAGTAATTGAGCAAAAACAAGCTCAAGAGCATATCCCATTGCTGTTCTTGCAAAAAGAGAAACAGCAGGCCGTTGGTCAGCGCCGTTTTCCCCATATCCGTCCAGCTTCTTGTCTTTATAAAATCGAGTGCTTCGCGCTGTGTCCGAATGTCGCCGGTTATATAAAAAATGACGATGAGGCAGCAATCAGTCAAAAAGGAAACGATGACGACGAGCAGAAAGATAAGCAGCCAAAATCCGATGAACGGAACAGGCTCAAACAGCGGATGGAGGAGGTTGTACAAGGCAAACGCCAATGAATTGAATGTCACAAAAGAACCGATGTTGTACAGTGTGTGCAGCCATTCATCCGGCTCCGCTGTCTTCAAGTATTTTTTTGTCAAATGTTCAGTTAGGCGAAATAGTGTTTCAAAAATAAACAGCCCGAGCGGGCCGGCAAACAAGGCGAACGATAAGCTGTAGTTAATGCCGTAGTCAACCGGAATATTGTTTTTCGTTTTGTCGACGACGCGCAAGTGAGAATATAAGCTGGAAAACAGCCAGTAAAATAGCAGGGCGATAATATACGTGCGATCGAAAGAAACCGGTTTTGACACAAAAACAACGGCAATCGACGCGAAAAAAACAGCCAAAATAATCGATCGTGCTCGGAGTAACATCTCAGCTCTCTCTCCTATGATCTGACCTCTGACAACTTCGGCGCTGGCGAAGCGATGATAAAAAAGGGGCGATCCCCCATATGTCAGCGGCTTTACGCAAACATATGGGTCATTGGCAGACAAGGCGGATAGCGAATTTCAGAATATGTTCCCAATAAGAACAAACGAACCTCTTGTTAAATCTATTATAGTACTATATATCCAATTCTGAAAATAGAAAAAACAGCGCTCATTTTCACTTTTTTTCCACAAAATTTGACAACCGCCCTTGGACGTTCCTTGTTCCTTAGAAAACAGTGTAGCTGAATGTTGGTTGTTTCGTATATAATATGGGCAACGAAAGGGACGATCGGATGGGAGGGAGTTCAAGATGGTCGGCGCGATTTTGGTTTTGCCGGCGGCTGTCTTTCACCATTCGCCGTACGGAGACGTTTTCCAAACGATACCGGAAAACGGTCAGATAGGAAAAAAGAACGGCTCAATGTCGTGCCATGCGAGCCGCCGATCGTTTCATCATTAGGTGTTTTCCACGTCGTTGTGTTAGCGTGTCTCGTTTTGTTTCATAACGCGGAGGAGGGAAAAAGATGAAAGTTGTCATTGCCCCGGATTCGTTTAAAGAAAGCCTTTCTGCGCTCGAAGTCGCTGAGGCGGTTGAACGCGGGTTTCGGACGGTGTTTCCGGAAGCTGAATACGTGAAAGTGCCGATGGCCGATGGCGGAGAAGGGACCGTGCAGTCGCTCGTTGACGCGACCGGAGGCCGCATCGTGGAAATTGAAGTGACCGGTCCGCTCGGTGAGCCGGTTGTGGCGTTTTTCGGCTTGCTTGGCGATGGGAAGACAGCGGTGATTGAGATGGCGGCCGCCTCAGGACTGCACCTTGTCCCGCGCGCCCGGCGCAATCCGTTAGTGACGACGACGCGAGGGACAGGGGAACTGATCCGCGCCGCGCTTGACGCTGGCGCCACCCATCTGATCATCGGCCTCGGCGGCAGCGCGACAAACGACGGCGGCGCCGGCATGGTGCAGGCGCTTGGCGGGCGGCTTTTAGACCGCGACGGCCGCGACATCGGCCCAGGCGGCAGGGCGCTCGCCGACTTGCAGGCGATCGACCTTTCCGGACTCGATCCGCGCCTCAAGAGCGTCCGCATTGATGTGGCCTGCGACGTCGACAACCCGTTGACCGGCCCAAAAGGGGCGTCGGCCATTTTCGGGCCGCAAAAAGGGGCGACACCGGACATGGTGGCGATCCTCGACCAAAACTTAGCCCATTATGCCGACGTGATCAACCGCGAACTCGGCAAACAAGTGGGCGACATCCCGGGCGCTGGCGCGGCTGGCGGCTTAGGAGCGGGATTGCTTGCGTTTTTTCCAGCCGAATTAAAGCGTGGTGTTGATATTGTGATCGAAACGGTCCAGCTCGCGGAGCGTGTCAAAGGGGCGGACTTAGTCATCACCGGCGAAGGGCGAATCGACGGACAGACGGTATTTGGCAAAACGCCGATTGGCGTCGCCAAGACAGCGAAGCGGTTCGGCGTCCCGGTCATCGGCATCGCCGGGTCGCTGGGCGACGACAGTGCGGCCGTATTGGATCACGGCATTGACGCGCTATTTACGATCGTCCCGGGCGTCGTGCCGCTTGAACAGGCGCTTGGACAAGCGCAACATTATGTGGCGCAAACCGCGCGGCATATCGCCTCCGTGTACCGCCTTGGTCACGCAGGAAAATCATCTTCTCTTTGATGTTTTAGAAACGCGGCTGTTTGGCGAAATGGAAGCAGGAATACGCTAAAATATGGCTTTGTTTTTTGGTAGCGGAAAAGAAGCGGATTGGCCTAAACAGCCGCCTTTCCTCAAGAAGGGAATTAAGATATAGCCTGACGGAATCGCTTGGCGCATGTATAGTAGCGAATCAAGAGGCTTGTTCAAAAGGCTGTCTGTTCCATTGGAGCACATATACGGGGGAATGAAAAAGGGTGTCTCGCTGCTTTAGAGACACCCCTCTTGTTTATTTGCCTGTTCGCGGCCAAGAGGCAATGGCTTCAAGCGCACCGCGAACCGCAAACCGGCCGAGCTGGTGCGGCAAAATGAAATGGTCGCCTTGGCGGATCGGGTATGTCCGCCCGCCGCAAGCGAGCTCGCCCTCCCCTCGGAGGACGCTGACGATGAGAAACGGCTTCGTCTGCTCCCACTCAGCTTCGCCGCGGACGTCCCACTTTTGGACGCCAAAGTAGTCGCCTTCCACAAAGGTCGTCACAGTCGCGCCAGGCATGTCGGCGACATGGGGATGGACATCGGTGTCGCGGTGCGGGACAGTGGTGACGTCAATGGCCTTCTCCAAGTGGAGTTCCCGCTTCCGCCCCTGGCTGTCGACGCGGTCGTAATCGTAGACGCGGTAAGTCGTATCAGAGCTTTGCTGCGTCTCAAGGACAAGCGTCCCTTCACAAAGGGCATGGATCGTGCCGCTTGGGACATAGAAGAAGTCGCCAGGGTGAATCGGCACTTTCCGCAGCAAACGATCCCATTCTCCCGCCTCCATCATGGCGCGCAGCTCTTCTTTTGTTTCGGCGTGATGGCCGTAAATCAACTGGGCGCCCGGCTTGCAGTCGATAATGTACCAGCATTCCGTTTTGCCGAGCTCCCCGCCTTCGTGCGTTTTTGCGTATTCATCGTCGGGATGGACTTGAACGGACAAGTCGGCGTTGGCGTCTAAAATTTTCGTCAGCAACGGAAAGCGATCGGATGGAAAATGGCCGAACAAGTCGCGGCGCTCCTCCCATAGCTGTCCAAGCGTCATCCCTTGAAACGGCCCGCGGGCGACGACCGTCTGCCCGTGCGGATGGGCCGATACGGCCCAACATTCTCCTGTTTGCGATGACGGGATATCGTAGCCGAACCGTTCGGCGAGCTTCGTGCCGCCCCAAATGCGTTCTTGAAAGACGGGAGTAAGAAAAATCGGTTCTTGATGCATATCGTTCCCCCCAAAACAGTAGAAATTACGGTGATCCTGCTTTCATCTTATCATGAAATACACCGTCGGCAAACGAAAATAATGAGGGGGAACGAACATACGATCCCCCCTCATCAGGAAAAAAATGAATATTTCGCTCTTACAGGCGGCCGCGCATCAAGGCGATTCATCGAGTTCAAGGCGCTTCAACGGCTGCTTCGCCGGGCCTTCGACGACATTGCCATCGATCGAAAAGCGCGAGCCATGGCAAGGACAGTCCCACGTCCGGTCGCCGCTGTTCCATTCGAGTTCACAGCCCATATGGGTGCACGTCGTGTCGACGACATGGAGCGTCCCCGCTTCGTCTTTGTAGGCGCCGGCCCGTTTCCCATTGACCGAGACAACCGCCCCCTCGCCGCGCGCCAAGTCTTGCGGCCGGCGGACGGCCGGCTCGATTTTGCCAGTCAATAAATGTTTGGCGACATCAAGGTTTGTCGTGAAAAACTGCTTCACACTCGGGTCGGCATAGAAACGCGACGGGGAGTACAAGTCGCGATATGGGTTGTCGCGGCCGAGAATGAGGTCAGACAGCAGCATCCCTGCGGCAGTTCCGTTCGTCATCCCCCACTTTCGGTATCCTGTCGCGACATAAATGTTTGGCGCATCGGCGGTCATCGGCCCGATATACGGCACTTTATCAAGCGTCGTCAAGTCTTGGGCCGACCAGCGGTAACGGATGTCTTTCACCGTAAACAGCTGTGAGGCAAACGAGGAAAGCGCCTCATAATGGCGCATCGTTGGCACCCCTTGGCCGGTTTTATGGTTTTCTCCGCCGATGAGAATAAGCGTCTCGCCGTTCGCCGCCGCGGAACGGATCGAGCGTTTCGGGTCGTCGGCGCTTAAATACATACCGCCCGGATACGGCTCGGCAGTCGTCACCCCTAACACGTATGACCGTTCAGCATACATGCGGGAAAAGTAAAACCCGCCGTCATAAAACGGAAAGTGGGAACAGACGGCGACATGGTCGCACTCAACCCGCTTTTTGTCGCGCGTCACGACAGACAGCCGTTCCCCTTGCTCGATGTCGGCGACCGGCGTGTATTCATAAATCGCGCCCCCCGCCTTTGTTATGGCATCAACAAGGTTGACTAAATATTTGAGCGGATGGAACTGGGCTTGCTGCTTCATCACAACCGCCGCTTTCACTGGCAGCGGGAGCGGGATCGACTCAACGAAAGCGCCGTCGATGCCGAGCCGTTCGTACGCCTCCCACTCTTTCACTAATTTTTGGAACGAAGAGGAAGACGTCGTATAAATGTAGGCGTCCTGTTCGCAAAAATCGCAGTCGATCCGGTGCTGTTCAACCGTGCGGCGGATGAAGCCGAGCGCATCCATGCAGGCGTCATAATAAAGACGTGTTTTCTCGGCGCCGAAATGGTTGAGAAATTCATCGTATACGAGGTCGTGCTGGGCGGTAATTTTCGCCGTCGTGTGGCCCGTCGTCCCGTTGAGCAGCCGATCGGCTTCAAGCAGAGCAACACGCGCTCCTTGCGTCGCCAGCAAATAAGCGGTTGTAAGGCCGGAAATGCCGCCGCCGACGACCGCGACATCGACGGAAACGTCTTCATCAAGCCTCGGAAAAGACGGAAGCGGCACGGAATCGCGCCAATATGGTTCAACAGTAGAAGGGAGGGATGACATATGTATGCCTCCTTGCATGCCAATATTGTTTTCTGTAGTTTGCTCTTTGCCATGAACAGTTATTCCATAGATCCACAACCGTTTTCTTTTTTTGGCAACCGTCCGCAAGGAGAATGAAAGATGATACAATAGAAATGGAGAGACAAGACTGTTTTGCAAAAATAATGTTAAAGGAAGATCAGGAATGAATAAATATACAAATTCGTTCCATGAACGCGCCAACGCGATGGCGGACAGCTTGATTTTGGAGCATTACAGCTTGAGCGAGCTCAACTTTGAGACGGTCAGCCATTACCGGGAGCGGTTCGCTCGCGTAAAGCCGGGCCATCCGTGGAACGGGCTTGAGACAAAAGAATTTTTATACAAAATCGGCGCATGGGGCAAGCTGCGCGACAGCAGCAAAGAAGGGCTGACGCTCGCCGGCTTATTGATGTTCAGTGAGGAGCGGATCATTACCGAGGTGCTGCCGCAATACTTTTTAGAGTACCGGGAGCACGCCGATGCGAACGGAACGGGGTGGACGAAGCGGTTCACTTCGCAGGACGGGACATGGTCCGGCAACGTGTATGACTTTTATTTCCGTGTGCTTGCTGAGCTGGAACGCCACGTTTGGTCGGATGAAGGGCGCATTGTGCTCGGTGAGGCGCTGGTGAATGCGCTTGTTCACGCTGACTACGGGGAAGAAGGAGGCATTGCCGTCGAAAAAGAAGACGGAGCGTTTCGCTTTGCTAATCCCGGCCGATTCCGCATTCCGGTTGAGGCGGCGATGGCCGGACAAATGAGCAATTTGCGCAATCCGAACGTCTTTAAAATGTTTTTATTGATCGACGTATGTAAGCGGGCGGGATCCGGCTTAAAACGAATGCATGATATGCAGGAACAGGCGCTTGTCCAGCCCGTCGACATCTCGCAACAAACGAACCCGGATCGTACGATTGTTACGTTATGCCCGCTGCTATTTCCAGCCGAGGCGGGGGCAACGGTTGAAACAGAGACGGATGAATCATTGCAACAGCCTGAACAAGAATGGACGGAACAAGAGGATCGAGGAATCAAGGAGAGCTTCATAAATAACGGACCTAACTCTGTAAATATAAGTGCAAACTCCGTTATTACTGAAGAAAACTCCATAAATAACACCATTGACTCCATAAACAACAAGGCGAACTCCGTAAAAAAATCCGTCGACTCCGTGAATAAGCAGGGCAAGTCCGTAAATAACAAACTTAACTCCATGAATAACCGATCCGACTCCGGTAATAATGAAATGAGCGTTCATGATATGGGAGAAGGAGAGGAAGACGAGAAGATGGATGAACGGTTATGGAAGATGGCGGAATTGGCGCGCCGAAAAAAGCGGTTGGCCCCAGCGGTGATGGAGGAGATGATCGTCCGCTTATGCTGCGAGCGGCCGCTGCGGCTGAAGGAGCTAGCGACGCTGCTCGAACGGACGCCGGACGGATTGCGCAACAACTATTTAGGGAAACTATTAGAGGAAGGAAAAATTCGTCTGAAATACCCCGATCAGCCAAACCATCCGCGCCAAGCGTATATTGGGACGGGAAAATCTTGATGTTGTCAGTTATGCATGGAAACAAAAGGAAAAGGGTGTCCAACGCTGGACACCCTTTTGCCATCGATTCATTTATCACCTTGAACCGCGAAGCCCCCGCTTCTCATCCGTGGGCGCAGGCGGGAGGGCGTTTAACCAGCCTGCTTTTTCAATTGCGGCTGCTTTTGCTTCCTCTCGTTTTCCTTCCTAGCAGTTAATCATAAATAACATTTTCTAAAAAAGTATTATTAAGGCGCTTACAATATAATACTAATCGATATAACGGTGGTTTTTAAATGAACAATGTTTCCAAAATGTTATTTATTAAATAGTCCGAATAGTATTTAAAAACGTCAGGCGTGTTGATTATCCAATAAAATCCAAAGGGTATAGAAAAAAGAGCACCTTTCCTGTAGAATGTGAGTAACGACACAAACAAACCCAGGAGGTGCTCTCTATGAACAAGCATACCACACTCCCGAATTTGATGCAAAAACTTGTTTCGGATGAAGAGATTCAACTGATTGCCGAAGCGGTTGGGTATCGTGATTCGTGTTCGTTCGCCGTTTTTTCTCTGGGCAGCTTCCTCTCGATTGGAAATCCGGGATGGCCGCTGCTTTGTTTGAGTATGCCCAAATTTATGGAAGGCGTATGTATAATTTTGGATAATCAACACTCGTGTAAAAACGTGTGAATTGCCTGATTATCTTCTATTTTGTACAATGGGAAACGCAAAATGAGCGGAACGGAATGAAGGTGATGCTAGTGGAAGAACGGGAAGTGAAAGCATTTCTCGAACAGCTGCAGCAGGAAGGATTGCTCACCGAGCAAACGCGTCCGGTTTGGGAAATGATTTTGCCAAAGCGGCTCAAACGGATGTATGACGTGCTGAATGAGCGCACCCGCTATATTACCGTCTTGATCGAAGCGGTCGATGATCCGCATAACCAAGCGGCGGTGTTGCGGACAGCCGAGGCGTTTGGCGTTCAAGATGTTCATATCGTCACTGGGAAGGCGCCGTTTTCGCCGAATCGGCTCGTGACGCGCTATGCTGACCAATGGCTGACGCTCCACCATAAGCCAGATATCAAAACGGCCATTGCCGATTTGAAAAGTCAAGGGTATCAAGTGTATGCAAGCTATCTTGGTGAGGAGACGATTCCGGTTTCCGACATCGATCTGTCCCAACCGACAGCGCTGTTGTTTGGCAACGAGCATAGCGGCGTGTCGGAAGAGGCGCTCTGCTTGGCGGACGGAACGTTCATCATCCCGATGTACGGATTTGTCCAAAGTTTTAACATTTCCGTCGCCGCGGCATTGGCGCTGTATGATGTCACGGAACGGGCGCGCCGCCAAGCGGGAACACGTTATTATTTGCCACCTGAAGAGAGAAAGGCGCTGTACGAACAATGGATGTGGCAGACATTGCATCCGCGCATCCGCAAACAATTGGAGCAGCAAGGATATACAGTGAGGTAACCGGGTTCTTGTAAGAGGGAGCCCGGTTATTGTTTGTGGAATATTTTTGCGTGAATCCCCTTCCGGATCAATATTTCCCTAATGGAGGAAAACAAGTGACGATTTCTTGAACAATGATTGAACAGTTTGTGACAAATGTTTTGCTGATTTATGAACTTTTTCGCTCATTCGTTTCAAACATTTTCAATTTTGATATGGTAGAGACAAAAGAAAATGCATGGAAGGCCCCGAAATGGTTGGGGCGGAAGAGGGAGGACCGATAGCGATGAAACGGGCGAGATGGCGCGCGGTGCTGGTTTTGCCGTTTTTGTTTTTGCTTGGGGGCTGCGTGGAGCGCACGGCCGTGCTCAATCCGCAAGGGCCGGTGGCGCGCATGCAGTATGATTTGATCATGTGGTCTGTCGGCTTTATGTTGTTCATTATTGTTGTTGTATTTACGTTATTTGCCGTTTTTCTCATTCGTTATCGCGAGAAGCCGGAAAATGCCGGCTATGAGCCGCCGGATGAGGAAGGAAACACGCTGCTTGAAGTCGTTTGGACGGCCATTCCGATTTTGATTGTCGCTGCGCTCGCTGTTCCAACAGTGAAGGCGACGTTTGCGTTGGAAAAGCCGCCGACCGAGAACGTGAAACCGATCACGATTCACGTGACGGCGGCGAACTGGAAATGGATTTTCAGCTATCCGGAAGAAAACATTGAAACGGTCAACTACGTCCATATTCCAGCCGGTGTGCCGGTCAAGTTTAAGCTGACTTCGGTCGGGCCGATGAACTCGTTTTGGGTGCCGGAATTAGGTGGGCAAAAATATGCGATGGACGGCATGGAGACAGAGCTGATTTTGCAAGCCGATAAGCCCGGCTCCTACATGGGGCGGAGCGCCAACTTTTCCGGGGAAAAGTTCGCCCATATGGAGTTTGAAGTCGTCGCACAAACGGGAACGGACTTCCGCAAATGGGTGAATGAAGTGAAACAAACCGCCCCGAAGCTCGATGAGAAAAAATATACACAAATTTTAAAACCGGGGCTTGTTGGGCGAATGACGTTTTCGAACACCCACTTACAATGGATTGACCATGCGAAACAAAACAGCCATCATGCAGATCGAAAGCCAATGAGAAACGACGATCAAAGCGATGAAGCGATGACAAACAGTCACCATCATGGGGAGTAGGAAAGGGGGAACGAAGGATGAAGTGGAGCGAGTTTTTTGTCACGGGTGAGCCGCTCATTTATGCCGCCGATGTCGCCATCGTCTTGACGATGGTCGGCATTGTGTTTGTGTTGACATATTTTAAAAAATGGAAATGGCTGTGGAACGAATGGCTCACGACGGTGGATCATAAAAAGATTGGCGTCATGTACATTATTTGCGCAGTTTTGATGCTCTTCCGCGGCGGCGTCGATGCGCTTTTGATGCGGGCGCAGCTGACCGCGCCGAACATGAAGTTTCTTGACGCTCAACATTACAATGAAATATTTACGACGCACGGGACGATTATGATCTTGTTTATGGCGATGCCGTTCATCATCGGTTTGATGAACATCGTCGTCCCGCTGCAAATCGGGGCGCGCGATGTCGCGTTTCCATATTTGAATGCGTTAAGCTTTTGGCTCTTTTTCTTCGGTGCGTTGCTGTTTAACATTTCATTCGTCATCGGCGGATCGCCGGATGCCGGTTGGACGGCGTACTTCCCGCTTGCCGGCAACGAATTCAGCCCTGGCGTCGGCAACAACTATTACGCTGTCGCTTTACAAATTTCCGGGATCGGAACATTGATGACCGGGATCAACTTCCTTGTCACGATTTTAAAAATGCGCGCGCCGGGCATGACGTTGATGCGCATGCCGATGTTTACGTGGACGATTCTCATCACATGCGTGCTCATTATTTTCGCCTTCCCGGTGTTGACGGTCGCCTTGGCGCTCATGACGTTTGACCGGCTGTTTGATACGCAGTTTTTCACGATGGCCAACGGCGGCATGTCGATGCTCTGGGCGAACTTGTTCTGGATTTGGGGCCATCCGGAAGTGTATATCGTCATTTTGCCGGCGTTCGGCATTTTCTCGGAAGTGGTCAGCACGTTTGCGCAGAAACGGCTGTTCGGTTATAAGGCGATGGTCGGTTCGATCGTGGGCATTGCGTTTTTAAGCTTTATCGTCTGGGTGCACCACTTCTTTACGATGGGCGCAGGGCCGGCCGTGAACTCTGCCTTCTCGATCACGACGATGGCGATCGCCATTCCGACCGGGGTGAAAATTTTTAACTGGCTGTTTACGCTCCGAAAAGGGAAGATCCGCTTTACGACGGCGATGCTTTGGTCGCTGGCGTTTATTCCGAACTTTGTCATCGGCGGCGTGACAGGTGTGATGCTGGCAATGGCCGCGGCCGATTATCAATACCATAACAGCTATTTTCTCATCGCCCACTTCCATTACGTGTTGATCGCGGGTACGGTGTTCGCCTGCTTTGCCGGTTTGCATTATTGGTATCCGAAAATGTTCGGCCATATCTTGAATGAACGGCTTGGCAAGTGGACGTTTTGGCTGTTTATGATCGGCTTTAACATCTGCTTCTTCCCGATGTATTTCCTAGGGTTGATGGGGATGACGCGCCGCATGTACACGTACTCGGCTGGTCTCGGCTGGACGCCGCTCAACGTCGTCGCGACGGTCGGGGCGGTGTTGATGGGCATCGGGTTTATCGTGCTTTGCTATAACATTTATTACAGCGCGCGCTACGGCGAGCGCGACATGACCGGCGACCCGTGGAACGGGCGGACGCTTGAGTGGGCGACCGCGTCGCCGCCGGTGCATTACAACTTCCCGGTGACGCCGGTTGTCGAAGATGTGGACGCGTATTGGGTGATGAAGAAAAAGTATGGCGGCTTCCACGTGAAAGAAGAAGACTTGAAGCCGATCCATATGCCAAGCAACTCAGGACGCCCGTTTTGGATGTCGGTGGCGTTTTTCGTCGCCGGGTTCGGCCTTGTGTTCAAGTGGTTTGCGTTGGCTATCGTTGGTGCGTTGTTCATTGTGCTTGGATTGATTCTCCGCTCATTTGAAGACGATGATGGCTACCATATTCCGGTTGACGAAATCAAACGGATGGAACGAGCGGCGCGGAAGGGGGCGTGACGAATGGGAGAAGCTGCACATCGCTATGAGGAAACGGTGCCGCTGGAGTATCGGACGCAAGAAAGTCGGTTGAACATATTGGGTTTCTGGATTTTCCTCGGGGCGGAAGTCGCGCTGTTTGCGACGCTGTTTGCGACGTATCTCGTCTTGTTCCAACGGACCGGCTCGGGGCCGACGGCAGCGGAGCTGTTTGAGGTAAAAGACGTTTTGATCGAAACGTTGTTGCTGTTGACGAGCAGTTTCACATGTGGGTTGGCCATTTTTGAAATGCGCCGCGGCCGCATGAGCGGGCTGATTGCCTGGCTGCTCGTGACGCTTCTGCTTGGGGTGGGGTTTATCGCGTTTGAAATTCGCGAGTTTATTCATTACGTTCATGAAGGGGCGACGATGCAGACGAGCGCGTTTTTATCAAGCTTTTTCGTTCTTGTCGGCACGCATGGCGCCCACGTCGGCTTAGGGATCGTCTGGATGATTCTCATCATCATCCAGCTTCTCCAACGCGGGTTGACGGCGAAAACGGCCCGGAAAGTGTTTATCGTCAGTTTGTACTGGCACTTTTTAGACGTTGTTTGGATTTTCATTTTTACGCTTGTCTATTTGCTAGGGATGGTGGTATAAAATGGGGGCTAACGGCCATCATGAATCATTTCCGTGGAAACATGTCGTCGGGTTTTTGTTGTCGCTTGTCTTGACGTTTGCGGCGCTTTGGGTGGCGCTCTCATCCGGGCTGCCGCTCAAGGCGGTCATTGTCGTCATTGTGTTGTTTGCCGTCATCCAAGCCAGCTTGCAGCTGTTTATGTTTATGCATGTCAACGAAAGCAACAGCGGACGCATGCAAACGTTCAATATGGTGTACAGTTTCTTTATCGCGGTTGTGATTGTTGCCGGTTCGATTTGGGTGATGCAGTTTGTGTTGTAAAGCGCAAGGGTGTCTCCAAAGCAATGGGGCACCCTTTTCGTTGGCTATATGCCTGCTTTTTTCATTATGTTTCCATAGAAAAGGCGCCTTGCCCATTCGAGGCAAGCCGCCTTTTACAGTACTTTTGACAAAAACGCTTTTGTCCGCTCGTTTTGTGGGCGGTCGAACAAGTCTTCCGGCTTTCCTTCTTCGACGATGTAGCCGCCGTCCATAAACAAGACGCGGTCGCCGACCTCGCGGGCAAAGCCCATCTCATGGGTGACAATGACCATCGTCATCCCCTCATTGGCGAGCTGCTTCATAACTGAAAGCACTTCGCCGACCATTTCCGGGTCAAGGGCTGACGTCGGTTCGTCAAAGAGCATGATTTTCGGTTCCATGGCCAATGCCCGGGCGATGGCGACGCGCTGCGCCTGCCCGCCGGAGAGGGAATCCGGGTAGACGTGCGCTTTATCTTGCAAACCGACTTTGGCGAGCAGTTCCATCGCTTTCGCTTCCGCTTTTTCACGCGGCCATTTGCGCACTTTCATCGGTGCGAGCGTAATGTTGTTGAGCACCGTCATGTGAGGGAACAAGTTAAAGCGCTGGAACACCATGCCGACTTCTTCACGCACTTTGTTTAAGTTCGTGTCTTTCGCCTTTAAATTAATACCGTCAATAATAATTTCACCTTCATCGAAATCCTCAAGCAAGTTTAAACAGCGCAAAAACGTCGATTTTCCTGACCCTGATGGGCCGATGACGACGACAACTTCTCCTTCGTGAATATGAGCGTCGATTCCTTTCAACACTTGAAGTGAACCGAACGATTTTTTTAATTGGCGTACGTCGATCATTGAGTCGAATACTTCCTTTCAAGATAATGTGACAGCTTGCTTAACGACAATGTCAAGACAAGATAGACGAACGCGACGGTCAAATACGGCTCCCAGACGCGGTAATACTCACCGGCCGCCGCTTTTCCCCAGTACATAATTTCCGGGGCGGCGATGACCATCCCGAGCGACGAATCTTTAACCAAAACGATAAACTCGTTCGCAAACGGCGGAATCATCCGCTTCAGCGCCTGCGGCAAGATGATGTAGCGCATCGCTTGCGCATGCGTCATCCCAAGCGAGCGGGCCGCTTCCATTTGCCCTTTGTCGATCGACTGGATGCCGGCGCGGAAAATTTCCGCGACGTAGGCGGCGGAGTTCAGTGACAGTGAGACGGCTAAGGAAATGATCGCGTTCGGTTCCGCAAGCAAAAGCGGCATGGCGCCGAAATGGACGAGCAAAATTTGCACGACAAGCGGCGTACCGCGGAAAAAGTTAATGTACCACGAAAACGGCAAACGAATAATCGGGTTGGACGACATTTTGCCAAGGCCGATGAACAGGCCGAGAATGAGGCCGAACACGATGCCGGCTAATGATACGCCGATCGTTATGAGCAGCCCTTGCCAAAAGTAAGGGGCGTATTCAATAATAATATCAAAACGAAAATCCATCGATCTCACCTTTCTCTAAGAAAAATGCGTAACTTGCTAGCAGTTACGCATTTTTCTATGTTCGTGCGCTTATGGTTGTTGTTTTAAGCCTTCCATATTCGGCTCTTTGCCGAACCATTTTTGGTAAATCTCTGCATATTTGCCGCTGTCAATCACTTTCTTTAACGCTTCGTCTACTTTTGCTTTCAATTCGCTATCTTTCGGGAAGATCATGCCATAATATTCCGAAGCGAAGTTTTGCGGATCTTCAATGACTTGCAATTTTTTGTCCGGATTGTTTTTCACGTATTCGTTTGCCACCGCGTTGTCCGTGATGACAGCATCAACACCGCCGTTTAGCAGTTCCATAATGGCAACAACACTCGTTTCGAATTTTTTAATGTGATCGCCTTTGCCAAATAGCTTCTCCGCAGCTTCTTGACCGGTTGTCGCGTTTTGAACGCCGATCGTTTTCCCTTTTAAGTCAAGGGCGTTTTTCACCGGGCTGCCTTGTTTGACTAAGATGACTTGTGTTGCTTCAAAGTACGGAGCTGAGAAATCATAAGATTGTTTCCGCTCGTCCGTAATCGTAATGCCGGAAATGCCCATGTCGATTTCTTTGCTTTGCAGCGAAGCGAACAGCGGATCCCAGCCGATGTTTTTTAATTCATAATCCAAGCCGGCTTCTTTCATGACCGCATCGAGAAGGTCAACGTCAAAACCAACGATTTTCCCTTTTTCCATATACTCGAACGGGGCAAATGCCGCGTCCGTTCCGACGGTGATTTTTTGCTTCGCTTCTTTTTCAGCGCCTGACGGAGAGCTTGTTTCTGTCGACTTGCCACAAGCGGCGAGCGCCATAAACAACGCAGCAACGACCGCTACGATCAAACCTTTCTTCATTCTATAAAATCCCCCTTTGGAATCATTGTCGATGAACGATTATCATACTATCAATATTTTTGTGATTATGCAATAGGTTTTATAAAAATAATTGTTTGAACATTTTGGTACTGCCGTATAAATGGGGAAAAGGCGAATTTTTCAATGTTTTTCGCCACATTAACTGAAGGACATATGGATAATATCATTTCATATGCATTTTTATAAAATAATGTTTTATGTAAAAAAGATATAAACGATGGATTTTCAATTTACAGAATATTATACCAGGAAGAGAGAAGTATTGGCAAAGGTTTTATCAACCCGTTTATTGTAGCGATATGGAAAAAAATAAATACTATTGTGTAAATACTATCAATTTCGTTATGATGAAAGTGGTGACAAGACAGCAAAGGAAGGAGAGGTCATATGGTTTTATTTTCCGTCATTGTGTATTTAGTCGGCATGCTCTGGATCGGTTATTGGGCGTATAAACGGACGGCGAACTTGTCTGATTATATGCTCGGCGGCCGGACGCTCGGACCGGCAGTCACCGCGCTTAGCGCTGGGGCTTCCGATATGAGCGGCTGGCTGTTGATGGGGCTGCCGGGGGCGATGTATCTTGATGGGGTGAGCGCCGCATGGATCGTTATCGGCTTGACGCTGGGCGCTTACGCGAACTGGTTGTATGTCGCACCGCGGCTGCGCGTTTACACCGAAGTAGCGGACGACTCGATTACGATTCCGGAATTTTTGGAAAACCGTTTCGGCGATGCGACGAAACTGTTGCGGATGGTATCCGGGATGGTTATTATGATCTTTTTTACGTTTTACGTTTCATCCGGCCTTGTTTCGGGCGGTGTGTTGTTTGAAAATTCGTTTGGTGTCAGCTATCATACGGGGCTATGGATTGTCGGCGGCGTCGTCGTTGCCTATACATTGTTCGGCGGCTTTTTGGCCGTCAGCTGGACGGACTTTGTACAAGGGACGATCATGTTTATCGCCCTCATTCTTGTCCCGGTCGTGACGTTGTTCCATACAGGTGGTCCAGCTAATACAATGGAGACGATTCGCGCTATTGATCCGGCTTTGTTAGATTTATGGAAAGGGACAAGTTTTCTCGGCATTATTTCGTTGTTTGCCTGGGGGCTTGGCTATTTTGGCCAACCGCACATTATCGTCCGCTTTATGGCGATTAAGTCGGTGAAAGAAATGAAAAGCGCCCGCCGCATCGGCATGGGCTGGATGATTTTCTCAGTCGTCGGGGCGATGTTGACGGGATTGTTTGGAATCGCTTACTTTTTTGAGCGCGGCATGAAACTCGATGATCCGGAAACGGTGTTTATCCAGCTTGGGGAAATTTTGTTCCACCCAGTCATCACCGGATTTTTGCTGGCGGCGATTTTGGCGGCGATCATGAGCACGATTTCCTCACAGCTGCTCGTTACGTCAAGCTCGCTGACCGAAGATTTGTATAAGGTGCTGTTCCGCCGCTCGGCTTCAGATCAGGAGCTTGTTTTTGTCGGACGCCTGTCGGTGCTCCTTGTCGCCGTTGTCGCGACCGCGCTAGCCTACACGAAAAACGACACGATTTTAAACTTGGTTGGCTATGCGTGGGCCGGATTCGGTGCGTCATTTGGCCCGGTCATTTTGCTTAGCCTGTTTTGGCGGCGGATGACGAAATGGGGAGCGCTTGCCGGCATGGTTGCCGGGGCGGCAACCGTCATCTTATGGACGCAGTCAGACTACTTAAAAGGGCTGCTGTATGAAATGATCCCGGGATTTGCCGCGAGCTTGCTCGCCATTGTCGTTGTAAGCTTGCTGACGAAAGCGCCGGAAGGGAAAGTGGCCGAGCAGTTTGACCGATTTAAACAGTCGCTGTCATAAACAAGACAAACAGGGTGTCCCTTGTCGCGGGGACACCCTGTTGTCAAAAGGGGCCTTTCCTGATGTCTCAGCCTAAGTACAGGCGTTGTCGCGGCGTCATGTCGTCCGATCCCGGTCCGAGTGCGAGCGTCTGTCGCGGCGTCAGGCCGTCCCGTTCCAATCCGGGTACAAGTCGGTGCGGCGGTCGCGCCATGTCGTGACCGACCCTTTTTCCCGCACTTTGCGAAGAAGCGACAAGTCAAGGTCAGCGGTAATGATCATGTCGCCGTTGATCTCACCGGCAGCGAGCACGCCGCCGGGCGGGAACGGAATATCGTTTGGCGTGATGACGGCCGCCTGGCCGAAGTTGGCGCGCATAAAGTCAACCGTCGGAAGCGAGCCGACCGTGCCGGTCGTGACGACATACACTTCGTTCTCGACCGCTCGCGCGTGGCAACAATACCTCACGCGGTAAAACCCGTGCCGGTCGTCGGTGCATGACGGACAGAAGATGACGTCAGCCCCTTTGGCGCGCGCCATGCGGACGATTTCCGGGAACTCGATGTCATAGCACGTCAGCACGGCAATCGTCGCTTTGTCCGTTTCAAAGACGTGAAGCCCGTCACCCGGGGCGATGTTCCACTCGTTTACTTCCGTCGGGGTGATGTGCAGTTTGGCCTGCCGATGGACGTGTCCGTCCGGTGTAAAGAGATGGGCGGTATTATACAGTTTGCCGTCTTGGCGGATGACATGCGTGCCGCCGATCAAATACATGCCCGTATCCTTGGCGAGTGACGTAAACAGCTCTGTGTACATTTCTGTATAACTCGGCAGGTCGTCAATCGTCGCTTGCCGCCCACCCTCAAGCGGAATGGAAAGCAATTGCGTCGTGAAAAACTCCGGAAACAACACAAACTCGGCATCAAACTCTTGCGCCGTTTTCACGTAATGCGTCACTTGCGCCGCAAACTCATCAAACGAACGGACCGTATGAAGATGATATTGCACAGCCGAAACGCGCAATGGCGGAACTCTCCTTTCTGCTTCTGTCATGGCGTATCGTCTCCATTTTACCATGGGGAAGCTTGTTTGTCGCTTTCCGATTTTCGAATCGCAGCAGGCTTTGTCCCAACTATACATATGCAAGATGAAGAGTTAACCTCTCGCATCATCCTGCAACCCTAATAGCAATTGCTCCAAAGATCCGGTAGATGCCATCTGCAAACTAGGTTGCAGGGTCAGAAGTTCTGTGCAGGCAAGGACAAATGTTGGTTTTTCAATGCGCATGTATATAGTAAAAAGCATGGGGGTTTAACATGAACAGCGAGGGCGTCGATTGGACAACTTGACAGCAGGACGCTTTCCCTGCTGAAAAAAGACAAGGCCGAAGCCTTGCCTATTGTTCCCCGTAGCGGCGGTAAGCGCCGTGATGCGTCGGGCCGACGTATTCGTTTAACGGGAACGAATGGCGAATGGCAGCGGTGATGAATGCTTTAGCGGTGGCGATGGCGTCCTTAACCGGGCGGCCTTTCGCCAGTTCGGCAGCGATGGCGGCTGAGAACGTGCAGCCAGCCCCGTGCGTGTACGCCGTTTCAATTCGTTCCGATTCAAGCAGTTCGAACGTTTTGCCGTCATAGAGGACGTCGACCGCGTAGTCGTGCGGAATTTTCCGCCCGCCTTTGACAATGACATATGGCGCTCCGAACTCATGAATGCGTCCGGCCGCCTCTTTCATGTCCTCAACCGTTTCAATGCGCGTCAAACCGGACAATTGCGCCGCTTCAAACAAGTTCGGCGTCACGACCGTCGCTTTTGGCACGAGCGTTTCACGATAGCACACCGTATTTTCCGGGTGAAGCGGCTCGTCGGCCCCTTTGCATACCATCACCGGGTCGACGACCGCGTTTTTCAATCCATGTTTTTCAATGGTGCGCGCCGCCAATTCAATGATATCGGTTGTCGGAAGCATGCCTGTTTTTAAGGCATCAATCCCGACGCCGACGATGATCGTCTCCAGCTGGGCCTCGATCGTCGCCAAGTCTACCGGGAAGACTTGATGCGCCCAACGGTTGTGCGGATCCATGGCGACGATTGTCGTGATCGCCGTCATGCCGTATACGCCAAGCTCTTGGAATGTTTTCAGGTCCGCCTGCAGCCCGGCGCCGCCGCTGCTGTCCGAGCCGGCGATCGTCAATGCTTTTGGCATCGTCATCGTCATCACTCCTTTGTTCTACAAGATTATACCATGAAGCCGCCCTCAAGGACGAAATAGTTGTTCTACATCAACAGAAAAACCGTCAAGCGCGCGCGAACATGCCATGCCGGTTTCTTTCCAGACGCCGGCTTGTTCATATTGTCCATTGTCATTGAGCGAGTAGATTTGCACAACACGATGCATGGGGTTCACGATCCAGTATTCATAGACTCCGTATTGCATATACAAATTCAATTTGAACACGAGATCGTACGCCTGGTTGGAAGGGCTTAAAATCTCGATGATCAGCGTTGGGACGCCGACAAATTTTGTATCCGTTAATCCACTTCGATCACAGATCACGGTTAAATCAGGGACGACAATTTTCTTGCCTTCGATTCGTTCGTTCTTTAGTTCGATATCAAACGGGGCATGAAACACTTCACACGGCTTTCCTTCTAAAAAATGGAACAGTTGGACGTGCAGCCGTCCCGATATGCGTTGGTGCTGGGTCGAAGGGGAGGGAGACATCAACACAGCGCCATCAATGTATTCTAAAACGCGGTCGGTTGTTTCCCGCATGCGATAAAATTCTTCAAGCGATACCGCCTGTTTTCCCGGAACGTTCACGAAATCACCTTCTTTCCAGCTTTCTATTTTCATTATACACTGGCCGCTTTGCCGAACGAAAATGATTTGGCACAACGCAACGGGTGACATACTCCCGCCACCTACGTTCACTTGGAGAAATGGGGGCCTTGTCGGTTTAGGATGATAAAAAAAAGCCGCCCGCATAGGGCGGCCATTTCTGGCAGTGAATGGGCAGCGATGAACATGCGGCCGACCGCGCGCGTTGCCGGCCGCGTCAATCAGCGGTTAGTTGGCGGCCAATGTTTTGCCGAGCGCTTCACGGGCCGGGACATAGCGGTAGCCGAGGTCGCGGGCGACCGCTTCGTACGTGATCTCGCCGTTGGCGACGTTGACGCCAAGCTCGAGCGCCGGGTTGTCTGCAATGGCTTGGGTGACGCCTTTATTAGCGATTTGCAAGGCATACGGCATCGTGACGTTCGTCAAGGCGATCGTCGATGTGCGCGGAACAGCGCCCGGCATGTTGGCGACCGCATAATGGACGACACCATGTTTCACGTAGGTCGGGTCATCATGTGTCGTGACGTGGTCGCTCGTTTCGACGATGCCGCCTTGGTCGATGGCGACATCGACAATGACTGACCCCGGTTTCATTGCTTTCACCATATCCTCAGTGACTAGTTTTGGCGCCCGTGCGCCCGGGATGAGAACCGCACCGATGACAAGGTCAGCCTCGGCGACAGCTTCAGCGATGTTCATTGGGTTGGACATGAGTGTTGTAATTTGATGGCCGAAAATGTCGTCAAGCTCACGGAGACGATCAGCGTTCAAGTCGATGATCGTCACGTCCGCGCCAAGGCCGACCGCGACCTTCGCTGCATTCGTGCCGACGACCCCGCCGCCGATGATCGCGACTTTGCCGCGGGCAACGCCAGGGACGCCGCCAAGCAAAATGCCTTTGCCTCCGTACGGTTTTTCCAAAAATTGCGCCCCGATTTGCGCAGCCATCCGCCCGGCGACTTCGCTCATCGGCGTGAGCAGCGGCAACGTGCGGCCGACTTGCACCGTCTCATAAGCGATGGCGATGACGCCGCTTTCTTTTAAGGCGCGCGCCAACTCTGGCTCTGCCGCCAAATGCAAATAGGTGAACAAAATAAGACCCGGACGGAAATAGCCGTATTCACTTGGCTGCGGCTCTTTGACTTTCATGATCATATCAGCCTGCGCCCAAACGTCTTCGGCGCGTTCGATGATTCGCGCCCCGGCACGGGCGTAATCATCATCATTGAAACCGCTTCCAATCCCTGCCTCTTTCTCAATGAGTACCGTATGTCCTGCCTGAACGAACGACAATACGCCCGCGGGCGTAATGGCGACACGGTTTTCGTTATTTTTAATTTCCTTTGGCACTCCAATAATCATGAATATCGTTCCTCCTCATCAAAAGTAGCCTTACTTATAGTATAAAAGAGAAGGAACAGGCCGGGCATTGTTCAAAAAAGAGAAAGAAGCGCACGGTTTTTGTGGATTTTCACAAATTAGTTGTGCGCTTCATATTTTGCTAATTTAATATCGATATATAATTTGATTTTCTGATTCATGTCATGGAGATCGAGCTCGGCGATGTCAGCGATTCTCTTCAGCCGGTAGGCGAGCGTGTTCGGATGAACGTTGAGAGCGTCGGCAGTTTCTTGTACGTTTTCATTATGATCAAAAAATGTTTCGAACGTTTTCACTAAGTCGCTATGATGCCTTTGATCGTACATGTGCAGCTTGGCCAAAGCGGGGTTGGTCCATTCCCCTTGCCGCTTTTGTTCAAGCAGAAAATCAAAAAACTGATAAATGCCGAGCTGGGCGTAGCCGTAAACGGCCTTTATTTCGCTGCCGAATTTTTCTTTCAGCGCCAGCACAGCGAGCGCTTCGCGATAGCTTTTTTCGATCAGCCGATATGACTCGTACACGCCGCCGAATCCGCTTTGCACATCGTGAATATGAAACCGCTCCTTCATTTTTGCGGAAAATGACTCGATGAATGCGTTCAGTTCTTTTAACGGCTGGTCCGTTTTCGGCGCCGCCAGCAAAATGACGTCACGGCCGTCGGTCGTATAAAGGAGGAGCGAAAGTTGTTGGGTCGTTTGCAACAGGTAGGAAATTTGCCGTTCCATTTCAGCGGTCAAATCGGCCGCAAAACGGAAGACAACGACAGCAAACTGCGGCGCTGCCGTAATTTGCATCGCGGCAAGATGGGCGCGGATTTCGTCTTCGGTCGCGATATGGCCGGTGAGCAGTTTCCAAAACAGCTCTTGCACCCGCTCCTCTTTTTTGTTTTTGCGCATATACAGCTGCAGCACTTTGTTTTTCGCCGCTTTGGCCGCCAGCTTCAGCCATTCCATCTCCTCAGGGGAGAGCGTCCGGTTCGTTTCGAGCACCCAAATGAAGCCGATCACTTCATCGTTTTTCCAAATAGAGACGGCGACACGGCTGCCGAGGCCGACATCTTCAATGGGCGGCACGCGCACCGGCTCGCGGCTTTTCAGCAGCGCGGGGATGGCGCCTTGCTTCCATAAGCTGTTGATCACTTTTTCCGGCACGCGCCGGCTAATGATCGTCGCCGTCCGCGCCGGGTCGGTGTAATCGTCATGGGCGCTGTAGGCGATCAGCCGATGATTGGCGTCCTCGATCGTCACCGGACAGCGCAGCACATCGCTGACGCGGTCGGCAAACTCTTCAAGGCTGTCAAACTCGCCGCGGAACGGGTCAGTATACGAGGGCATATTTGCTTTCCCCCTAACGTTCGTTATTAGAGAATATAAAGATATTCGTTTTCAAGTTGTGGCTAGCAGGCATATATGACTAGACATTGTTTTACCAACTATATAACGGTTTCATCATAACTTATGCATCGTCAGCTGTAAATCAGCACGTATGGGTATATTTTGAGATGACTGAACATGTTGCTGTTTAAACGAGGGCAAGCGCCTAAGGTTTGTAGCAGCTTCCCACTTTCCTTGCGCCATATCTGTGAAATGGTGAGGCAATGTATTATGTTTTGTTTCGGGGTGAGGGAACTGTCTATCCTGCACGGGAATTCAATGTTTCAAAATATTATATAACTTCATAATATGCTAAATTTTCATTGACAGAAAGAAGATATGTCAAATAAAATGGACTTAAAGTATATCTGTCGACAGTCGACAAAGTAGGTGAAGGCAAATGAGTCAAGCTCAACCGGACCGATCCGCTCCCTTTTACGAGCAAATTTATCATTTGCTGCGCAAGAAAATTCTTCAAGGAGAATTCAAACCCGGACAACGTATTTACGAAGCAAAGCTGGCCAGAGAATTAAATGTAAGTAGAAGTCCGGTGCGTGAGGCTGTAAGGGCGCTTGAAAAAGAGGGATTACTCCAAATTGATCATAAATCGCGGATCACCGTATACGAACCGACGATGAGGAATGTGGAGGAGATTTATCAATGCCGCATGTCCCTTGAATCGTTGGCTGTTAAACTGGCTTGTGAACGGCTGTCTGCCTCTCAATTGGACGAGATTGAAGAAGTGCTCCGCCAAACAGAACAAAGCATTATAATCGGTGACCTTGAATCCGTGATTGCATTCAATGTCCAGTTTCACGATTTTATTGTTTTGTTCAGTGGTAATAGCGAGCTAGGCAAGTTGTTAGGAGGACTTAGGTCGCTAACGTACTATTATCGGACGCTGAACGTGTACGGGCCAGGGAGGGCAAACCAAATTTTAGAGGAACACAAGCAAATTTTTTCTAAAATGAAAGAACGAAAAGCGGATGAAGCGGCAGAAACAATGAAAGTGCATATTCAACATGACTTGCTTCACTTAAAGAACCTGTTAACAAAGGAAAGCCAACAAGCAAGGGGGAAGAAGCCTTGAAAAAGTGGGAAATCGCCGTCATTCCAGGCGACGGCATCGGCAAGGAAGTCGTGCCAGCAGCGCTTGACGTGCTGCAGGCGGTCGCCGATGTGCATGGGGGAATAGCGTTTTCGTTCATCGAATTTTCGTGGAGCTGCGACTACTATGTTGAACACGGCCAAATGATGCCGGATGACGGGTTATCGACTTTGCGAAATTTTGATGCGATTTTTCTCGGAGCGGTCGGCAATCCGAAGCTTGTCCCTGATCATATTTCATTATGGGGATTGCTGTTAAAAATCCGCCGCGAATTTGAACAAGTGATCAACATTCGTCCGGCAAAATATTTCCGCGGCTTATCCTCGCCGCTGGCCGAGCCGCGCGACTTTGATTTCATCGTCGTCCGCGAAAACAGCGAAGGGGAATATAGCGAAGTCGGCGGGCGCATCCATCGTGGAGACGATGAAATCGCCATCCAAAATGCCGTGTTTACCCGTAAAGGAACGGAGCGGGCGATGCGTTACGCGTTTGAACTGGCCCGAAAGCGGAAAGGGCATGTGACGAGCGCGACGAAATCGAATGGCATTTTCCATACGATGCCGTTTTGGGACGAAGTGTTCGCCGACGTCAAGCGCGACTACCCGGATGTCGCGACCGCGTCGTACCATATTGACGCGTTAGCCGCCTTTTTCGTCACAAGGCCGCATACGTTTGACGTCGTTGTCGCGAGCAACTTGTTCGGGGACATTTTGACTGACCTTGGCGGCGCCATTATGGGCAGCATCGGCATCGCCCCGGCGGCGAACATTAACGTCAACGGCAACTATCCATCGATGTTTGAGCCGGTACACGGCTCGGCGCCGGACATTTACGGCAAAGGCATCGCCAATCCGATCGGACAAATTTGGACGGCGAAACTCATGCTTGACCATTTCGGTGAAGAAGAGCTCGGCGCTCTGTTGTTAAGAGTAGTGGAGGACGTCACCGCTGATGGTGTCAAAACGCCGGATCTTGGCGGCACGGCGGCGACGAAGGAAGTGGCCGCGGAAATTTGCCGGCGCTTGCGTGAGCACGCTTGATCGATCGGGGAGCGAGCGGCGCGGTTTGCAGTTTTCTTCCATTCGGGTATACTTGTTGTCGGAAGAACTGAAAAGAAAGGATGACACACCTTGTTCAAAAAATGGTTTGGCAAACAACCACCGAAGGAAGAAACGATCGTTGCGCCGCTGAGTGGAACAATCGTGCCGCTTGAGGACGTGCCTGACCCGGTGTTTGCACAAAAAATGATGGGCGACGGCATCGCCATTGACCCGACGGACGGGGACGTCGTCGCTCCGGTGGATGGCGAAATCATTCAGCTCTTTCCGACGAAACACGCCATTGGCTTGCGCTCGGAAGCAGGGGTTGAGCTGCTGATTCACGTTGGCATCGACACCGTATCGATGAACGGGGAAGGATTTACCGCCTATGTGAAGGCCGGCGACCGGGTGAAGCGGGGCGAGCGGCTCCTTTCTGTTGATTTGTCTCTCGTCCGCGACAAGGCCAAAAGCGCGGTGACGCCGATCATCATTACGAACGGCGACGCCCTTGCCTACCTCGAGAAAAAAGCCGAAGCCTCGGCGACCAAAGGGGAGACGATCCTGTTGCATGTCCAAACGAAATGAGAGCGGCAGGGGGAGCATATGGCGTTTCGGATCCATAGGATTTTAAACAATAACGCCGCTGTCGTGATCGACGAGGGCAAGGAGAAAATCGTGATGGGTCCGGGGATTGCGTTTCAAAAACGGAAAAATGACCTTATCTCTCCGGACCGTATTGAAAAAATTTTCGTCATGGAAGAAGAAAATGAAAGGTTCCAGCAGTTGCTTCGCACGCTGCCAGAGGAACATATCGATATTGCCGAAGAAATTATCAGCTATGCGGAAGGAAAGCTGCAAGCGCCGCTGAGCGACCATATCCATATCGCACTGACCGACCATTTGTCATTTGCCATTGAGCGGCTAAAGCAAGGCTACCGCATTCAAAACAAATTGCTTGGTGAAATTAAGGTGTTATATAAAGCGGAGTATGACATCGGGTTATGGGCGAAACAGCTGATCAAAGAGCGGCTCGGCATCGAGGTCCCTGATGATGAAGCCGCCCATATCGCCTTGCATATCCATACCGCGAAAATGGACGCCGCCAGCATGAACAAAACGCTGCGGGAGACGACGCTTATTCATGAACTCGTTGATCTCATCCAAACAGAGCTCGGCATATCGATCGATGAGGAAAGCATTTCGTACCAACGGCTGCTCACCCATTTGCGGTTTGCCTTAAGCCGCATTGAAAACGGGGAGTCGATTCATTCGATGGATGAGGAGATGCTTGCGCTCATTCAGACGAAATATGCGAGCGAGTGGGCGTGTGCGCAAAAAGCGGCGGAATATGCGGAAAAAGAATATGGCATTCGCTTTCCGGAAGAGGAACTCGCCTATATTGCGCTGCATATTCAACGGTTGAGAAAGCGTTGACAAAAACAGCGGGTTGTCTTATAATGCAAAACAGACAACGAAATATTGTGGGATTGTAACTGCTTCGAGCAGGCAAGACCTAAAACGTATGAAGGGGACGGCAGACGGATCATGCCGTCAGATCATCCTTTGTATGTTTTAGGTCTTTTTTGTTTTTTATCATCATCAAGAAGGAGAGGAGTTCACCAATGAACTACGAACACATTGCCAGACAGCTCATCCCGCTCCTTGGTGGGAAAGAAAACATCATTAGCGCGACCCATTGCGCGACACGGCTTCGGCTTGTTTTAAAAGATGATCAAAAGGCTGATGCAAAGGCCATTGAAAACGTCGAAGGAGTAAAAGGAGCGTTTTCCAGCTCCGGACAGTTTCAAATTATTTTTGGCACCGGTGTGGTCAATAAAGTGTACGAGGCGTTCGCCCGGGAAGCAGGAGTGCCGCAGGGCGGTGCCGATGTGCATCAAGAAGCCATCAAGCGAAAAATGAATCCGCTCGCCCGCTTTGCGAAAACGTTGTCGAACATTTTCGTACCAATCATCCCGGCGATCGTCGCGAGCGGTCTGCTTATGGGATTGCTCGGGATGATGAAAGCATTCAAGTGGGTGGCGGCGGACAGCGCCCTGTATATTTTGCTTGATATGTTCTCCAGTGCAGCGTTTATCATTTTGCCGATTTTAATCGGCTTCAGCGCGGCGAAAGAATTTGGCGGCACACCGTTTTTAGGGGCGGTCATCGGCGGGATTATGACCCACCCGGCGCTATTGAACCCGTGGGGACTGGCGGAAGCGAAGCCGAATTATATGGAATTTCTCGGCTTTGATATTGCCATGGTCGGGTATCAAGGGACAGTGGTACCGATTTTGCTGGCGACGTATGTAATGAGCAAAATTGAGCGCGGATTGCGCAAAGTTGTTCCCGATGCCGTCAGCTTGCTTGTTGTTCCGTTTATGACCGTCATTTTGACCGGGTTTATTACGATGTTAGCCATCGGTCCGCTCGGCAATTTGCTTGGTGACGGCATTACAACCGTGTTGAACTTTGTTTACCATTATGGTGGCGCGTTAGCCGGCCTGATCTTCGGTGGGTTGTACTCGATGATCGTTATTACTGGCGTGCACCATAGCTTCCATGCGATTGAAGCGAACTTGTTGGCGAAGCTTGGCGTCAACTATTTGTTGCCGATTTGGTCGATGGCCAACGTCGCTCAAGGCGGGGCTGGTTTAGCTGTTTTCGTCAAATCGAAGCGGGCAAAAACGAAAGAAATTGCACTGCCAGCGGCCTTATCCGCGTTTTTAGGCATTACCGAGCCAGTCATTTTCGGTGTGAACTTAAAATACCGGAAGCCGTTTATCGCCGCAGCCATTGGCGGCGCGCTCGGCGGGGCGTACGTTGTGTTTATGAACGTGGTGGCGAACGCTTACGGGCTGACCGGCATCCCGATGATCGCCATCGTCGCGCCGCAAGGGCTCACGAACGTCATGCACTATTTAATCGGTTTTGCCATTGCGGTTGTTTCGGCGTTTGTGGCGACACTGCTTCTGAAATTCCGCGAAGAAGAGTGAGGGGCGCGCGATGAAATCCGAACGTGAACAGCAGCTCATGGAACAGGCCTATGCCGAAATCGACAAGTATCAAGATCTCGTCAATCGCGACCGGTATCGGCTTCGCTACCATCTCATGCCTCCGGTCGGGCTGCTGAACGACCCGAACGGGCTGATCGACTGGAACGGAACGTATCATGTCTTTTATCAGTGGATGCCGTTTCGCACTGGCCATGGGGCAAAGTTCTGGGGACATTACACGTCCCCAGACTTGGTTCATTGGCAATCAGCACCGATCGCCCTAGCGCCAAGCGAATGGTATGATAAAAACGGATGCTACTCCGGAAGTGCCGTTGATCATGAAGGAAAGCTTGTGTTGTTTTACACCGGCAATGTGAAAGATGAACAAGGAAACCGCCAGACATACCAATGCATGGCTGTATCCGAGGATGGGCTCCATTTTACAAAAAAAGGGATCGTCATCACCCTCCCGGACGGCTACACTGCCCATTTCCGCGATCCGAAAGTATGGCGAAAAGATGACCAATGGTATATGATTGTCGGGGCGCAAAGCGAAAGCGGCGATGGAAAAGCAGTGCTGTTTCGTTCCACTGATCTTTTCCAATGGGAGCACCTTGGCCCGATTGCTGGCGGAAATTCGAACTGGCTCGGACCGTTCGGTTATATGTGGGAATGCCCAGATGTATTTCCGTTGGACGGCCAGGACGTGCTCATCGTCTGCCCGCAAGGATTAAAACCGGATGGGATGCGCTATCAAAATGTCTACCAGTCAGGCTATTTTGTCGGCCACCTCGATTACGAACGAACGGAATTTCTCCATGGGCCGTTTGAGGAGCTTGACCGCGGTTTTGAATTTTACGCCCCGCAAACGATGCTCGACCGGCATGGACGGCGCATTCTCATTGGCTGGATGGGTGTGCCCGACCAAGACGAAGACCGACAGCCGACCGTGCGCCATCGCTGGGTGCATGCCCTTACCTTGCCGCGTGAACTCCGCCTCGTCGACGGCAAGCTGAGACAGACGCCGGTCAAGGAACTGAAACAGTTGCGCAAACAAAAAGTCGCTTATCGAAACGTCGCTATTGTGAATGAACTGCGGTCATGGCCAGGGATCGAGGGAGACGCCATCGAGCTTCGCCTTGACAATATCGAACTGTTCGGGAGCATGCTGGAAATCCATCTGCGCCATGCCGCCCGTCTCGTTTACAATGGCGATGAAGGCGTGTTGACACTTGAACGGAAAAGCTTCGTGAACGGGCTGACGGAAAAGCGGCAATGCCGTCTGCCGCGCCTTCGTTCGCTTCACCTTTTCCTTGATACGTCATCGCTCGAACTGTTCGTCAATGACGGCGAAGAAACATTCACCGCCCGGTTTTTCCCGCATCCGGATGACCGAACGATTCTGTTCGGAACCCACGGACATCTTCATATGGATATCGAGAAATGGGATTTGTTAAGATGAACTTGCAGTAAACAGGCTGCCAAACAAGCGCTGGTCGTTTGGCGGCTTTTTTATCATTTCGGGTCAAGAAGCGCCATTCCCAGCGAGGGCGTAGGGGAGAGATCGTTTCCGTGTGGCGGTTCGTTTTGTGAGAGAATGAGCAATATATGATTGAATTTGCCCCTTTCCCCTTCTATAATGAATATAGATCGTGTCTTGACACTAATAATGACAGGGGGATACACATGAATCAACCGATGATTTCCCAGCGCAAGCTGTTAGGCATCGCCGGCCTTGGCTGGCTGTTTGACGCGATGGATGTCGGCATGTTGTCGTTTTTGATGGCCGCCTTGCAAAAAGACTGGAACTTGACAGCCGAACAAGTCGGCTGGATCGGCAGCGTCAACTCGATCGGCATGGCCGTTGGGGCGCTCGTGTTTGGGTTGCTCGCCGACCGGATCGGCCGGAAAAACGTTTTTATTGTCACATTGTTATTATTCTCGATCGGCAGCGGGCTGTCGGCGCTGACGACGACGTTGGCGGCGTTTTTGGCGCTTCGCTTTTTGATCGGCATGGGGCTTGGCGGCGAGCTGCCGGTTGCGTCAACGCTCGTCTCAGAAGCGGTGCCAGCTAAGGATCGCGGCCGGGCTGTCGTGCTGCTTGAAAGCTTTTGGGCCGGCGGCTGGCTGCTGGCGGCGCTCATTTCCTATTTTGTCATTCCGGCTTACGGCTGGCGGACGGCGTTATGGCTGTCGGCTTTGCCGGCGCTGTACGCCATTTACTTACGCCTCCGGCTGCCCGACTCGCCACGGTTTATGGCAACGAAAAAAGAGGGAACGGTATGGGACAATATCGCCAACGTATGGTCGGCGCCGTACCGGAAGGAAACGACGATGCTTTGGATCCTTTGGTTTTGTGTCGTTTTCTCGTATTACGGCATGTTTTTATGGCTGCCAAGCGTCATGGTTATGAAAGGGTTCAGCTTAATTAAAAGCTTTGAATACGTGCTTGTGATGACGCTCGCCCAGCTGCCCGGCTATTTCAGCGCCGCATGGCTGATCGAGCGGGCCGGGCGGAAGTTCGTCTTGATCACATATCTGCTTGGCACAGCGGCAAGCGCCTACTTTTTCGGCACGGCCGAGTCGCTTGCGGGGTTGATGGCGGCGGGCATTTTCTTGTCATTTTTCAACCTCGGTGCTTGGGGAGCGCTGTATGCGTACACGCCGGAGCAATACCCGACGTCGATTCGTGCGACCGGAGCGGGCATGGCGGCGGCGTTTGGCCGTATCGGTGGCATCTTCGGCCCGCTGTTCGTTGGCTCGCTTGTCGCCAAAGGGGTGTCCGTGACAGCGATTTTCACCCTGTTCTGCCTGTCTGTCCTTGTCGCCGTCCTCTCGGTCACTGTTCTTGGTAAAGAGACGAAGCAACAGGAACTCGCCTAAGTTGACAAACGGAAACAGGGGCTATACCTTAAGGGTAAGCCCCTTTTGGTTTGGGAAAAATGGGAGAGGCGGTGGATCGTCCGTTGTGTCCGTCTGTATCCGTTGTCATTCCGACATACAATCGACCATATCCGCTTGCCGAGCTGCTTGAAGCGTTAAGCCGGCAGACGTATCGTTCACTTGAAGTGATCGTTGTGAACGACGGCGGCGAGCCGATCGATGATGTCGTCGTCTTGTATCCGGAGCTGGACATCCACGTCATTGACCGCCGCGACAACGAAGGACATGTCGCGGCCCGCAACGCAGGCGTCCAAGCGGCGCGCGGCGAACTCATCATGCTTTGCGACGACGATGATCTAGTGTTGCCGTGCCATCTCGAGCGGATGGTCGCGGCGCTCGAGCATGCGGACTTCGCCTATGCCGATGCAGAAATTGTCCAATATCGGGTCGAAAACGATCAGCGCATCCCGTTCGCTCGTTTCTTATTTGCCTATGAGTACGATTTGGAAGCCATGCGGACGTTCTCAACATATGTTCCGTCCGGGAGCGTGTATCGCAAGTCGCTCCATGACGAAATCGGCAGCTTTGACCCGTCTATCCACAACTATTGGGATTGGGACTTCTTTTTGCGTGCCGCCTCTGCTTGCCGCGTCGCCCGTGTCGCGGCGGCGACCGTGTTGTACGCGTTCAGCGCGGACGGCGACAACATGTCGCGACAGCTCGACGACAGGCGGCGCCGATATTTGCGACGGCTTTGCGAGAAACATGGGCTCGGCGATTTGCCGATGAAAAACTTTTGGCTTTTGCTTGATGAGCCGCAAGTCGCGCGCCGCCGCGCCGAAAGTGAAGTCATCTGGGACGGAAAGCCCATCGTGTCGCGATTTTGGGCGCAAAAAAAGGGAGGCAACTATTGACAGAGGATTTGCAGGTTTGCTATGATAGTGAACAAAATCGTATAGCGAATCGCGATGACGGATCAATAGTAGTTAACCCTCTCTTCCAAAGCGAGCCGGGGGCGGTGGAAGCCCGGCGAAGACGGTTAATGAAACGGCAGTCCGGAGCGGAAATGGAAAAAGGGGATGCGCTGTTTGCGCATCAACTAGGGTGGAACCGCGGGAGCTACGCTCTCGTCCCTAGGCGTCATGCCTAGGGGCGAGGGCGTTTTTGATTTGTTGGCACCACACACATATTTGGAGGAGGATGACGACATGGCTGCAACCATGGAAGAAATCGTAGCCCACGCAAAACATCGCGGCTTCGTGTTTCCAGGGTCGGAAATTTACGGCGGGCTGGCGAATACGTGGGATTACGGCCCGCTCGGCGTCGAGCTGAAAAACAACATTAAACGGGCGTGGTGGAAAAAGTTCGTCCAAGAATCGCTGTACAACGTCGGTTTGGACGCCGCCATTTTAATGAACCCGAGAACGTGGGAAGCGTCTGGCCACTTAGGCAACTTCAACGATCCGATGGTCGACTGCAAACAGTGCAAAGCGCGCCATCGCGCCGACAAATTGATTGAGCAGGCACTTGAGGAAAAAGGGATCGAGATGATTGTTGACGGCTTGCCGCTAGCGAAAATGGATGAGCTGATCCGCGAGCATGGCATCGCCTGTCCCGAATGCGGCAGCCGCGACTTTACGAACGTGCGCCAATTCAACTTAATGTTCAAAACGTACCAAGGCGTCACCGAGTCGAGCGCCAACGAAATTTATTTGCGCCCGGAGACGGCGCAAGGCATTTTCGTCAACTTTAAAAACGTCCAGCGCACGATGCGCAAAAAATTGCCGTTTGGCATCGCGCAAATCGGCAAAAGCTTCCGCAACGAGATCACGCCAGGGAATTTTACGTTCCGCACGCGCGAGTTCGAACAAATGGAGCTCGAATTTTTCTGCAAACCGGGCGAAGAGCTGAAATGGTTCGACTACTGGAAGCAATTTTGCAAAGAATGGCTGTTGTCGCTCGGCATGAACGAAGAACATATCCGCCTGCGTGACCATACGAAAGAAGAGTTGTCCCACTACAGTAACGCCACGACCGATATCGAGTATCAGTTCCCGTTCGGCTGGGGCGAGCTGTGGGGCATCGCGTCGCGCACTGACTACGACTTAAGGCGGCATATGGAATACTCCGGAGAGGATTTCCATTATCTCGACCAAGAAACGAACGAACGCTACGTGCCGTACTGCATTGAGCCGTCGCTTGGCGCCGACCGCGTCACGCTGGCGTTTATGATCGATGCCTATGACGAGGAAGAACTGGAAGACGGAACGACCCGGACGGTGATGCATTTGCATCCGGCGCTCGCGCCGTACAAGGCGGCCGTCTTGCCGCTGTCGAAAAAGCTTGGCGACGGCGCGCGCCGCATTTATGAGGAACTCGCGAAACATTTCATGGTTGACTACGACGAAACCGGCTCGATCGGCAAGAGGTATCGCCGCCAAGACGAAATCGGCACGCCGTTTTGCATTACGTACGATTTTGAGTCCGAACAAGACGGCCAAGTCACCGTCCGCGACCGCGATACGATGGAACAAGTGCGGCTGCCGATTGGAGAGCTCAAAGCCTTTTTGGAGGAAAAAATCGCTTTTTGATGACGGGAACGGAGGCTGTCTCAAAAGATCGTGAAACCGAGCTTTCGCAGACAGCCTCTTTTTTTGATCCTTCACCCCTCTGAGTTTGACGGTTTGAGGTCATCTAAAAGAGCCAAAATGCTTTGCTCGCAAAGATTTCACATGCGGATCCTAGAGAGGCGATGATCTCGTACAAAATCCTGCTATTCCATCTGTGTCTCAGTTAGAAAAGCCTGGTGAAATCGGCCTTCTTTTTTGGCGAAATGCCGTTGATTTGCTCATGGCAGTCATTTTTCATCGGCCTTCTAGGAGGCCGGTGATTGACTCGCACAACCGCTTCTGGGAATCAGTTCTCAAGTAGAGAAAACTTGTTGCATCAGCCTCTATGTTCACGCGTTCCATCATCGATCAAGGCAAACAACGGTTTTTCACCAACCTTCTAGAGTAAAAACCCAAAATTGTGCATAAGAGTACGTAACGGTACATGCAGTAAATAGCGATGAAACACATAGGTTAAGTCCAAATTATTGTGTAAATTCCCCTTTGATAGACAACATGGATCTGATAACTTGACGTACGGTAGGTAAGACCGGCAAGTCTCCCTGCCGATCGCCTTCCCGGACAAATGATCATGTTGTCAAGGAACAGGCGTGTCAGGGAGTTTTCGCGGCATATCCTCGCTTTGCTCCGGTGAAGCAGGAGTCTTCTCGCCCTAATACGCTAAAAGTCCCACCAATTTCAAAACGAAATAGAAACATTTGAAGGTATGATACATGTTTCAAACTCAGTATACGCCATTTTGCTTAACAACGCAGCCGCGATGGGGTTGTCATGGCAAATGTAATCACGCCAGTTTTGTTTACGCAACTCAACTGCAAGAAATTGAAATTGGAGCACATCGAAAAACGGAAACGGGAGTGTAAATGATGAAGGTTCATTTACAACTTGTGGTGAAGAGCCTGCTCATCTACAGTAAAATTAATAACCTGACTTCTTGAAACATGATATAATTATGTATAAAACCTCAACCAAGGTGGGGATGCAAATGAGCACTAACAAAAAAAGGAGCCGTGGCGCATATCATATAACAACTGGAACGGCAAAACGCCCAATTTTAAAGAGAATAGTGCGTCAAAACCGTCATCATTACCGAATTGGACCATCTGTTCTAACAGAAGAGCAAATGAAGGAGGTCATTCAAGTGCGATCTAAAAAAAAGAAGCTAACCAAGGAAGAAAAGAAAGCGTTACACAAACGTCTGGCTGGCAGTACGAAGTTATTTAGCAAAGAAGGCGTGTTGGAATCATTAAGAATTGCAAATAGAGAAGAGTGGGAGGATTAAGCATTGTCAACCAAAGTACTAATCGATACAAATATATACGCAGCACATGAAATGGGTTACCCTGATGCAGTAGAGTTCATTGAACAGCTGATTGAAGATGAGGTAGAGATTATTATGACTACCTTCATTGAGATGGAGATCATGTCTCATTTCGAAATCGAAACAGATCCTGATATAAGAGAAAATAGAAAAGGATATATTCAAATGGCTGATCAAATCTATGAAGTCACTAGAGAAGATATGGAGCTAGCAGCTGACATAAGAAGAAAAGCGAGAGCGGACAGTACACGCAAAAAGAGTATTAAAGCACCAGATGCTCTTGTTGCAGCTGCAGCTCTTCTACATAATGCCATATTAGTTAGTAATAACGATAAAGACTTTCATTGGATTCGAGATAACTATACTTATAAAGATCGAAAGTTAGATTATGTGAATCCGATAATAGATAAGAAAGCTTACGGCGAGTTTGTCAAAACCTATATCGAAAGCAGAGGGTTTTAGAAATTTTATTTGAACATATTATCCCTTATGGCAACCCGATTAACGACATTCGTGACCCCATCACCAAAATATTTCCAAAATACGTCTTCCGCAACAAGATATTTTCCAATCCGATTACCGCAAAATAAAATTAATCCATTCAACGGAACTAAGACTGCGATCGACAAGTGGGCGCCTATATTTTCTTGCTCAATGCTGAACAGGGCTTTAATGGAGTCTAACCGATCGGTCCTTGCCTAGGGGGAAACGGCAGTCAAGTTGGTTGTGGGGTGCTCTTCCTACCGCAAAGCCGCCCGTTCGTTGGAGTCGATCGTGAGAGATGCGGTCCTCAGCCATGAGGTGATTCGTCAGCTGGTGTTGGAGGCCCCTGTCTCATACCCGTCAAGTTTAGCGGTATAAAATTTTTAAGACGATACTCGTGTTCATCCCCGCAGTGAATGATGGGGATCACATCCATTATTGGGCATACCAAATACCCCTCCAGAAGAGGGGTATTTGGTATTTATATCCATATCTAATTCTACCATATCTCTAATTTCGTTAAGATATCTGATGCCGTTTCTTCCCCTTTCCTTCGACCTTTCTTGGCATGTTTTCGTAACAGGGAAAGGAGAGAGAAAAGGTTGATTTCCGCCATATGCGAACGCAAAAGCAACTGGTGCCAATACGATTGGAGAAGATCGAGCGCTTTCCGTTCACTGATTTCAATGTCTTCCTTTTGATGCCAATACATCCGAGCTTGAAACAGAAACGTCTGGGTGACCAAAATGGCAATCAACGTCCCGTATAAATGGCATTCGAAACGTTCTTTTTTCATCTCCTTGACTTTCTCCAAATCAAATACGGATTTCCAGGCTTTAAACAACAATTCAATTTGCCAGCGCAGGGAATAGAGCTCATAAACCTGTTGACCATCAAACGACTCTTGTGGTAAATTCGTCAGTAAGATGTGGTATTTCTTTTGTTCGAGGGTTTGGCGTGCCAGCGCCTTCCCTTTTCTTTTTTCCTTTTTCCGCACATACGCCATCCGTTTTTGCCATTCTTCCGCCGTCAGACGGCGGAAAACCAACCGTGGAACATACAAGCGTTCATGTCCGATGTACACATGTTCCATTTCCACTGATTCCCCTTCCTCTAATTGATTCCCAAGGGATTCCCAATCCCATTCCTTCCACTGGCCATTCTCCTTGATATACACTTTCATATCGGAACGGAGCCGAGTAATATAATACGCTCCGCGGGCGTCGATCTCGGCCAGTGCGGCAACGGAGAAAAAGCCCAAATCCCGAATACATAGGTCATTCGGTAAAATCGTATGCTGGGCATGATAGGCAAAACGAGCGTCCGAGTCATTGGCCGATTGAACGCATAGCTGAAGGCAGGCGCCGGATAACAAGTCATATTCAAACTGAATTTTCACCCCCGACGAAACGGAACCTCGATAGTCTTCCCCATAGTCAGCGGGAACCAAAAAGCTGGTTGAGTCCAAAATCCGCAGGCGGGTAAAACAAGTTCGATAGGTCTCCATGGCTGACAAAAGCAATGGACGTTGATGCAGGAGGAGAAGGAAAAACACTTCTCGCAAAAATGCCACGGCCCGATCGGTAAAACGCTGATTCAAGCCTTCGCTTGAAAGGGAACAGCCATGCCAGAGCGTCAAGGCCGCACACAACCGCTGAAGCGACTGTTTGGCCAGTGAGCCATCTCCCCATGCACAGAGAGTCAGAAAGGCTTCCGCCGTTAACGAACGCTGCCGCCGGATAAAGCCTGTTTTCCGTGCGAGACGGGTTAATTCTTCGGGAGAAAAGAGTTGACAAATGGTTTGAATCCATGCTTTCATTTGTTTTTCCGTGAAAATCCCCACCACTTGGTGAGTGCGGTATACGCTCCTGATCCGTGAGGGTATACTGAAAATGGCCAAAAAAGGCAATAGGAAAGCAGAGGTGCCCGATTTTAGGCATCTCGTATAATACAGGGTCTAAGCCACCATTAAGCATAACGTCCTGTTGAACTGTTTGCGCCTACTCTTCATTATGGGAAGAAAAGGGAGATTTTCATGCCCGGGTGGAGAGCAAAAATTGCTCATGGAACTTTTCCATGAAAAAAATCCTTTCTAACGTGGAGTGTTCGTTAGAAAGGATACCATGTTTTTGACGATGCACAAAGACCAAAATTCTTAACTTGATGGGTATGGGCCCCTGTCTCGCTCCTCCCCTCTGTTTCCCAACGATATGGTCGGGTGCTGTTGGTGGAAGCGGATGGACTCTGTTTCCCGCTAAGAGAAAGGGAAGCGGCTTCGGGCGTTTATCTTAATTAGGCGAGAAGACTCCCACTTCGACGAAGCGAAGCGGAGTAAGTGGGAGATGAATCGCCTTAACTATATTTTGCTGAAAATAGGATAGATTCAGTAAAATATAGTATAATATAGTTAGATGGGAGGTGAAAAAATGTATTTTTGTATCAAACAACAGCTAAATGGTTTGACCAAAGAAGAATACTTGACTCTTCGAGAACTGTGCCATATTGCCAAGAACATGTACAACGTCGGATTGTACAATGTCAGACAATACTATTCAGGCGTTGCTTGCTATGAATCGCAATAATAAAGTGAATGATTATATCAACAAGACTTGCCGTTACATTATTAACTACTGTATTGAAAATCAAATTGGCAAACTTGTCATTGGCTATGCGGAAACATTACAACCAATGGCGCATTAAACATCTTAAAGAAAAGTAAAGCTGTAGACCTGAGTGTCTTATGCTCTAGCGGCGAAGTGGACACGCCTCAAAGAATAAGGATTGCTTGAAGCAGTCAAACTTCTTTGGAAGCCCCCACTTCAAATTTTCGCTAGAAAATTAAGTGGGGGTAGTTCACGGACCATGATCACCCAAATCGATGGAATAGGGCGGAGAAAGGGAAGTTGGAGGAGGAAGAACCCCAGAGGGCAGCCTCGGCCCCGAAGAAGGCCAAGTGAGTCGAACAGGCCAAACGGGAGGCAGGACGGCGGTGGCGGATGTGAGGCGACAAAACATCCTGTGTCTTCAACCGTCATCGGGGACGCCCATCGATCAAGCGTTGCCGGCTCTTCGCGATGGTGGTTGGATGTAAAAAATGAGACTAAATGGAGTCACCTCATGATGAGGGATGAGAGTACAAAAGCGCTTACGGATATAAACTCCTGAAAATGGCCCAATCACCCGTGATTTCAAAATTCCATAGGGAGCCAAAAAACGTTCTCCACCAAGTCTTGGCCGACTCGAATTTCAAAAAACGATCGAATTCCCGCCGCATAAATGGTAAAATAGAAGCACAGACTAGTTCCTGTATCCTGCACGAATCAAGGAGGTTAGCCATCATGGAAGGAAAACCGATCTACTACGATGGCAGCGGTCATCTGCCTAGCGAAAATGAAAGCGGTGTCAAAAGCGAGCCGTTTACGCTCACGGATGAGATACGAAAACAAATCAGCGGCAATCCGTTTGCTGTGGAACAAAGCGAATAACCGATCCGCACGTCAATTGCCTCAAGGGCAATTTTTTTTTGGGCAAATGATTTGCCAAATTCGCATCTTCTTTCTATAATTATCTCTTGTTCGAGATATTTGGAGTAGAGATAAATGCATGTCGTTTTTACAAACGGCAAACACTAAAATGCTGAGATCATCAAGAAAGGGAGTATGCATCATGACGAAAGTATTGTACATCACCGCCCATCCCCACGACGATACACAATCGTACAGCATGGCGGTCGGGAAGGCGTTTATCGACACGTACAAGCAAGTGCATCCGGATCATGAAGTGATTCATCTCGACTTGTATAAAGAATACATTCCGGAAATCGATGTCGACGTATTCAGTGGATGGGGCAAGCTCCGTTCTGGCCAATCGTTTGAACAGCTCTCGGCCGAGGAAAAAGCGAAAGTCGGACGGATGAACGAGCTGTGCGATCAGTTCATCTCCGCGGACAAATACGTGTTCGTCACGCCGATGTGGAACTTTTCTTTCCCGCCCGTATTGAAAGCGTACATTGACGCGGTGGCGGTGGCCGGAAAAACGTTCAAGTATACCGAACAAGGGCCGGTTGGGCTGCTCACCGATAAAAAAGCACTCCACATTCAGGCGCGCGGCGGTTTTTATTCGGAAGGCCCAGCGGCAGCGATGGAAATGGGACACCGCTATTTAAGCGTCATTATGCAGTTTTTCGGCGTGCCATCATTTGAAGGCTTATTCGTCGAGGGGCATGCGGCCGTGCCGGAAAAAGCGGAAGAAATTAAGGCAAACGCCATTGCCCGGGCGAAAGACTTGGCCCATACATTTTGATCCATGCGGGCAAGATTTGTTTTTCTATTCCGCTGCGGCAGGAAATATTGCTTGGGAAATGGCTCTCGGCTCATCGAGGGAGGTTCTCCGTTCGGAGGGCCTCTTTTTTTGTTGTATCAGCCGCATGAAACAGAAACGTACTGCGACGTTCGTATACGCCAGTTAGACAACGTATGGTATAATAAACCATATAAACGAAGAGTGGAGGTTCACCGTTTGTGAACGAACATAGACAAAACGAGTTAATGCGTCTGCACAGCGCGGCGGCAGCGTTGGCGGCCATGCTGTTTGGCTTGCTTTTGTTCGTTGCAGGGCGGCTCCCTTTTTCGCCTAGTTTCTATCATTCTATTCATCTTGCTTTAGGGCTTGCCGCCGTTGTCGTCTGTTGGCTTGTCGCCGTGCAAGGGTGGGTCGTGTTTCCTCACACGCTGTCGATGGAACGGCTTGTGATGGGGGCGCTGTTTTTCTCCTCAGGGACGCTGTTTTCGTTTCATTTTCTCCTTTCATTCTCAGACGTCGGTGAGGCGTCGCTGTTTTCGCTTGCCGCTCGCTTTACGATCGCTTGGGGGCTGCTCTTTTTATTTTCGCGTCCGGACGAGGTGATGGAGCGTCGCAGCGGCCAGCGTTGGCAGGCGTTTTTAGCCGCCTTTGCTTATACAGTGGCGGTTGGGCTATTCATTCATGTTACGGCGCCGCTTTGGCTGGAAGATCGGACGAGCCGCTGGCCGCTTTGGTGGCAGGCGGGAGAAGGGGCGGTCGGTTTGCTTGATGCGGCCGCGGCTGCGCTTGTATGGCGTCGCTATCGGCAGGGCGGCTCTCCTGCACTCTTGTACTGGCTGATGGCGTTGCTGCTGTTTGCCTTTGGCCAAGTGCTGCTTCTGCTCGGCAACGGGCATGTGCTATGGGGGCAGCTGTACGAAGTGGCCGGATTTTTGTATGTCGTGCGCGCGATGTATGTGGAAACGATCGAAAAGCCATATGTGGAGCTGAAGCAACACGAACAGCAGCTGGAAATGATGGCGAACGCCCTTGGCGAGGGGTTGATGATGTTAGACCGGGATGGACAAATCGTTTGGATGAACCCGGAAGCCGGTCGGCTGATCGGTGTCGTCCCTGAGGAAGCGAAAGGAAAGCCGTTATTTTCCTTTGTATCGCTCGCCGGGCCGAACGGTGACGCGTGGGATTGGAAGCAGCTGCGCCGTGTTGTCAAACGGCTGAAAAGCGGCGAAGTGATTCGCGTCGAAGAAGAGCCGTTTTGTCGTCGCGACGGCGTTTGTTTGCCGGTGAGCTATACGCTGGCGCCAGTGATGGAAAACGGCGCACTGACGGGGCTAGTCGCCGTGCTGCGCGACGTGACAGAGAAAAAAGAGAAGGAGCGGCTTGAACGCGAGCGTGAACAGCTCGATTTTGAACTGTCGCTCGCTGCGAATATGCAGCGATCGCTCTTGCAGACGTCTTCGAAAGCGAACTTGCCGTCCTATGTCGACATCGGCGTCCTCAGCGTTCCTGCTCGGGTATTAAGCGGCGATTTTTACCACTTTTCCGTCCACCAAACATCCGTCTCAGTCGGCATTGCCGATGTGTCGGGAAAAGGCATTCCAGCCGCGATGCTGATGACATTGATGAAATTTATTTTAGACCGGACCGTTCATTACGGGACGCAGCCGCATGTGTATCTTGACTTGTTGAACCGGTTCGCCTATGATTACACAGAACCGTCGATGTTTGTGACGATGTTTGTCGGCAATTACAACGAAAAAACACACACGTTTTCGTATGCGTGCGCCGGGCATGAGCCGGCGCTTCTATACCGGGCGAAAACGAAACAATGCGTCCCGCTGCACGCCAAAGGATGCGCGCTCGGCTTGTTTCCGCAATTTTCGTTTGAAACTAAATCGGTGGTGCTAGAACCCGGTGATTTTGTGCTGTTGTACACGGACGGCGTGACAGAAAAGCGCGGAGAAGAAGCGGCCGATGACTTTTCCGTCCTCGCCTCAATGGTCGCACGAGTCAACCTCGACCAGCCTGCCGCACAAACCGTCCGCGAGTTGTACGAGCAGGTGAAGGCGTATCACCAATACGAACAAAAAGACGATCAGACGTTGCTTTTATTGCGCCGCCGTTGACATCAGCGTTCAGATCGCCCGATGCGTAAGGCGGCGCTTTCTTCTGCCGTTATGACGGATAGGCGGTGGCAAGCTGCCGCTTCAGCTTTTCGATCGCCCGCTTTTGAATGCGGCTGATCGTCATTTGCGAGACGCCGAGCTGTTCGGCGAGCGAGCGCTGCGTTTCTCCGCGGCGGAACACCGCCTCGATGACGATCCGCTCCTGCTCGCTCAGCTTGCCGATCGCTTCCTGCAAGTCAAGCCGCTCGATGAGCGCCTCGACCTCGTCCGTTTCATCAGCAAGAAATTCGCCGATGGTTGTCGCGTCCTTTTCCCCGTCCTGCACCGGGGCATCGATGGAAATCGCCTGATAATGGTCGCGGCCAGCCAAAATCTCAATCGTTTCTTCGACCGATAACCCTAAATGGCTCGCGATTTCCTCGATGTTCGGCGACCGCTCAAGCGTAACGGTCAGCTCATCGATCGCCTTCTGCACTTTGCTTCCTTTTTCTTTCACCCGGCGCGGCACCTGGATATACCACGCTTTGTCGCGCAAATAATTTTTCATATAACCGATCAAGCTTTTCATCGCGTACGATTCGAAGCTTGTTCCTTGCTTCGGGTCGTAATGCTCAAGGAGGCGCAAAAACGATAACCGCCCGACTTGAAATAAATCCTCGTAAAAATCGGGGCGGCTGCGCGCCATTTTTTTGGCCGCGGCCGCAATGAGCGGCTCGAAGCGAACGAGCAGCGCCGTCGCCGCTTCTTCCGTCTTTGTCTGTTGATAGGCGGAAATGAGGGCGTCAAGCTTGCTCTTGGACAGAGGAGGGGGATATACATTCATGGGCATGCTCTCCTTCGCCGCGATGGCGGAATTTCGTCAGGCGGACTTCTGTTCCGCTTGTTGTCGTGACACTCACATCGTCCATGAGCGCTTCCATTAAAAAGAGGCCGAGACCGCCGATTTTGACGTCCTTAAGCGGCTTAGCGGACAATGGGGCCGCTTGCTTCGCCGCCTGTTTGTAATCAAATCCTTTCCCTTCATCTTTAACGATGATCGTTAAGGCATCGGCACCCATCTCAAAGCGGAGATGAATCATTCCCCTTTTTCCGTTGTACGCATGCAAAACAGCGTTATTGCACGCCTCGGAAACAGCGACTTTCATATCTTCAATCTCTTCATATGAGAATCCCATCTTAGCGGCCAGCCCATACAACGTCAAACGCGCGACATCGATAAACTGTGCATCGGCTGGAATCGATAGCTGTACGACGGTTTCGTGCTCTTTCATGATTGGCCCCCGACCCTTTCTGTCGTATCGTTCGTTTCGGAAAAAAAGTAAGATACTCCCGTTAAGTCAAACAAGCGCTGCACTTTGGGCGGCACGTTCTCAATGGCAAACTGCGCTCCTTGTTTCTTTCTCGTTTTCAACAGTGCGACAAACATGCCGATGCCGGTGCTGTCGATATACGTCAATTCGTCTAAACGGATGACAAGCAGTTTCCTTGCATCATTGGCGAGCGGCTCGACGGCGCGCCGAAACTGCTCGGCTGCCGCTAAATCAAGCTCCCCTTTTATGTATACTACGTGCCGGTCTGACTGTTCGTCATGAACGATATGAAATCGTTTCCTGTCCATGTTCGTTCACCTCAAATGATCGATCGTTTGTCTTCAGGATCGTTAATCAGGTTGTCCGCCGCTTAGGCGTTTACAATGGATATACCCATATTTTATACTATTTGAAACAGAAAAGGGGCGGAGATGATCCATGTTCGAAAAATGGAAAGAATGGGCGAGGGCGCTGAAACGGGAAATTTTTGTCTTGTATTCAGCCAGTCGCGATCGGCGCGTCTCTGTCTGGCTGCGGCTCTTTATGCTTGGCGTTGCGGCGTATGCGTTCAGCCCGGTCGATTTGATCCCCGATTTCGTTCCGGTTCTCGGGTACGTGGATGATTTGTTGCTTGTGCCGCTGGGCATTTACTTGGCGCTAAAATGGCTGCCGAAAGACATCGCCGCTGAACACCGGGCAAAGGCGGAAGAGCTCGCTGGGCGCGGCAAGCCGACCAACTGGGTCGCCGGGGCGCTGATCATCCTTTTATACGTGTGGCTTGGCGTTTGGCTGCTTCGGTGGTTGATTTCGCGGACATTTTGATCTTCCCGTCCGCTTTTTTCGATGGCGGAGGCGGGGGATTTGCCCATTAAGCAGGCCGCGTCATGATTGTTCAGGCTTTCCCGTTCCGTTCGCTTTGACGCTGGTGTCTTTTGGGCTACAATGATAAAAGGGAAAAAGCCGATGGCAAAGGAGTTGCTCGCAATGCCGATTCTCAAAAACGACTGGGCTCCGCTGCTTGAAGAGGAGTTTCAAAAGCCGTACTACTTAAAGCTGCGCGAGTTTTTAAAAGAGGAGTACCGGACGCGGACAATTTATCCGGATATGCACGATATTTTCAACGCCCTTCATTATACACCGTATGCAAACGTCAAAGTCGTGCTGCTCGGGCAAGATCCGTACCACGGACCGGGGCAGGCGCACGGGCTTAGTTTTTCCGTCAAGCCGGGCGTGCCGGTGCCGCCGTCCTTAGCGAACATTTTTAAAGAGCTGCATGACGACCTTGGCTGCTATATACCAGATAACGGCTATCTCGTCAAATGGGCTGAGCAAGGGGTGCTGTTGTTAAACACGGTGTTGACGGTCCGCCGCGGCCAGGCGAACTCCCATCGCGGCAAAGGGTGGGAATATTTCACTGACCGCGTCATTGAGCTCGTCAACGAAAAAGACGATCCGGTCGTCTTTTTGCTTTGGGGCCGGAACGCGCAAGAGAAAAAAGAACGGATTACGAATCCGCGCCATCTGATTATTGAAGCGCCGCACCCGAGCCCGTTTTCCGCCGCGCGCGGCTTTTTCGGCCATCGCCCGTTTTCGCGGACGAACGCGTTTTTAACCAAGCACGGACGCGAACCGATCGATTGGCAAATCGAGAACATCGGCGCCCGCGCTGAATGAAGAAAGGGGGAAGACATCATGACGATCTCTTTGGCGGCGGTTGTCGCCAAAATGGAAGACGAATTGCGCAAGGCAAAGGCGGCCCATGACCCGCAGCGGATGCGTGAACATGTCGCTGCCATTCGCGTTTTATGCGATTTGATGCTGGAAACGACAGGCCAGCCGCAACCGTCCGTTCCGTCTGTCTCGACAGAGTCGCTTGCCGTCGGCGGGCCGATTTCGGTTGCTGGCGGGCTTTCGCTTGGAGCCGTTTCTGTCGGGGGACGCTCCCCTGACATTGACGATGAGGCGAACGGGGAGTCGTTGTTGGATTTTTGAGGGGGCAACGAAACACCGTGGAAAACGGTCTTCTCCACGGGGAATGTTGATCAACAGAACTCCGTTGAATCGCTTGCCTTTGTTTGCGCCAAAAAACAAGAAGCGGTTCACCGGCTTGGATGCGGGTCTTGCCGGTGGCGCTCCCGATTGACCGGTTCTGTCGAGTGAAGTGGCTGACATTCATTAGTAATTTGTTGTCGGGGAACATTCCCATTATATTAGTCAACTACCCACCACTTAAAGCCTAACGGCTTTTGAAGTGGGGGCTTGGCAAGCCCTAGTTGACTACCCTCAGCCATTCAATGGCTACGTTGGAAGGGTCATGACACTTACGGATGCTCCTCCAGTCCGTAACCCTGTCGCAGATGGTTAAAAGCTCTGATGGGTAGGAGCGGTGCTGTCTGCCGAACAAGCCCTTCCAACATTGGGGAGGAGGAACTCACTCCTGAAAGGAGCATGGAACAGTTGGTTGATTTTGATAACAAACCGTAAAAAATCGTACCAAAACGTGACCCTTGGTTTTGGTACGAACTGTTCTGTGCTTTCTAGCCTGAGTGAGTGTGACACCCGAAAGGGTGGCTGCACGATGAACTACGTTGGAAGGTCAGGTGAAGTGCCACATTCGGATGTTGCTCCAGTCCGAATCCATGGCAGCCGTGAGGAAGACCGTTGCCTAGGTCATGGCAACCCAACACCGAAACGGCATGCCCTCCTTCCGACATTGGCGAGGAGCGTAATTCCCGCAAGGAGGTTGGTCAGAGATGACCTACGCATTTGTTTTAGACAAAACGGGAAACAAACTTTCCCCGACAAAGGAAAATAAAGCTTGGTATTTGATACGCAAACAGCGGGCAACGTTGGTTCAACGGTTTCCAATGGTCATTCGACTGAACAAAACGATACCGAAGGAAGCTATCGATACAACGCCCATTCGGGCAGGGATTGACGATGGTGCCAAATATGTCGGCATCGCCTTGGTACAAAACGGAAAAACCAAAAACAAACCGATTTTAAAAGGGTTTTTGGAACACCGCCAAGATGTCAAAGACAAAATAGATGCAAGAAGGGCATATCGTAGATACCGAAGAAGCTACAAACGGTATCGTCCCAAACGCTTTCACCATCGTTCTTCATCCAAACGAACAGGTCGGATTCCTCCCACGATTCGGCAAAAGAAAGAAGCCGTCTTGCGCGTCATTCAACAACTTCACAAATGGACGCGAATAAATTTCATCCATTTGGAAGATGTACAAATCGATATCCGCGCCATTGAAAATGGCTACCAACCTTATCGGTGGGAATACCATCAATCCAACCGTTTGGATGAAAACATTCGGAAAGCGGTGATTTTACGAGACCAAAACACCTGCCAAAAATGCGGCAGAACGAATTGCCGAATCGAAGTGCATCACATCATCCCAAGAAGATTGGGAGGCAGCAATTCCATTTACAATTTGATTTGTTTGTGCTCTGACTGCCACAAGGAAGTGACAGGCAACGAACTAGCCTACAAAGACGAATTCTTCCAAAAAATCAACGGAAGACCCGTGCGTTATTGGGATGCGATGCATGTCATGCAAGGGAAAATGTATCTTCGGAAAGAACTAGAAACCGTTGCCCCTGTGATATTAACAACAGGGGGAGACACCGCAAACAAACGGATTGATTGGGGAATCGAAAAGTCTCACGCCAACGATGCCATCGTCATCACCGATTCGTTCGTCACCAACGAACAATGCGCCATCAAGGAATGGCACATCAAGCCGATGCGCAGACGTTCAAACAAAAAGACGGACGAAGTGGACGGTTTTCGCCATCGGGATGTTGTCCGTTATACGAAACGTAACGGAGAAACGTACGTAGGCTACATTACCGCCCTTTATCCCGACAAGAAGCAATGCAATTTAACCACCATCGATGGCAAAGTGTTGAAAAGATACGGTCTGAACCGATTGACATTGATTCATCGTTTCAAAAATCTCTATTGGTTTTGAATATAGAAAAAGGAGGTGAATTCCTGGTTAATATTTCAAAAAAGTCACATTTTGTTGCGATTTGGGACGAAATGTGACGGTAAATATTAACCAGGTACACGTCTTGTTCGTGTACATTATCAATAAGCATGGAAAACCACTCATGCCATGCTCACCAAGGAAAGCAAGACTTTTGCTAAAACAGAAGAAAGCAAAAGTAGTAAGAAGGACACCTTTTACCATCCAGCTTTTATATGGTAGCAGTGGTTACAAACAACCCGTGTCATTGGGTGTTGACATGGGGACACGACATGTAGGAATTTCTGCAACAACAAAGAAAGATGTGCTGTTTGAAGCGGAAGCGCAACTTCGAACAGATATTGTGGAATTACTTGCTATACGGAGACAGTTCCGTAGAAGTCGAAGAAACAGAAAGACTCGCTACCGAGAAGCCAGATTTCTTAACAGAAGAAAACCAGAGGGATGGTTACCACCATCTATTCAACACAAAATCAACTCGCATATAAAGTTGATTGACTTAGTTCACAATATTCTCCCTGTCACATCTGTCACTATTGAGGTAGCAGCATTCGATACACAGAAATTAAAAAACCTAAATATCCGAGGGGTGGAATATCAACAAGGAGAACAAATGGGGTTTTGGAATGTTAGAGAGTATGTTCTATACAGAGACAATCATACTTGTCAATATTGCAAAGGAAAAAAGAAAGACCCTGTTCTCCAAGTGCATCATATTGAAAGTCGAAAGACAGGAGGTGATTCACCAGATAATCTGGTCACTCTATGCAAAACATGCCACCATGAAATTCACGAAAAAGGGCTTGAGCATATATTTCAACGCAAACGACCGCCTATGAGGGATGCTAGTCAGATGACCGCCATGCGATGGGCAATGTTTAGTAGGATAAGAGAAAAATACTCGCATGCAAATATCACATACGGGTATATCACCAAATGTATTCGCATTGCTAATGGACTGTCTAAATCTCATATGGTGGATGCTCGTTGTATTAGTGGAAATCCACTAGCCAAGCCAAGTGGCACGGTTTATCTTCTAAAATTCGTTCGAAAAAACAACCGTCAATTGCATAAAGCAACCATCTTAAAAGGCGGAAAACGAAAATCAAACAAAGCTCCACGATTTGTCAAAGGGTTTCAACTGTTTGACAAGGTGGTATACGAAAGGAAAGAATGTTTTATATTTGGCAGAAGAAGCAGTGGTTATTTTGACCTTCGGCTGTTAGATGGCACAAAAGTGCATGCTTCAGCAAGCTGGAAAAAGTTAAAAAGAGTTGAGCATGCTAGTACATTGTTAATTGAAAGGAGGAAGGGCGATTCCTCCCCGACTTTCGCTCTCGCTTAGAAGTCGGGGTCTCCTCGCCAAAGAAGATGAATGAGGGAAAACAATCTTTCATTAGAAAGGCGGAACAGCTATGAAAACATTCGTCCTTCTCGGCGCGCTCAATGCGTTTTTAGCCGTCGCATTGGGAGCGTTTGGCGCGCACGGGCTGGAAGGGAAGATTCCGGATCGTTATTTGGAGATTTGGAAAACGGCGGTCCAATACCAGATGTTCCACGCATTAGGGCTGCTTGTTGTCGGATTGCTCGCTGGCAAGGCGCCGAATGTCGGGCTGATCGGTGCGGCGGGCTGGGTGATGTTCGCCGGCATCGTGTTGTTTTCCGGGAGCTTGTACGTATTAAGTGTAACGCAGATTAAGCCGCTTGGCGCGATCACTCCGTTTGGCGGCGTCGCTTTTTTGGTCGCCTGGGTGATGATCGGATATGCGGCATTAAAATGGTTGTAAACGGAGCGCAGGAGCGGAGCGCTCCGTTTTTTTGCCGCCGTCCCTCTCCGCTCTATAGCGAAAGCCATAGACTCAACGTCAACAACAGTCCAACGGCCCAATGATGGCGGGCGGCCCATTTCATGCCGCTTCTTTCCTCGGTTCGACTAGCGCCGGGGCGGAAACAGAGACGAAGCCGGATGGCAAGCGGCATCGCGAGCCCTGTGACCGCGGCAAGCAAAGGAACGATATGCCAAACGATCAAAGCAGCAATGGACAAGTAGGCGGAGACGAGAAGAAGCCCGAGAAGGCGCACGGCGTTGTTCCGTCCGAGCCGGATGGCTAATGTGCGGCGAAACGGCCGGTCTTTTTCGATGTCGCGGATGTTGTTTGTCAAAATCATCGAGGTGATCAGCAAGGCGAACGGGATGGACAAGGCAAACAGAGCGGTGTTTGGAACATGCCCTTGTACGGCATAAGCGAGTGCGGTCACGACCGGCCCCATGCAAACGGCGGCGGTCAACTCACCTAAACCGAGCGAGGCGAGCGGACGCGGCCCGGCTGAGTAGGCGATCCCGCAGATGATCGCTGCGGCGCCGATCCACGCGATGGCTGGATCGCTTTGCCACGCCAAGTACGCGCCTAACGCAACCGCGACGGCCAGCATGGCGCCAGCAACGGCAGGGATCGAGCGATGGGCAGGTCCATGGCCATGCCCGTTCGTCCATTTGTCATCGTCTTGGCCGCGCAACCGATCAAAATAGTCATTCAGCATGTTGACGGCTGACTGAATCAGCACAGAGGCGGCTAACATCGCCAGCAGCACCTCGATCCGAACGGCGCCCTTTTTCGCCGCCAGCGCGGTGGCGGCCAGCACAGGGCTGATCGTTCCGCTCCATGTCGGCGGGCGCATTAAGTGAAGCCATGAAAAACGGTAAACCCAATGCCGATCTTCTTCACGATGTTCATATCGCAATGCGAACCCCTCGTTTCCGTTAGGAGAGTAAAAGCATGCATACGATGAGCACGACAAATCCGGCCGCTTCGACCGACTGAACGGCAATGATCGAGGTCATCGCTTTTTTTAACGGCGCATCGTCACCGCCATTGGCTTGGCGCCAAAGGTATTCATTGGAAAACACCGTCATCGCCTTGCGGTAGCCGACGAACATCCCCCAAGCGAGCGTTGCGATGCCTGTGAGAAGGGCGGTCAGCCATACACGGCCATAGGCGGTCTGCCATACATCTGCCCAACGGTTGATCGGTCCGGCGGCTGTGCCAAGCCATATGCCAGTGGCGATGACGACGGCACTTGCCGCGGCGAGCGGCCGATGCGACCACTGCATGAGCGAGCGGAAAAATTGCCGGCGCTCAAGAGGCGGCATGAATTGGGAGGCTGGATACACTGCCCAGCCGATGAATGCCACGCCCCCCACCCACATGATCGCCGCGATAAGATGTACCCCCAGCAGGAAATCACGCGACGTCCAAACCATCAGTAGACACCTCTTTTGTGTCATTTACCACCATTATATAAGGCCGTGTAGTAGCAGCTTGTGATGGCCATCACGTCAACCAAAAAAAGAAGGTTGCCATCGGCAACCTTCTTGTCAAAAGACAGTTTTTCCGTTTAGCGTGGAGAATACGTAGCAAGCGGTGTTGCGGCTGTAGCACCGGCAAACGGATATTCGTAGGCGATTTCTCCTTCAAACGTGACGTAATCGAGGTAAATCATCGGGATCAAATAGCGTGTGCCTGTTTGTGGGTCGCTTAAAATGACATGGTCACGTCCAGCCGCTTCAATGACGCCGCGAAACACCTTGGCATTCCACTCACGGTTGTTTTCAAACGTCGCATAGATAGTGGCGACTTTTCCTTTGTTTAACCGTAAAATGTTTTCAATGTACGATTCTTCAATCGGCAGCATCCCTGGAATCGATGGGCCGGTGGTGGTCGGCATCGGTGTCGGGGCCGTAAACGTCGGCGCCTGCAAACCGAACGTCGGAGCGGCGGCTGTCGCCGGTGTCATCGTTGGAGCGGCAGCCGCTTGCGGATAGTAATAATACGGGTACGCCGCCGGATAGTACGGCTGCGGATACGGATAGCCGTATGGATAGGATGCATACGGTTGTTGCCGTTCTTGACCGAACGGCGAATAATAAAATGATTGTTGCTCCTCATCAAGTGGATAAAATTGATTTTCTGGATTGTTCGGCATAAAGAACCCTCCTCAATATTAAGAATAGACACGTGGGCAGTCGGATGGAGTCGGTGCAAAAAAGCAATGCGATTTATAGCGGCCGACGTTCCACTGGCCAAACCATTGCGGTGGGCACGGTTGACCTTCAGGTGGTTTAAAAAACCAAAGGGCGTTTGTCGCTGGGTGGTAGCGCCAACCGCGGAGCACTTGGCGGGCTAGGCCTATATCCACTTCGCGCGCCCGTTGGTAAAAGTACCCTTTTTGCACCGCCTCAAAGCCGCCCGGGCTTTGAAACACCATTTGCCGGATAGAGCGGATGCCGCGGAAGTCAAGGCAGTCGGCGATGACGCGGTTGACGCCGACGTTGCCGACCATGAGCATCCCAAGCCGCCCGTCTCCTTCCGCTTCAGCTCGCATGAGCCGAGCCAACAACTTTACTTCCTCTTCTGTGTGGGCTACAATGGAGGGAGCGATCTGACCCATATCGTCACCTCAGTCGTTGTGAATTTCGACAGTAATAGGCTATTGGTGGAACAAGAAAATGGTGACAGACAGACAGGCGATTTCTCGGAGGAATTTCTGATTTATATGTATGGGGCAGTTGGGCTGGATATGACAGAAACAGGGGAGGTTGACCAAAAAGGGAAACCCGTTGCGCAAGAAAGACCCGTAACATGATGTGCAAAGGGATGACGGCGGAAGAAATCGCTCGTTTGGCTGACCTTTCAGGGGGAGGAGCTCGCCGGTTGCTTGAAGAACAGGAAAATAAGCGAAGGGGCCCTGCCGCGTTTGGGCCCCTCTTTTTTATACATGGAAGAACGAAGGAACTTTTTCCACCGACAAGCGAGTGCCGACGAAAAATGAACCAAATTCGCCAAAGCGGGCGCTCACTTCATCAAAGCGCATTTCATAGACGAGCTTTTTGAACTGGAGTGCATCATCTGAAAACAAGGTGACGCCCCATTCAAAATCATCCAAGCCGACGGAGCCGGTGATGATTTGCGTCACTTTGCCGGCGTATTTTCGGCCGGTCATGCCGTGGGCGCGCATGAGTTCGCGCCGCTGTTCCATCGACAACATGTACCAGTTGTCGTTGCCTTGGCGCCGCTTGTCCATCGGATAGAAGCAAATGTAGTTCGTTTTCGGCAAAATTGGATACAAACGGCGGCGCACCTCTGGAATTTGGTACGGATCTTCGCTGCCGGACGCCAAGTAGTTGCTCAACTCCACGACTGAAACGTACGAATACGCAGGTAATAAATAGTCGGCGAGTTTCGTTTTGTTAAGCGCTGTTTCGATTTCATGCAGCTCATCCAGCGTCGGCCGCAAAATCATGAACAAAATATCGGCTTTTTGCCCGACGATCGTGTAGACGGCATGGCTTCCTTGCTTCTCGCTTTCCGTCGTCTCCCATTGGTCGACAAGCGCTAAAAACTCACTGATCGCTGCCTCGCGCTCTTCGTTTGGAAGTGTTTTCCACGCGCTCCAGTCGATCGTGCGGAAATCGTGCAAACAATACCAACCGTCCAACGTTTGGGCCGCTTCGCTCATCATCGTCACTCCTTTATTCAATCAATTGTACAGTACCACTATATCATAGTTTGGCCAAAAAAGCGGGTGTCCGTGCATAAAGCAAAAGATACTGAATTGTTCCAAAAGGTGAATTATTGATTGGAAGGGCTTACGATCGTTGCGTTTTCGTATCGAAGCGGTATGCTTAATGTAGAGAAAGGCTGATGCCTGGAGACAGGCGGGCCAACCGTGAAGGAGGCATGAATCGTGACAACCGATTTATTTACGGCATTAAAAGCGAAAGTAACCGATACGGGTCGAAAAATCGTGTTTCCGGAGGGAACCGATGACCGCATCTTAACGGCGGCGAGCCGTTTGGCGACGGAGCAAGTGCTTCAGCCGATCGTCCTTGGCGATGAGCAAGCGATAAGGGTGAAAGCAGCTGCGCTTGGCTTGCCGCTTGAAGGGGTGGAGATTGTCAACCCGCGCCGCTACGGCGGGTTTGATGAGCTAGTTTCGGCGTTTGTGGAGCGGCGCAAAGGGAAAGTGACAGAAGAAACGGCGCGCGAGTTGCTTTTCGATGAAAATTATTTCGGTACGATGCTCGTTTATACGGGAGCGGCCGACGGCCTCGTCAGCGGGGCGGCACATTCGACGGCGGATACGGTCCGACCAGCCTTGCAAATCATTAAAACGAAGCCAGGCGTTGGCAAAACGTCCGGCGTGTTCATCATGGTGCGCGGCGACGAAAAATATGTGTTTGCCGATTGCGCCATCAACATTGCTCCTAACAGTCATGATTTGGCTGAAATCGCGGTCGAGAGCGCCCGGACGGCCAAAATGTTCGGCCTTAAGCCGCGCGTAGCGCTGTTAAGCTTTTCCACGAAAGGGTCGGCCTCGTCGCCGGAGACGGAAAAAGTCGTTGAGGCGGTGCGGTTGGCGAAAGAAATGGCGCCGGATCTGATCCTTGACGGTGAGTTTCAATTTGACGCCGCGTTTGTGCCAGAGGTGGCGAAAAAGAAAGCGCCGGACTCGGTCATTCAAGGGGACGCAAATGTCTTTATTTTCCCGAGCCTTGAGGCGGGCAACATCGGCTACAAAATCGCCCAGCGCCTTGGCGGCTTTGAAGCGGTCGGCCCGATTTTGCAAGGGCTGAACAAGCCGGTGAACGACCTATCGCGCGGCTGCAGCGCCGAAGACGCCTACAAGCTCGCGCTCATCACCGCGGCGCAGTCGCTTGGGGAGTAAAGAGGCGGCGAACTGAGCAAGAGGAGTCGGAACCGGTTCGTTTTGCCAAAGAATGGGCGATCTCTTGTTTCATGCATGGATTCGTGTCAAAGAAGGCGGCTGGTTGCTGTTTAGCCGCTTTCTTTTTTAATGGCCGTAATCGTTCCAGTTTGATGTGGTATAATGAGAGCGGAACGTTCAACGTAAGGGGTTTGCTGCGATGAGCCATGAATTGCTGCGGCAGCCGAAATGGCGGGTCATCGACCAGTCGCATTTCGGTCCGCTGTTTGATGCGAAACAATCGTTTGCCATCGATGATGCATTATGCACCGCGGTTGGTGCGGGACAGTCGGATGCGGTCGTCCGCACGTGGGTGCATGAGAATACCGTCGTCTTAGGCGCCGCTGATACGAAGCTTCCGTACATCGATGAGGCCATTTCGTTTTTGCGCCAGGAAGGGTATCGCGTCGTCGTCCGTAATTCCGGCGGGTTGGCCGTTGTCCTTGACAGCGGGGTGTTGAATATTTCGCTCATTTTTCCGGAAACGAAAAACACGATTGCCATCGAGCAAGGGTATGAGGCGATGTATGCGCTCATGGCCGCCATGCTTGCCTCATACGGCGCCCGCGTTGAGGCGGGGGAAATCGTCGGTTCGTATTGCCCGGGGAGCTATGACTTGAGCATTGGCGGCAAAAAGTTTGCCGGCATTTCGCAACGGCGCGTGCGCGGCGGCGTTGCCGTGCAAATCTACCTTTGCGTCAACGGGAGCGGAGCCGCGCGGGCTGAGCTTATTCGCCGTTTTTATGAGCTCGGCCGCCAAGGAGAGAAAACGAAATTCGCCTACCCCGATGTTGTCCCAACTGTCATGGCGTCGCTGTCTGAGCTTCTCGGCTGCGAGTTGTCGATCGATGAGCTGCTTGTCGCCCTTTGGCGCACGCTGCAGTCGTTTGGCGGCGAGCTGTATTCGTCTGCCCTCGAGAACGGCGAATGGAATTGGTATGAGCAGTATTGGGCGCGCATCGTCGAACGGAATGAAACGGCGCTCAGCGGTGCGCTTTCAGCAGGGGAGTAAGGGAAGCAGTCCGTCCGGCGGCAGGCGAAGAGCCTGCGTTCATCGCCTGACGCCGCCGGCGGACAAAAAGGATGCCCCGTGTCTCGGCCGCACCGGAGAGAGTGCGATCAAGGCGCAGCCATGGATAGGGCATCCTCATTTTGTTTATTCTGCTATTTTTTCCAAGTTGCCGTTCGGGTCCATACGGAAGGTCAGCCCCCGCTCTTCTTCCTCTTTTAACACCATTTTGCGCGCTCGGTTAATGATTTTGACAAGCGTCTCAAAATCTTCTTGGACGGTGGACGAGTTTTCTTCTAATTTCGCAACCTTTTCTTCCAATTCTTCATTTTTTCGCTTTAATTCTTCAATTTCGCGGCGCAGCCGCTCGTTTTCTTTCACTAGTGTTTCTCGTTTCCGCTCGTGCGATTGGAACGTTTTCAAAAAGGCGATCACTTGATCAAGCGTGACTGATTGGGGCTGTGGTGCCGCTTGGATGACGGCAGGCAGCTGCATCACCTCTCCCAGCTCTTCGAATGATGGCATCGGCGGCTCGTACAGACGCCGCTTTTTCGCGCCGCCTTGTTTGGCGAGCAGCCGCTGGCGCTCTTTCCGCTGTTTTTTCGCCAGCTGAAGCGCCTCTTCATATCGGTGGCGGACGACCGCGTTCCAGCGGAACCCGCAGGCGGCTGACGTCCGGTTCAGCTTGTCGCCGACTTCTTCAAACGCATTCAGCTGGGTGCTTCCTTCGCGCACATGGCGAAGCACCGTTTCCGCCAACAATAAGTCGTCTTCTTCCGTCCAAGCGTCTTGCCGTTGTTTCATCATTCTCCACTCCTTTTTCGCTGCTAGTAAAAGGATGGGCAAAACGAGGCAAGTTTATACGTTGCAAGTTTACAGGATTGGCAAATTGCCAGAATGAAAGCCGCCCGCTTGCAATTTTTTCGCGAAAGCGGTAGAATACACAAAGCAAACGCTGTGGAAAGGGATGACGGATGATGGCGAATGAGTTTCGCGTTTGCGACGACTGCAAGGCACCGAATTTAAAAACATTGATTCCGCGTTTGAAAAAGCTGGATCCGGATGCGGTCATCAAAATCGGCTGCCAGTCGTATTGCGGCCCAGGGCGGAAAAAGACGTTTGCTTTCGTCAACAACCGTCCGGTGGCGGCGCTGACGGAAGACGAACTGATTGATAAAATTGCTGAAAGGTTGAAAAAGCGATAACCGATCACCTTCTTTGCCGAAAGAAGGTGATTTTTTGTTTTTTCCGTCAATAATGGAGAAAGACGGAGAAAAAAGTCAACTATTTCTTTGCCAAAAGAAACGGCGTATAATAGATGTATGTTGGAGACGGAAGAGGAGGATGCGATGTATTCCGGCGGGCAGCTTGACGAAGAAAAAGTGTTTAAAGATCCGGTGCACCGATACATACATGTTCGCGACAAAGTGATTTGGGATTTGATCGGCACAAAAGAATTTCAGCGCCTGCGCCGCATTAAGCAGCTCGGCACGACGTACTTGACGTTTCATGGCGCTGAACATAGCCGGTTTAACCACTCGCTCGGCGTCTACGAAATCATCCGCCGCATTCTTGATGACGTTTTTGTCGGCCGCGACCATTGGGATCATAGCGAACGCCTCCTTTGCCTATGCGCGGCGCTTTTGCACGATTTAGGGCACGGCCCGTTTTCCCATTCGTTTGAAAAAGTGTTTCATTTAGACCATGAAGATTTCACCCGGGCCATTATTGTCGGTGAGACGGAAGTGAACGCCGCCTTGCGCGCCGTTGACAGCGAATTTCCGCAAAAAGTGGCCGAGGTGATCGCCAAAACGTATCCAAACAAACTCGTTGTCAGCTTGATTTCGAGTCAAATTGACGCCGACCGGATGGACTATTTATTGCGCGACGCGTACTATACCGGCGTCAGCTACGGCTATTTTGACATGGAGCGCATTTTGCGCGTCATGCGCCCGCGCGAAGACCAAGTCGTCATTAAGCGGAGCGGCATGCATGCGGTCGAGGATTACATTATGAGCCGCTACCAAATGTATTGGCAAGTGTATTTCCATCCGGTCACGCGCAGCGCGGAGGTCATTTTGACGAAAATTTTGCATCGGGCAAAAAAGCTGTACGAGGACGGGTATACGTTTGCGACGAAGCCAACCCATTTTTTATCGTTTTTTGCCGGCCATGTAACGCTCGGCGACTATTTGGCGCTCGATGAAGCGATCATCCTGTTTTACTTCCAGCAATGGCAATACGAGCGGGATCCGATTTTAAGCGATTTATGCCAACGGTTTGTCCACCGCCGTCTGTTTCAATATACCGAATTTCATCCGACGAACGAGCAAATGACAAAGCTGATTGAGCTGACGGGCTTGTTCAAAAAGGCCGGGATCGATCCAGACTATTACTTGGTCGTCGACTCATCGTCCGACTTGCCGTACGATTTTTACCGGCCTGGCGAGGAAGGCGAGCGCCTGCCGATTTATCTGCTTATGCCAAACGGAGAACTGCGCGAGCTGTCGCGCGAATCGGTGCTCGTTGACGCCATTTCCGGCAAGCGGCGCACCGACCATAAGCTGTATTTTCCGGCTGACTTTCTCCATGACGTATCAACGAAGCGGACAGTGAAGAAAAAGATTATGGACATTTTAAAGGGTTAGGAGATGACGGAGAGTGCTCACGGAGCATGCGAAAGTGATGAAGGCGTTGGCGGCCGCCGGGGAAATAGCGGGCCGCAAAAAGCTGCAAAAAATGATTTACATCGCGAAAAAGCTCGACTTTCCGTTTTACGAGAAGTTCGATTTCCATTTTTACGGCCCGTATTCCGAGGAGCTGACATGCCGCGTCGAGGAGTTATGCGCGCTCGGCTTTTTGCATGAAGTGAAAGAGAAAAAGAGCGGCTATGTGCAATACCGCTATACACTGACCGAAGCGGGCGAACAGTTTTTGCGCCATTACGACTGGGAGATGCCGGGCCTTGCCGAATGCATGCAGGCGATGAACGGACAAAACGCACGCTTTTTGGAGCTTGTCTCCACGGTGCTCTATTTTGAACATTTGTCAAAAGAGGAAGTAAAAGAGAAAATCGCTGTCGTAAAAAGCAAGCAGCGCTATACGGAGGAAGAGATCGAAGAGGCGTATGCGTATATTGATGCGCTCCGCAACCGATGCAACACAAAAGCCCGCGTATAAGCGGGCTTTTTAGTAGTTGAAAACCGGTGCTGCCGACGACCGTCGGGTTGATTCCATCAGTGCGGCAAAAACGCCAGCTGCAAAAAGAACAGCACGGCAAGCACGTACAGCAGCAACGGCACATCGCGCCAGCGGCCGCAGGCGATTTTTAAGAGCGGGTACGAGACGAAGCCGAGCGCGATGCCGGTCGCGATGCTCGAGGTGAGCGGCATGCTTAAGATGATGAGAAAGGCCGGGAACGCCTCGTCGAGCTGATGCCACGAAATATGGGCGATATGGCTGATCATCAAGCTGCCGACGATGATGAGCGCCGGGGCGGTGATGGCCGATAACCCGGCGACCGCGCCGACTAGCGGGCTGAAAAAGACCGCGATGACAAACAGGACAGCGACGGTGAGCGCCGTCCATCCGGTCCGTCCGCCGGCAGCGATGCCAGTGGACGACTCGATGTACGCTGACGTTGGGCTTGTGCCAAACATGGCCCCGATCGTGGTCGCGACGGAGTCAGCCAAGAGCGCTTCGCGGGCGCGCGGCAGCGTGTTCCCTTTCATCAATCCCGCTTGTTGAGCGACGCCGATCATCGTGCCGGTCGTGTCAAACAGCGTCACAAGCAAAAAGGAAAAGACGACGGCGTACAAATGATGGCTGATGACGTCCCCAACGGCCGCAACCGGATTGGCAACGATCACCCCGTCCGGCAGCGTCGGCAGCGACACGATTCCTTCGTCAAATTTCAATTGACCGGTCGTGTAGGCGATGATCCCGATGATGACCATGCCGTAAAAGAGCGCTCCGTTAACGCCGCGCATCATGAGAACGAGCGTGACGGCGAGGCCGACAAGCGTCAACATAGCCGATGGGGCATGCAAGTCGCCAAGCGCCACCAAATTTTGCGGGTGGGCTTGGATGATCCCGGTCAGCCGCAGGCCGATGAAGGCGATAAACAGCCCGATGCCGGCGGTGATACCGTGCTTTAAGCTGTCGGGGATCACTTCAATCAGCTTGCTGCGGAGCGGGGTGAGCGACAGCAACAAAAACAGCAATCCCGCGACAAATACAGCGGAAAACGCCGTTTCGTACGAAATGTTGTCATGCGAGCCGACGACCGAATAGGCGAAATAGGCGTTCAGCCCCATGCCAGGGGCGATGGCGATCGGGTAGTTGGCGAACATGGCCATCCACAGCGTGCCGATCACCGTGGCGATGACGGTCGCCGTGAACGCCTGTTCAAACGGGACGCCGGCGTCCGACAAGATAACCGGGTTGACGACGATGATATACACCATCGTGAGGAACGTGGTCAAACCGGCGAGCATTTCCGTCTTGCGGTCAGTCTGTTTTTCTGCGAAACGAATCATAGGCAACCTCCTAAAAGACGAACAATAGTAGAAGCAAGTATAATAATATTCGTTTTTACTTCAAAAAGCAACGGGAGCGCCTTAAGCGCCCCCGTCTTTCCTTTACTCCGCGTCGCTCAGCCGTTTTCCGGCGACGGCATAATGATCTTTCGTCATTTCTTCGATAAAAACGACAACGCTCTCTTTTTTCGCCCCCGTCGTTTCTACAACGGCGTCCGTCACTTTTTCAACAAGCGCTTTCTTTTGCTCGTCCGTGCGGCCGGCGAGCATTTTGATCGTTACATACGGCATCGTGATTCCTCCCATTTCCTTGTCGAGTGCTGTCGCGCTTATTATACCATGGAACGGTGAAGTTCAGTCCACTTTTCACGGTAAATCATGTATACTAAGGATAGTGAATACAGGGGAAAAGGAGTTAACCAAGTGGAACACATGTTGCCGTATTCGTTAAGTGAAATTCCGTACGTGCTGTTGACGTTGGCGCTGGCGTTTTCCGTGCACGAGTTTGCCCATGCGTACGTCGCCTACAAGTTCGGCGATCCGACGGCGAAAAACCAAGGACGGCTGACGTTATCACCGTTTGCCCATTTGGATTTGCTTGGCACGCTGCTCATTTTCCTGGCCGGGTTCGGCTGGGCGCGGCCGGTGCCGGTCAACCGCTTCCATTTTAAAAACCCGCGCCTAGCCGGCATTCTCGTCTCAGTTGCCGGGCCGCTAAGCAATCTTGTGCTCGCCGGGCTTGGGTTTGTCATTTGGTATGCGATGGTCGATTTCGGCATCATGCGGGCGCTGCCGGATTGGTTTGCCGCTGGGTTTGATATGTTTTTCCAAATTTTTATCGGCTTGAACGCTGTCTTGTTTGTGTTTAATTTATTGCCGTTTCCGCCCCTTGATGGGTATCGTATTATTGAAGACTTAGCCCCGGATAGGCTTCGGGCAAAAATGACGCAATGGGAAACCTACGGGGCGCTCATTTTTCTCATTCTTGTGCTGACGCCGCTCGACCGGTACACGATTGAGCCGGTATTTCAAGTGGCGTTGCCGTTCGTGCTCGAACATTTGCAGACGTTCGCTGCCAACTTGTTTACGTAGAAAGGAGGAAGAAGCGGATGGAACAAAAAAAGAAAAAAACGATCGGTTTTCACATTATTAAAGACGATCCGACCGACGGGCACCGCGGTTTCGGCGCCGGGGCGTTGAGCTTGGAAAACGTCTCGCCGGTCATCATTGACGTCGAGGCGGGCGAAGCGTTTGTCGATATGGGGGCGATGCATGCGCGCAGCGCCGTCGAGCGCGGCATTAAGTTTTTGCCCGACCGTTCGGCTGTGCCAAACGGCAAGCCGTACTGGATCGTTTGGGTGACGATCGAGCGCGGCGAGGACGGCCCGTATTACGCCGGGGTGACGGCGTGTGAAATGACTGTTGACCGCGAGGCGCGCCGCGGCTATAAGCTATTGCCGGAACATGTGAACCGTCTCGATAAGTCGCTAAAGCGGCACATCATCGTCGATCATATGGATGCGAAATCCAAGCGGGTGCTCGCCGACTTTTTGAAAGGGCACGACATCGACATGTGGAACCGTTCGAGCGATGAGCTGAAAAAAGGGCTTGAAGGCGAATTGTGACGGTTTTGTGAACATATTTGTGCAAGGGCTTGTTCTTGTTTGGAAAAAAGGATAAACTAAACCTACATGTATAACACAGGAAAACTAGGACAAGAAAATCCCCTGCGCATGCGCAGGGGATTTTCTTAATGTTAAAACCACGGGAACCATTTCTCAAACCAGCTTTTTCCGTTTTCTTTTTTCTTCTTTTTCTTCTCCAGATGGTCGGTGCAATAGTCGGTCGGTTCGGTGCCGATGAGATAATACGTTTTTCGCTTCACCGGACAAGCGTCGGTGGCCAGCTTGCCGTTTTGCGGGTCGATGTCGACGCCGATGACTCCTTTCGTGGGTTTGAATGACCGTTTTGGTTCATCGGCGAGCCCTTCTTCCATAAAGTGAACCCAGATTTGTTTGGCGTATTGTTTTTCGTCAAAGCGATCCATTGGCTCGCCGCGGTCGTAGCCGGTCCAGACGCCGGCAACAAGTTGTGGGGCGAACCCGATCATCCAGCTGTCCGTTTTCGTCGTCCCGGACTTGCCGGCATACGAGCGCGTTATTTCGTCGAGGATCGATTGTCCGGTGACGGTCGTATAGCCGTTCAGCTTCGGGTCGAACATCCCCGTCATTAAATGAGTCGTGACAAACGCCGCGTCGCGGTCGAGCACTTGCCGGCTTGCCGGCTGATGCTCGTAGATCACGTTGCCGGCGCTGTCCACTACTTTTTTAATGAACACCGGGTCGTTTCGTTTGCCATAGTTGGCGATGGTGCTGTAGGCAGCGACCATGTCGATCACCCTCACTGGCGAAGTGCCGAGCGCTAATGACGGCACGGCTTTTAGCTTGCTCGTGATGCCGAGCGTCTTCGCTGTGTCAACGAGTTTGTCGGCTCCGATAAATTGCAGCGTCTTGACCGCAAAGACGTTGTCGGATACAGCGAGCGCTTGGGCGAGGGTAATTGGGCCGTTCGCATAATAATCATTGTAGTTATGAGGCGTATACGTCGCCCGGCCGCTGTCAAACGTAAACGTCGTCAGCTCGCTACGCAATTCGGTCGAGGGGGTGAACCCTTGTTCAATGGCCGCATAGTACAAAAATGGCTTGAACGTCGACCCCGGCTGGCGTTCCGCCTGCACCGCCCGGTTGAACGGGCTTTCGTCGTAGTCGCGTCCGCCGATGAGCGCTTTCACTTCTCCGGTGCGCGGGTCCATGGCCACTAGCGCGGCTTGGATGGCGGACGTTGGATTGATCACTCGCTCGAGTTGCTTCTCGGCGATTCGTTGCAGGCGCGGGTCAAGTGTTGTATACACGCGCAGCCCGCCTAATTCAATCGTGCGCTCGTCAAGGCCGAGCTTGGTGCGAAGCTGCTGCTTGACGACGTCTTGAAAATACGGGGCGACAGGCCGTTCTTTCTCGCGGTGCCGGACGTAGACGAGCTCGTCGCGGTACGCCTGTTCCGCCTCTTGGCGGCTGATGTAGCCTGCTTCCACCATCGAGAGAAGGACGATTTTTTGCCGCGCTTTCGCTCGCTTTTCGTTGACGAGCGGCGAATAATAGTATGGGCCTTTTGGGATGCCGGCCAGCATCGCCGCTTCGCTGAGCGTCAGCTCGCTCGCGTGCTTGCCGAAATAATAGCGGGCTGCCGCTTCGATCCCGTAAGCTCCGTGTCCATAGTAAATGGTGTTTAAATAGCCTTCTAAAATTTTTTCTTTGCTGTAGTTGGCTTCAAGGCGGATCGTATAGAGCGCCTCTTGAATTTTCCGCGACCACGTTTTCTCGTGCGTCAAAAATAAGTTGCGCGCGTATTGCTGGGTGATCGTGCTCGCCCCTTCGACTTTGGCCATCGCCTGCACATTGGCGATGACGGCGGCGGCGATTCGTTTCAAATCAAATCCGTGGTGCTCGTAAAACTTTCGGTCTTCGACGGCGATCGTCGCTTCAATGACGTGCGGGGAAATGTCATCGAGACGAACCCAGTAGCGCTTCTGCCCGTGGTCGCTTTCCCCGATTTTGCTGCCGTCGTCGGCATAAAAAATGGTCGTTTGCGGCACAGCGACCGGCGGAGCGCCTTCGATTTTGGCAAACAAAATAAAGCTCCCGAGGGCAGCGGAAGCAAAGATTGCGAGGAAAACGCCAATAAAGACGGCGGCGCGCACATATTTCCACGTGCCGCGAAAACGGCTGCCCGGGATCGGTTCCATTGCGCATCACCCCAATGGTTTCAACAGTATGTTAGGACAGGCGGATGGGTTTCCCTCCGGCCCGCTGCCTTAGGCGGGCGCTTTCCGCTTTCTTACTAGTATGAAAAAAAATTTTTTATTTTAAACTTGTTCCCCTTGCATTTTTGCTAGATTGCTCTATACTTTTTCATGTTTAGTTTTTCGTTGGCAAGGGAAACTTGATAGTAAGCAAACGCTCGGAGAAAGGATGTTACCGAATGGAACTATGGTTTACGGAAAAGCAGACGGAACATTTCGGCATCACGGCACGCATCATCCGCACTTTACATACAGAACAAACGCCGTTTCAAAAACTCGACATGGTTGAAACAGCCGAGTTTGGCAACATGCTTATTTTGGACGGTATGGTGATGACGACGCAAAAAGACGAATTTGTCTATCATGAGATGGTTGCCCATGTGCCGCTGTTTACCCACCCGCATCCGGAAAACGTGCTGGTCGTTGGCGGCGGCGACGGCGGCGTCATCCGCGAAGTGCTGAAACACCCAAGCGTCAAAAAAGCGACGCTTGTTGAAATTGACGGCAAGGTGATCGAGTACTCAAAAAAATACTTGCCGGAAATCGCTGGCCAGCTTGACGATCCGCGCGTCGAAGTGAAAGTCGATGACGGGTTTATGCATATCGCCCAAAGTGAAAACGAGTACGACGTCATTATGGTTGACTCGACCGAGCCGGTCGGCCCGGCGGTGAATTTGTTTACAAAAGGGTTTTACGCCGGCATTGCAAAAGCGTTGAAAGAGGATGGCATTTTCGTCGCCCAAACGGACAACCCGTGGTTTAAGGCGGAGTTGATTCGCACCGTTTACCGTGATGTGAAGGAAATTTTCCCGGTCACGCGTCTATATACGGCGAACATTCCGACCTACCCAAGCGGACTCTGGACGTTTACGCTCGGCTCGAAAAAATATGATCCGCTCGCAGTGAGCGATGACCGCTTCCACGACATCGATACGAAATATTACACCAAAGAGCTGCATAAAGCATGTTTCGTATTGCCAAAATTTGTTGCGGATTTGGTGAAATAAGGGGGGCAGACCGATGCGCTTTGATGAAGCTTATTCCGGCAACGTGTTTATCGGCAGCCACCCGAACTTTGAAGAAAGCGAGGCCGTCATTTACGGGATGCCGATGGACTGGACGGTCAGCTACCGGCCTGGTTCGCGGTTCGGCCCGGCCCGCATTCGCGAAGTGTCAATCGGGCTTGAAGAGTATAGCCCATATTTAGACCGCGAGCTCGGTGACATTCGCTATTTTGACGCCGGCGATATTCCGCTGCCGTTTGGCAACGCCGCCCGCAGCTTGGAGCTGATTGAACAGTTCGTCCGAAAAGTGCTCGATGCCGGCAAGTTTCCGCTCGGCCTTGGCGGTGAGCACCTTGTCTCTTGGCCGGTGATTAAAGCGGTGCACGACTATTACCCGGATGTGGCCGTCATTCATATGGACGCCCATACCGACTTGCGCGAACATTATGAAGGCGAGCCGCTGTCGCACGCGACGCCGATCCGCAAAGTCGCTGATCTCATCGGCCCGACGAACGTTTTTTCGTTCGGCATTCGCTCCGGCATGAAAGAAGAGTTCGAATGGGCGAAACAAAACGGCATGTACATCGCCAAGTTTGAAGTGCTTGAGCCGCTTCGCTCCGTGCTGCCGAAGCTTGCCGGCCGTCCGGTGTATGTGACGATCGACATCGATGTGCTCGACCCGGCTCACGCCCCGGGCACGGGAACGGTTGATGCCGGTGGGATTACATCGAAAGAACTATTAGCCGCCATCCACGAGATCGCCCGCTCTGACGTCCGCGTCGTGGGCGCCGATTTAGTGGAAGTGGCGCCGATTTACGACCATTCAGAACAAACCGCGAACACAGCGAGCAAACTTGTTCGGGAAATGCTGCTTGGCTGGGTGGCGAAGTGAATAGAGAAAAGGGGCTGACCCAAAACGCGAATGCGTTTTGGGATCAGCCCCCACTTTTTTGCCTCAAATATAGAAGAATCGCCCTTTTTTCTGGTAGAATAGAGTCACCAAAACCACTACCACCGAAAGAAGGGCGATTGTCCTTGGTGGCGTAAATGAGGGGGAGAACAGAGTCGGAATTTTGTTCCGTTTGGTAAAATATACAAAAACCAGAGAGGGCTGACTCCAAAAGTCCGCTTTTTGGCGGACTTTTGGGTCAGCCCCTTTTTGTGTGTAGGAGAAAGGTTGCAGGAATATGGGTGTGCCATATGGAATAATATTCAATATGCTTAACAAATTTACCATTAGAAGGGGGATAAGGAAAAAGTGGGCATTAGGCTGATCAAAATTTCCGTCGTATACTTCGTCATCGGTGTCTTGATTGGACTTGGCATGTCGATGACCCATTCGTTTGTGCTCACACCGGTTCACGTCCATATCAATCTGTTAGGTTGGACGGCTTTGACGCTCGCGGGCATCATCTATCATTTATTTCCACAGGCAGCAGCGACGAAATGGGCGAAAGTCCATTTTTGGCTGCACAATATTGGCCTGCCGCTCATGATGATAGGTCTTATTTTTGTCGTGTACGGTCATGAGGCGTTCGTACCGTTGACGGCCTTCGGCGGAGTACTTGTTGTCCTCGGCGTCATTTCCTTTGCCATTGCCGTGCTGCAACGCGTTCGCGCCTCATCGTCAAGCTGAGATGACTAGGCTCAAAGCGCTTGCTTTGGGCCTTCTCTTTTTCTCGCCCCTTGAATCAGGCGGAACAGTTCTTTATACTTATTGTTATGACTGTGTTCGCAAAGGTGTGTTCATCCATTATGAAAGAAACAAACGGCATTCCGGTGCGGCTTCGCCAGGTGGCCGTCATCCGCGACGGTGCGCACCAAGAGACGGTCGTGCTTGAAGTGGACGGCATGTATTACATAAAAGGGGAAGCGATGTATTTGCAGTTTGCCGAGGAAAACGAACTCGGCCGGGTGAATAACATCGTGAAAATCGCACCCGATGAGGTGACCGTTCTCCGTTCTGGGGCGGTCGAGATGCGGCAAACGTTCCGCTGTCGGCAGGAAATGCCGGGCCATTACAAAACGGTGTTCGGGCGGTGGGCGCTGGCGACAAAAACGGATGCGATCGAGTTCCGATATGACGAAAGACGGAAACAAGGGCAGCTCTTTCTCTCGTATGAACTGATGCTAGAGCATGAGCGGAGCGGGCGCCATACGTTGACGTTAACATTTAAGGGGGTATAAGCCGATGAACATTGTCGGGCAAATGAAAGAAAAGCTGAAAGAGGAAATTCGCGAGGCGGCGGTGAAAGCCGGGCTCGTTTCGGCTGATGAGCTGCCGGACGTCTTGCTGGAGGTGCCGCGCGACAAGGCGCATGGCGATTACTCGACGAACATCGCCATGCAGCTTGCCCGCATTGCGAAAAAGCCGCCGCGGGCGATTGCCGAAGCCATCGTCGGGCAGCTTGATCGCGAGCGCGTATCGGTGGCGCGCATTGAGGTGGCGGGGCCGGGATTTATTAACTTTTACATGGACAACCGCTATTTGACGGCGGTCGTGCCGGCGATTTTGCAGGCGGGACAAGCGTATGGCGAATCGAACGTCGGCAACGGGGAAAAAGTGCAAGTCGAGTTCGTCTCCGCCAACCCGACCGGCGACTTGCATTTAGGCCATGCCCGCGGCGCGGCGGTCGGCGATTCGCTTTGCAACATTTTGGCGAAAGCCGGGTTTGACGTGACACGCGAATACTATATTAACGACGCCGGCAAGCAAATTTACAATTTAGCGAAATCGGTCGAAGCCCGCTATTTCCAAACGCTTGGCACCGATATGCCGCTGCCGGAGGACGGTTATTATGGCGATGACATCGTGGAAATCGGCAAACAGCTCGCCGATGAATACGGCGATCGGTTCGTTCACGTTGACGAAGAGGAACGGCTCGCCTTTTTCCGCGAATACGGCCTCCGTTACGAGCTTGACAAAATTAAAAACGATTTAGCCGCGTTCCGCGTGCCGTTTGACGTTTGGTATTCAGAAACGTCGCTTTATGAGAGCGGTAAAATCGACGAGGCGCTCGCCACGCTGCGTGAGCGCGGCTACATTTACGAGCAGGACGGGGCGACATGGTTCCGTTCGACGGCGTTTGGGGACGACAAAGACCGCGTCTTAATTAAGCAGGACGGCACGTATACGTACTTGCTTCCGGACATCGCCTACCACCAAGACAAGCTGCGGCGCGGATTTACCAAGCTGATTAACGTTTGGGGAGCGGATCACCACGGCTACATCCCGCGCATGAAAGCGGCGATCGCCGCGCTCGGCTACGATCCGGAGGCGCTCGAAGTCGAAATCATCCAAATGGTGAACTTATACCAAAACGGCGAGCGCGTCAAAATGAGCAAGCGCACCGGCAAGGCGGTGACGATGCGCGAGCTGATGGAAGAAGTCGGCGTCGATGCCGTCCGCTACTTCTTTGCGATGCGCTCGGGCGATACGCATTTGGATTTTGACATGGACTTGGCCGTGTCGCAGTCGAATGAAAATCCGGTTTACTACGTCCAATACGCGCATGCCCGCGTCTCAAGCATTCTCCGCCAAGCGGAAGAGCAGCAGCTGTCATATGAAGGGGATGCCGCCCTTCATCATCTCGTGGAAACGGAAAAAGAAATCGAGCTGCTCAAAGTGCTCGGCGACTTCCCGGATGTCGTCGCTGAGGCAGCCTTGAAGCGGATGCCGCACCGCGTCACCGCCTATGCGTTTGATTTGGCGTCGGCGCTTCACAGCTTTTACAATGCGGAGAAAGTGCTTGACCTGGACAATATCGAAAAAACGAAAGCCCGCCTCGCGCTTGTCAAGGCGGTGCAAATCACGCTGCAAAACGCCCTGGCGTTAATCGGCGTCTCAGCGCCGGAACAAATGTAAACGAACAGGGGGGAGCGATTGCTCCCTCTTTTGTTTGGGCATGCTAAAGGAAAACAGCGGTGGAGGATCAACAGGTGAAAGAAGTCATATTATCGCTTATCACCGGCATGGTTGTCGGCCTTTTGTTTACCTTGTTTCGTCTGCCGATTCCTGCCCCCCCGGCGTTGGCCGGCATTGCGGGCATCGTCGGCGTATATCTCGGCATGCGGCTGTTTCAATGGCTGGCGCTGTTTTGGAAATGAGCAGCAGCCGCGCAATGGCAAGCCGATCGGGACGGTTCAATCCCCCGGCTGGCGCCGTTTTGGCGATGCGAGATCGCCGCGGGCGCCGGCCGGGTTTTTGTTTTTGCTGCTTCGGCAGCAGTTCGATAGGAGTGAGGGTGTCCCAGCGCAGCGGGGCACCCTTTTTCATCGCTATATATGCGACGAACGTTTCTGCAAGACCATGTGCTATCCCTCTCTTAGGAAAAGGCGCGCTTCCGAACGCGAGCCCTATGGATGGATGAACGTTCTTTCTTTACGGTTTTTGCCGGGAAGCCGCTACAACCAAGTGGAAAGTAGCTGGGAAATGGATTCTTTGCCGCGGTCGAGGAGCGAACGGTTTTGCCAAAAATCGAGCGTCAGCGGTTCGGAGCGTGTCAAGTCGCGTTCGATCGCCTGTTTGACGAGCCGAGTAAACGCACGGTCAAACACATAGCAGTTGATTTCGCTGTTTAAAAACAAACTGCGCCGGTCGAAATTGGCCGTGCCGACATCGCACCATTCTTCGTCGATCACGATTGTTTTAGCATGGTAAAACCCTTGGTAAAAGCGGTAAACGCGTGCACCGGCTTTCAGCATTTGATAAAAATACGGATAGGCGGCTTCCCTTACAAATAAATGATCTGCCTTCAGCGGCACGAGCACGGTGACGCGCACCCCGCGCTTGAGTGCGCGCATCAGCTCGTTAAACAGCGGACGGCTCGGGATAAAGTACGGGGTGCCGATCATAATTTCTTTTTTGGCGTGGCGGATGACATCGATATACTGCTCTTCGAGGGCGGCGCCATCGGTGGCGACCAATTGATGGCGAATGGTGCCGGCGGGAAGCTCCGGGAAGTAGCGGCGCTTGTCAGTCACCGTCTTGCCTGTCGCCTCTTCCCAATCATGCAAAAACTGTTCCTGCAAGTCATATACGCCTTCCCCGCTGATTTTTAAGTGGTAGTCCCGCCATTCCCCGAAATCGGCGTCTTTCCCATTATACTCGCGGCCGATGTTAAATCCGCCGATATAGCCGACTCGTCCGTCAATGACCGTGATTTTCCGGTGGTTGCGGCGGTTGAGGCGGTAAATGAAAAACGGAAAGCGCGGCGGGCGGGCATAGGCGAACTCCACTCCGTTCGCCCGTAGCGAACGAATGAGCGTTTTCGGCAGCCCGAGGCCGCCGACCCAGTCGACCAACACCCGTACTTTCACTCCCTCAGCCGCCTTTTCTTTTAAAATTTGGAAAAAAGGCGTGGTCGTTTCGTCGCTTTTGATGATGTAAAACAGGATGTGAATATGGTCGCGGGCGCGGCGCAGATCAGCAAAATAGTCGGAAAATAAATGTCTGCCGTTTACGTAGAGCGCAATATCGCTTCTCCGTTCCGGATAGACAACTTTTTTGCGTCCGTTCCGGAAGACGAGCTGTCCGAGCTTGTCATCAAGATAAATGAGCACGAATATGATGGCAATAACAGCAATGACGACCATGCCTTCCCCTCCTGTGCATCGCTTCAGTACTTATTAATGTGTCCTACAACGTACAAAAATAGCAAAGCTATCGCCGCCGATTCCATCCGGCTTTGCCGGACGGGCGCCAAACCGTTCCTTATGGAGACTCAATGATTCAATCGTGCCCGCGGTGAGGCGAAGCGCGGGCAGGAGCGAACCGTCTGGCTGGCCAATATATCGGCCTCCTCTCCGGCTTTTGCTCGAACGCGAAAAGAAATGAGAAAAAAGCTATTGACTGAATGCTCATTCATTTGTACAATAGACGTAAATCACAATTCTGAAAATTTGTTTTGTTATGGCAACAAATTCGCCGGAAAAGCGGGGGAAGGGGAGAGAAGATGAACGCCTTAGTACTGGTGAATTGGCTCGCGTTTTTGTTTGTAACCGCTTACGCCATCTACTTGTTTGCGTATGTCGTGAAAACACGGGCGATGTACATTAAGCTCGGCAAAAAAGTCGAGTTTGATGAAAAAGTGAACGAGCGGCTGCGCAACATTTGGATCAACGTCTTCGGCCAGAAAAAGCTGCTCAAAGACAAAAAAAGCGGGCTGATCCACGTCGTCTTTTTCTACGGTTTTATTCTCGTTCAGTTTGGCGCGATTGACTTTATCATCAAAGGGCTCGCGCCCGGAGCGCATTTGCCGCTCGGGCCGCTGTATCCAGGATTTACGTTTTTCCAAGAAATCGTCACGTTGCTCATTTTAATCGCCGTGCTCGCTGCCTTTTACCGCCGCTACATTGAAAAGCTCGTCCGCTTAAAGCGCGATTTCAAAGCCGGACTTGTGCTCCTTTTTATCGGCGGACTCATGTTGTCCGTTTTGTTCGGCAACGGGATGAGCAGAATTTGGCACGGCGAAGAGGCGACATGGAGCGAGCCGGTTGCCTCGCTCATTGCCGGCGCGTTCTCATGGATCGGCGAAACCGGGGCCGCGGTGCTGTTCTTTGTTGCCTGGTGGGTGCATTTGTTGATTTTGCTGACGTTCCTCGTGTATGTGCCGCAGTCAAAGCACGCCCATTTGATCGCGGCGCCAATCAACGTCTTTTTCGGCCGGCTGACGCGGCCGAAGCTTTCGCCGATCAACTTTGAAGACGAAAGCCAAGAATCGTTTGGCGTCGGCAAAATTGAAGATTTTACGCAAAAGCAGTTGATCGACTTGTATGCCTGTGTCGAGTGCGGCCGCTGTACGAGCATGTGCCCGGCGACCGGCACCGGGAAAATGTTGTCGCCGATGGACTTGATTTTGAAGCTGCGCGACCATTTGACGGAAAAAGGGGCGGTCGTCACGTCGCGCGCCCCATGGGTGCCGACGTTCGCCTTTAAAAACACGAAAGGCAACCAGCTCGCGTTCGCCGCGGCATCGGAGCAGGCGGCAGCGATTGAAATGCCGAGCTTGATCGGCGATGTTATCACCGAGGAAGAAATTTGGGCCTGTACGACGTGCCGCAACTGTGAAGACCAATGCCCGGTCATGAACGAACACGTCGATAAAATTATCGACTTGCGCCGCTATCTCGTGTTGACCGAAGGGCGGATGAATCCGGATGCGCAGCGGGCGATGACGAACATCGAGCGCCAAGGCAACCCGTGGGGCTTAAACCGGAAAGAGCGGGAAAACTGGCGCGAGCTGCGCGACGACGTCCACGTCCCAACGGTCAAAGAAGCGGCCAAGGCCGGGGAAGAGATCGAGTATTTATTCTGGGTCGGCTCGATGGGCTCATACGACAGCCGCAGCCAAAAAATCGCCCTTGCTTTTGCCAAACTGCTGAACGAAGCGGGCGTCAAGTTTGCGATTTTAGGCAACAAGGAGAAAAACTCGGGCGATACGCCGCGCCGGTTAGGGAACGAGTTTTTATTCCAGGAGTTGGCGACGAACAACATCGCCGAGTTTGAAAAAGCGGGCGTTAACAAAATCGTCACGATCGACCCGCACGCCTACAATGCGTTTAAAAACGAATACCCGGACTTCGGGCTCGAAGCCGAAGTGTACCACCATACCGAGCTGCTTGCCAAGCTCATCGAAGAAGGGCGCCTTGTGCCGAAATATCCGGTCAACGAGCGCATCACGTTCCATGACTCGTGCTATTTAGGGCGCTACAATGACGTCTATGACGCACCGAGACAAATTTTGCGCGCCATCCCGGGCGTCGAGCTCGTCGAAATGGAGCGCAACCGCGAACGCGGCATGTGCTGCGGTGCCGGCGGCGGCCTCATGTGGATGGAAGAGACGACCGGCAACCGGATCAACGTCGCCCGCACGGAGCAGGCGCTCGCTGTTAACCCGACGGTCATCAGCTCCGGCTGTCCGTACTGTTTGACGATGCTGTCGGACGGCACGAAGGCGAAAGAAGTGGAAGACCGCGTTTCGACGTACGATGTCGCGGAACTGTTGGCGAAATCGGTGTTTGGGGAGGAAAAAAACGAAGCCGCATCATAAAATAGTTGCATAGACAATTTCTATTTTTTAAAATAGTAAGTAACAAATTGTGTTTGGAAAGAGATGGTGTACGGTTGTACGCCTTCTCTTTCGCCTCGCTATCGAGCGAACGTTCAGTCTGTATTTTGTAATCGCTTTCTTATCTGAAAAGGGGGAGAGGAATGATGGGGAAAACGGTGATTGTCAGCGGGGTGCGCACCCCGTTCGGAAAATTAGGCGGCGCGTTGCGAGCGTTATCAGCATCAGAGCTCGGCGGCATCGCCGTGAAAGAGGCGCTCGCCCGCGCCAACGTGAGCGCAGAACAAGTCGATCATGTCATTTTAGGTACGGTCCTGCAAGGCGGACAAGGGCAGCTTCCGTCGCGGCAGGCGATGCGCCATGCCGGCATCCCGTGGCACGTCCGCACCGAGACGGTGAACAAAGTGTGCGCGTCCGGCATGCGCGCCGTCACTCTTGCTGACCAGCTCATCCGCTTAGGCGACGCCGATGTCGTCGTCGCCGGCGGGATGGAGTCGATGAGCAACGCGCCGTACGTGTTGCCGAAAGCGCGCTGGGGGCTGCGGATGGGCGACAGCACGGTCAAAGATTTGATGGTATATGATGGCCTCACATGCAGCTTCACCGGCGTCCATATGGGCGTTTACGGCGGCAATACAGCGCGTGAGCTCGGCATCACCAGAGAGGCACAAGACGAGTGGGCGTACCGCAGCCATAGGCGCGCCATCGCTGCGATCGAAACCGGCCGCCTCGCGGAAGAAATCGTTCCGGTGACGATTCCGCAGCGCAAAGGCGCCCCGCTTGTCGTTGAACACGACGAGGCGCCGCGGAAAGATACGTCGCTTGAAAAACTGGCGAAACTGCCGCCGGTATTTGACCATGAAGGCACGATTACGGCCGGCAACGCCCCGGGCGTCAACGACGGCGCCGCCGCGCTCGTTTTAATGAGCGAAGAGCGCGCCGCCCGCGAAGGGCTCGAGCCGCTCGCAACGGTGGTCGCCCACACGGCCATCGCTGTCGAGGCGAAAGACTTCCCGAAAACGCCGGGGCTTGTCATTAACGAGCTGCTCCGCAAAACGGGAAAAACGGTCGATGACATCGCCTTGTTCGAAGTGAATGAAGCGTTCGCCGCCGTCGCACTGGCGGCCATCCAAATCGCCGGCCTTGACCCGGAAAAAGTAAATGTCAACGGCGGCGCCGTTGCCCTTGGCCATCCGATCGGCGCGAGCGGTGCGCGCATCATCTTGACGCTCATTCATGAGCTGAAACGCCGCGGCGGCGGCCTCGGCATCGCCGCGATCTGCAGCGGCGGCGGCCAAGGCGACGCCATCTTAGTTGAGGTATAAGGGAAGCCAAGGGCGCGTCTCTCCCGTAGCCGTGCGGGGATGACATGGCTGTCGCCGCATGTCCCCGCACGACAGCCCGCCGCCAAGGCGCGTGTCGCCGGCTGTCGCCAAGATGCAGGAAGCGGCTTGCTGCGATCCTGTCCCTTGGTGACGCGGCGCGAAACGGGACGTGTCGCCGCCCCGCCCTTCGGCGATGGGGACAAAACGGCAGAGGACGCGGCCTGCTGCTAGCAGCGCGTCTATGAACCGGAGCGGTATCCCCAGAACAACGTCAAGGCGCAAGATGCGGCCGCGCGCCCCCGTGCAGCCGCTGCGGGGGAGGAAGCGGTGTGCCGCCGCGATGTTCCTTGCTGTCGGCACCGCGCCATTAGCGCCGTGAATCTAGCGGATGTGATGCACGTTCATTTTTCAGAAATACACATAGACAGGGGGATAGGAACATGGACGTCAAAACGATCATGGTCGTCGGCGCCGGACAAATGGGATCGGGCATCGCTCAAGTATGCGCTGTCGCCGGCTATGACGTGCTTTTATATGATATTAGCGAAGCGCAATTAGACAAAGGAATGCAAAACATCGAAAAACTGCTCGCCCGTCAAGTGGAAAAAGGGAAAATGGCGGCGGCGGACAAAGATGCGGCGCTGGCGCGGCTTTCTCGCTCCAATGACTTGCGCGCTGCCGTCAACGCCGATCTTGTCATCGAAGCAGTCGTTGAAAACATGGACGTGAAAACGAAGCTGTTTGCCGAACTGGATGAAATCGCCCGCCCGGAAACGATTTTAGCGTCGAACACGTCGTCGCTTCCGATTACGGAAATCGCGGCGGCGACGAAGCGGCCGGAGAAAGTGATCGGCATGCACTTTATGAATCCGGTGCCGGTCATGAAGCTGGTGGAAATCATCCGCGGCTTAGCGACGGCCGATGACGTGTATGAGACGATTGAAGCGGTCACCCGGACGCTCGGCAAAGTGCCGGTGGAAGTGAACGACTTTCCGGGCTTTATTTCCAACCGCGTCCTCATGCCGATGATTAACGAAGCGATTTACGCCCTGTACGAAGGGGTAGCGACCAAAGAGGCGATCGATGAAGTGATGAAACTGGGCATGAACCATCCGATGGGGCCGCTCACGCTCGCTGACTTTATCGGATTGGATACGTGCTTATACATTATGGAAACGCTTCATGAAGGGTTCGGCGATGACAAGTACCGCCCATGCCCGCTGTTGCGTAAATACGTCAAGGCTGGCTGGCTTGGCCGCAAGACAGGCCGCGGATTTTACACGTACGAGTAAGCGGGTCAAAGCAACATTGACGAGCAACATGACAAAGGGGGATGTCCCGTGCAATTTCGGTTTACGGAAGAACAAGAAATGATGCGGCAAATGGTGCGCGAATTCGCGGCGGCGGAAATCGCCCCGTTTGTCGAGCGCATGGAGCAAGGCGAATTTCCGCGTCCGATTTTAACGAAAATGGCCGAGCTCGGCCTGATGGGGATCACTGTTCCGGAACAGTACGGCGGCGCGGGCATGGATTTTGTTTCATATATTATCGCCATCCACGAAATTTCTAAAGTGAGCCCGACGGTCGGTGTCATTTTATCGGTGCACACGTCAGTCGGCACAAACCCGATTTTGTATTTCGGCACGGAAGACCAGAAACAAAAATACGTGACGAAACTTGCCCGCGGCGACTATTTGGGGGCGTTTTGCCTCACCGAACCGAGCGCCGGCTCGGATGCGAAAAGCTTAAAAACGAGAGCGGTGCGCCGCGGCGATACGTACGTATTGAACGGCTCGAAAATGTTCATCACCAACGGCGGAGAAGCGGACACATACATCGTCTTCGCCCGCACGAATCCGGAGGAAACCGGAAGCCGCGGCATTTCCGCGTTTATCGTTGAAAAAGGAACGCCGGGGATGGCGATCGGCAAAGATGAAAAGAAAATGGGGCTGCACGGCTCGCGGACGGTGACGGTGACGTTTGAAGACGCCGAGGTGCCGGCGGAAAACTTGCTCGGCCAAGAAGGGGAAGGATTTAAAATCGCCATGGCCAACCTTGATGCGGGCCGGATCGGCATCGCCGCCCAAGCGCTCGGCATCGCAGAAGCCGCGGTCGAACATGCGGCGGCGTACGCAAAAGGACGAATCCAATTCGGCAAACCGATCGCCGAGCAGCAAGGCGTCGCCTTTAAGCTTGCCGATATGGCGACGGCGGCGGAAGCGGCGAAATGGCTCGTCTACCGCGCCGCCTGGCTGCGCGCCCAAGGCTTGCCGTGCGGCAAAGAAGCGTCGATGGCCAAACTATTTGCCTCGCAAACGGCGATGGATAACGCCATTGAAGCGGTGCAAATTTTCGGCGGCAACGGCTATACGAAAGACTACCCGGTCGAGCGGCTGTTCCGCGATGCGAAAATTACGCAAATTTACGAAGGAACGAGCGAAATCCAGCGAATCGTCATCAGCAAGCAGCTGACCAAACAGTAACAAGGGGAAGAGGATGTTTATAGAAAACGGGGGAATGAAACGATGAACTTTCAATTGAGCGAAGAACATGAAATGCTGCGAAAAATGGTGCGCGAATTTGCCGAAAACGAAGTGGCGCCAACCGCCGCTGAGCGCGATGAGGAAGAGCGGTTTGACCGCGGCATTTTTAACAAAATGGCCGAGCTCGGCTTAACGGGCATCCCGTGGCCGGAAGAGTACGGCGGCATCGGCAGCGATTATTTGGCGTATGTCATCGCCGTTGAGGAGCTGTCGCGCGTCTGCGCCTCGACCGGGGTGACGCTTTCCGCCCATATTTCGCTCGCGAGTTGGCCGATTTACAAGTTCGGCACGGAAGAGCAAAAGCAGAAGTATTTGCGCGCTTTGGCGACCGGAGAAAAGCTCGGGGCGTACGGACTGTCCGAGCCGGGGGCGGGGTCTGACGTCGCCTCGATGAAAACGCGCGCCATCAAAGACGGCGACCATTACGTGTTAAACGGGTCGAAAGTGTGGATCACGAACGGCGGTGAGGCGGAAATTTACGTCGTCTTTGCCGTCACCGATCCGGAAAAACGGCATAAAGGAATCAGCGCTTTTATCGTTGAAAAGGGGACACCGGGCTTTTCGATCGGCAAAAAAGAAAAGAAACTCGGCATTCGTTCATCGCCGACGACCGAGCTCATTTTTGAAGATTGCCGCATCCCGAAAGAAAACTTGCTTGGCCAAGAGGGAGAAGGATTTAAAATCGCGATGATGACGTTAGACGGCGGCCGCAACGGCATCGCCGCCCAAGCGGTCGGCATCGCCCAAGGAGCGCTCGATGCCGCCATTGACTACGCGAAACAGCGCATCCAATTCGGCAAGCCGATCGCTGAGCAGCAAGGCGTCGCCTTTAAGCTCGCCGACATGGCCACCGCCATTGAAGCGGCGCGGCTCTTGACATACCAAGCGGCATGGCTTGAGTCAAACGGCTTGCCGTACGGCAAGGCATCGGCGATGGCAAAACTGTTTGCCGGCGACACGGCGATGAAAGTGACGGTTGATGCGGTGCAAATTTTTGGCGGCAACGGCTATACGAAAGACTATCCGGTTGAACGGTTTATGCGCGATGCAAAAATCACGCAAATTTACGAAGGAACACAAGAAATTCAGCGCCTCGTTATTTCGCGCATGTTGACGCGCGATTAAACGCTGCGCGTCAACTCATTCGTGTTGACGCGTGATTGATGGCCGCGGCGCTTGGTTGCGCGCCATTTCCTCGTTTGGATGCGCGAATCGCGGCAGCCGTTTCAAGGAGCGCGCTCTCTGTGCTGCTGTCAGGGGGTTCTTAATGATTTCGGGGATGTGCCGTGCGGGTCATGGCGATGATTTCAACCGTATGCCGCACGACATGTCCCGTTCTGCGGCGCGAACGGGAAGCTGTGCGGGGCGCCAGCCTAGCTGCTAAACGGGAATGGGGGAGAGGAATCTGCATGAAAAAACGGGAAGTGATCGCATCGGTCAAAGATGAGAAGCTCGTGAAAAAACGGCGCAACGAAATGATTAAAGGCGCCATTTCTCTTTTTAAACAAAAAGGCTTCCACCAAACGACGACGAGGGAAATCGCCAAAGCGTCCGGGTTTAGCATCGGCACGCTGTATGAATACATTCGCAAAAAAGAAGATGTCTTGTATTTAGTGTGCGACCGCATTTACGACGAGGTGCGGGAGCGGACCGAACAAGATCTTGGCGATCATCACGGCACGGTTGAAGGGCTGCGGCGTGCGATCGCCCACTATTTTCGCGTCGTTGATGAGCTCGATGACGAAGTGCTCGTCATGTACCAAGAGCTGAAGGCGTTAAGCAAAGAGTCGCTCCCGTACGTTCTCAATAAAGAGCTCGAGATGACGGCCATTTTCGAGCGTATTTTGCGCACATGCGTCGAAAGCGGGGCGCTGCAGCTTTCCGAAGGCGAGATTCGCCTCTTTGCCCACAACATTATCGTGCTTGGGCAAATGTGGGCGTTCCGGCGATGGGCGCTGAGGAAAATGTATACGCTCGAAGAATACATTGAATGGCAGACCGAGTTTTTATTAAAGGGGATTATGGAGAAACAGCAAGTTTGAACAAAGGGGGAGAGACGATGGCGCATATTTATCGTCCGAAGCATCACGTCCGCTTTGTGACAGCGTCAAGCTTATTTGACGGCCATGATGCCTCGATCAACATTATGCGCCGCATTTTGCAGGCGAGCGGCGCCGAAGTCATCCATTTAGGCCATAACCGTTCGGTCGAAGAGATCGTCAATGCGGCCATTCAGGAAGATGTGCAAGGCATTGCCGTTTCTTCGTACCAAGGCGGCCACATGGAATTTTTTAAATATATGTATGATTTGCTGCAAGAGCGGAGGGCGCCCCATATTCGCATTTACGGCGGCGGGGGCGGCGTCATCATCCCGCGCGAAATCAAGGAATTGCATGAATACGGAATCGCCCGCATTTTCTCGCCTGAAGACGGCCGCACCCTCGGCTTGCAAGGGATGATTAACGTGATGCTGGAAGAGTGCGATTTTCCGACCGTGACTGCCGTGACCGATGAAATCGAACGGCTCCAAACCGGCGATGTGCAAGCCGTGGCCCGGCTCATCACGCTGTGCGAATACCGCGCCGAGGCAGGACAGGAGGCGGCCGCTGCGGCTGAAGCAGTCATCGAGCAAGTGAAGGCGATGGAACAGCGCGTGCCGGTGCTCGGCATTACCGGTACGGGCGGAGCGGGGAAAAGCTCGCTTACCGACGAGCTCGTCCGCCGGTTCTTAAATGAAATTCCTGAGATCAAAATCGCCATTTTATCCGTCGATCCGACGAAACAAAAAACGGGCGGGGCGCTGTTAGGCGACCGAATTCGGATGAACGCCATCCATTCGCCGCGCGTCTATATGCGGAGCCTAGCGACGCGCCATTCCCGCTCCGAGCTGTCGCCAGCGATTCGCGACGCCATTTCAGTCGTCAAAGCGGCCGGTTTTGATCTCGTCATTATTGAAACGAGCGGGATCGGCCAAGGCGATGCCGCCATTACAGAAGTGTGCGACGTGTCGATGTACGTGATGACAAGCGAGTTCGGGGCGCCGACGCAGCTTGAGAAAATCGATATGATCGATTATGCTGATTTGATCGCCATTAACAAATTTGAGCGCAAAGGGTCGGAAGATGCGAAGCGGCAAGTGCAAAAGCAATATCAGCGCAGCCGTCAGCTGTTTGACCGCGACGTGTCGGAAATGCCGGTGTACGGCACGATTGCCAGCCAGTTTAACGACCCGGGCACGAACACGCTTTTTGTCGCCCTCATCGATACGATCAACCAGAAAACAGGAACAAATTGGAAAACGAATTTAAAAACGGTTGCCAACGTTGAAAAGCATAACGTCATCATTCCGAACGAGCGCCGCTATTATTTGCGCGAAATCGCTGAGACGGTGCGCTCGTACCACCGCCGTGCCGAACAGCAGGCAGAGATTGCGCGCCGCCTGTTTCAAATCGAAGGGGCGATTGAAGCGGCCAATGAGCGCGGCGAGGCTGAGGACGTCATCCGCGCGCTCGAGATGCTCAAGGCCGATTACGAGGCGAAGCTGACGCCGGAATCGAAACACATTTTGGCGACGTGGGAAGAAACGAAAGCGAAATACGCGGCTAAGCAATTCGTGACGAACGTGCGCGGCAAAGAAATCGTCACTGAGCTGACGACAAAAACGTTGTCCGGCTTGGACATTCCGAAAGTGATCTTGCCGAAGTTTAAAGATTACGGAGAAATTTTGCGCTGGGTGTATAAAGAAAACGTTCCTGGCTCGTTCCCGTATACGGCCGGCGTCTTCCCGTTCAAGCGCCAAGGGGAAGACCCGAAGCGCCAGTTTGCCGGCGAAGGGACGCCGGAGCGCACAAACCGCCGCTTCCACTACTTATGCAAAGAAGACAAGGCGAAGCGGCTCAGCACGGCGTTTGACTCGGTCACGCTCTACGGCGAAGACCCGGACTACCGGCCGGACATTTTCGGCAAAGTCGGGGAAAGCGGTGTCAGCGTTTGTACGCTCGATGACATGAAAAAACTGTATAAAGGGTTTGACTTGTGCGATCCGCTCACCTCGGTGTCGATGACGATCAACGGCCCGGCTCCGATTTTGCTGGCGATGTTTATGAACACCGCCATCGATCAGCAAGTCGAAAAGCGGGAACAAGAGCTCGGCCGCCCGCTCACCGCGGAAGAGTATGAACAAGTGAAAGCCGCGACGCTGCAAACGGTGCGCGGCACGGTGCAGGCCGACATTTTAAAAGAAGACCAAGGGCAAAATACGTGCATTTTCTCCACCGATTTTGCCTTGAAAATGATGGGCGACATTCAAGAATATTTCATTCAGCACCGCGTCCGCAACTATTATTCCGTGTCGATTTCCGGCTACCATATCGCCGAGGCTGGAGCGAATCCGATCACCCAGCTGGCATTTACGCTCGCCAACGGCTTTACGTACGTCGAATATTATTTAAGCCGCGGCATGCATATTGATGACTTCGCGCCGAACTTGTCGTTTTTCTTCAGCAACGGCCTCGACCCGGAATACTCGGTGATCGGCCGTGTCGCCCGCCGCATTTGGGCGGTTGCCATGCGCGAGAAATACGGCGCCAACGAACGAAGCCAAAAGCTGAAATACCATATTCAAACGTCCGGCCGTTCGCTCCACGCCCAAGAAATCGATTTTAACGACATCCGCACGACATTGCAGGCGTTGTTGGCGATTTACGACAACTGCAACTCGCTCCATACGAACGCCTATGACGAAGCGATCACAACACCGACCGAGGAGTCGGTCCGTCGGGCGATGGCCATCCAGCTCATTATTACAAAAGAGTTTGGCCTGGCGAAAAACGAAAATCCGCTCCAAGGATCGTTCATTATTGAGGAGCTCACCGACCTTGTCGAAGAAGCCGTCTTGCAAGAGTTCGAGCGGTTAAATGACCGCGGCGGCGTGCTCGGAGCGATGGAAATGCAGTATCAGCGCGGCAAAATTCAAGACGAATCGCTCTATTATGAGACGAAAAAACATAGCGGGGAACTGCCGATTATCGGCGTGAATACGTTCTTAAATCCGAACCCGCCGTCAGAAGATGAGCTGAACAATCTTGAACTTGCCCGGGCGACGTATGAAGAAAAAGAGCTGCAAATCCACAATTTGCGTGAATTCCAAGCGCGGAACAAAGATAAAGCCGGCCCGGCGCTTGAGCGCTTAAAACAAGTGGCGATCAGCGGCGGCAACATTTTCGAAGAATTGATGGAAACGGTCAAAGTCGCGAGCCTCGGGCAAATTACCCGCGCGTTGTACGAAGTCGGCGGGCAATACCGGCGGAATATGTAGAACGTGTGTTCGCTAGTCTTGGCCGGACGTAGTGATCCGCCTCCTTGCTTGGCATGACGCAAACTATGTATGCTTCTTCGCTTGCCTAGGTCAAAACGGGAAAGCTGGGTCGAAGAGAATGGCTGTCATTGAATGGCTATGGCGAAAAGAGGGCTGCCTTCGCTATGGGGCGGTTCTCTTTTTGCTTTTTTCGCTAAATAGCTAGCATAAACGCCGGCAATTTGTTTATAATGAATGGTATGTATTCCACTTGCATTCATTTGTTTCATTATATAGAAGGGGAGTGCTGAATTTGAGCCTGCAGCAGCAATACTCGCCAGAGGAATTGCAGGAGATGTCGTTCGTCGAGTTGGCGAACCTCATTTTGCTTGATAAGCGGGGGGCGCTGCCGTTTGACCAAATCGTCCGCGAGGTAGCGGCATTGACCGGCGCAGCGGAGGATGACATCGCCGCGCGGCTTGCCCAGTATTACACCGATTTAAACATCGACGGACGGTTTATTTGCGTCGGGGAAAACGTCTGGGGACTGCGCGCATGGTATCCGTTCGATCAGACGGAAGACGAAACGGTGACGATTGTCAAGCCGAAGAAGAAGAAAAAAGCGCTTGATGACGAATACGACGATTACGAAGAGCTGCTTGACGAAGAGGATCTTGATTACGAGGATCTTGACGAATACGATGATGAAGAGCTTGAAGTCGACGACGAAGAACTGCTTGAAGACGAGGAGTTCGACCTTGACGAAGATGTCGATTTTGAAGACGACATGCTCGACGAGGAAGAGTTTGAACTGGACGAAGAGCCGCTCGACGAAGAACTCGATCTCGAGGAGCCGGAGGAAGACGAATAACCGCTTGACTTTGCCGGGGGAACTCGGTACAATGTGTGTTGGGCTCTTGAAAAACGGATGAATGAAATCATCGCTCCCTTACGTGTGGTAAGCGGAGCGTTTTTTATTTGCGCCTTTCGCAAACACTGAAACTGTTACTGTAATTTCGGCAAGGGGGAAGACAAGATGACGAAGTACATTTTTGTGACGGGCGGTGTCGTTTCTTCGCTAGGAAAAGGAATTACGGCCGCATCGCTCGGGCGGCTGTTGAAAAACCGCGGCTTGAACGTGACGATCCAAAAGTTTGACCCGTATATTAACGTCGACCCGGGGACCATGAGCCCGTACCAGCACGGCGAAGTGTTTGTCACCGATGACGGTGCGGAAACGGATTTGGATTTAGGGCATTATGAGCGGTTCATCGATATTAACTTGAACAAATACAGCAACGTCACCACCGGAAAAATTTATTCCGCCGTCATCCGCAAAGAGCGGCGCGGCGACTACTTAGGCGGTACGGTGCAAGTCATTCCGCACATTACAAACGAGATTAAAGACCGCGTCTTCCGCGCCGGGAAGGAGACGAACGCCGATGTCGTCATTACGGAGATCGGCGGCACGGTCGGTGACATTGAGTCGCTTCCGTTTTTAGAGGCCATCCGCCAAATCAAAAGCGATGTCGGCCGCGAAAATGTCATGTACATTCATTGTACGCTCGTGCCGTACATTAAAGCGGCCGGGGAAATGAAAACGAAGCCGACGCAGCATAGCGTGAAAGAGCTGCGCAGCCTTGGCATTCAGCCGAACATCATCGTCGTGCGTACGGAAATGCCGATGCCGCAAGAAATGAAAGACAAAATCGCCCTCTTTTGCGACATCGACCCGAAGGCGGTCATCGAGTCGCGCGATGCGGATACGCTGTATGCCGTGCCGCTCATGCTGCAGGAGCAAAAGCTCGACCAAATCGTTTGTGAACATTTGCGCCTCAACTGCCGCGACGCGGACATGACCGAATGGAAAGCGCTCGTGGAGAAAGTGCGCAACTTATCAAAAACGACGAAAATCGCCCTCGTCGGCAAATACGTCGAGCTGCCCGACGCCTACATCTCAGTCGTTGAAGCGCTCCGCCACGCCGGCTATGCGTTTGATACGGATATTGACATTCAATGGATTAATGCGGAACATGTGACGCGCGATAATGTGGCCGAGCTGTTGAAAGAGGCTGATGGCATTCTCGTTCCGGGCGGGTTTGGTGACCGCGGCGTCGAAGGAAAAATTGAAGCGATCCGCTACGCCCGCGAACAGCGCGTGCCGTTTTTAGGCATTTGCTTAGGGATGCAGCTTGCGTCGATCGAATTCGCCCGCCATGTCGTCGGCCTTGCGGGCGCCCATTCGGCGGAGTTTGACCCGAACACGCCGCACCCGATCATCGACTTGCTTCCGGAACAAAAAGATGTCGAAGATTTAGGCGGAACGCTCCGCCTCGGCTTGTACCCGTGCAAGCTGCAAGAAGGGACGCTCGCCCATGCGGCGTACGGCGATGAAGTCATTTACGAGCGTCATCGCCATCGGTACGAATTCAATAACCAGTACCGCCATTTAATGGAAGAACACGGCTTTGTCTTCTCCGGCACGAGCCCGGACGGGCGGCTCGTCGAAGTGATCGAGTTAAAAGACCATCCGTGGTTTGTCGCCGCGCAGTTCCATCCGGAATTTACTTCCCGTCCGACGCGGCCGCAGCCGCTCTTCCGCGAGTTTGTCAAAGCGTCGTTGAAACAATGACGAAAAAACGGTGTCCGTTTGCCGGACACCGTTTTTTGATAGCTTCATCCGGTAGGCGCACCCGCTTTCGCGGCGGCGGTTACTGATACTCTTCCAAAATTTCGTCAAGCAACACAAGCAGCCCGTAGTAGATGAACGAAGCGGCAACGACCGTCGGCATGGCGATGCGGCGGCCGTCTTCGGTCGGCACGAGCGGGCGGGAGAGCTTGCTGTCAATATGGACGGCGGCGATATCCGCTAATCCGGGTTCGTCTTTGACAAGCGTCGAGACAGCGACCGTATCAACGCCATTCGCTTGCAGCTGTTCGACGAGACGGATCGCCTCTTTGTCGTTGGAAAAACGGGCGAACACAAGCGCCCGATCCGTTTCGTTCCAGTCATCGGCCGCCTCCGGTTCAAGGTGCGCCGCTTTTGGCAGCGAATCCGGGCCGAGAAGGGCGGCAGCAACGACCGCATCGAGCTCGCCTGTTCCATACAGCCAAATGCGTCCGTTGCTAATGGCTGCCTGGGCGAGCAAGCGCGCTCCGTCTTCGAGCGCCAGCTCTTCATCGGCGGCGATTTTTTGCAGCAGTCCGATTGTTTGTGTCGTCAAAATTTTCATCGTTCGGCCTCCTTTCGCCGTTATTATACAAAATCTGCAAATGGCAAGAAAAGCAAGCAGGAAATACGTTCGGGAAATGCGAAACATTAATAGGGAGAAAAAAGGGAATAGAGGTGCATAACCGTGGGAAACAAAATTTTAATTGTCGACGACCAGTATGGCATCCGCATTTTGTTAAACGAAGTGTTTCAACGGGAAGGGTATGTGACATACCAGGCGGCCAACGGCATGCAGGCGCTTGAAATCGTTCGCAAACACCATCCCGACCTTGTGCTTCTCGATATGAAAATTCCCGGCATGGACGGTATTGAAATTTTAAAGCGGTTAAAAGACATCGACCCGGATATTAAAGTGATCATCATGACGGCGTATGGCGAGCTCGATATGATCCAGGAAACAAAAGAGCTCGGCGCGCTGATGCATTTTGCCAAGCCGTTTGATATCGATGATTTGCGCGCTGCCGTCAAAAAATATATTTCCTTGTAAAAGCTCTTTTCAGCTGCCTGTGCAACGTTAGCAGAATGAAGAAGGGAAATGTTGCTGTTTTGCCGGCAAGTTGGTATGCTTATAACGTAGATGTATTTTGCGCCTGTGGGCCTACGTTCCGCCATGGCGACAAAGACGACGATCAGCTAAGGAGGATGTAACCATGCCGTTAGTATCGATGAAAGAGATGCTCAACGAGGCGCTGCGCGGCAAATACGCGGTCGGCCAATTTAACATTAACAACTTGGAATGGACGCAAGCCATTTTAGCGGCAGCCGAAGAAGAAAAATCGCCGGTCATTCTCGGCGTTTCTGAAGGAGCGGCTCGCTATATGGGCGGGTTTAAAACGGTCGTCAACATGGTGAAAGGCTTAATGGAAGACATGAACATTACAGTTCCTGTCGCCATTCACCTCGACCATGGCTCGAGCTTTGAAAAATGTAAAGCGGCAATCGACGCCGGGTTCACCTCGGTCATGATTGACGCCTCCCATCATCCATTTGAAGAGAACGTCCGCATCACCTCGCAAGTCGTTGAATACGCCCATGCACGCGGCGTCTCCGTTGAAGCTGAGCTCGGCATCGTCGGCGGGCAAGAAGACGACGTCGTCGGTGAAGACGTCATTTACGCCGATCCGAAAGAATGTGAAGAGCTTGTCAAGCGGACAGGCATCGACTGCCTTGCTCCGGCGCTCGGTTCCGTGCACGGCCCGTACAAAGGGGAGCCGAAACTCGGGTTTGCCGAGATGGAACAAATCCGCGATTTAACCGGCATTCCACTCGTGCTTCACGGCGGTACCGGCATCCCGACTGAGCAAATCCAGCGCGCGATTTCCCTTGGCACATCGAAAATCAACGTCAATACAGAAAACCAAATGGCGTTCACGAAAGTCGTCCGCGAGCTGCTCGCAAAAGATCCGAACGTTTATGACCCGCGCAAAATCATCGGCCCGGGCCGCGATGCGATCAAAGCGACGGTCATCGGTAAAATGCGCGAGTTCGGTTCGTCCGGAAAAGCAGCACAATAACAGGCAAACGGCAAGATCGGCCTAGCAGGCGGCTTTCGGCCGCCGCCCGGGCTTGCCCGCTTGCATCCAAACAACGACAAGGAGGGTCACTAATGAAATTTTTTATTGATACAGCCAATTTAGAGGAGATTAAACACGCCCATGAACTCGGTATTTTGGCCGGCGTAACGACCAACCCGAGTTTAGTGGCGAAAGAAAACGTCTCGTTCCATGACCGGCTGCGCGAAATTACGTCGATCGTCTCCGGTTCGGTCAGCGCGGAAGTCATTTCAACCGAGGCGGCCGGCATGATCGAAGAAGGCGAGGAGCTGGCGAAAATCGCTCCAAACATCACGATTAAAGTGCCGATGACGCCGGAAGGGTTAAAAGCGGTAAAAACGTTCAGCGAAAAAGGCATCAAAACGAACGTCACGCTCGTGTTTACCGCCAACCAGGCGCTGTTGGCTGCGCGCGCCGGCGCGACGTACGTCTCTCCGTTCCTCGGCCGCCTCGATGATATCGGCCATAACGGCTTAGAGCTCATTTCCACCATCGCTGATATTTTCAACATTCATGGCATTGAAACAGAAATCATCGCGGCTTCGATCCGCCACCCGCTCCATGTGACAGAAGCGGCTTTGCGTGGGGCGCATATTGCCACTGTCCCGTACAAAGTGCTCATGCAATTGTTTAACCATCCGCTCACTGACCAAGGGATCGAGAAGTTTCTCGCCGACTGGAATCGGCAACAATGAAAATAGGCCGTTTGCCTCCTAGGTTAAGCGGGCTCACCCGACCGCGTTCGGGTCGGGGAGTCGAGCCCGCCCGGCCGCTTTCTCGTTCCTAGGGGTGAAGCCAACTTCCGAGCAAAGAAGGGAGACGACGATGGATAAAATGAAAATTATCGGCGGGGATCGGCTGCGGGGGACGATCAAAGTGAGCGGCGCGAAAAACAGCGCGGTCGCCTTGATTCCCGCGGCGATTTTAGCCGATTCGCCGGTGACGATCGAAGGGTTGCCGGACATTTCCGACGTGCACATTTTAGGAAGCTTGATCGAGGAGATCGGCGGTTCGTTTTCGTTTGACGGCAAAGAGGCGGTCATCGATCCGACGAACATGGTTTCCATGCCGCTTCCGAACGGAAAAGTGAAAAAACTGCGCGCCTCGTACTATTTGATGGGAGCGATGCTTGGCCGATTCAAAAAAGCGGTCGTCGGCCTGCCGGGCGGCTGCCATCTCGGGCCGCGTCCGATCGACCAGCACATTAAAGGGTTTGAGGCGCTCGGTGCAACGGTGACGAACGAGCAGGGCGCCATTTATTTGCGCGCTGAGGAGCTCCGCGGGGCCCGCATTTTTTTGGACGTCGTCAGCGTCGGTGCGACGATCAACATTATGCTGGCGGCGGTGCGCGCCAAAGGGCGGACGATTATCGAAAACGCCGCGAAAGAGCCGGAAATCATTGATGTGGCGACATTGCTTTCGAACATGGGCGCAAAAATTAAAGGCGCGGGCACCGATGTCATCCGCATCGACGGCGTCGAAAAATTATCGGGCTGCCGCCACGCCATCATCCCGGACCGGATTGAGGCCGGTACGTATATGATCGCCGCTGCGGCGATCGGCAGCGAAGTCGTCGTCGACAACGTCATCCCGCAGCACGTCGAATCGCTGACGGCGAAGTTGCGTGAAATGGGCGTGCACGTCGAGACAGGCGCGGATCAAATTTTGATTCGCGGCTCCGATGTTTTGAAAGCGGTTGACGTCAAAACGCTCGTCTACCCGGGGTTTCCGACCGATTTGCAGCAGCCGTTTACCGCTTTGTTGACGAAAGCGAACGGCACGAGCGTCGTCACCGATACGATTTACAGCGCGCGCTTCAAACATATCGACGAATTGCGGCGCATGAACGCGAACGTGAAAGTCGAAGGCCGCTCAGCCATTATCACCGGGCCGGTCAGGTTGCAAGGGGCAAAAGTGAAAGCGAGCGACTTGCGCGCCGGGGCGGCGCTCGTTGTCGCCGGGCTCATGGCCGAAGGAGTGACGGAAATTACCGGCGTCGAGCATATCGACCGCGGCTACAGCGGGTTAGTTGAAAAGCTGTCTGAGATCGGCGCTACGATTTGGCGCGAAAAAATGACCGATGAGGAAATTGAGCAGGTGAAAAACGCTTGACGTCTGGCAAGTAAAGGGGAAGGGGAGAACGACAATGGAACGAAGCTTGTCGATGGAACTTGTGCGCGTCACCGAAGCAGCCGCGCTTGCCGCGGCCCGCTGGATGGGGCGCGGAAAAAAGAATGAGGCTGACGACGCAGCGACATCGGCGATGCGCGATGTATTTGACACGGTGCCGATGAAAGGGACGGTCGTCATCGGTGAAGGGGAAATGGATGAGGCGCCGATGCTGTATATTGGAGAAAAGCTCGGCAACGGCTACGGCCCGCGCGTCGATGTCGCTGTCGATCCGCTTGAGGGGACGAACATTGTCGCTTCCGGGGGCTGGAATGCGCTGGCTGTCGTCGCCGTCGCTGACCACGGCCATTTGCTCCATGCGCCGGATATGTACATGGAAAAAATCGCCGTTGGTCCGGAAGCGGTCGGCATGATTGATATTGAAGCGCCGATCATCGACAATTTAAAAGCGGTGGCGAAAGCGAAAAACAAAGACATTGAAGATGTGGTCGCCATTGTCCTCAATCGTCCGCGCCACGAACGGCTCATCCAAGAGCTGCGCGAGGCTGGCGCGCGCATTAAGCTCATTAATGACGGCGATGTCGCCGCCGCCATTAACACGGCGTTTGACCATACCGGCGTCGACATTTTATTCGGCTCAGGCGGCGCACCGGAAGGGGTGCTCGCGGCCGTTGCGTTAAAGTGCCTTGGCGGCGAACTGCAAGGGAAACTGCTGCCGCAAAATGACGCCGAACTTGAGCGGTGCAAACAAATGGGGATCGACGTGAACAAAGTGTTGCGCATGGACGACTTAGTGAAAGGGGACGACGCCATTTTTGCCGCCACCGGCGTCACGGATGGCGAGCTGCTGCGCGGCGTGCAGCTGAAAGGGGCATACGGCCTCACCCACTCGGTCGTCATGCGCGCCAAATCCGGCACTGTCCGCTTCATTGAGGGGCGGCATAGCTTGAAGAAAAAACCGAACTTAGTCATTAAGTAGCGCCCCTTATCCGGCTTGGCGGCGGCGCCGGTTTCCCGGGCCGCTCCCTGACCGGGAAAGCAAAAAAAGATTGATTAAAAATAGGAAAAAAGGGTAAAATAGTCGTGTTACCTGTGCAAAAATAAGCTCTGCCATTCTACTTCCTTATTTCAGCCTTCATCATCTTCTAAACGAATGATCCCTTCGCCTGTCGAATTGATGACAAATATGTCCGAACGCGAACGATGGGAGCATAGGAAACTTTGCAAAGTGTGGTGTCAAGATGGAGTTAACGTTAGCGGCTTTAGAAAACATGAAGTTAAAAGAGCTGTATGAGCTCGCCAGGCAATATAAAATTTCGTATTACAGCAAATTGACAAAAAAAGAGCTTATTTTTGCTATTTTGAAAGCGCGTGCCGAGCAAGACGGCCTCTTTTTCATGGAAGGCGTCCTCGAAATCATTCCGTCGGAAGGATTCGGCTTTTTGCGCCCGATCAACTACTCCCCGAGCTCGGAAGACATTTACATTTCCGCTTCCCAAATTCGCCGTTTTGATTTGCGCAACGGGGATAAAGTATCCGGCAAAGTGCGGCCGCCGAAAGAAAACGAGCGCTATTTCGGCTTGCTCCACGTCGAGGCGGTCAACGGGGAAGACCCGGAAATCGCGAAAGAGCGCGTCCATTTTCCAGCGTTAACCCCTTTATATCCGAATCGGCAAATGAAGCTCGAGACAACGCCGGACAAGTTGTCGACCCGCATCATCGACCTCATCGCCCCGGTCGGCTTTGGGCAGCGCGGGCTGATCGTCGCGCCGCCGAAAGCAGGGAAAACGATGCTGCTTAAAGAAATCGCCAACAGCATCACCGCCAACCACCCGGACGTCGAGCTGATCGTCCTTTTGATTGACGAACGGCCGGAAGAAGTGACCGACATCGAGCGGTCCGTACAAGGGGATGTCGTCAGCTCGACGTTTGACGAAGTGCCGGAAAACCATATTAAAGTGGCCGAGCTCGTCTTAGAGCGGGCGATGCGTTTGGTCGAGCATAAGCGCGATGTCGTCATTTTAATGGACAGCATCACCCGTTTGGCCCGGGCGTACAACTTAGTCATTCCGCCGAGCGGTCGCACGCTCTCCGGCGGGATCGACCCGGCCGCATTTCACCGCCCGAAACGGTTTTTCGGTGCGGCCCGCAACATCGAAGAGGGCGGCAGCTTAACGATTTTGGCGACGGCCTTAGTCGATACCGGCTCGCGCATGGACGATGTCATTTACGAAGAATTCAAGGGAACAGGCAACATGGAGCTCCACCTCGACCGGTCGCTCGCTGAGCGTCGCATTTTCCCAGCGATCGACATTCGCCGCTCCGGAACGCGCAAAGAGGAGTTGCTTATTCCGAAAGAACATTTGGATAAACTGTGGGCGATCCGCAAAACGATGGCTGATTCTCCGGACTTTATCGAGCGGTTTTTAAACAAGCTGCGCCGCACGAAATCGAACGAAGAATTTTTCGCCTTGCTCGATCAAGAATGGAAAAGCGGCGGCCCGCTTCGCCTCTAAATGGCTGGCGGAATTTGCCGGGAATCGCCCATTGCAAATCAGCGGAAAAGCTGTTATAATCTTAACATGTGTGTTTTAGCTAGCGCTTATGTGTTCACACGATGAACCGTCTGCACCGGCCGGGCTGCTCTCATAAAGCCCCGGCCGTTCCATGCGCGGCGCTTCGCCGGAAAGGCGGAAGCGCCTCGGGCATCGAGCCCGCACGAACGAATAACTCTGTTTCGATGAGATACAGGGCGGAAGGAGATGAAAACGATGAAACAAGGGATCCATCCAGCGTACAAAAAAGTGATCGTCCGCTGCGCATGCGGAAACGAGTTCGAAAGCGGTTCGGTCAAAGACGAGCTGCGCGTCGAGATTTGCTCGGAATGCCATCCGTTCTTCACGGGCAAACAAAAATTCGTTTCGGCAGCGGGCCGCGTCGATAAATTCAATAAAAAATACGGCCTTAAGTAAAAAAAGAACGGACGAAAGCAGGCAAGCGCACCGCTTGCCTGCTTTTTCGTGAGGGCAGATGGACGAACCGTTGCCCATAGAGCGGATCTTGCCGGCCGTTTCGGTCCGGTGCGGTTGGCTCGTTTTTCGATGACAGTGTTGAGCGAAAGGAGAGGCCCCCGATGTATGTGATGACGCAGTCCGGTTGGCTGGAAGTCATTTGCGGCAGCATGTTCTCCGGCAAATCGGAAGAACTGATCCGCCGCATCCGCCGCGCCCAGTTTGCCAAGCAGGAAGTGAAAGTGTTCAAACCGACGATCGACAATCGTTATAGCGAAGACGCAGTCGTGTCGCACAACGGCAATTCGGTGATCGCCATCCCGGTCGCGACGCCGGCCGAACTGTTTCGTTACATTTCCGCTGCCACCGATGTCGTCGCCATTGATGAAGTGCAGTTTTTTTCCGATGACATTGTTGATGTTGTGCAGACGCTCGCGGATCGCGGTTATCGCGTCATCGCCGCCGGGTTGGATCAAGACTTCCGCGGCGAACCGTTCGGACCGGTGCCCGCGCTCATGGCGATCGCCGAGTCGGTGACGAAACTGCAAGCGGTATGCACCGTCTGCGGTTCCCCAGCCAGCCGGACGCAGCGGCTTATTAACGGTGCGCCTGCTTCTTATGACGATCCGATCATTCTTGTCGGTGCCAGCGAAGCGTACGAACCCCGTTGCCGCCATCATCACGAAGTGCCGGGCAAACCGAAAAAGCGCCATGGCCATCCGCTCGCTGAACGTGCCGGCGAGTGACAGGATCAGGGGATCAAGAACGATACGTATCGGTGTTCCCATCGCTTGCTAGACGTGTCGGTAAACAACGGGAAAAGAGAAAATTCGCGGCAAACCGCAAGCCGTTTGTTTACTGAATGCGCCATTTACCAACGGTGACCAATGCCGGCGCGCGCCGGATGTTTCCGCCGCCCCGCTCAATGGGGGAATGAATGACATAGTTGCCCACAAACCGCGGCTTGGCTTTTTCCTTTGTTTAAAGGCGGTGGCCTCTCCGCTCGGAGAGGATATAAATATTATGGCTTGTCACGGGCATCCTAACAGCAGGGAGGCGAAAACAATGAAACGCATCTGGCTGTTAGGGATTGCCTTGTTGCTTTCGGCCTGTTCGTTGACCCCGGATCATTCGTCTTACCGCCAGCAAAGCGAAGACAAAAACGGTACGCGGCTGATGACGGACGAGCGGCCGAAAATGGATGCGGATCACGACTTGTACAACAACTTTGACGACCCAGAAAAAACGCGGCAAAACCCGAACTTCATTAGTTTGACCGAAGGAAGCGAAAACCAGCGCGCCGATACGCGGAAAGCCGCACAACTCATTGAGCGGCATACCGATTACCGCGCCGACTCCATCTGGTTTCACGGCAGCAATATGTATGTCACAGTCGATGTGCCGGAAACATTGTCCGCCGAAGAGCGGCAACGTGAGGCGAGCCGCATCGACAAACTGCTGACAAAAGCGATTCCGACGTACGAAATTATCGTGCGCGTGAACTAACACTCCCGCTTGCCAAAAGCGGGGGTTTTTGTTTGGTCTTGTTTCATGATATAATTTGAAATTAGACTGTGCTGAAAAACAGAGGTGAATGATGTGTTTGACCGGTTAGAAGCTGTCGAACAACGGTATGAAAAATTAAACGAGCTGTTGATGGATCCAGCCGTCATCAACGATCCGAAAAAGTTGCGCGATTATTCGAAAGAGCAGGCCGATTTGGCGGAAACGGTGCAAACGTACCGCGAATACAAGTCCGTTCGCGACCAGCTCGCGGAAGCGAAGGCCATGTTGGAAGAAAAGCTTGAGCCAGAGCTGCGCGAGATGGTGAAAGAGGAAATTGATGAACTCGAAGAACGGGAAGCGGCGCTCGTTGAGAAGTTGAAAGTGCTGCTTTTGCCGAAAGATCCGAACGATGAGAAAAACGTCATTATGGAAATTCGCGCCGCCGCCGGCGGCGAGGAAGCGGCGCTGTTTGCCGGCGACTTGTACCGAATGTACACGCGCTATGCCGAGTCGCAAGGGTGGAAAACAGAAGTGATCGAAGCGAGCCCGACCGGCCTTGGCGGCTATAAAGAAATCATCTTTATGGTCAACGGAAAAGGGGCGTATTCGAAGCTGAAGTTTGAAAACGGCGCCCACCGCGTCCAGCGCGTTCCGGAAACGGAGTCGGGCGGGCGCATCCACACGTCGACGGCAACGGTCGCCTGTCTGCCGGAAATGGAAGAAGTCGAAGTCGACATTCATGAAAAAGACATTCGTGTCGATACGTTCGCCTCGAGCGGGCCAGGGGGGCAAAGCGTCAACACGACGATGTCGGCCGTACGCCTCACCCATATTCCGACCGGCATTGTCGTCACATGCCAAGACGAAAAATCGCAAATTAAAAACAAAGAGAAGGCCATGAAAGTGTTGCGCGCCCGCATTTACGACAAATACCAGCAAGAGGCGCGCGCCGAATATGACCAGACGCGCAAGCAGGCGGTCGGCACCGGCGACCGTTCAGAGCGCATCCGCACGTACAACTTCCCGCAAAACCGCGTCACCGACCACCGCATCGGGCTGACGATTCAAAAGCTTGACCTCGTGTTGGACGGGCAGCTTGATGAAATTATCGAGGCGCTCATTTTAGACGACCAGGCGAAAAAATTGGAGCAAGCGAACGATGCGTCGTAACGTGCATGAAGTCCTCGCCTGGGCTTCTTCTTTTTTGCGCGCCCATGGGAAGGAGGAGCGGGCGGCCGAGTGGCTGTTGTGCCACCATTTGCGCACTGACCGGGCCGGGCTGTTCGCCCGTTGGCGCGAGCCCGTTGAGGAAGCGGTGTACGAACGGTTTACGGCCGATGTGCGCCGCCATGCCTTACACCATGTGCCGGTTCAATATTTGATCGGCCATGAATCGTTTTACGGACGGCCGTTCCTTGTGAACCGTCATGTGCTCATCCCGCGCCCGGAAACGGAAGAGTTGGTGCTTGGCGTCCTTGAGCGCGTGCCGCGCCTATTTGCCGGCCGGGAGCGGATTGATGTCGTCGATGTCGGCACCGGCAGCGGAGCGATCGCTGTGACATTGGCGCTAGAGAACAAAGCGTTGTCGGTGACTGCCACCGATATTTCCGAAGCAGCGCTCACAGTCGCTCGGGAAAACGCTCGCCGGCTTGGGGCAAGCGTTTCGTTTTTGCGCGGCGACTTATTGCAGCCGCTCATCGAACAAGGACGAACCGTCGATGTGGTCGTTTCGAATCCGCCGTACATTCCCGAGGCCGATGCTGCGTTGCTCTCTCCGGTCGTGAAAGACTACGAGCCGCACACCGCGCTCTTTGGCGGCCGCGACGGGCTTGACTTTTACCGCCGCTTCGCTCGCGATTTGCCGCTTGTGCTCGGCGTCCCGGCGCTTGTCGCGTTTGAAGTCGGCGCCGGACAAGGGGAAGCGGTCGCTGCGCTTTTAGCGGCAGCGTTTCCCGAGGCGCGGGTCGAAGTGGCCTTTGATTTGAACGGCAAGGACCGAATGGTTTATATGACAAGAAAAAATTAGATTCATAGGTTTAAAATGAGGCGGCGCCGTCCACAATGAGAGGTGAAAGGACGGTGCCGATGATGAGAATGAAGGGAAATTCCATCGCTGTATGTTTATATATCATTCTATTAACAACAGGCGTCCTCGTTCAGCTGTACGGCCAGCAGACCGATGCTGGGGCCAACGCCGCGGTCGCGGTTCCCGACGAGGCGGTTCGCTTGCGCATTTTAGCCAACAGCGATGCGGCTGCTGACCAAGAATTGAAACGAAACGTGCGCGATGCGGTGAACGCGCAAATCAACAGCTGGGTCGCTGAACTGACGTCGTTCGACGAAGCGAAGCGCGTCATCCGCTCCCGCCTGCCGGACATTGAACAGACAGTCGCTCGCGTGCTCCGTGATGAGCAAAGCAGCCAGTCGTACAAAGTAGAGTTTGGCCCGGTTCGCTTTCCGACGAAAGTGTATGGCGACTACGTCTATCCGGCCGGCACGTACGATGCGGTCCTCATTACGCTCGGGGAAGGGAAAGGGTCAAACTGGTGGTGTGTCTTGTTCCCGCCGCTTTGTTTTCTCGACTTTTCCAACGGTGACGCTGTGATGATGAGAGCGGAAGAAAGGCCGGCAAACGAGACAAGTAAGCCGGCACCGGCCGAGGCCGATCAGCCCGTTAAGAGAAAGCAGAGTGACAAGGAGGCGGTGCAGCCGGATGAACAAGAAGGCGGGAGCACCGCGGCGGCCATGGAGAAGACGGGGCGCCGCGCAGCGGCCGAGGACACGATAAGTGCTGAGACAGATAGTGTGAGCAAAGATGTGGATGACGTGGGGATTCGTGTGGGCGGTGTGGACAATGAGGCAGACGACGCGAGCACCGCTGCGAAGAACACGGGCGAGGATGCGAGTGAAGGGGGAGGAATAGACGGCGGAAACGCTTCTCCTGTCGTCATCGCTGAGCCGGAACAGCGGATCGAAGTGAAATTTTTCTTCAAAGAGTGGCTGGCCCATCTCATTCCATAAGATCCTATCCACAAAGTTATCCACAAAAATAACAGATTTATTCACAACTTGTGCGTAACTATGGACGGGCGGCGAAAACCGGTTCAGCGCTTCCGGACAAAGCCGCTATCTTCAAGGCGAATCAAGACGATAGAGAAGGTGAAACGATTGAAAACGCGTGTTTGGACTGTGGATAATATTGTTGATAAACAGCAAATTTATCCACAAATACAAGAGGCGGCCGAATGGCTGCGGGCCGGGGAAGTGGTGGCGTTCCCGACGGAAACGGTGTACGGCTTAGGGGCGGATGCGGCCAATACGGCAGCGGTGGGCAAAATTTTTGCCGCCAAAGGGCGGCCGAGCGACAATCCGCTCATCGTTCACGTCGCGAACGTAGCGCAAGTGGAAGCGATCGCCGCAGCGATCCCGCCGATGGCGAAAACATTGATGGAGCGGTTTTGGCCGGGGCCGCTCACGTTAGTATTGCCAAAACGGGCCAAAGCGGTGTCTGAACGGGTGACGGCTGGGCTGCCGACGGTGGCGGTGCGCATGCCGGATCACCCGCTGGCGCTCGCCTTGATCGAGGCGAGCGGCTTGGCGCTTGCCGCTCCGAGCGCCAACCGGTCAGGAAAACCGAGCCCGACGACGGCCGCCCACGTGCTCGCCGATTTAAACGGGCGCATCGCCGGGGTGATTGATGGCGGGCCGACCGGCATCGGCGTCGAATCGACTGTGCTCGATTGCAGCGGGGAGGTGCCGACGATTTTGCGCCCGGGCGGGGTGACGAAGGAGGCGCTGAGCGAAGCGGTCGGCCGCGTTGAGGAGGCCGTCGGCATGGGAGATGAACAGACAGCGCCGAAAGCGCCGGGGATGAAATATACGCATTACGCGCCAAAAGCGCCGCTTTCGATCGTCTCCGGCCCGCCGTCGTTGTTGCAGCAGCTTGTCGATGAAAGCCGGGCGGGGGGAAAAACCGTCGGTGTGCTGACGACTGAAGAAAATAAAAGCCGTTATGCCGCTGATGTCGTGTTGGCGTGCGGGACGCGCCGCGAGCTCGAAACGGTCGCCCATCGCCTGTACGATACGCTGCGCCGATTTGATGAGACGGGCGTCGACCTCATTTACAGCGAGGCGTTTCCAGAAGAAGGGATCGGCGTTGCGATCATGAACCGGTTGAAGAAAGCAGCCGGCGGGCGCGTCATTCGCGAATAGCGGAAACGAAAGCGCCCGTTGGCTAAAGCGCAAAGAAGCTGACGCAAAAGGTCATCTGCTAGTGAAACGAATCCATTTGATGTGTATATAGAGCGGTGAAAAAGGGGGTCTCATTGTGTTGCGGCACCCTTTTTCTTTTCGCCGTTCTGCACATGAAGCCGTCTTTCCCCCTGTATGACCAGTTTGCTTCTAAACGATTCTGGACGTGCATATGTTAGCAGTAAGGCCAGTCCGGGAGGGAAGGGGAATGGGCGCGTTAATCGGCGAAATGATCGCGCTGTCGCTAATGGCGCTGGCGCTAGGGATGGACGCATTTTCGGTCGCTCTAGGAATGGGGCTGTTGCGTCTTCGGCTTCGGCAAATTTTTTATATTGGGCTCACGATCGGCTTGTTTCATATTTTTATGCCGCTTGTCGGCATGGCAGTCGGCCGCTTTTTGTCGCGCGAGTTCGGCAGCATCGCTACTTATGCGGGCGGGCTGTTGCTATTATGGCTGGGCGGGCAAATGATCGTTACATCGTTTCAGCGGGGAGACGGGTCACCGTTGTTTCCGCGCGGGGCGGGGCTGCTTTTTTTTGCGTTCAGCGTTAGCCTCGACAGCTTTTCGGTCGGGCTAAGTCTTGGCATTTTCGGGGCGCGGACGATGGTGACGATCCTTCTGTTCGGCCTATTCAGCACGGTATTGACTTGGATCGGGCTGTTGGTGGGCCGCCATTTTCAGCAATGGCTCGGTTCATACAGCGAAGCGCTCGGCGGCAGCATTTTGCTCGCGTTCGGGCTGAAGCTGCTCTTTTCGTGAAAAATCGGGGCAGGCGATGCCGGCTTTTTCATTTACGTGGGAAAAAGCGGACTGCCTGCTTTTTTTTGCTCTTTTTCCTATGGTATATTGGTGGTAGGCCATTGTTGTGAAGAGGTGGTTGTCATGTCGTACCGCATTTTGTTCGTCTGCACAGGCAATACGTGCCGCAGCCCGATGGCAGCGGCATTGCTTGAGAGCAAGCAGCTGCCCGGTGTCGAGGTGAAATCGGCTGGGGTGTTTGCTGCGGAAGGAAGCGAGGCGTCCGCCCATGCGAAAACGGTGCTGAAAGAAAAGGGGATTGACGCATCCCACCGTTCCTCGCCGTTAAAAAAAGAGCATATTGATTGGGCGACGCATGTGTTGGCGATGACGTCCGGCCATAAAGAGATGATCATTGGCCGTTTTCCGGAGGCGAAAGACAAAACGTTTACGTTAAAACAGTTCGCTTCAGGAACAGACGGTGACATCGCCGATCCGTTCGGCGGCCCGGTCGAGGCGTACCGGGCGGCGCGCGATGAGTTGGCGGCGCTCATTGACCGCTTGGCGGAAAAATTGCAAGAGAGACAATGATCTGACATGATCGGTGAGGGGGAAAACGATGGGGGGAACAGATCGTTCGTTTGGTTTGCGCCTGAAGCTTGTCGTCTTTACGACGGCGCTGGCGCTCATTACATATTCAACGAGCGCCTTGTTCTTGTATGTGTTGTACGATTGGTGGTTTGCATCGTTCAATAAAGGCGTGTTCACGATTATTGTGCTGCTGCTCGGCATTTTTTGGTCGGGGGTGCTCGCCTATGTCGCGGCCGGCTGGATTACGAGGCCGCTGCAACGCCTCGAAGAAGCCGCTGTGAAGGCAGCCGGCGGGCACATTGAAGCGGACGTCCCGCTCCCTCCGTCCAATGACGAAATCCGCTCGCTTGCTGTCGCTTTCAACCGCATGCTCGGCCATTTGCGCGCGGTCGTCGCCAACATTGAAGAAAACGCGGTGCGCACGAACGAAAAGACGGCAGAGATAAAAGAAGCGTCTGAGGCGGCGGCGGGTCGTGCGCACGACATCGCGGCGACGATTGACGACATCTCCAAAGGGGCAGCGGCCTCGGCTGAAGCGACGCAGGCGGCAGCCGCGGCGGTCGAAGATGTGCTTGCCATCGCCGAGCAAGTGAAAGGGACGGCCGAGCGCGCCGAACAATCCGCGCAGGCGATGGCAGAAACGCTCAAAGCGAGCTGCGATGCGATCCGTTCCCTTGTCGACGGCATCGGACAGCTCGCCGACGATCAAGAAAGGTCGCGGGCAGTCGTCAAACAGCTTGAAGGAAACGCCAAACAAATTGGCAATATTACGTTGCTTGTCACCGATATTGCCGAGCAAACGAACTTGCTGGCGCTCAACGCCTCGATTGAAGCCGCCCGCGCCGGCGAGCATGGCCGCGGCTTTGCCGTTGTGGCTGAAGAAGTGCGCAAACTAGCCGATGAAAGCGCTAAAGCGGTCAAGCAAATCGCTGAACTCGTCGGCAACATTCAAAACGAAGTCGCCCATGTTGTGGCACAAATGGACAAGCAAGTAGCCGCTTCCAACGCTGCGGCGGCCAAAGGGGAGCGCACGAACGCGGCCATTGCGGCCATGACGGCGTCGGCGGATGAATTGATCCGCGCCGTCCATGAGATCGCCGGGTTGGCGAAAAATCAGATGGTGCATATGGGGCGAGCCGCTGCACAGGCGCAAGAAGTGGCAGCGATTGCCGAACAGACATCCGCCGGTGCGCTCGAAGTCGCGGCGGCGACGCGGGCACAAACGGCAGCGATCGGCGACGTGCACAAGCTGGCCAACGAGCTCGTCGAACAGGCGGAACAGCTGCAGGCAGCGGTCGCCCGTTTTCGCGCCAGTTAACATGACAGGCGCACCGACAAACACGCTGTCGACTTCGCTGCCGGAAACAAAAAAACCGCGCTAGCATCATGTGATAGGGTATCGATGAAACGCCCGCTCCGAGAGACAAGGGGCAGAGCGAACAGAAAGGAGACGAACGAACATGAAAGTGGCCATTGCTTCCGACCATGGCGGAATTCGTATCCGTGAAGAAATTAAAGCCCTTCTTGATGAAATGGGCATCGAATATACCGATTTTGGCTGCGACTGTGAAACGTCGGTCGATTACCCGGATTACGCGCTCCCGGTCGCTGAAAAAGTGGCGCGCGGCGAGTTTGACCGCGGCATTTTAATTTGCGGGACCGGCATCGGCATGACGATCGCCGCCAATAAAGTGAAAGGGGTGCGCTGCGCCCTTTGTCATGATGTTTACAGCGCCAAACTGACACGCATGCATAACGACAGCAACATCCTCGCGATGGGGGAGCGCGTGATCGGCCCTGGCTTGGCGCGTGAGATCGCGAAAGCGTGGCTCGAGACAGAATTCGAAGGCGGCCGTCACGCGCGGCGGATCGACAAAATCGCCGATTATGAAAACGAACATTTGTAAAAAATAAAAGGCGCATCGTTTCGCAAAAATTGCCGATATATCGGCGCATCAATAAGGGGGGGATGGCCATGGACGCACCATTGACCGAATGGCGGCAACAATGGCAAGCCATCTTGCGCGCGTTTCGCGAACAGGCGCCGCTTGGCCGCGGCCACATTGTGGTGGTCGGCTGCAGCACGAGCGAAGTGTTTGGCGAGCGAATCGGCACGGCCGGGTCGATGGATGTCGCCGCCATGCTTTTTGCCGAGCTTGAGGCGTGGCGGCGTGAAACCGGCATTGAGCTGGCGTTTCAATGTTGCGAACATTTAAACCGGGCGCTTGTCGTTGAGCGGGAGACGGCGCGCGCTCACGGGCTGGAGGTCGTTTCCGTCGTTCCGGTGCCGCAGGCGGGGGGAGCGATGGCCGCTTACGCCTATCGAAATCTCGCGGATCCGGTCGTCGTCGAGGCGATTCGCGCCGACGCCGGGATCGATATCGGCCATACGCTCATCGGCATGCATTTGAAGCCGGTCGTCGTCCCCGTGCGCGTCCCGGTGAAGCAAGTCGGAGCGGCGCATGTGACGTTGGCGAAAACACGGCCGAAGCTGATCGGCGGCGCCCGCGCTGTCTATTCGTTGGAAAATCCGAATGATTCCTGCACTTTCTAGTCATTTTATTCACTTTTTCTTTGGATTTGTCCGGTGAAAGCTGATAAAATAAAAACGGATATTCACTGAATTTTGTGTAAGGGGGAGCTATTGATGAACTACTTGCCACAACAAGATCCGCAAGTGTTCGCGGCCATCGAACAAGAGCGGAAGCGGCAGCACGCGAAAATCGAGCTGATCGCTTCGGAAAACTTCGTCAGCCGCGCCGTCATGGAAGCGCAAGGATCGGTATTGACGAACAAATATGCGGAAGGCTATCCGGGCCGACGCTATTACGGCGGCTGCGAGTACGTCGACGTGGTCGAAGATTTGGCGCGTGAACGGGCGAAGCAGTTGTTCGGGGCAGAGCATGTGAACGTCCAGCCGCATTCCGGAGCGCAGGCGAACATGGCCGTCTATTTCACCGTCCTCAAGCCCGGCGACACCGTGCTCGGCATGAACTTGTCGCATGGCGGACATTTGACGCACGGCAGCCCGGTCAATTTCAGCGGCATCCAGTACAACTTTGTCGAATATGGCGTCGATCCGGAAACGCATGTCATCGACTATGACGATGTGCGCGAAAAAGCGCGCCTCCATCGGCCGAAGCTGATCGTCGCCGGCGCCAGCGCCTATCCGCGCGTCATCGATTTTGCCAAGTTTCGGGAAATCGCTGATGAAGTCGGTGCCTATTTAATGGTCGATATGGCCCATATTGCCGGTCTTGTTGCGGCAGGTCTTCATCCGAATCCGGTGCCGTACGCCCACTTTGTCACGACGACAACGCATAAAACATTGCGCGGCCCGCGCGGCGGGATGATTTTATGCCAAGAGCAGTTTGCGAAACAAATCGACAAATCGATTTTCCCTGGCATTCAAGGCGGCCCGCTCATGCATGTCATTGCTGCGAAGGCAGTCGCGTTGGGCGAGGCGCTGCAAGAGGACTTTAAAGTGTACGCCAAGCGCATCATCGACAACGCCCAGCGCTTAGCGAACGCCTTGCAAAAAGAAGGGTTCACCCTTGTCTCCGGCGGCACGGACAACCATTTGCTGCTTGTTGACTTGCGCCCGCAGCAGCTGACAGGGAAAACAGCGGAGAAAGTATTGGATGAAGTCGGCATTACCGTCAACAAAAACACGATTCCATATGATCCGGAAAGCCCGTTTGTCACGAGCGGCATCCGCATCGGGACGGCCGCGGTCACGACGCGCGGCTTCGGCTTGGAAGAAATGGATGAAATCGCCGCCATTATCGGTCTCGTGCTGAAAAACAAAGATAATGAACAGGCGCTTGAAGAAGCGCGCCAACGCGTCGCCGCTTTGACGGAAAAATTCCCGCTCTACCAAGACTAAGGAGACAACGGCAATGGAACGCTCCCGTCTGCGTTCACATGTAGACATGGGGGTCTTCTCGGCTCAGAATGGGCGAGGCACACTGCCAATGATCGGTTCGGCAGTGTGCCTTTTCCTTTGTTTCAACAGTTGAACGGGCGCCCGTTTTCCAGTAGAATGTATAGAAGTGTACTGCCATACATACGGAAGAGGAGATGACCCATGGGAAAAGTGTATGTATTTGACCATCCGCTCATCCAGCATAAACTGACGTACATTCGCGACAAGCATACAGGTACAAAAGAATTTCGCGAGCTCGTTGAAGAAGTGGCGACGCTGATGGCGTTTGAAATTACGCGCGACCTTCCGCTTGAGGAAGTGGAGATCGAAACTCCTGTCAGCCGGGCGAAAGCGAAAGTCATCGCCGGCAAAAAGCTAGGCGTCATCCCGATTTTGCGCGCCGGTATCGGCATGGTGGACGGCATTTTGAAGCTCATCCCGGCAGCGAAAGTCGGCCACGTCGGCCTATACCGCGATCCGGAAACGCTCAAGCCAGTGGAATATTACGTCAAGCTGCCAAGCGATGTCGAAGAGCGCGATTTCATCATCGTCGATCCGATGCTCGCGACCGGCGGCTCGGCAGTGGCGGCGATCGAAGCGTTGAAAAAGCGGGGGGCGAAAAGCATTAAGTTTATGTGCCTGATCGCGGCGCCGGAAGGGGTCAAGGCGGTGGAAACGGCGCACCCGGACGTCGACATTTACATCGCCGCCCTTGACGAGCGGCTGAACGACCACGGTTATATCGTCCCCGGCCTCGGCGATGCCGGCGACCGGCTGTTTGGAACAAAATGACAGTCAACTGAACAAGACGCCGCGCATACGGCGAACAAAAGGGTGCCCGCATGGCCGGGACACCCTTTTTCGGCATACATATGGAAACCTTCTTGCGTTATGATTACCTGCGACGCCGCCTGCTATGGCGGGAAGCTGAACGGCCAAGTCAGGCAGAAAGAGCAGCTAAAAATAAAATATACCATTATACATGATATTTGTGAAAAGAAAATGAGAAATTGTCACAAATTATTAATATTTGCCCTGTGTTAATGAGGTTTTGTGTGGAAATACATTGACATGAACCTATTGGTATTGTATGCTTTACAGGGGATATGTTGAGAGGGTTTTCACTGTCTAAAACTACTCTTGTTATCAACTTAGTGGGGTATATGGTCTATGAAAAAAAATGACCGCCACCCGTTTCGAGCGATCGGGTTGATGTCGGCAATTACATCACAACTTGTCGGCTGCACGTTAGTCGGTTTGTTCGGTGGAAGATGGGCCGACCGGCAATTAGACAGTGAGCCGATTTTTCTAATTATTGGCCTGTTGCTCGGTTTAGCGGCAGGAGTTTTTGCCACGCTGAAAACAGTCCGACGCTTTTTTGAGGAATAAGGAGCCATGCTCGATACGATCATCAAACGAATTCAAAACCAACTGTTCATCTTGATGGCTTGTTATGCATTAGGGGCGATATGGACAAAGTATGAAGGGTGGTTTTTTAGTCTGCTCGTCGGTACAGCGGCAGGATGGTACAGCATACGGCTGTTGGCTCGGCGTGTAAGAAAGGTCGGAGAAGCGGTCGCTGAAGGGCGTCGCCCTCCGTCGCTTGGGACAATGATCCGTTTTGCGTTGGCGATGGCGGTTGCCTTTCTTGTGTCCCGTTACCCCCAACATTTGTCGGTGGTGCCGGCGGTGATCGGCCTATCCACCCCGTATATTTTGTTGGTAGTAAATCATTTTTTACATAATGATCAATCAGCTGCATAGAAAGTGAGGTGAGCGATAATGGATCATAAAGCGCCACTTTATGAATTGTTTGGTCTTACATTTAATTTGGCCAACGTATTAATGGTGACTATCACTTGCGTCATTGTACTGGCTATTGCCATTGCGGCAACGCGTAATCTTTCGATGAGGCCGACAGGATTGCAAAATTTTATCGAGTGGGTTGTCGATTTTGTGAAAGGAATCATTAAAAGCAACATGGACTGGGCAACAGGGGGGCGTTTTCATTTACTCGGTTTAACGTTAATTATGTATGTTTTTGTCGCCAACATGTTAGGTCTTCCATTCTCCGTTGTCGTCCATGATGAATTATGGTGGAAATCACCGACAGCCGATCCGGCTATTACGTTGACGTTGGCTGTGATGGTTGTAGCCCTTTCCCACTACTACGGCATTAAACTGCGCGGCGCTTCCGAATACTTAAAAGGGTTTGCAAGCCCAATGTGGTTTATGTTTCCCCTCAAGATCATTGAAGAATTCGCCAATACATTGACACTTGGTCTCCGTCTTTACGGAAACATTTTTGCCGGCGAAATTTTGCTTGCATTGCTTGTCGGGGGGCTGGCCACCGGTGTCGGAGGAACGATTGCCGCGATCATTCCGACGATGGTATGGCAAGCGTTTAGTATTTTCGTCGGGGCCATTCAAGCATTCATATTCACCATGTTAACAATGGTATATATGGCGCATAAAGTTAGCCATGATCATTAATCTTCATCTTGATCCATGTTCTGTTTACTATTTTTAAAAAATAAATCAACTTTTTAGTTAATAAGGAGGATTCTTCAGATGGGTGTATTAGCTGCAGCAATTGCTATTGGTCTTGCCGCACTTGGTGCGGGTATCGGTAACGGTTTAATCGTTTCTCGTACAGTAGAAGGAATTGCACGCCAACCGGAAGCGCGCGGCATGCTGCAAACGACAATGTTTATCGGGGTTGCGCTTGTTGAGGCGATTCCGATCATCGCGGTCGTTATCGCGTTTATGGTACAAGGAAGATAACAAATGGGGAGCGCTTGTTAACGGAATGTTAACAAGCGCCTTCAGCAAAAAGAAAGGTCAAAGTCATGATGGCGAAGATCATTCGATAAGAACCTTCGCCATTGCTTTATGTATGCCTTGATATAGAGGGACGACCGATCAGCAATGTTCGGTCAAGACGCAACGGCCGAAAGGAGTGAACGAAAATATGTTGGCAGCATTACAAACAGCGGCGCTCGGCGCAGCGGCTGGGCATGGAGCGGTCAACACCGGGGACATCATTTTTCAGCTTGTCGCGTTTATTTTGTTGATGCTTTTGCTTCGCAAATTTGCCTGGGGACCGCTTATGAGCGTCATGAAACAACGCGAAGAGCATATTGCCAATGAAATTGACCAAGCGGAAAAACGCCGCCAAGAGGCGGAAAAACTGCTTGAAGAACAGCGTGAACTGATGAAGCAATCGCGCCAGGAAGCGCAAACGCTCATTGAAAATGCGCGCAAGCTCGCCGAAGAGCAAAAGGAACAAATCGTCGCCTCGGCCCGTGCGGAAGCGGAGCGGGTAAAAGAAGCGGCGAAACAAGAAATCGAGCGCGAAAAAGAACAGGCGATGGCCGCGCTTCGCGAACAAGTGGCGTCGTTGTCTGTCTTCATCGCTTCGAAAGTGATTGAAAGAGAATTGACCGAACAAGACCAGCGCAAGCTGATTGAAGCGTACATTAAAGACGTGCAAGAGGTAGGAGGAGCGCGATGAACCAAGAAGTGATCGCTAAACGGTATGCATCCGCTCTGTTTCAAATCGCGCTTGAACAGCAGCAGCTGGACAAGATCGAGGAAGACATTCGCGCCGTGCGCCAAGCGTTGGTGGAAAACGGCGAGTTTTTATCGCTTCTTTCCAATCCGAAACTTTCCTTAGACAAGAAAAAAGCGCTCGTTCGCGAAGCGTTTGCCGGCATTTCCGCTCCGGTGCAACATACGCTTTTGCTTCTTCTTGAGCGCCATCGCTTCGGCCTTGTGCCCGAACTGGCCGAGCAGTTTATCGTCCTCGCTAACGACGCGCGCGGCATCGCCGAGGCGATCGCCTATTCAGCACGGCCGTTGACGGATGAAGAACTGCAGGCGCTTTCTGACGTATTTGCCAAAAAGGTGGGCAAAGAGACGCTCCGCATTGAAAATATCGTCGACCCGGAACTCATTGGCGGTGTGAAGTTGCGCATCGGCAACCGCATTTATGACGGCAGCGTCAGCGGACAGCTGGAACGGATTCAGCGGCAGCTCATTAGTTAACATTTGGAGACAGGGGTGAAAGGCATGAGCATTAGAGCGGAAGAAATTAGCGCGCTCATTAAGCAGCAGATTGAAAACTACGAATCGCAAATCCAAGTGAGCGACGTCGGCACCGTCATCCAAATCGGCGACGGGATCGCCCGCGTTCACGGGCTTGATAACGTCATGTCCGGCGAGCTCGTTGAATTCGCCAACGGCGTCATGGGCATGGCGCTCAACTTGGAAGAAAACAACGTCGGTATTGTTATTTTAGGTCCGTACACCGGCATTAAAGAAGGAGACGAAGTGCGCCGTACCGGACGGATTATGGAAGTGCCAGTCGGGGAGGCGCTCATCGGTCGCGTCGTCAACCCGCTCGGCCAGCCAGTCGACGGCCTAGGTCCGGTGGAAACGACGGAAACGCGTCCAATCGAAAGCCCGGCGCCGGGCGTTATGGATCGGAAATCGGTACATGAGCCGCTGCAAACCGGGATTAAAGCGATCGACGCGCTCGTGCCGATCGGCCGCGGACAGCGCGAGCTCATCATCGGCGACCGGCAAACCGGGAAAACGTCCGTTGCGATTGACACGATCATCAACCAAAAAGGCCAAAATATGATTTGTATTTACGTCGCCATCGGGCAAAAAGAATCGACGGTTCGTACGGTTGTCGAAACGCTCCGCAAACACGGCGCGCTTGACTATACGATCGTCGTCACCGCTTCGGCGTCGCAGCCGGCTCCGCTCTTGTTCTTGGCGCCGTATGCGGGCGTATCGATGGGCGAGTATTTCATGTACAAAGGCCAACACGTCTTAGTCGTTTACGACGACTTGTCGAAGCAAGCCGCTGCGTACCGCGAGCTGTCGCTGTTGCTTCGCCGTCCGCCAGGCCGTGAAGCGTACCCGGGGGATGTCTTCTACCTGCACTCCCGCCTGCTTGAGCGCGCAGCGAAATTGAGCGATGCCAAAGGCGCCGGCTCCTTGACCGCGCTTCCGTTCGTCGAAACGCAAGCGGGCGACATCTCCGCCTACATCCCGACGAACGTCATCTCGATTACGGACGGACAAATTTTCTTGCAATCGGACTTGTTCTTCTCCGGCGTCCGCCCGGCGATCAACGCAGGGCTGTCCGTTTCGCGCGTCGGTGGTGCCGCGCAAATTAAAGCGATGAAAAAAGTATCGGGGACGCTCCGTCTCGACTTGGCGGCATACCGTGAATTAGAAGCGTTCGCCCAATTCGGTTCCGACCTCGATAAAGCGACGCAAGCGAAGCTTGCCCGCGGGGCGCGCACGGTTGAAGTGCTGAAACAAGACTTGCACCAACCGATTCCGGTCGAAAAGCAAGTCGCCATCATTTACGCTTTGACGCGCGGCTTTTTGGATGACATTCCGGTCGAAGACGTGCGCCGTTTTGAAAAAGAATTTTTCTTGTGGCTTGACCAAAACGGACAGCACTTGCTTGAACACATCCGTACGACGAAAGACCTTCCGAACGAGGAAGATTTCAATAAAGCGATCGAAGCGTTCAAGAAAACGTTTGTCGTTTCCCAATAAGGCTGACGGGGGCGTTCGGCCCCCGCGCCTGTTAGATCTCGTGCAGCAAAAAGGTGGTGAAACCTTTGGCATCGTTACGCGACATTAAAACGCGCATCAACTCGACGAGAAAAACGAGCCAAATTACGAAAGCGATGGAAATGGTCTCGACGTCGAAATTAAACCGCGCGGAGCAAAACGCGAAGTCGTTCATTCCATACATGGAAAAACTGCAGGAAGTCGTGGCCAACGTCGCACTTGGCGCCGGCGGCGCTTCCCACCCGATGCTCGTTTCGCGCCCGGTGAAAAAGACGGGGTATTTGGTCATTACGTCGGACCGCGGCTTGGCCGGAGCATACAACAGCAACGTGTTGCGCACCGTCTACCAGACGATTCAAGCGCGCCACTCCTCCCCGGATGAGTATGCGATCATCGTCATCGGCCGCGTCGGGTTAAACTTTTTCCGCAAACGGAACATGCCGGTCATTCTTGACATTACCCGCTTGCCGGATCAGCCGTCGTTCGCCGATATTAAAGAAATTGCCAACAAAACGGTCGGATTGTTCGCCGACGGCACGTTTGATGAACTGTATATGTACTATAACCATTATGTGAGCGCGATCCAGCAAGATGTGACGGAACGGAAGCTGCTTCCGCTCACCGATTTGGCTGATAACGAGAAGCGCACGATATACGAATTTGAACCGTCGCAAGAAGAAATTTTGGACGTCTTATTGCCGCAATATGCGGAGAGCCTCATTTACGGCGCGTTGCTCGATGCGAAAGCGAGCGAACACGCCGCCCGGATGACAGCGATGAAGAACGCGACCGACAACGCGCACGAACTCATTCGCACGTTGACGCTTTCCTACAACCGCGCTCGCCAAGCTTCGATCACGCAAGAAATTACAGAAATTGTCGCCGGGGCAAACGCCTTGCAATAGCGGACTAGCAAGTTAGGAGGGAAAACGATGACAAGAGGACGCGTTATTCAAGTCATGGGTCCGGTTGTAGACGTCAAGTTCGAAAACGGTCACTTGCCGGCCATCTACAACGCCCTGAAAATTCAACATCAAGCGCGCAACGAAAACGAAGTCGACATCGACTTGACATTGGAAGTCGCCTTGCACCTTGGCGATGATACGGTACGGACGATCGCGATGGCGTCCACCGACGGGTTGATCCGCGGCATGGAAGTGGTGGACACCGGTGCGCCGATCTCGGTTCCGGTTGGCGATGTCACGCTCGGCCGCGTCTTTAACGTCTTAGGCGAGCCGATCGATTTGCAAGATGACATTCCGGCTGAAGCCCGCCGCGACCCGATTCACCGTCCGGCGCCAAAATTCGAGGAATTGGCGACGGAAGTCGAAATTTTGGAAACAGGGATTAAAGTCGTCGACTTGCTTGCCCCGTATATTAAAGGCGGTAAGATCGGCTTGTTCGGCGGTGCCGGCGTAGGAAAAACGGTCTTGATCCAAGAGCTGATCCACAACATCGCCCAAGAGCACGGCGGGATTTCCGTCTTCGCCGGCGTCGGGGAACGGACGCGCGAAGGGAACGACTTGTACCATGAAATGAAAGATTCCGGCGTTATCAGCAAAACGGCCATGGTGTTCGGGCAAATGAACGAGCCGCCGGGCGCGCGGATGCGCGTCGCGTTGACCGGCTTGACGATGGCCGAATATTTCCGCGATGAGCAAGGGCAAGACGTGCTGCTCTTTATCGATAACATTTTCCGCTTCACGCAGGCCGGTTCGGAAGTGTCGGCGTTGTTAGGCCGTATGCCGTCAGCTGTTGGTTATCAGCCGACATTGGCGACGGAGATGGGTCAATTGCAGGAGCGGATTACGTCGACGGCCAAAGGCTCGATCACCTCGATCCAGGCGATTTACGTCCCGGCCGACGACTATACGGACCCGGCTCCGGCAACGACGTTCTCGCACTTGGATGCGACGACCAACCTTGAGCGGAAGCTCGCCGAGATGGGGATTTATCCGGCCGTTGACCCGCTTGCGTCGACATCGCGGGCATTGGCGCCGGAAATTGTCGGCGAAGAGCATTACCAAGTGGCTCGCCGCGTGCAACAAACGCTGCAGCGCTATAAAGAATTGCAAGACATTATCGCCATCTTAGGGATGGACGAACTGTCGGACGAAGACAAGCTCGTCGTCCACCGCGCCCGCCGCATTCAGTTTTTCTTGTCGCAAAACTTCCACGTGGCGGAACAGTTCACGGGCCAACCGGGTTCGTACGTGCCGGTTAAGGAAACGGTGCGCGGCTTTAAAGAAATTTTGGAGGGCAAATACGACCACCTTCCGGAAGATGCGTTCCGCTTAGTCGGCCGCATTGAAGAAGTTGTCGAAAAAGCGAAAGCTATGGGTGTCGCAGTGTGACCCGGGATAGGGGGATTGGACAATGAAAACGATCCATGTGAGCGTGGTCACTCCTGATGGCCCGGTGTACGAAGGCGATGTGGAGATGGTAAGCGTGAAGGCGAAAAGCGGCGAGCTCGGTATTTTGCCGGGGCACATTCCGCTTGTCGCTCCGCTTGAGATTAGCGCAGCCCGTCTGAAAAAGGACGGCAAGACGGACTATGTTGCGGTCAGCGGCGGCTTTTTAGAAGTCCGCCCGGACAAAGTGACGATTTTGGCCCAAGCGGCTGAGCGGGCGGAAGACATCGATGTCCTCCGCGCCAAAGCGGCGAAAGAACGGGCGGAACGCCGCCTGCAAAGCCAGCAGGATGATATTGACTTCAAGCGGGCCGAACTGGCGTTAAAACGCGCCTTGAATCGCTTGAACGTTGCTGAAACGAGATAAGCAGAGAAGCAAACGCTTCTCTGCTTTTTTTATTATCCTAAACCGGGCAGATCCCCGCTTCTACGCGTGAGCGTAGGCGGCGTAAGCGTTCGGTGAAAACTCGACTCGAACCATCCCATTGGGCATCAAGGGGGCTGTCGGGGGCCTGATTCGCCTTGGACCAAATGGGGAGAAGAGCATGCTGTCTGCGCTTGGCGCGTCAATCGAACAAGGTGTGGCTGCGTTTCACGATTTCCTACAGTGTTGGCAGTGATAACCCGAAGTGTTGCTGACACGGCTGGATATAAATGTTATAATGAAATCGAAGGAATTGTTTAAAAATTTCACCATTAACATCATACGTATGTAGTAAACCAGGAAGGGGGCGAGCTTGTTGAGCAACATTTACGCCAACAGTTATTTGATTGTCTTTGTCTTTCTTTGCCTCGGCGTGCTGCTGCCGATCGGGGCGCTTACGGCCGGACGATGGCTGCGCCCGAACGTACCGAACGAGATGAAGGCGACGACTTATGAAAGCGGTAACATTCCGTTTCATGACTCGCGCATCCAGTTCCAAGTCCGCTATTACTTATTTGCTTTGTTATTTGTCATTTTTGACGTCGAGACGGTGTTTTTATATCCGTGGGCGGTCGTCTACGATCAACTCGGCCTGTTTGCTTTAGTGGAAATGATCATTTTCATCGTTTTGCTTGCCATTGGCCTCATTTATGCCTGGAAAAAGAAGGTGTTACGATGGATGTAAAATGGGATGGTTTAACTTTCGCCGAGATGGAAGAAGTAAAGCGAAACGTGTTTTTTACGACGCTGGAACAGTTAAAAGGATGGGCGCGAAGCAACTCGCTCTGGCCGCTGACGTTCGGCCTTGCCTGTTGCGCGATTGAGATGATGGCCGTCGGCGGCGCCCATTATGACCTTGACCGGTTCGGCTCATTTTTCCGCGCCTCGCCGCGGCAATCAGACGTCATGATCGTCTCCGGAACAGTGACGAAAAAAATGGCGCCGCTTTTGCGCCGGCTGTATGATCAAATGCCGGAGCCAAAATGGGTGATCGCCATGGGGTCGTGCGCGACGGCGGGCGGACCGTACGTCAAATCGTACAGCGTCGTGAAAGGGGTTGACCAAATTGTCCCGGTCGACGTGTACATACCCGGCTGTCCGCCGAACCCTGCGGCGCTGATTTACGGCATCCATAAATTAAAAGAAAAAATCCGCTTGGAAGCCAAAACAGGGAAGAAGGTGTTGTAACCGATGGATGAGGAAAAAGATTTGGCCCAGCGAAAAAAAGAAGCAGCCGAGCGGGCGAAGCAGCTGGCGCGTGAACGGCTGGCCGCCAAGCAGGCAGCCGAACAGGCCAAGTCAGCCGCTGGCCAAGGCGGCGCTCCGGACAGCGATTTGAAAACGCCTTCGGATTCGTCCACCCGCCCGGTAAAGGAAGAGTCGGGCGCAGCGCAGCCGGCATCACCCGCAGACCTCGAAGCAGCGAAAAAACGGGCCGCGGAAGAAGCGCGAGCGAAGGCGGCCGAACTGCGCCGGCAGCGCGAGGCAGCGGCGTCCGGAGGGGCGACAGGCGACGACCTTGAGGCGGCGAAGAAAAAAGCGGCGGAAGAAGCGCGAGCGAAGGCGGCTGAACTGCGGCGGCAGCGCGAGGCAGCGGCGTCCGGAGGGGCGACAGGCGACGACCTTGAGGCGGCGAAGAAAAAAGCGGCGGAAGCAGCGCGAGCGAAGGCGGCCGAACTGCGCCGGCAGCGCGAGGCAGCGGCGTCCGGAGGGGCGGCAGGCGACGACCTTGAGGCGGCGAAGAAAAAAGCGGCAGAAGCAGCGCGAGCGAAGGCGGCCGAACTGCGCCGGCAGCGCGAGGCGGCAGCGTCCGGAGGGGCGACAGGCGACGACCTTGAGGCGGCGAAGAAAAAAGCGGCGGAAGCAGCGCGAGCGAAGGCGGCTGAACTGCGCCGGCAGCGCGAGGCGGCAGCGTCCGGAGGGGCGACAGGCGACGACCTTGAGGCGGCGAAGAAAAAAGCGGCGGAAGCAGCGCGAGCGAAGGCGGCCGAACTGCGCCGGCAGCGCGAGGCAGCGGCGTCCGGAGGGGCGGCGGAAGAAGACCTCGAGTTAGCGAAGAAAAAGGCCGCCGCCGCGGCGAAGGCGAAGGCGGCGGCGTTGGCTAAACAAAAGGCCGCTGAAGCGGCGGGAAGCGACGACGAGCTGGCGAAGCAAAAAGCGGCAGCCGCCGCGAAGGCGAAAGCTGCCGCTGCGGCGAAAGCGCGGGCTGCCGCCATGGCGAAGCAACAAGGCGACGCCGCCGATGATGACGCGGCGAAACAAAAGGCAGCAGCCGCCGCGAAGGCAAAAGCAGCAGCCGCCGCCCGGGCGAAGGCGAAAGCCGCTGGCGCTGACGGCGGAACGGAACAGCCGTCTTCCCCGTCGCCGAACGATCCGCTGCTGCAAAAATATGTCCGCGTCATTCAGGAACATCTTGGGCCGGATGTGCTCGAAGACGCCTATATCAACCGGCTGGCGAAAGACGTGCCGACGCTTGTTGTTAACAAAGAGGCGTACTACAAAGTGGCCGAGTTTTTGAAATACAATGAGCAGCTCTGGTTTGATTATTTGTCCGAGCTGCACGGAACCGATTTTCAAACGCATATGGAAGTGTACGTCCACTTGTATTCGTATCCGAACCGGCAGCCGGTGGCGCTCAAAGTGAAAATCGAGCGCGACAACCCGGAAATCGATTCGCTCGTCCCGCTTTGGCCGGGGGCGAACTGGCCGGAATGCGAAGCGTACGATTTGCTTGGCATCCGATTCCGCGGCCACCCGAATTTAATCCGCATCTTCCTAGGAGAGCAATGGGTCGGGCATCCGCTGCGCAAAGATTACGAGCCGTATGATGCGGAGGTGTAAACGATGCTGCGCACAGAAGAGATGATTTTAAATGTCGGCCCCCAGCACCCGAGCACGCACGGGGTGTTTCGCCTCATTTTAAAAATTGACGGCGAAATCATCCAAGAGGCGACGCCGGTCATCGGCTACTTGCACCGCGGGACGGAGAAGATCGCCGAAGGGCTGCAATACACGCAAATCATCCCGTATACCGACCGAATGGACTATTTGTCAGCGATGACGAACAACTATGTGCTTTGCCATGCGGTCGAAACGATGATGGGCATTGAAGTGCCGGAACGGGCCGAGTATTTGCGCGTCCTTGCGATGGAGCTCGGGCGAGTTGCCAGCCACCTCGTCTGGTGGGGGACGTATTTGCTTGACCTCGGCGCGACAAGCCCGTTTTTGTACGCATTCCGCGAGCGCGAAATGATTATTAATCTATTAAATGAGCTGTCCGGAGCGCGGCTGACGTTCAACTATATGCGCATTGGCGGCGTCAAGTGGGACGCGCCGGACGGCTGGATCGACAAAGTGAAGCAGTTCGTCCCGTACATGCGGGAAAAGCTCGCCGGCTACCATGACCTTGTCACCGGCAACGAGATTTTCCGCGAACGCGTCACCGGTGTCGGGCGGTACACGAAAGAAGAAGCGATCAGCTATTCGTTAAGCGGGGTCAACTTGCGGTCGACCGGCGTCAAATGGGATTTGCGCAAAGATGAGCCGTATTCCATCTATGACCGGTTTGATTTCGATGTGCCGGTGCGCGAGGGCGGCGACTGTCTTGCCCGTTACGAATGCCGGATGGCGGAAATTGAACAGTCCCTTCGCATTATTGAACAGGCGTGCGAGCAGTTTCCGGCCGACGGGCCGATTATAGGCAAAGTGCCGCGCATCATTAAGGCGCCGCCGGGTGAGACATTTGTCCGCATCGAAGCGCCGCGCGGCGAGATCGGCTGCTATATTGCGAGCGACGGCAAAAAAGAGCCGTACCGCCTCAAATTCCGGCGCCCGTCGTTTTACAACTTGCAAATACTCCCGAAGCTGCTGAAAGGGGAAAATTTGGCCAACGTCATCGCCATTCTCGGATCGATTGACATTGTGCTCGGGGAGGTCGACGGATGATGGAACAATGGCTCGAATCGGCGCCAAGCTGGACGAATGTCGCCGTCTTTTTCGGGCTCGGGGCGCTGCTGTTGGCGGTCGTGCTCGGGTTCGTCACATACGGCATTTTAGCGGAACGGAAAGTGATGGGATTTATGCAAGGGCGCATCGGCCCGAACCAAGTGGGCGGCCGCCTTGGATTGCTGCAAACGGTCGCTGACGTATTGAAGCTGCTGTTGAAGGAAGATACGATTCCGAAAGCGGCTGACCGCCCGCTGTACGTGTTGGCGCCCATCATCGCCTTTACGCCGTCATTTATGGTGTTGGCGGTGCTGCCGTTTACCGACGCGTTCCGGTTTGCCGATATCGGTGTTGGCCTCTTGTATTATATCGCCGTTTCCGGTTTGACGACGGTCGGCGTTGTCGCCGGCGGCTGGGCATCCAACAACAAATATGCTCTGCTTGGCGGCATGCGCGCGGCAGCGCAAATGATTTCATACGAAATTCCGCTCGTCATGTCGGCGCTTGGCGTCGTGCTTTTGGCTGGAAGCATGAACTTGGTCGACATCGTCAACGCGCAAAAAGACGTCTGGTTCCTTTTCGCCCAGCCGCTGGCATTTTTGATCTTCCTCATTGCCGCGGTGGCTGAATTGAACCGGACGCCATTTGACTTGCCGGAGGCGGAGTCCGAGCTTGTCGCCGGATTTCACGTCGAATATTCCGGATTCCGCTGGGCGTTCTTTATGCTCGCCGAGTATGTGTATTTGTTTGCGATGTCGGCCTTGACGACGATTTTGTTTTTGGGCGGCTGGCACCCGGTTGCGTTTCTTGGCTGGATTCCCGGCGCAGTCTGGTTTGCGCTCAAATTTTGTGCCATCGTCTTTGTCCTCATCTGGTTTCGCGCGACGTTCCCGCGCGTGCGCGCCGATCAGCTGATGGAGTTCGCCTGGAAAGTGCTGCTCCCGCTTTCGCTCGTCAACATCGTGTTGACGGCCGTGATAAAATCGTTGTTCTTCTAGAAGAAACGAGGCGCCCGCCTGGCTGGGGAGGCGGCCGCTATCCATAGGCACGGCTTCTCTGCTCTAAAGAAAGAGGCCGTGCCGGAACGCTATTTTCCCACGAGAGGGGTAGACGGATGATCGGGTTAGTGAAAGGATTGGCGTATACGTTAAAAGAGTTGACGCGCGAAAAGGTGACGTACGATTACCCGCACGAGCCGCTCCCGCTCCCGGACCGGTTTCGCGGCATCCAAAAGTTTTATCCGGAAAAATGCATCGTCTGCAATCAGTGCATGAACATTTGTCCGACGGAATGCATTCAGCTGACCGGAAAAAAACATCCTGATCCGACGAAAAAAGGGAAAGTGATTGAGACGTACAACATTAACTTTGAAATTTGCATTTTATGCGATTTATGCACGGAAGTTTGCCCGACAGAAGCGATTGTTATGACGAACAACTTCGAACTCGCTGAATACAGCCGTGATGCCCTGTATAAAGATTTGACCTGGCTCGATGAAAACGACACGAACGTAAGAAGGGAGAATAAGCCGTGAGCGGAACCGACATTGCTTTTTTCCTGCTCGCCCTTGCGGCCATTGCCGGCGGGGTGACGATGCTTCAACTGACGAACGTCGTTCACATGGTCATCGCTCTCGTCATGACGTTTTTAGGCATCGCCGGGCTGTACGTCCTTCTTTCCGCCGAGTTCGTCGCCGTTGTTCAAGTGCTCATTTATTCCGGAGCCATCACGATCATTATGCTGTTTGCGATCATGCTGACGCGTCATCACGCCGATGACAAGGAGCGTCAAACGACAGGCGGCATTTGGCATAAAGCGGCCGCCGCCCTCTCGGTTCTCGCCTTTGGCCTTGCCGTTTACTTCGGCATCCGCCGCCTCGATTTCGGCGCCGATGGCAGCGCGCTTCCGGCCGATAACGCGAGGGAGATCGGCAAATGGCTGTATTCGTATTATACGATCCCGTTTGAAATCGTGTCCGTCATTTTGCTTGTCGCCTTGATCGGGGCGATCGTGCTGGCGAGAAAAGACGGCAAGGAGGCGGAAGACGAATGACATTATCAGCGTATTTGGCGTTGGCGCTCATCTTGTTTTGCATCGGGCTGTACGGGGCGCTCACGAAACGAAATACGGTCATTGTGCTCATTTGTATCGAGCTGATGTTAAATGCGGTCAACATCAATTTCGTCGCTTTTGCCAAATACGGCGCCCATCCCGGCGTTCACGGCCACGTGTTCGCGTTGTTTGCGATCGCCGTAGCGGCAGCGGAGGCGGCTGTCGGCTTGGCCGCACTCATCGCCTTTTACCGCAACCGCAAAACGGTTCAAGTCGATGAAGCCAATTCATTGAAACATTAGAAAAGGGGATGGGGAAAGATGATGAACCTGGCTTGGGTTGTGCCGCTGTTCCCGCTTTGTTCGTTTGTTTTGCTGCTGTTGTTCGGGCGGAAATGGAAGAAAGCGAGCGCCTATGTCGGCATCGCTGCCACGTTTCTGTCGCTGCTTGCGGCGCTCGGCGTGCTGGCCGGCCGCCTCGGCGGAGCGACGCATGAAGCGAACTGGACGTGGATGGAGATCGGTGACGTGACGTTGACGGTCGGGTTTTCCGTTACGGCGTTAAACGCATGGATGCTCGTTGTCGTCGCTTTTGTCAGCTGGCTCGTTCACATTTATTCGCAAGGTTATATGGCTGGGGATGAGCGGTTTTCGACGTTTTATGCGTATTTAGGGTTATTTACGTTTGCGATGCTTGGGCTTGTGCTGTCGCCGAACTTGTTGCAGGCGTACATCTTTTGGGAGCTCGTCGGGCTCGGGTCGTTTTTGCTGATCGGGTTTTACTTCTACAAAGAAGAAGCAAAAGCGGCCGCGAAAAAGGCGTTTATTATGACGCGCATCGGTGATGTCGGCTTTTTTATCGGCATGCTGCTCTTGTTTTGGCAGACGAAAAGCTTTGATTACGACGACATTTTCCGCGCCGTTGGCGACGGCACGCTGTCGCCCGGCATGACGGCACTGACGGCCATCCTCATTTTCATCGGCGCCATCGGCAAGTCCGGGCAGTTCCCGCTCCATACGTGGCTTCCGGATGCGATGGAAGGCCCGACGCCCGTGTCGGCGCTCATCCACGCCGCGACGATGGTGGCGGCCGGGGTGTACCTCGTAGCGGCGCTGTTCCCGCTCTATGAGGCAAGCGAAGCTGCTATGATGACCGTGGCGGTGATCGGCGGGGGGACGGCGATTTTTGCCGCGACGATCGGCCTGGTGCAGACGGACATTAAACGTGTCCTCGCCTATTCGACGATCAGCCAGCTCGGCTATATGATGCTCGCGCTCGGCTCGGGCAGCTATGTCGCCGCCATCTTCCATTTAACGACGCACGCCTTTTTCAAAGCGTTGCTCTTTTTGGCCGCCGGCAGCGTCATTCACGCCGTCCATACGCAAAACATTGAAGAAATGGGCGGGCTTTGGCGGCGGTTGCCGTGGACCGCGCCGCTCTTTCTTGTCGGGGCGCTGTCGATCAGCGGGGTTCCGCTGTTTGCCGGCTTTTTCAGCAAGGATGAAATTTTAGCCGCCGCTTGGGCGAACGGACCGGTCGAGCTCTTTTGGCTGGCGGTCGCCGCAGCGCTGTTGACGTCATTTTACATGTTCCGGCTCTTTTTCCTCGTCTTTGCCGGCGAGGCGCGACATCGCCATGATGGCGACGTCCATGAAGCGCCGATGTCGATGGTCGGGCCGATGGTCGTGCTCGGCGTATTATCAGTCGCTGCCGGGTACATTCAAACCCCTTGGTTTGGCTCGTTTCTCGGCGAGTGGCTGACCGACGGGGCGTACCATCATGAAGCGGCGCCCGGATGGATCGCGGTTGTGGCGACGATCGTGTCGCTTGCGGGAATTTTCCTTGCCTGGCTCATGTACGGAAAGCGGACCGTGCCGCGCGACTGGTTGTCCGCACGTGCGCCGCACGGGTACGAATTGTTGCGCCGCCACTATTACATTGACGACCTTTACCGGTGGACCGTTGTGGCGATTGTGTCATTCATTAGCCGCCTGTTGGCGTATGTCGACCGTTACCTTGTGGAAGGGCTCGTTCGGCTTGTCACCGGCACGGTGAGCGCCGCCGCTTCCGCCGGATCGCGCGGGCAAAACGGGCAAGCGCAGACGTACGGGGCGGTGACGGTGGCCGGATTGGCCATTTTGGTCGTCATCTTCGCGTTGACAGGGGGGGACTGGCTATGAGCTTTTTGTCGCTGCTCGTCTTTTCGCCGTTGTTAGGCATCATGTTGCTGGCGTTTGTCCGCCGAACGGATGCAAAAATGATTCAATGGCTCGGGACGGCTGCCACCGTGCCGCCGTTATTGCTGGCGTTGTTCGCGTTCATTCAGGCGGGGCGCGGCTTCCGTCTTGAGCAGCTCGATGAAGCGCACGATTGGGTGCGGCTTGCTGACCTCCCGTTTTTCACGGACGCGGCGTATGTGATCCGCTATGAGCTTGGCATCGACGGACTGTCGCTTCTGTTTATCGTCCTGACCGCCGTGCTCGGGACGTTGGCCGCTGTCGCGTCCTTGCTTGTCAAAGTGGAGAAAAAAGGATATTTTATGTGGCTGCTTGCGCTGGAGATCGGCATGCTGGGCGTGTTTGCCGCCGCCAATTTCATCTGGTTTTTCCTCTTCTTAGAGGTGACGCTTGTCGCTATGTTTTTGCTCGTCGGCAAATGGGGCGGCTTTGAGCGCGAACGGGCGGCGTACAGCTATTTGCTGTACAACGGGCTCGGCTCGGCGCTGTTGCTCGTGGTGATCGCCGTGCTTGTCGCCCGCACCGGAACGGCGAATTTCGCGTTGCTCCGTGACATGTTACATAATCCGATCGCCGAAGGGCAGCTGATCGCCCCGCTGACGTCAGAGGCGCGGCACTGGCTGCTTGGCGGGTTGCTGCTGGCGTTCGCCTTCAAGCTGCCAGCCGTTCCGCTTCATCGCTGGCTCATCCGCGTTCACGTTGAAGCGCCGCCGCCGGTCGTGATGCTTCACGCCGGAGTATTGTTGAAAATTGCGGCATACGGGATGATTCGTTTCGGGATCGGCCTGTTTCCGGATGAGTTTCGCGCGTTTGCCGGCGCCATCGCCGTGCTCGGGGTCATTAACATTCTATACGGCGCGCTGTTGGCGCTTCGGCAGCGCGAGCTGAAACATGTGCTGGCCTATTCGAGCGTATCGCATATGGGGGTCGTGCTCGTCGGCCTTGGCGCACTCAATGAGGCCGGCATTCAAGGGGCGGTGTTCCAGTCGGTCGCCCACGGGCTCATCGCCGCCTTGTCGTTTTTACTCGTCGGCGTTCTCGCCAACCGGGTCGGCACGACCGACATTCGCCGCCTTGGCGGGCTGGCGAAAGCGATGCCGCTTTTTTCCGGATATTTGTTAACGGCGGCGCTCGCCTTGCTCGGTTTGCCGGGGCTTGCCGGATTTGTCGGCGAATTTACCGCTTTCCTTGGACTGTTTGAAACGAAGCCGGCCCTCGCGGCGGCTGGGGCACTCGGGTTGATTTTCGCGGCCGTTTATTCGCTGCGGGCCATTCTTGACATCACATTCGGCCGCGCCCGCGAGCGATATGAATCGCCGTTCAATCTGCGCGGACCGCAAGAATCTGCAGCGAGTTTAAGCGAGCCGCGGGGGACCGCCATCGATTTGCAAGCGAAAGAAGCCGTGCCGGCGTTCGTCCTCGTCGCCTTGATCGTGGTGGTCGGCGTGTATCCGCAGCTATTGGCTGGGCCGCTTGCTGCCGTGATAGAGACGATGATGAACGGGTTAGGGGGTTGATCGACATGAATGATGTATGGCAAGCGAATTGGAGCATGATGGCACCCGAATGGATCGTCCTCGCGGCGGCGGTTGTGCTGCTGTTGGTTGATTTGGCCATGCCGAAGGAGCGAAGCCGCCGTCCGCTCGCCTGGGGCGCCGCCGCTGGCGCGGTGCTCGCGCTCATCGCGACGGCGGTGATGATTCCAGCCGAGCCGGTTTCGATTTTGCATGATACGTTCCGATTGGATGGGTTTGCGAAAGCGTTCAAGCTCATCCTATTAGCCGGCGGGGCGCTCGCGCTTCTTCTTGTCGCTGAGTGGGCGCCGAAAGAAGGGAGCCGCTACCGCGGGGAATTTGCCTATATGATGCTGTTTGCGTTGCTTGGAGCGATGATGACAGCATCAAGCGGCGATTTGCTGACCTTGTTCGTCAGCATTGAACTGTTGACCGTATCGTCGTACATTTTGGCCGGCTTGCGCAAAACCGCCACATCGTCAAACGAGGCCGCGCTGAAATACGTCATTAACGGCGGCATCGCCACCGCCATCATGCTGTTTGGCATGAGCTACGTGTTCGGCTTGACCGGGACGACGAAGCTCGGCGATATCGCGCGCCAGCTGCAAGAGACGAACGAGCCGTACATGCTTGGTTTGGCCTTCCTTCTATTGCTGATTGGCGTTTCGTTTAAGCTGGCGACCGTCCCGTTCCATATGTGGGCGCCGGACGTGTACGAAGGGGCGCCCGTTCCGGCGACAGCGTTTTTTTCCGTCGTGTCGAAAACGGCCGGTTTTGTTCTTCTCCTCCGCCTGTTTGTGACGATTTTTGCCGCCGCGCCGGCAGAAGGCCGGGATCCGTCGTCGCTCTTGTTATCGATGCAGCCAGTGATCACCGTGCTGGCCGGGCTGACGATGATCATCGGCAACGTTGTGGCGCTAAGGCAGCGGAGCTTAAAGCGGCTGCTTGCCTACTCGAGCATCGCCCATGCGGGCTACTTGCTCGCCGGGTTTGCCGCCATGTCGTGGGCGATGATCGATTCGCTTTGGATTTACTTGCTTGCTTACGTGTTTATGAACATCGGGGCGTTTGCCATCGTGGCGCATATTGTGAACGAAACCGGATCCGATGATTTGGACGGACTCGCCGGCTTATACCGGCACCGCCCGCTGTTGGCTGCAGCGCTCGGGCTGTTTTTGCTCTCGCTCGCCGGCATTCCAGGGACAGCCGGATTTATCGCCAAGCTCTATTTGTTCATCGGCCTTGTCGTCACCGAGCCGGGCCATTACGTGCTCGCTGCGGTGATGGCGGTAACGACCGTCATCTCGTACGTCTACTATTTCAACTTGCTCGTCCAGCTCTTTTTCCGCCCGGCTTCCCTCGCGCCATTGCGGCGTTTGCCGGCCGGGCTGTCGACCGCCGTAGTCGTTTGCGCGCTCGGGACGTTGGCGATCGGTTGGGCGCCGGGGCTTGCGTACGATGTGCTCGCCCAGTTCGGCCACTTTGGCGATTTTTTTCCGTAACGGTACAATAAGGGGAGAGGAAACGCCTCTCCTCTTTTTTGTTGGACGGAGATCTCCCCAGCCTCTTCACCGAAGCAGGGATGGCAACCGTACAAAAATCAGGGGAGGCGGACGATAGAAAAGAGGTGAATAGGAAGATGATGCCGATCGTCGGGCAACAGGCGTTAATTTCCATTATCGTTCATTTGGCGTTTATCGCCGTGACATGGTGGACGCTGCAAGCCGTGCGGATTGATGTGTTGCTGAAGCCGAACCGCGTCGTTCAAGGGCGGCTTTTGTACATTTTACTCACGATTGCCATCGGTTCGACCGTCGCGAACTTTTTCCTTGACTATTGGGCGTGGTCGACCGATTTGCCGTATTTGTTCCGCGAGTAGGGGGAATGGGGGCGGAGCGGCATCGTCCCATCCATCTCCCGCCCGGTGATGCTTTTGCCCCACAGCAGTCTTGACCATCTGTGTCCGCGCTCGATGGCCGACACAGTTTGACGCCCGGCCTCCCATCTGCCTTCCGCCGTGCGCCCGGCCATGGGCGCTTTCCACCGTAGTGAGCGGCGTTGTCCGCCCGCTCTTTTTTATGTATGAAAACGATTTCAAAAATCGTTCGTTGTCGATTTTTTTGACGTATGTTCCCTTGTCTGGTGGCAACAATAACAACTAAGGAGAGGAAGGGAACGGAGATGAGAAAGATGAGAAAAAACCAGATGAAATGGCTGGCGGCGCTTATGCTCACGAGCCTGTTTTTGGCCGCATGGCACTATCGGACGGAAGGCGCGCGGGGAGACGAATGGTCGAGACCGTTGGAAACGATGGCGCACACATTAACGCAACACGGTGCTTCGCTCGGCCGCTGGGTCATTTACACAAGAGAGTATGCCCACGATATTCAAAATGATGCGGACTTTTACAAAAAAATGGCCGAATTGAAACAAACGTATCGTTCGTTTCGCTGGTCGTTGGACAAAACAAGCCATTGGCAAAAAGCGATCGGCACAAATGAACACCCCTTCTTTCAAGAAGAAATTCAGCTCGTGATGACCGTCACAAACGGGACGCCGCAAACGTATATCCTCTATGAAGCAACCGGCCCAACATGGAGCCAATCTAGGTGGAAAGAAGCAGCACAACACATCCAGACAAAGACGAACGGATTATTTGTGAACGATCCTACATTTTATGCTTGTATTGAAGGCGAGTTCAATGATAATATGAAAGGTGGTTTGTTTGACCAAGCTTCTCAATTGCTGCGAGACTTTCAAGCGACGCCTGTCGAGTGGTTGCGGGAAGAGTCATTCGTCTCCCTGTCTGCATATACTGGGCAGTGGAAGAACGTTCTCCCGGCCGCCAATCACCAGCCGATCAACATTCAGCTCGCCTTGAGAGAAAGATTGGGCGGCAAGACGCGCGTCGTTGTTGGAACCCCAATCATTACCATTGAATATTAATATAGAGAAATTGGACGCGGAGGGGAATACCTTGGAAAAGATCATCGTCCGTGGCGGAAACCGGTTGAGCGGCACCGTCAAAGTGGAAGGCGCAAAAAATGCCGTTTTGCCCGTCATCGCTGCCACCTTATTAGCGACGAAAGGAACTAGTACGATTCATGATGTGCCTGCTCTTTCCGATGTATATACGATCAGTGAAGTGCTCCGCTATTTAGGCGCCGATGTGCGCATCGCCGGCAATGCCGTGATGGTCGATGCCACCGGTCCGTTAACGGTGGAAGCGCCGTTTGAGTACGTCCGGAAAATGCGCGCTTCTGTGCTCGTGATGGGGCCGCTGTTGGCGCGCAACGGCCGGGCCCGCGTTGCGCTGCCGGGCGGTTGCGCCATTGGTTCGCGCCCGATTGATCAACATTTAAAAGGCTTTGAAGCGATGGGCGCCTCCGTGAAAGTCGGCAACGGCTTTATTGATGCAGAAGTGAACGGCCGTCTCCGCGGCGCGAAAGTATATTTAGACTTCCCGAGCGTCGGAGCGACAGAAAATATTATGATGGCGGCTGTGCTCGCTGAAGGCACGACCGTGATTGAAAACTGCGCCAAGGAGCCGGAAATCGTTGATTTGGCGAACTTTTTGAACGCGATGGGTGCGAAAATACGCGGCGCCGGCACCGGAACGATCCGCATCGAAGGGGTCGACGAGCTTGTCGGCACGGCGCATACAGTCATCCCGGACCGCATCGAAGCCGGCACGTTTATGGTCGCAGCGGCCATCACCGGCGGCAATGTCCTCGTGCAAGGAGCGGTTCCCGAACATTTAAGCTCGCTCATTGCCAAGTTGGAAGAAATGGGCGTGACGGTCATTGAAGAGGAAAACGGCGTTCGTGTCATCGGACCGGAAACGTTGAAAGCAGTCGACATCAAAACGATGCCATACCCAGGGTTTCCGACCGACATGCAATCGCAAATGATGGCTCTCTTGTTAAAAGCCGAAGGCACAAGCATGATCACCGAGACGGTATTTGAAAATCGCTTCATGCATGTGGAAGAATTCCGCCGGATGAACGCGGATATTAAAATTGAAGGGCGCTCCGTTATTATTAACGGCCCGTGCCAGCTGCAAGGCGCCGAAGTGGCGGCCACCGATTTGCGCGCCGCTGCCGCTTTGATTTTGGCCGGCCTCGCAGCGGACGGTTATACGCGCGTGACTGAGCTGCGCCATCTTGACCGCGGCTATGTCCGCTTCCATGAAAAGTTGGCTGCGCTTGGGGCCGACATTGAACGCGTCCGCGAAGAAACGGAACAACTCGACCAAGTTGAAGCGATCGAATGGAATGGATAATGGCGAAAAAACGACCGTGAACTACCTTTGGTAGGGAATGGTCGTTTTTTTATCCTCGCCTGCGCTCCGACTTGCCAGCGAACATCATCCCCATCGGGAGCACAACTCCGCTAGAAAAAGCCGATCAAAACTTCTGAATGTCTGGTTTTTTCCTTATCACGTGGAGACAGGCATCTCGTTTCCCAACCATACGTGTCCCCTTATCCGGCTTGACGATTCGCAAGAAAACGTGCGAACTCGTGGTCTTTATTTAAGACGGGATGACACGCGAAAGAAAACTGTCATATATACTTGTCCGAGCCCATAACTATAGTAACGAACCGAGCAGGCATTGATTCGTAATGTCCGCTTGTGCTCGAAAAATGCATATTGGGGGCTCGGCTATGGTGAAACGACTGAAACCAGTCATCGTACTCGCACTATGCCTGTTTGTCGCCATTCTCGTCATTCCGGCGGCACTCGTTTTACCTTTTTACGACGGGAAGGTGGCCAAATTGGCGGAACAACTGCACAAGCAAGAACAAATCCAACGTTCGCAGGCAGCCGAAGGGCCGTCCGTTGACGTGGCGGTCTACCGAAGCAAAGAGCAACGCGTCGAAAAAATTCCCCTCGAGCAATATGTCATTGGCGTTGTGGCGGCGGAAATGCCGGCTGAGTTTGAACTGGAGGCGTTAAAGGCACAAGCGCTGACGGCAAGAACGTACATCGTCAAACAGCTGCTCGCCAACCAGCCGTTTCGCCTGCCGGAAGGCGCAAACGTGACGGATACGGTGACGCATCAAGTGTATTACAGCGATGACGAATTGCGAAAGTTATGGGGAAGCGACTACGATTGGAAAATGAAAAAAATCACGAAAGCGGTTCTTGATACGCGCGGACAAATTTTAACGTATAACAACGAGCCGATCGAAGCGCTCTTTTTTTCCACAAGCAACGGGTATACGGAAAATTCAGAGGCATACTGGCAAAACGCGTTTCCGTATTTAAAAAGCGTCGCCAGCCCGTGGGACAAACAATCACCAAAGTTTTACCAGCGAAAAACGATGACGGTGGCGGAATTTGAGCGCCGTCTTGGGGTGGAGCTATCTGCCGACGGTTCGGTCGGCGTCATTTTATCGCGTACGCCCGGCCACCGTGTCGGTGAGGTGAAAGTGGGCGGCAAGACACTCACCGGCCGCGAGGTGCGCGAACGGCTCGGCTTGCCGTCGACCGACTTTACATGGGTGCGCAAAGGCGATGAAATCATCATCACGACGAAAGGCTACGGACATGGCGTCGGCATGAGCCAATATGGCGCCAACTTCATGGCGAAAGAAGGAAAAACGTACGCCGACATCGTCAAACATTATTACCGCGGTGTCCGCATCTCCTCGGCGACCGCTTTTTTAAACAAGTTGACGGTGAAAAAATAACGGAGCATCTGCTCCGGCTTTTTTTTGCATAAAACGAGGCCGAACGGCAAAAAATAAGCAAAAAAAATTGTTTGCGGCGTGTATATCTTTCCCTCTTTCTGTTCAAAATGGTTGCTGAGGTGATGAACATGAGAGAGGAACAAAAACAACCGTCGCTGAAGCGTTTCTTCCGCAAACGTTGGGTATTTCCGGCTATTTATCTATCTTGCGCGGCATTGATTGTCGCCGGCGCGCTTTGGTTCCAAGCGGGCAAACAGGAGAACGCGGGCGAAAACGACGTGGCGAAAAACGGCACCGCCCAGCAAGAAAACCCGGCGATCCCGGTCAATGAAACGGTCGAAAACATTGCGATGCCTGTGCTCGATCCGAACGCGGTGCAGGTGAAAACCCCGTTCTATGACGAAAACGCATCAGAACAAGAACAGGAAGCAGCCCTCGTCTTTTATGATCATACGTACCATCCGAACCAAGGCATCGACCTTGTGCGCCAGGACGGCAAAACGTTTGACGTCACCGCATCGTTAAGCGGCACGGTGACAAAAGCGGAAAAAGACCCGATTTTAGGCTACGTTGTGGAAATCAACCATGAACAAGGGGTCACGACCGTCTATCAGTCGCTCGCTGATGTGAAAGTGGAAGCAGGCGATACGGTGAAACAAGGCGAAGTGATCGGCAAGGCGGGGCAAAGCGAATTTAATAAAGAAGCCGGCATCCACGTCCACTTTGAAATTCGCAAAGACGGCAAGCCGGTTAATCCGATCGATTATGTCGACAAACCGTTGACCGCATTGACCGACAAAGCGGGAGATGACGCAGGAACCAATAACGCCAACGTAAGCGAAGAGAAGGAAACGACGCCAAGCGACGAAACAGCGCCGACCGAAAACCATCCGGCGAACGAAACTGAACAAACGCCGGCTGATGACAACACAACGGCGCCAAGCACCAACAGCCAAGACCAAAATCAAGACACGTCTTCCTACAAAACGCCAGACGCCTCGATCGGCATGGCAAGAGCGTAACGAACAAAGCGCTTCATAGAGGAAACGAACGACAAGGAAAAGGCCCGTCCGTTTGCCAAAGCAAACAGCGGGCTTTTTCCATTTTATTGAAGGTGAAAGAGAAAGTGGTTTCCAATACGCCGCTTGAGCCGATATAATGAATGATAGAAAACGGGTGTGAGGCGGGGTGACTAGCGAATGAAAATCGATGAGATCGACCGCAAAATTCTTGAAATGTTGATTGAAGATGGACGCATGTCGTATGTCGACATCGGCAAACGACTGAATCTTTCCCGCGTCGCTGTCCGCGAACGGGTGAACCAGCTCGTCAAACATGGCATTATCGAAAAATTTACTGTCGTCATCAACTCGGAGAAGTTCGGCAAACAAGTGTCGGCGTTTTTCGAGGTTGACTGCGAGCCGGCGTATTTGGTCGAAGTGGCGCAAAAGCTGGCGGAAAATCCGAATGTAGCGAGCTGCTACCAAATGACCGGCCCGAGCACGCTCCATATGCACGTGCTTGTCGAAGACTTCACCGCCCTCGAGAAATTCATCAACAACGAGCTATACGCGCTCGAAGGCATTACGAGAGTGGAAAGCCATATTTTGCTGCGCCGCTTCAAAAGCCGGACGGGGTTGAAGTTGTAGCCGGCTGGAGCGGGACGAAAAAGCATTGTCCAACGCCCTGTAAAAGGGCGTTTTTTTGTTTAACTAAAAAAATTCGTTTTTTTTAGAGAATTGTGTAGAAAAATGATTTGAATTCCTATATAATCATAAAAAACGAAATGGAAATTAACTTTGTTAAATAATCATTCAATTTTCATTAACAAACGTATACAAAATTCTCTTTTATACAAACAACAGAAAAGGGGTGAACAAGGTGGCAGGAATGATTGTCAGAAGATTTTTTCAGCTTGTCTTGTTGCTCGTCGGTATCTCGTTTCTCGTATTTACGAGCATGTACATCGCTCCAGGAGACCCGGCAGCGATCATTGCCGGCCCGACCGCATCGCAGTCAGACATTGACGCCATCCGCGACGATTTAGGGCTCAACGACCCGTTTCTCGTCCAGTATGGCCGTTACATGAACGGGCTGCTTCACGGTGATCTCGGGTACTCATACCAGACGAAACAGCCGGTGTGGGACGCGATCGCAACGAGGTTTCCGAACACGCTGAAACTCGCTGTCGCCAGCATTATTGTCGCCGTGATCATCGGCGTGGTTGCCGGCATTATCTCCGCCATCCGGCAAAATTCATGGTTTGACGTTTCCAGCACTGTTTTTGCCTTGGCGGGGATTTCGATCCCGAACTTTTGGCTTGGCACTGTGCTCATTTTAATCTTTGCCGTCAACTTGCAATTACTGCCAGTCGGTGGGTTGGACGCGCCGTTTTACACGGCAGAAGGGTTGAAGCAACTCGTGCTGCCGGCCATTACGCTCGGGACCGGATCGGCGGCGATGATCGCAAGGATGAGCCGCTCATCGATGCTTGAGGTCATCCGGGCCGACTTTATCCGGACGGCGCGGGCGAAAGGGCTGCGAGAGCGGACGGTCATTTGGGTGCACGCCTTGCGCAATGCGATGATTCCGGTCATCACCGTCATCGGCTTGAACTTTGGCTTTTTGCTCGGCGGCACGATCATTACCGAGCAAGTTTTCGCCATTAACGGTGTCGGCCGTCTGATGGTGCAGGCCATCGCCGCTAGGGATTTTCCGATGGTGCAAGGTTCTGTTTTGCTTGTCGCTACGTTGTTTGTTTTAGTCAACTTGATTGTTGACATCATCTATACGTTTATTGATCCGCGCATCAGCTACGATTAAATGAAGGATAGAGAGGGGGAAAACGATGGAAACCGGTGCAGCGGTGAACACAGGCCATGCGACAGCCGGCCTTGGGCGCAAAAAGGAAAAAATGTATGTCACCACGATCAAGCGGCTGCTGAAAAACCGATTAGCGGTCGTAGGGCTTCTCATTATCGCCATTCAAGTGCTGATGGCCATCTTTGCCCCGTGGCTGGCCACCCATGACCCGGTGAAGCAAAACTTGGCAGCTGCCGAACTGCCTGCCTTCTCCGACGGCCACTGGCTTGGAACCGATAACTATGGGCGGGACATTTGGAGCCGCATCGTATATGGCGCCCGCATTTCTCTCGTTGTCGGCATCGTTTCCGTCAGCTTAGGGCTGATCGGCGGGGTGGCGCTCGGGTTGTTGGCGGGATATTACAAAAAGCTTGATGGACTGATCATGCGGATTGTCGATTTGCTGTTTGCGTTTCCGGGCATTTTGCTCGCCATGCTTATCATCGCGATTTTAGGCACAGGTCTAATCAATGTGGCGATCGCCATCAGTATTTGGTCGATCCCGACATGCGCCCGCATCGTCCGCGGCAGCGTCTTGTCCGTGAAAAACCGCGAGTACATTTTGGCGATGAAAGCGCTCGGGGCGAGCAACGCCCGCATCATCATCAAGCATATTTTGCCAAACTGTCTGGCGCCGATTATCGTTTTTGCGACGATGCGCATGGCGACCGCCATTTTGTCGACCGCTTCGCTCAGCTATCTAGGGCTAGGCGCCCAGCCGCCGACGCCGGAGTGGGGGGCGATGATCGCCGCCGGACAGGCGTTTATGTGGACATCGCCGCATATGACGATCGTCCCAGGCATCGCGATTATGCTTGTCGTCTTTGCTTTTAACGTCGTGGGCGACGGATTGCGCGATGCGCTTGATCCGAACATGGATATCAACTAACTCAACATACCTATTGGGGGGAAAAACAGTGAAAAAGAAGTATTGGTCCTACGGACTGCTCGCTCTTGTCCTTGCTATTTCGATGGCGTTGGCCGGATGTGGAGGCAAGTCGGCTTCCAACAACGCTTCGTCCGGCTCGCAAGGGAAAGGGAACGTCGCCCAAGAGTTGACGTATGCGACAACGTCTGATGTCGTCGGCCTGTCGCCGATTTTAACGAATGACTCCGTATCATCGACAGTGATTGATCAAGTATATGAAACGTTGTTTGTCCGCGACCCGGAAACGATGGAAATTAAGCCGCACTTGGCAGAATCGTACGAAAACCCGGACGATAAAACGTGGGTCATTAAATTGAAACAAGGCATTAAGTTCCACGACGGCACCGACTTCAACGCCGAAGCGGTCAAATATACGTTCGACAAGTTAAGAGATCCGAAAACAGCAGCGCCGCGGGCTTCACTTCTTGAGCCGGTCGAATCGGTGGAAGTGAAGGACGAGTATACGGTTGTCATCAAAACGAAATACCCGTACGGTCCGATGTTGGCTGCTTTAGCACACTCAAATGCTGCGATCGTCAGCCCGACGGCCGACCAAAAGCAAGATTTAATGAAACAGCCAGTCGGCACTGGTCCGTTCAAATTTGTTGAATGGGTGCCGGGGGACCATGTGACGTTAGAGAAGAATGAACAGTATTGGCAAGGGGCGCCGACGCTGGAGAAAGTGACGTTCAAAGTCGTTCCGGAAGTGACGACGGCCATTTCAATGTTGCAAACTGGCCAAGTGCAATTGATCGACAGTATACCGGCTGAACAGCTTTCCCGCATTGAATCGATGAAAAACGTCCAACTGATCAAAAAAGAAGGCACGCCAGTCTATTACTTAGGGTTTAACATGAAAAAGGCGCCGATGAACGAGCTTGCGTTCCGCCAGGCAGTTTCTTACGCCATTAACAAAGACGAGTACATTCAACAGTTAAAAGGCCTCGGCGTGAAATCAAACAGCGTCATCGGCCCGAAAGTGTTCGGCTATGATGAAGCGTCGGAAAATGTCGCCTACACCTACGATCCGGAAAAGGCGAAACAACTCGTTGAGGAACATGGTTATAAAGGAACAACACTTAAAATGCTTGTTCCTAACACACCGGCTCAGATGAAAATGGCTGAGATCGTCCAAGCGCAATTGAAAGAAGTCGGTATTAACGCTGAAATTGAGTCGATGGAGTGGGGGACTTTCCTAGATTCGGCGAGACAAGGGAAGTATGATATTACATTTCTTAGCTGGGCGAACCTCACAGCTGACGGCAGTGAGTTATTTTACCCGAACTTCCATTCAAAAAATGCCGGTGCAACAAACCGGATATTTTACAACAATCCAACCTTCGACAAGCTTGTCGAAGAATCGCGCACCGCTATTGATCCGGAAGTGCGGAAACAAAAGCTGAAAGAGGCAAATGAATTTCTATTGAAAGATGCCGCCGTTGTTGTCATGAACCATGGCGTTGTGACGGCAGCTGTCGACAAATCGGTGAAAGGGTTAGAGATCGATGCCACAGGACAATGGTCGCTCTATCACGTTCATAGAGAGTAGGGGATAGCATGGCTGAAACATTGCTGCGTGTCGAGAACCTTGTCACGACCTTCAGCACGGCGGAGGGAAAACTCTCCGCTGTGCGGGGGGTTTCTTTTTCCGTTCGCAAAGGGGAGACGCTTTGCATTGTCGGTGAATCAGGGTGTGGGAAAAGCATCACCTCGCTGTCGATCATGGGCTTGCTTCCGAGCAACGGCAAGGTAGAGAGCGGGTCGATTGAGTTTGCCGGCCGCGATTTGACGAAACTGTCGAAAGAGGAGTTGCGCCGCATTCGCGGAAACGAAATGTCGATGATTTTTCAAGAGCCGATGACGGCGCTTAACCCGGTTTTCACGATCGGTTATCAACTTCGCGAACCGCTCATGCTCCATCAAAAGTTGTCGAAACAGGAAGCGCACGAGCGGGGCATTGCGCTGCTCAAGCAAGTCGGCATTCCGTTTCCGGAAAAGCGGATGAAGCAATACCCGCATGAGCTAAGCGGCGGGATGAGACAGCGCGTCATGATCGCTATGGCGCTTGCCTGTCATCCGAGCCTGCTCATCGCCGATGAGCCGACGACGGCCCTTGATGTGACGATTCAGGCGCAAATTCTCGACTTGATGAACGAGCTAAAGCAAAAATTGAACATGGCCGTCATTTTAATTACCCACGATATGGGGGTTGTCGCCGAAATGGCCGACCGGGTGATGGTCATGTACGCCGGGGAGAAAGTGGAGGAAGGCGATGTCGAAAGCATTTTCGCCAATCCGCGCCATCCGTATACAAAAGGGCTGCTGCAATCCGTGCCGAGCGTTGATGACGAGGAGTATTCACTCGAACCGATTCCAGGCACGCTGCCGAGTTTAAACGAACAAATTGACGGCTGCCGGTTCCACCCGCGCTGCCCGTTTGCGACTGATCAATGCCGGACGGCACCGCCGCCGGAGAGAACGATCAGCGCCAGCCATTCCGTCCGCTGCTGGTTAGAAGAGGGGGTTCACAACGATGAGCAAGTCAAAGCAGCCACTTCTTAAGTTGGAAAGCGTGAAAAAGTATTACCCGATCAGGGGGGGACTGTTGCGGCGCGTTCAAGGCTACGTAAAGGCGGTCGAGAACGTTTCCCTTGACGTGTTTGCCGGAGAGAGCATCGGCATCGTCGGTGAATCAGGCTGTGGGAAGTCGACCCTTGGCCGGACGATTCTCGGTTTAGAAGAGGCAACGGACGGATCGATCTTTTTCCAAGGCGAAGAAATCAGCCGCTTGCCGGAACGGCAGCGCAAACGGTGGAAAAAAGAAATGCAGATGGTATTCCAAGATCCGTACGCCTCGCTGAACCCCCGTCAACGCATCGGCCACGCGCTCGAGGAAGCGTTTGTCATCCATACGGACATGACAAAGGCCGAGCGCGAGGAGCGCGTGTTGCAGCTGCTCCAAGAAGTCGGGCTCCGTCCGGAACATTACGACCGCTATCCGCATGAATTCAGCGGCGGCCAGCGGCAGCGGATCGGCATCGCCCGGGCGATTGCCTTGAATCCATCGCTCGTCATTTGCGATGAGGCCGTCTCCGCGCTAGACGTATCTGTCCAAGCACAAATCATTAAACTGCTAAAAGACATTCAAGAAAAACATGAGCTGACGTATTTATTCATCTCCCACGATTTAGGGGTCGTGCGCCATTTTTGCAACCGGGTGCTCGTCATGTATTTAGGCCATGCAGTCGAGCTTGCGCCGTCGCGGGAATTGTACGCCAATCCGCTGCATCCGTATACGAAGGCGTTATTGTCCGCCATTCCGCGGCCGAAGCCGGGCGCTAGGCGGGAGCGTATTCGCCTTGAAGGCGACTTGCCGAACCCGGCCAATCCGCCGAAAGGCTGCCCGTTCCATACGCGCTGCCCGGTGGCGACCGAACGATGCAAACAAGAACGGCCGGAGTGGAAAGAAGCGGCTCCAGGTCATTTTGTCGCTTGTCATGAAGTGAAGTGAGGAGGGGTTGCGATGGACTACTTATACCACCCATACCCGTCGCAGCGGATGACGGTGTTTGCCAAAAACGGCGTTGTGGCGACATCACAGCCGCTCGCTGCCCAGGCGGGGCTTGAGGTGCTGAAAAAAGGCGGCAACGCCATCGATGCGGCGGTCGCCGCCGCGGCCTGCCTGACGGTCGTCGAGCCGACATCGAACGGCATCGGCGGCGATGCGTTCGCCCTCGTCTGGACGAACGGGAAGTTGTACGGCTTAAACGCGAGCGGCTATGCGCCGGCTGCCATTTCGCTTGACGCGCTAAAAGAGCGCGGCTATACGGAAATGCCGAAGTACGGCTTCGCCCCGGTGACGGTCCCGGGCGCACCGGCGGCGTGGGCGGCGCTGTCGAAGCGCTTCGGCCGCCTGCCGCTTGCCGACACGCTCGCGCCGGCGATCGCTTATGCTGAAAACGGCTACCCGGTATCGCCCGTGCTCGGGAAGTACTGGGCGAACGCCTACCGAGTGTACAAAGAAGCGCTCCGCGGGCCGGAGTTCGCTTCGTGGTTTGCGACGTTTGCGCCGGGCGGCCGCGCCCCGAAGATCGGGGAAGTATGGGCGTCGCCTGATCATGCGGCGACGCTTCGCTCCATCGCGGAAACGGAAGCGGAAAGCTTTTACCGCGGCGAGCTGGCGGAAAAAATCGCCGCCTTCTCGAAGCAATACGACGGCTTTTTGACGCTCGAGGATCTCGCCGAGTATGAACCGGAATGGGTTGAGCCGATTTCTGTCTCCTACCGCGGCTATGACGTATGGGAAATCCCGCCGAACGGCCAAGGGCTTGTCGCGTTGATGGCGCTCAACATCATGAACGGGTTTGACGTGCCAAACGTTCCGGACGTTGAGACATGCCACCGGCAAATCGAGGCGATGAAGCTGGCCTTTGCCGACGGGAAAGCGTATATCGCCGACCGCCGCTATATGGACTATCGCGTCGATGAGCTGTTATCCGAATCGTTTGCCGCCATGCGCCGGGCGCAAATCGGTGAGGAGGCGCTCACGCCGGAGCCGGGAACGCCGCCAAAAGGCGGAACGGTCTATTTGGCTGCCGCTGACGGTGAAGGCAATATGGTGTCGTTCATCCAAAGCAACTATATGGGCTTCGGATCCGGCCTCGTTGTGCCGGGCACAGGGATCGCCCTGCACAACCGCGGCCATAACTTCGCCTTTGATGACGGCCATCCGAACGGGCTCGCACCAAGGAAAAAGCCGTACCATACGATCATCCCCGGCTTTTTGACGAAAGGCGGCACACCGATCGGCCCGTTTGGCGTCATGGGCGGGTTCATGCAGCCGCAAGGGCATATGCAAGTGATCATGAACACGGTCGATTTCGCGCTGAATCCGCAAGCGGCGCTCGATGCGCCCCGTTGGCAGTGGATGGAAGGGAAAACCGTGCTCGTCGAGCCGCGCTTCCCGCGCCATATTGCCGAAGCGCTCGCCCGCAAAGGGCACGACATCCGTGTGGCGTTAGACGGCGGCCCGTTCGGCCGCGGGCAAATCGTTTGGCGCGATCCTCACACCGGCGTGCTCGCTGCCGGGACGGAGCCGCGCACGGATGGAGCGGTCGCCGCTTGGTGAAACTAGCGATAAAGGAATGACAACGATGAATCAATGGCACTTGTTTCTCGCCTTTTTTCGTGTCGGCATGCTCGGGTACGGGGGCGGTCCGTCCTCGATCCCGCTCGTGCGCGCCGAAGTGGTGACAAAATACCGCTGGATGACGGACGAAGAATTCGCCGAGATTTTGGCCATCGCCAACGCCTTGCCCGGCCCGATCGCGACGAAGCTCGCCGGCTATATCGGCTACCGCGTAGGCGGTGCGTTTGGGCTTTTGAACGCCGTCGTAGCGACGACCGCCCCGACGGTGGTGCTAATGATCGTGCTGTTGGCGGTGCTGTCATCGTTCAAGGACACGCCGTGGGTCGCCGGGATGACGAAAGCGGTCGTCCCTGTTGTCGCGGTTATGCTTGCCGAGATGACGTGGCAGTTCACCAAACAGGCGCGCGCCGCCCTCGGCATCTGGCCGGCGGCCTTGCTTCTTGCCGCTTGCTTTGTCGCCTTGCAGTGGCTCGGGCTTCACCCGGCGCTTGTCGTCGCCCTGTTGCTTGTGGCGGCGTTTGTCGGGCGGAGACAACCGGAAGCGGCGAATGGAAACGAGCGCGGTGAAAGGAGGAAGGTGTCGCCATGATTTACTGGCATTTGTTTCTCGCCTTTTTTTGGCCCGGCATCCTCGGCTACGGCGGCGGCCCGGCCTCGATCCCGCTCGTCGAGCACGAAGTCGTCGACCGCTACCAATGGATGACGGTCAATGAATTCAGTGAAGTGCTGGCGATCGGCAACTCACTGCCCGGCCCGATCGCGACGAAAATGGCCGGGTACATCGGCTACGAACAAGCCGGCCTCCTCGGCGCCGCTGTCGCCGTGTTTGCGAGCGTCGCCCCGTCGCTCATTTTGTTGCTCGCGCTCTTGCAGCTCTTGTACAAATGGAAAGACGCGCCGCAAGTAAAGCGGCTCACCGCCTACATCCGCCCGGCGATCGCCGTCATGCTCGGGATTATGGCGATCGACTTTTTCCGCGAATCGTACGAAGGGGCCGGGCTCGGCCAAACGGCGTTTCTCACCGCCGCGAGCGCTTTTTTGCTGCTGGGCAAATGGCGTATCCACCCGGCGTACGTCATCGTCTTGGCGCTTGTGTACGGAGCTGTCTTCTTGTCCTAGAACATGAATTCACTCTAACGAACCGAGGCTTCACGTATACGAAGCCTCGTTTTTCTTTAGCGGAACAGAAAACAGCCAAAAGGAAGGGTCGCCTTCATCCTGTTGTTCACTCGGAGAAACAGCAGGATGTCCGGGCCAAACAGGCCGCCTGCACGCAAGATCCGAACATGGCGCATCATGCTCGAAAAGGATCGCTCGCTCCGTGGAAAAAACGTTCTGCCCGCTTCCCCGAGCGTGCGCCGGCGCAAAAAAAAACGTGCCGGCGATACAGGCACGTTGTCTATTCCACGGTAAACGTCACGCTCGCCCGGGCGTTCGGCCAGTTTTTGTCGGCGAGCCACCACTCAAGCGTGTACGTCCCGGGCGCTAAGTCGCGGAACGTCTCCTGAAAGGACAGCTCTTCGCCTTGTTTTAACGTCCGCTCTTCGTAAATTTGCGCAAACATCTTCCCTTCGCTGAACTGCTTCACCTTTTTGCCGTCGCGGTACAAAATGTAGTCATACTTTTTCGAACTCGTGAACGTCACCGTCTGCACGCGTTCGGTTTGGTTTTTGACCGTAAACGTAAACACGTAGGCGCCGTTTTCCTTTTTGTACGTCAACGACGGCGCAAGCGTGCCGGCGATCATTCCTTTTCCATCCGCTTGCGCCGGTTTGCCCGCCGGGGCGGGGCCAAGCAAGTCATCCTTTGCCTGCGGGCGCTCGCTGCCGTTTGTATACATAAACAACGCGCTCGCCGCCGCCACCCCAGCCAGCACCGCGGCGATGCCGATCGCTTTTCCTTTGCCCATATCGGACCCTCCTTTTGTCTCTTTCTATTATAGTCGTTTCCCGTTTCCCTCCCGTTACAAACCGCGAAAAAATTGTGAAAAAACCGTTGTCCGCCTTGATATTTCTGGTATATATGCCCGATTTGTCTAATAAAATGTTACAAATTGAACAGCAATGAGAGTGGTTGAGGTGGGGATCGTTCACAACCGGCAAGCGACGCGGCGAAGACGCTTCCAAGACATCCAGCGAAAGCGGCGCTCATCATTGGCAAGACGAGTCTCATTTCACACTTCTCACTTCTCACATCCAACTTAGGGAGGGCGAGTGGTGTGCACGATTACATCAAAGAGCGTACGATCAAGATTGGCAAGTATATCGTGGAGACGAGGAAAACCGTTCGCGTCATCGCGAAAGAGTTTGGCGTGTCGAAAAGCACCGTGCATAAAGACTTGACCGAGCGGCTGCCGGAGATCAATCCGGAGCTGGCCCAAGAAGTAAAACAAATTCTCGATTACCATAAATCGATCCGCCATTTGCGCGGCGGCGAAGCGACGAAGAAAAAATACAAAAAGCAAGCGGTGAAAAACAACTAACTTTTTCCTTGCCATCTGCCGTTGGCAGTATCATTCCGGCTGCGGAATATGGTAAAATAACCAATTAGGAATGATTTCAGGGCAGAGGCAAGGAGGAGCAATGTATGTTTTCACGAGATATCGGCATTGACCTAGGCACGGCGAACGTCCTCATTTTCGTCAAAGGCAAAGGCATTGTGCTCAATGAGCCGTCCGTCGTGGCGATCGATAAAAACACGAACAAAGTGCTCGCAGTCGGCGAAGAAGCACGACGAATGGTCGGACGTACTCCTGGGAATATTGTTGCCATTCGGCCGCTCAAAGACGGCGTCATTGCCGATTTTGACATTACGGAAGCAATGCTTAGGCACTTTTTAAGCAAGCTCGACCTAAAAGGCTTTTTCGCCAAACCGCGCATTTTAATTTGTTGCCCGACGAACACGACGTCTGTCGAACGGAAAGCGATCAAAGAGGCAGCGGAAAAAAGCGGCGGCAAAAAAGTGTACTTAGAGGAAGAGCCGAAAGTCGCAGCCATTGGCGCCGGAATGGACATTTTCCAGCCGTGCGGAAACATGGTCGTCGATATTGGCGGTGGCACAACCGATGTCGCGGTTCTCTCGATGGGGGACATTGTCACCGCCTCTTCCATTAAGATGGCTGGGGACAAGTTCGACATGGAAATCTTACATTACATTAAGCGTGAATATAAGCTGCTCATCGGGGAACGAACGGCCGAAGAAATTAAAATCAAAGTCGCAACGGTATTCCCAGGCGCACGGACCGAGGAAATCGACGTCCGCGGCCGCGATCTCGTCACCGGGCTGCCGCGCACGATCACCGTTCGTTCAGAAGAAATCGAACGGGCGCTTCGCGAGCCGGTGTCTTTAATTGTACAAGCCGCCAAAAGCGTGCTCGAGCGCACGCCGCCGGAACTGTCGGCGGATATTATCGACCGCGGCGTCATTTTAACGGGCGGCGGCGCGCTGCTTCATGGCATCGATCTGCTGTTGGCCGAAGAGCTAAAGCTGCCGGTGTTTATCGCTGAAAATCCGATGGACTGCGTCGCCATCGGCACCGGGCTGATGCTCGAGAACATCGACCGCGCGCCGAAAACGCAGTTCGTTTGATCGTTTCGCCAGCGGAAGCCAAATGAACGGCGCTTCGTGTTTGCGCGAAAAAAAAAAGAAAGGCGGGGGATGCGGCGGCCGCTTCCGCTCGCCTATAATGTAGGAAGAGACAGAAACCATCGCTGCCTCGAGCCAGCAGCGGTTTTTGGAAAAATCGTTCCTTTAAGTACGGAGAGGAATGGAAATGCGATCGCCTGAATGAAGGTGGATCGTTCATCATGACAGGTCATGATTCTATGGCAATGGCCAACAATGGGACAAGCGAGGTGATCGTCATGCTAAGGGGACTGTATACGGCTGCGAGCGGCATGCTGGCGCAGCAGCGGCGCGTCGATTGGCTCACCAACAATTTGGCAAATGCCGAGACGCCAGGGTATAAAGCCGACGCAGGAACGATGAGAGCGTTTCCGGAACTGTTGATGCACCGGCTCGAGGACGAGCCGATCCCGGCCGCCCCGCGGCGCGCCATCCCGGCGCAAACGGCGATCGGGCCGCTCAACACCGGCGTATATGTGCAAGAGCTCATCCCGAACTTCCGCCAAGGGGATATGAAAGAAACCGGTCTTTCCACCGATGTCGCCTTAGTCGATGGACAAGTCCCGGTCGACCCGGCAAGCGGAGAACGCGGCGCGCTCTTTTTTGCCGTCGAAAACGGCCAAGGCGAGAGGCGCTATACAAGAAACGGCCATTTCACCTTGAGCCCGGACGGCTATTTGACGACGCAAGACGGCTGGTATGTGCTGGATGACAACGGCGAACGCATCGCCATCCCGAGCGAATCGTTCACCGTCCGCGACGACGGGACGATTATGGCAGAAAACGGTGCGACCGCCCGCTTAGGCGTCGTATTCGCCGCCAATCCGAAAACGCTAGTGAAAGAAGGGAACGGCCTCTTCCGCAGCACGGCTGGGCTGTTGCCGCAGGCGCCGGGCAATGTGACGTATACGGTCAAACAGCGCTTCATCGAGCGGTCCAACGTCGACATCGAACGGACGATGACCGACTTGCTCGCCGCCTACCGCGCCTTTGAAGCGAACCAAAAAATCGTCCAAGCGTACGACCGCAGTTTAGACAAGGCCGTCAACGAAGTCGGCCGCCTGAAATGATGAAAGGGGGACAAGCCCTTGCTCCGCTCGATGCACACCGCCGCCAACACGATGAACGCATTGCAGCAGCGGCTCGATACACTAAGCCATAACATCGCCAACAGCAACACGACCGGGTTTAAACGGCGCGAAGCGAGCTTCGCCGAGCTGTTGACCCAGCAAGTCGACCGCCTGCCAGACGACGAAGCGCCCCGGCAGACGCCGGCGGGCGTGCGCTACGGCAACGGGGCGGGCCTCGCGTCGACGATGCTCGTCACCGCCCAAGGGCCGCTTACGGAAACCGGCCGCGCGCTCGATTTCGCCTTCACCGCCGCCAACCAATGGTTTCGCGTCCGAGTCACCGCCGCCAACGGCGCCGCAACGATCGGCTACACGCGCGCCGGCAACTTTTCATTGACGCCCACCGGCGGCCGGCTCGCTCTCGTGACAAGCGACGGCCGCCCGGTGCTGGATGAAGCGAACGCCCCGATCGAGCTGCCTGCCGAGGCCACCGGCTTCCAGCTGTCCCCGACCGGGACGTTGACGGCCACCGATGCCAACGGGGCGGTCGTCGCCCGCGTCAACCTGGGTGTCACGGTGATCCGCCGCCCGCAGCTCCTTGAAGCATTCGGCGACAACGTCTTCGCCCTTCCCGCCGTTCCGGGCGCCGCTGAGGAGCTGAACGGCAACGGGCGCGGCCGAATCGCCATGAAACAAGGGGCGCTCGAACAGGCGAACGTGGACCTCGGTGAAGAACTCACCGGTTTGATGACAACTAGTCGTGCCTATCAGCTGAACGCCCGCGCCATTTCCATTTCTGAACAAATGCTCGGGCTCATTAACAACTTGCGCTCCTCATAAGGAGAGATCCACATGAGCAAGGAAACGAAAAACGAACCGCTCTCCCGCATCGCGCGGCGAAAAAAGCAAGAACAACATTCCGCCGCCAGCCCAAGCGATATCGGCGAAGCCGCTGCCTTGCATAAAGAACAGCCGACGGAAGCGAACGAACCGCCAAACGAACCGCCATCTGAAGCTGAACCGACGGAGAGCAAGCGCCGCTTCGTGCGCACGCGGCTCATTCCGATCTGGCTTCGGCTCGTAATCGTCACCGTTCTCATGGCGATCTGCCTTGCGGCGGGCGCGGTCGTCGGCTACAGCGCCATCGGCGACGGACAGTGGCTGGACGTGTTCCGCCCGTCAACGTGGCAGCACATCATTGACTTTGTAGAAAAAGGGACATAGAAAGCCAGTGAGCTGCATGTTTGATTCCAACAGAAAGGAGTGTCGCTATGCTCGACATCCAACAAATTCAAGCGATCATCCCGCACCGCTACCCGTTTTTGCTTGTCGACCGCATTGTTGAAATTGAGGAAGGAAAACGTGCCGTCGGCATCAAAAACGTCAGCGCCAACGAAGCGTTTTTCGCCGGCCATTTCCCGGAATACCCCGTCATGCCCGGCGTCTTAATCGTTGAGGCGCTCGCCCAAGTCGGCGCCGTCGTCCTCCTGCAAAGCGAGGACAACCGCGGCCGCCTCGCCTTTTTCGCCGGCATCGACAACTGCCGCTTTAAGCGCCAAGTCAAACCAGGCGACCAGCTCCGCCTCGAAGTCGAAATTCTCCGCGCCCGCGGCGCCATCGGCAAAGGCAAAGGCGTCGCCACTGTCGACGGCGAACTCGTCTGCGAAACAGAGCTCATGTTCGCCCTCGGTGAGAAAACAAACGGCTGACCAACGCGCGCTCCTTTGCGGGGCGCGTATGTTCATTCCCCTAAACGCCACCTCCGCATTTGTTTCATTCCCCTTGCATGAAATGCGCTCTTCTGGGAAAGATAAACAAGGACCGGTCTTACATAAGGTCACAACAACACGAAGAAAGGAGAAGGTGCAATGAAAAACAAAACGCTGCTGTTCAAACTGTTCAGCGCCGTCGTCGCCCTCTTTTTAGCGGCCGGATGCAACGGTGACAACGACAACGACAATCCGCCGCCGCCAAACAACGAACAAAACGATGTCAATGACAATGGTGACAACGGCGTCAATGACATGGACATGAACCCGGCCGATGACATCAACCAAGACGATAACGCCGACAACGACGTTGTGCCAGGGGATAACGGTGACAACAATGGCAACGACAACAACGGCGACCTTGTCCCGGGCGACAATGACAACGACTTAGCGCCGGGCAACGACGTGGGCGACGATGAAAACGACCGAAACCCGGATCCGGAAGATCCGATTGAAGACCCGCAAGACGCCAACGACCGCGATAATAAAGATGAATAATGCAAAGAGGCTGCCGGCTAGGCAGCCTTTTTGGTTGGAGAAAATTAGTACCGATTTTGGCTAGATATGCTTCTTCCTATCCGCTATAATGGGAATGTCCATTTATTGTCGAAACATGCAGACAGGCGATCATAGGGGGGTACAGAATGGAAGAAACTATCAGCCTGCGTGAACTGTTTGACACATTGCGCAAACGGCTTTGGCTGATCGTCTTGATCACCGCGCTTGCCACCGTCGTGAGCGGTGTGGTCAGCTATTTTATACTGACGCCGATTTACCAAGCGTCCACGCAAATTCTCGTCAACCAAGCCAAATCCGAGCAGCAGTTCTACAATTTTAACGAAATCCAAACGAACGTGCAGCTCATTAACACGTACAGCGTCATCATCAAAAGCCCGACGATTTTAGAAAAGGTGAAAGGTGAGCTGCAACTCGATCAGACGTTCGACGAGCTGAACGAACAAATTCAAGTGTCGAGCGAAAAAGACTCGCAAGTGTTCTCCGTCACCGTCCAAGACCCGGATCCCGCCATGGCGGCTAAGATCGCCAATAAAACGGCCGAAGTGTTCAAAAACGAAATCGTCAAAATCATGAACATCGACAACGTGACGATTCTCTCGAAAGCGGAAGTGAAAGAACACCAAGCCCCGGTCAAACCGAAGCCGCTTCTGAATATGGCCATCGCCTTCGTCGTCGGCCTCATGACGGGTGTCGGACTTGCCTTCCTGCTTGAGTACTTGGACAACACGATCAAAACGGAAGAGGATGTCGAACGTCATCTCGGCCTGCCGGTGCTCGGTGCGGTCAGCTTGATCACCGCCGACGGCAGCCAAAAGAAGAAACACGAACCGGCTCTTCCGCAAGCGAGAGGTGAAACCATTGGCTCGTAAAAAACAGATCCGCAAAGCGGAACGAAGACTGATCACCGTTGATAATTCAAAATCCCCGATCGCCGAACAATACCGGACGATCCGGACGAATATTCAATTTTCATTCATTGATGCGCCGCTCCGCTCCTTGATCGTGACTTCCACTGGCCCGGGTGAAGGAAAATCCACCACGGTGGCCAACTTGGCGGTCGTCTTCGCCCAACAAGGGAAAAAGACGTTGCTCATTGACGCTGACTTGCGCAAGCCGACCGTCCATTACACGTTCCGCCTCAACAACTACATGGGGTTCACCAACGTCTTAACAGGCTCGGCCCCGCTTTTGCCGACGTGCCAAGAAACGGACATCGACAACTTATTCGTCCTATCATCCGGCCCGATCCCGCCGAACCCGGCCGAGCTGCTCAGCTCGAAAGCGATGGCTCAGTGTCTTGAACAACTGTATGAGACGTTTGACCTTGTCATCTTTGACACCCCGCCCGTCTTGGCAGTGACCGATGCGCAAATTTTAGCGAACCAATGCGACGGCACGGTGCTCGTGATCGAAAGCGGCCGAACCGACATCGAAGCGGCCGTCAAGGCGAAAGAGCTGCTCGAAGCAGCGAACGCCAAGCTGCTCGGCGTTGTGTTGAACAAACGGAAACATCGTGACGGCGGCTATTATTACTACTACCAATACAAATAACAACAAGCGGCTTCCCAACGGCGGGAAGCCGTTTATGTAAGAGAGAAAGAAAGGGGAGAGATCGTTGAGAAACTTCGTCCTGATCCTTTTGATCGCTGTCGCTTGCCTAGCCTTTGCCATTGCCGGACACGTGTACTGGAAACAAACGATCGACGCGACGGTGCAAGCAGCGCGGGCGAAAATGGAAACGTTCGCCGAGCAAGAAGAGAAAGCAAATCAAACGGAGGCGGCCCTTGCCCGCGCCAAACGGCTGCCTGCCGATGCTCAAGCTGCCATTAAACGGGCTGTCGAGGAAAACCGCCCGATCCGCCTTGTGATCGCCGGCTCGGAATCGACACCCGAGAAAGGCGGCTGGCCCGACCTATTGAAACAGGCGCTCGACGAAGCATACGGGGAGGGGACGTTCCAAATCACCGTCCATGAATACGAAGGCTTGACGACCGCCGCTGCTGACAGGCAGCGCATCGCCGCCGACTGGGCCAGTGATAAACCGGATCTTGTCTTACTCGAGCCATTTTTGTTAAATGACAACGGTGTGATTACGATTGATGACACGCTTACCCATATTCAGTCGATCATCGACCAGCTCAAATCTGCCGCACCCGATGCGGTCGTGATGTTGCAGCCGCCGAACCCGATTTACAACGCTACATACTATCCAGAACAAGTCGAAGAACTCGAAGCGTTCGCCAAAGAGAACGGCTACCCTTACATCAACCATTGGCCCGCGTGGCCCGACAATCAAAGCGAAGAACTAAATAAATACATCGACCCAGAAAGCGACCTCCCGACAGAGGAAGGTGCCAAACGATGGGCCGACGCGCTCGCCGAGCATTTCATCGCCCAATAAAACACGCGCACCTCAATCGGGTGCGCGTCCCGTTTACCGCGACGCTGTCGCCGACAGCTCTAAATGTTCTTTCAACTCATTCGAAATCGCCGTTCGCTCGCTATCCGGCACGATTAGGTAATACGTGCCGTTCATTTTCGTCCCTTGGCCGGTAATGTGCAGCTGCTTAATTTGCTTGCGGGCGTCTTTGTAATTCTCTTGGATGTCTTTCATTTCCTCAAATGTTAAGTTCGTCTTAATGTTTTTCCCGATCGCCGCGAGCACATCGCTATAGTTCGTGAGCGATGAGAAGCTCGCCCCTTTCTCAATAATGGCTTGAATGATTTGTTTCTGGCGGTCTTGGCGCCCGAAATCGCCGCGCGGGTCGTCATAACGCATACGCGAATATTTCAGCGCCTCTTCCCCGTTTAGCGTAATTTCCCCTTTCGGGAAGTACGTTCCTTCATACGTAAAGGCAAACGGGTTGTTCACTGTCACCCCGCCAACGGCATCCACGATATCGCGGAAGCTTTCCATATTGACTTTAATGTAATAATCGATCGGAATATCTAAGAAATGCTCGACCGTCGCCATCGTCATCTCCACTCCGCCAAAGGCGTATGAGTGGTTGATTTTATCTTTCGTCCCTTTCCCGACGATCTCTGTTCTCGTATCGCGCGGCACGCTCACCATCTCAATCGACTGCTTGTTCGGATTCACCGTCATGACGATGAGCGTATCGGCGCGTCCCTTATCCCCTTTCCGTTCATCGACGCCAATTAACAAAATCGAAATCGGTGTCTTCCGCTCGAACGACACGTCGTCTTGTCGTTTTTCCGACTTCCAATTTACTTGTTCATGCATTTCATTGGCGGTTCGTTTGACATTATGGTAAACGGAATAGGAAAACAATCCTACTCCTGCCAATAACACAATACACACCCCCGCCAACCAGCGGAGCCATCTCTTCTTTTTTCGACGTTTTGCCCTCATGGATCCTCTTCCTTTACAATAAAAAATGTTCACTCATATCATCTCGATTATAGACCGTTTTTGACGAGAAGACAACTGGAAGCCGCTTTGCGCCATTTCCACTTTGCCCCTCCAAAGGTGGAATTTTATTTCCATTTCGACATTGTTCGACAAACTCCACCCATTGATAGCCCGTTTTTCCTATGTTACCATAATAGTTGTTTAGTAGAACGAAAAAGCGAGGAGGAGTGACGATGATCGACATCCATACCCACATTTTGCCCGGCATCGACGACGGAGCGGCAACCGTAGAAGACGCCATTGCCATGGCGCAAGCTGCGGTCAAGGAAGGAATCACAACGATCATCGCCACTCCCCATCACCAAAACGGAAACTACGACAATCCGAAACCGTCGATCCTCGCGCTGGCAGCGGAGCTGAACGACGAACTGAAACGGCGTGACATCGCCTTGACAGTGTTCCCTGGGCAAGAAGTGCGTCTCCACGGCGACTTGCTTGACGGCTTGGCGCGGCACGAGGTGATGACGCTCGCCGATACGCCATACATACTGATCGAGTTTCCACCAGATCATGTGCCGAAATACGCCGAACAGCTGCTGTTTGACGTGCAGCTGAAGGGCTTGATGCCCATCATCGCCCATCCCGAGCGAAACGCCGAAATCATCGAAACCCCCGAGCGGCTCTACCAGCTCGTCAAACGCGGCGCCTTCGCCCAGCTGACGGCGTCCAGCGTCACGGGGCAGTTCGGCAAGAAAATCAAAACGTTCTCGTTTCAACTCATCGAGGCGAACTTAGCCCATTTCATCGCCTCGGACGCTCATAACGTAAAAACTCGCCCGTTTCGCCTGCGCCAGGCGTACGACGCCATTCGCAATGAATACGGCACCGACATGGTCTACTACTTCCAAGAAAACGCCGAGCTGCTCATCCGCGGCCAGGCTGTCTTCCGCGACGAGCCAGAACGGGTGAAAAAGAAAAAGTTCCTTGGTCTCTTTTAAAAGCGATCAGTCGCATGGTATAACAAGTATGAGAAATACTTCTTTTCTTTTTGCCTTTTCTTTGTCGAAACAAGGTAAAATTCTTAGGGAACGATCGACAACGATGTCGAAGGGCAGCGAAAGCTTGTGCCCGATATGGAGATCGGCTCTTTCTTTAAGACGATTGGATTCGCACGGCTAGAGGCATCGCGGCGGTTTCTCGTGTCTTAAAGATAGGCCGTTTTCTTCATTCTTTGTTTCGGTGATGTCTCCTTACCGTTATCAACGGAGGCACTCGGCCATGCCGTGGGTGGGGACGATGACGGTCCCGGCACCTTAGACGCCCGTCGTCGAGGGTGTGGCGTGAGGGCGGGTTAGATGCCCGATTTTTCACTCGTTTTTATCTAATTCAGTGATTATGAGTCAGGCGTATCGTTTATAATAGAAAGATAGAGGATCCGTAATCTGTGAAAAGAGGCGATACGCGCATGGAACAAACTTGGGCGTTAAAGGTTGAGCGATTTGGAAAGATCAAACAGGGGGAAATCGATATTGCCCCGTTGATGTTGTTTGTCGGCGACAACAACAGTGGGAAAAGCTATCTGATGTCGCTTCTTTGGGGGGTGTTGTCCGAGGGGCGCAAGCTGTTTCCAAAAGACCCTCCGAACACGTCCACGTACAAGGAAATCGATCGCTTTCTTGAATCGTCTATCGGCGATGACTGCCTCATCCAAGACCGTGAAGCGCAACTGTTTGTCCAATGGTTTAATGATGTTCTCAGAAACAAAAAAAGCGAGTTGGTTAGAACGATTTTTCGGCGCAAAATCCCGATCGGTTCGTTAAGCATCGAGCGGTACCGCCGTTCTGAACCGCTGCGAATCATCTTTGAAAAGAAAGATTCGCTCCAAGGCGCTCGTTTTTCGACGGGGAAACACTATATTCGCATCCCGTATACGGATCGAAGCAAGGGACAAGCGACAGAGCGGTATCGCATGGCTCAATACATTACGTGGAATTTGCTGATGGATGGACTTACATCGCCGTTTTACCCACCATCCAGACAAGGCGGCATCCAAGGGCGGGCCATTGGCGAAGCGCTGTATTTGCCCGCTTCGAGAACAGGGTTCATGTTGTCTTACAAGGCGCTGGTGCAAGAGATGATGGAACGGATGATCAACGAAGAACATGAGGAACCATCCCTTGACTTCACGTTGCCTGTCTATCGATTCTTGCAAGCGTTGTTGCGTTTGGAGGAAAGCGGACAGTCGAAATATGCGGACATCGGACGATTTATTGAAACCGAGATTGCCAACGGAACCATGGACCAAGAAAAAGGACCGATTCCATCGTTCTACTATTGCCCACAAGGCAAACAAGAGCGCTTGCCGTTATACGTCACATCGTCGCTTGTAACTGAACTGTCGCCGCTCATTTTGTTTTTAAAATCAAAAGCAACGTACCGTTCACTCTTTTTTGAAGAGGCAGAAGCGCATCTGCATCCACGCGTCCAGCGCATATTAGCGACAGCGCTTGTCAAGTTGGCCAACCGAGGCATGCCGGTGTGGTTGACCACCCATAGCGATATTTTGTTCCAACAGGTGAACAATTTGATCAAACTTCACCAGCATCCAAAGAGAGAACAGTTGATGAAAACGTATGGCTATGTCGATGAGGACGCGATTGATCCGAAAAAGGTGAGGGCGTACCAGTTCCGCATGCAAGGCCAAGACACGATCATCACGCCGCTCATTCCGACCGAAAACGGCTTTTCGACGGAAACGTTCAATGAAGTCATTTGGCAGTTGAATGAAGAGACGTATGCATTCCAGATCGGGGAAGAGGATGGAGAGGATGAATAACCTCGAATACCTTGAGCGAAGCTTTTATGAGAAAACGGGGGAAACAGGCGGAACGTTATATGTGATCGAGCAGGAAAAATCGGGAGAAGCACAAGTAACGCTCCACTGTTCCAACGAAGCCGTAGTGTTTTCGATCAAGCCTAACAACGGATTCCCTTATCTTCGAACCAAAAACACACCCGATGGCATCGTCTTTGTCAGAAGAGAGAAGCAATGTTGGGAACTGCACATTTTTGAATGTAAAAAAACAGTAAGAGTGAAGAGTTGGGAAAAGGCGAAACAGCAGTTTGAAGGAGGCATGCTTCATGCCTATATGTTACGAGGGCTTTTGGATCTTCCGCCTTTTTCAAAAATATGTGTATACACGGCCTACCAGGATGACCATTTATCGAAAAACTCGCCAGATCCAGCTTTGTTTCGGCAGCCGGTGGGCAAACCTGTGAAGAAGCCGCCGTATGCGGACTGGGATGATCCAAGCCTTGTCATTTTGGGGCATGAAGTTCCTCATCAACGCATTCCACTGAATGACTCCGGACAAGGAGAATACACGTTGTAACGTTTCCCTGCCGCGCCATGCTATAATGGCGTCAAGGAGGTGAAGCCATGAGCCAAGAGCTGAAAGAATTGCTTCGTTCCGTCTTGCAAGAAGAACTGAAACCAGTCCACGACAGGCTCGAACGGTTGGAAGGCGCAGTCGGGCACATTCGTCAAGACGTATCGCAGCTGCAGCAAGATGTATCCCAGCTTCAGAAGGAAGTCACCCAACTGCAAGAAGGTCAACGGACATTAGAAACCACGGTTTCCCAAATTCAAAAGGACGTTGCCCAGCTCCAAGAAGGCCAGAATGCGTTGCAGCGTGATGTCGCCCAACTGCAAGAAGGCCAACGGACATTGGAAACGACGGTTTCCCAAATTCAAAAAGACATTATCCAGTTGCAAGAAGGCCAGAATGCATTGCAGCGTGAGATCGTCCAGCTCCAAGAAGGCCAACGGACATTGGAAACGACGGTCTCTCAAATCCAAAAAGACATCACCCAGCTGCAACAAGGCCAACAAATAGTAGAACACGAGATGGCCGGCATGAAGCAGATGCAAGAGCGAATCCTCGAAGAGCTGCGTATTTCCAAACACAATCAAGCACTCATTTTAAACGATGTCACCAGCATAAGAAAATCCGTCGATGTCACCGTCTCGTACTTGCAGCGCCGATCCGATGTGATGTTCGACAAACTGATCGATCATGAAAAAGAAATCTTGAATCTGAAATCAAAAATGCCAAACTAAGTCCCGAAAAGGGGCTGTTTTTTATGCCCATATGCATCGGCGCATCGGCGCAGCTACGGTTGCACCGATGCGCGGGGGCATAGGGGCCAACTATACATAGGGGGTTACGTACCACGTCAACTACCCCCACTTCGCTAACGCTTGAAGTGGGGGCTTGCAACTCCCCAGAAGTGCAAACGGACTTCGTCCTCCTTCCTTGACTTGGGGTTGCATCAGGGGGCAGGTTGACGACTACCCAACGACGCAGGTCATGCCTGCATCGTTACCGATTCTCTCGGTGTGTCTGTTGGCAGTACTTGGCTTCCACACACAACAGACGGACCTACGCTCGATGTTTTACGGTTACAACGTTTCCTGTAACCAACTCCATACATCGAGTAGCCGTGATTGGAGTGCCTTTATTGAACGGTTTTCTCCACGCCTTTATTATATCATACACAAAAGAAAGGGGGGAACGCGCATTCCTCTCCCACTTACTCCCTTTGGTCGTTGAAGTGGGAGTCTCCTGCGCGAAATAGGATGAAAAAAGTACGCAAAGCGATCATTCCAGCAGCGGGGCTCGGCACACGATTTTTGCCGGCGACGAAAGCGATGCCGAAAGAAATGCTCCCGATTGTCGATAAACCAACAATTCAATACATCGTCGAAGAAGCGGTCGCCTCCGGCATCGAAGATATCATCATCGTCACGGGGAAAGGGAAACGCGCGATCGAGGACCATTTCGACAACGCTTTTGAGCTTGAACAAAACTTAATTCAAAAAGGCAAATACGACTTACTCGAAAAAGTAAAAGAACCATCGAAAGTCGACATTCACTACATTCGCCAAAAAGAACCGAAAGGACTTGGCCACGCCGTTTGGTGCGCACGCAACTTCATCGGCGACGAACCGTTTGCCGTTCTGCTTGGTGACGACATCGTCCAAGCGGAAACACCATGCTTAAAACAATTAATTGACCAATATGAACAAACTCTCAGTTCCGTTATTGGTGTCAAAAGAGTGCCTGATAACGAAACGCACCGTTACGGCATCATCGATCCAATTGAACAACACGGACGCCGTTACCAAGTCCGCCAATTCGTCGAAAAACCAGCACCAGGCACCGCGCCGTCCAACTTAGCGATTATGGGACGATACATACTCACGCCGGAAATCTTCTTATTCCTTGAAAAACAAGAAGCCGGCGCTGGCGGCGAAATCCAACTCACGGATGCAATTCAAAAATTGAACGAAATCCAGCGGGTGTTTGCCTATGAATTCGAAGGAAAGCGCTACGACGTCGGAGAAAAGATCGGATTTATCAAAACGACGATTGAGTTTGCGTTGCAGCATGATGAATTAAGAGAAGACCTTATTCAATTCATGGAAAAACTATTAAATGATGTGAAAGTAGAAGAGAAATAAAGGAGGGCGGGGAGTTGGCGAAACCAGGCAGTACCGCGACTGTCGAAATCAAACGTCACCATCGAGTTGCTGTAAACGATAAAAAGGGATATTTAATCGCCAAGCGAATCATGGATATATGCGGAGCGCTAGCAGGACTTATTTGTTTGTCATGGCTATTTCTTATTGTCGCGCTTCTCATCAAACTAGAAGACCCAAAAGGTCCCGTATTTTTTAAACAAGTCCGCGTCGGCAAAGACGGAAAAGAATTTTATATGTATAAATTCCGCTCGATGGTGACCAATGCGGAAGAATTGCTAGAATCATTGCTTCCTTTAAACGAAACAACCGGCGCGATGTTCAAAATGAAAAATGATCCACGTGTCACGAAAGTGGGGAAGTTCATTCGTAAAACTAGTATTGATGAACTTCCTCAATTATGGAATGTATTAAAAGGGGATATGAGTCTAGTTGGCCCAAGACCGCCGCTACCAAGGGAAGTAGCACAGTATACGGAGTATGATAAACAGCGATTGCTTGTGACACCGGGATGTACAGGACTTTGGCAAGTGAGTGGGAGAAATGATTTAGGATTTGATGAAATGGTTGAGTTAGATTTGAAATATATTCGTGAAAGATCACTATTATATGATATAAAGATTATGGGTCTTCACCATTTTCTGTGATTTCTACTCAATCCTAGAGACATGTTAGCTGGATGAAATAGGTTCATCAGTCAGGATCCTTCTTCCGCATACAGACCACGAAGTTGGTAGAATGGAAACAGTCAAGTGCTTTCCTTGACGGGTTCCATTCTACCAACTATCATACCGATAGCGGAAGAAGGGAGCGCTTAAGCAGCCTGACTGCCTGTAGTGTTCCCTGTACACTCCAGAAATACACGCAAACGAAACCGTTCTAGATTTCGATAGCCATATGCCCGGCGTTTGATGTTTTTGATCTTGTGATTCGTCCCCTCGATCCGGGCATTCGTATATGGGCACAAAAAGTAGGAAAGAATAGGCTCCTTCCACCTTTCAAGCGTGTTGGCTGCTTCCTGAAAAGAAGCAAAAGGGCTCTGTTTGGCTAACTTAATCCATTCTTCCAAGCGTTCCTTTGCTTCGTTATATCCATCGGTTCGGTAAAAATCCCGAAACAACTCTTTTAGATAATAAGCAATGGAAAGTGCCGGATACTCCTCCAAGATATCGTCTAATCGAAGCCGTTGGTCCTTACGAAGCTTTTCACAGCCTTTTAAGAGAAGATATCGAGCCTTTTTCAATGGAGAAAATTCCTTTCTTGCTTGATCCAAGGCTTGTGTCACTTTTTGAACCACATGGTACTTATCGATGACAATCGAAGCAGATGGAAACAGGGCGCGAACCGCCTTATGATAAGGTTCCCACATGTCAAGAATCACCGTTTGGACCATTTCTTTCGACAGGATATTTTGGCTCAACAAGTTGATGGCGGAGTCACATTGGCGATCGGCATGCATTCCCATGACCGATCCGGCTTTGGCATCCATCAATACAGTTTCATACTGATGTCCCTTTTTTACCGCGATTTCATCTAAACTAAGCACCATTCCTTCTTGAGAAGATGCTTCTATCGCTGTTTGACGCTCTTTTGCTTTTTTCGATGCGATGGAGTAATAAATGCGTTCCAATGTTGTATATGGAATACGGTGCTTTCGACTAACCTCTTGAATGGTGGAGCCTTCACAAAGTTCATACAAGTACTCACAAAATCGATTGGTGTAGTGTCGATTGGGTTGAATCGATTCCAAAGAGGCGGAAAACACTTGGGAACAATTCCAGCACCGATAGCGCTTTACCTTTACGAACAAGTACACCGGTTGATGGAAAATCGCCAAATCCCGTACTTTTCTTGTCCGTCTGTCGTGGACAGAGGAAGTGGCAAACCCACAATGAGGGCAACGTTCCTGTGTCTCTGTTTTCTCTACATGAATCGCATAACCATAGGAAAGAAGTTCTTGTTTAATCACTTTAAATTCTGGCAATCCTAGTGGTATAGAAAGCACTTACGAGACCTCCTTAATGTTTATTTCACCGCTAACATTATTGCCAGGATCTCGTCAGTGCTTTCTCTTTTTTGTCACTAAATCACAAAATTTGGTGATGAACCACTATATTTTGCTGAAAATAGGATAGATTCAGTAAAATATAGTATAATATAGTTAGATGGGAGGTGAAAAAATGTATTTTTGTATCAAACAACAGCTAAATGGTTTGACCAAAGAAGAATACTTGACTCTTCGAGAACTGTGCCATATTGCCAAGAACATGTACAACGTCGGATTGTACCATGTCAGACAATACTATTTTGAACACAAGGAATTTCTTAATTATGAGAAAAACTATCATCTTGCAAAAACTAACGAAAACTATAAGCTGTTAAACAGCAACATGGCACAGCAAATTTTAAAAAAGGTCAATGAAGCCTTTAAATCTTTCTTTGGTTTGATCAGTCTTGCCAAACAAGGAAAATATGACCACAAGGCTATCAGTATTCCAAAATATCTTAAAAAAGATGGCTTTCATTCACTGATCATTGGCCAGATTCGTATAGACGGCAACAAATTCACGATACCGTATTCTCGCCTATTTAAAAAGACTCACAAGCCCATCACGATAACGATTCCGCCTGTGTTGCTGGACAAAAAGATTAAGCAGATTGAAATCATTCCTAAGCATCATGCCAGGTTCTTTGAGATTCAGTACAAATATGAAATGCCTGAAGATCAAAGAGAATTAAATGACCAAAAAGCACTGGCAATTGACGGCAGATCATTCATCATTGATGGGCGGAGATTAAAAAGTATAAATCAATGGTTTAACAAAGAAAATGCCAGACTTCAAAGCATAAAAGATAAGCAAAAAATCAAAGGCACCACTCGTAAACAGGCGTTGCTTGCTATGAATCGCAATAATAAAGTGAATGATTATATCAACAAGACTTGCCGTTACATCATTAACTACTGTATTGAAAATCAAATTGGCAAACTTGTCATTGGCTATGCTGTAGATGAGTATTTTTCATTACAGTAATTTCCATTCCCTAAGAGACAAACAGGGGACCCCTTAGGCGACATGGAGCTGTTTTTTGATCACATCAATGGGAATATCTTGCTTTGCGGCGTCATAGATGAACTCGACGACGCTGTGCCCTTTCCGAGACCGAAGAAGCTCCAGGCCGGAAGAGATGTCTTGTTGAGATTCCGCGATGCTGTATACGCAGGCTAACAGCACCACGACCCAATACCGTTTCACCGCCCGAACGTGGCGAACACGGTACCCATCGAGCTTCAGCTGGTCTTTTGCCTGCCGGAAAAAGCATTCGATCGTCCAGCGCTGGGCATAGTAACGCAAGATGTCTTCGTCACTCAGCTCCCGGTCGGTGCTCAATATGACATGGAGATGATCCGGCGTCATCGGTTGATCCGCCTTCCAAGCCAGCAGCACCACCGCGTCATCAAGACCGTTGAGCGCGCCTTCGTAGCGGTAGACACGATAGCGCTCGTTCCCCACCGTGACGAGGCGGGTGTCGTTTGGCTCGATATAGCGGGCAAACTCCTTCGCTTGGATGGCGATACCTTTCGGGTAGAGAATCCGGTTCGTCTTGAGCATGGCGATGACATGGAATCCTTGTTTCAGACAGGCTTCGATGAGCGCTTGGGACGGATACCATGAATCCACGAGCACATACACCGGCTGAGCCCGCTTCCGCGTGCGTTGCCCGTGACGAAGGCTTCGTTTTTTGGCAAATGGTATCATCAATCGAAAGGAACAGGGGTTGATTCGTCCGTTTGGCCAGGCGTTCGATCTGGCGAAGAACCCACTCCTGAAGCTTCTCAAGCAGTTTTTCCTCGTTCCAAGGGCTTTTCGTGAAAAAGTGGCTGAGCGTGGTTCGATGATTCGGATGAAAACTCCAGTACCGGACATCCGTCAATGTCCCCGAACATCCCTTGGTCGTCTGTTTAGTGCAAAATGAAAGTACAGAGTTCTGCAACAAAAAAGTGCAGAGCTTCATGGCATAAAAAAAGGCTTGCCAGCTCCTAAAATTCCCTCTACTGTTAAGGTTGTGAAGAACAAAACAGTGGAGGTAAAGAAAGGATGCTAGCAATGCCTGAAATTCATCATATCAAACATTTGCGTGAAAAGAAAGGGTTATCGCTTTCCGAAATTGTCCGCAGGACGGGATTTAACTGGAGAACAGTCAAGAAATATGCGGATGGAGACATTTCGGTCAGACAAAAAATAAAGAGAAAACGGGGAATGATGGAGGAAGAAGGATACGGTCAAATCATTGATGACTGGCTGGAGGAGGACGCCAAACTGCCAAGAAAACAACAGCGGACAAGCAAGAAGATGTACGAACAATTAAAGCAGGAACATGGCTTTAAAGGGTCTTATCGAACGGTTTGCGCCTACGTTCAAAAACGAAGACCTCAGCTTAAGCTGGAGAAGGAACGGCGTTACGAGAGGCTGGAACACCCTCCGGGGGAAGCGCAGGTGGATTTCGGCACCATGTCCGTTGTGACGAAGGAAGGAAAAGAGGAAGACCGATCAATTCTGATTTTGAGCTTTCCGTACAGCAACGCCGCGTATGCGTATCCATTGCCGGCGGAAAACAGCGAATGTTTTCTTTACGGGCTCACTCAGCTGTTTCGCCAAGCCGGAGGCGTCCCGAGAAAACTGCGCATCGACAATTTGGCGGCGGCGGTGGTTTCGATTCGAAAAGGAGGTATTCATGAGACATGAACCTCCTTGTGGGTAGTTGGTAGCACATCTATTCTAACCAAGGAATCGGGTTCATGTCTCCTTTTTTGTTTAGTTTGTAAATTTATGTTAGCAAATTTGCTCATCTACAGTTATTAAAATTTTTGTGTAGTGATTTTTAAAAGAAATTATATTTTACACAACAGTGGGGAATAAATTGGTATGGAAAAAATACCCTTTATGAAACCTAATCTAGTAACATTTCAGTCATATAAAAAATATATCCAAGAAATAGATAAATCGAAAATTTATACTAACTATGGTCCATTAAATAATAAATTTGAAGAAAGGATACTGAGTGAATATTTCGATAATGTAGGAGCAGTAACGACTGTTAGTAATGCTACATTAGGACTAATTTTGGCTATTTCTGAAATGAAACGCCCTAAAGGAAAATATGCGGTTATGCCCAGCTTTACATTTTCTGCGACTCCCTTAGCCGCTATGTGGTGTGGTTTAGAGCCTTATTTTATTGATATAAATGAAGATGATTGGTTTATGAATCAGGAGCAGTTGGAAGAAGTTTTAAATCAATTAGGGGATGAAGTGGCTGTTGTTGTGCCATATGCTACGTTTGGTAACTATTTAGATCTTTCATACTATCAAAAGTTGCATGAGTCAGGAATACCAGTAGTTTTAGATGCTGCTCCTTGTTTCGGAACGACTTATAATGGACAACATATTGGTCAAGGATTTAAGGGAGCCATAGTTTTTAGTTTTCATGCAACAAAATCTTTTGGAATTGGTGAAGGTGGATTAGTTTATAGCCAGGATGAAGAATTAATAAAAAACATAAGAACCGCTGCTAATTTTGGTTATTATGGTAAAAGAGAGTCTATTACATTAGGAATTAATGCAAAAATGTCGGAGTATTTTGCAGCGATTGGATTAGCTACACTTGATGTGTATAAAGAAAAAATTTTAAAACGGGAACAACTTTATAATGTTTACTTAGAAGAAATAACAAATGTAGGTTTATTGGAACAAGGATGGCAAGTTCAAAAAACAAGAGGGAAAATACCGTTTCAGTTTTTCTCCATTCTTTGTCCTGAGGATGAATTTAATACATATTATTTAAAAAAATTGGAAGAAAAAAGCATCCAGGCTGTTTCATATTTTTCACCTGCCTGTCATCAGCAAAAACAATTTTTAAATTGTCCTCATTCTACTCTTTCTGTAACTGATGAACTTACAAAACGAGTATTAAGTCTTCCATTTTGGGAAGATATGAGTAGAGATATTGTTAGATACATTGTAAGTTCACTAATTTCTTAAATAATTTGTAGGAGGATTACTTAAATGAAAGGCATCATCCTCGCAGGTGGGACAGGCTCCCGCCTTTATCCTCTTACTAAAGTAACGAATAAACATTTGTTGCCAGTCGGCAAATATCCGATGATTTACCATGCAATTTATAAACTGAAAGAGGCTAATATTACTGACATTTTAATTGTGACTGGTCGTGAACATATGGGGGATGTTGTGAATCTTTTAGGCAGTGGTTCTGAATTTGATGTTGAGTTTACATATAAAGTACAGGATCAAGCGGGTGGAATTGCGCAAGCATTAGGTTTATGTGAAGCGTTTGTTGGTAATGATTTAATGACGGTTATTTTAGGGGATAATGTATTTTCTGACAGCATTGTTCCTTATGTTGAAAACTTTAAAAAACAGGCAGCAGGAGCGAAAATTTTAATTAAAGAAGTTGAGGACCCTGAACGATTTGGCGTTCCTGAACTCGAAGGTAATCGAATTAAGAGTATTGAAGAAAAGCCAAAGAATCCGAAAAGCCGTTATGCGGTTACAGGAATTTATATGTATGACGCTAAGGTATTTGACATTATTAAAACGTTAAAGCCGTCCGCACGAGGAGAGTTAGAAATTACGGATGTGAATAATGCTTACATTGAACGAAATGAACTGACGTATGATATTTTGGACGGATGGTGGACGGATGCCGGTACGCATGCATCCTATTTGCGGGCCAATGAACTTGCTAAAGATGTCGATTTCGGTAGCTTGTTTAATAAGAATATGAAAATAATTGAAGGATGAACCCATATGAGGATTATTCAAACCGAATTGGATGGAGCGATTATATTTGAGCCTATCGTACATAAAGATGAGCGTGGTTTTTTTATGGAAAGTTATAATGAACAAACATTTCGTCAATTAGGTTTCGATCTCCGATTTGTGCAAGATAACCATTCTCTTTCCGTAAAAGCGGGAACGATTCGTGGATTGCACTATCAACTAAATCCAAAAGCCCAAACAAAACTTGTTCGTGTTACCCGCGGTGCGATTTATGATGTGATCGTTGATATTCGGAAAGGTTCACCGACGTTTGGAAAATGGCAAGGCTTTATTTTGAGTGCGGACAATAAACGACAATTGTTAGTTCCTAAAGGATTCGCACACGGTTTTTGTACATTGGTAGAGAACACAGAAGTTCAATATAAAGTCGACGAATATTATTCACCTGAGCATGATCGGGGAATTCTTTGGAATGATCCGGCGTTAGGGATTGATTGGCCAGTAACTGATCCTATTCTTTCGGAAAAAGATGCAAATCATCCATTGTTAGCGGATGCAGAAATTAATTTTGTGTGGGAGAGAACTCTATGAATCTTTTAGTAACTGGCGGAGCAGGTTTTATCGGTAGCAATTTTGTGCATTATATGTTGAATAAATATCCTGAATATAAAATCGTTAATTACGACTTGTTAACTTATGCTGGTAATTTGGAAAATTTGAAAGATATTCAAGAAAATCCACAGTATGTCTTTATTAAAGGTGATATTAGAAACTATCAACTCGTTGATTATATTGTAAAGTTTCATCATATTGATGTGATTGTTAATTTCGCTGCTGAATCGCATGTGGATCGCAGTATTTCTGACCCAAATATTTTTGTTAAAACAAATGTATTGGGGACTCAGGTATTGTTGGATGTCGCGAAGGCGAACAATATCCAAAAATATGTTCAAATTTCTACCGATGAAGTGTATGGCAGTTTAGGAGATACAGGGTATTTTACCGAAGAAACGCCGCTTGCTCCAAACAGCCCTTACTCAGCAAGTAAGGCTAGTGCAGATTTGCTTGTAAGGGCATATCGTGAAACATATGGATTAAATGTGAATATTACACGTTGCTCGAATAACTATGGACCATACCATTTTCCTGAAAAGCTAATCCCTTTAATCATAACAAACGCATTAGAAGGAAAAGAGCTTCCTATTTACGGTGATGGTCAACATATTCGTGATTGGCTTCATGTTGAAGACCACTGTACCGCTATTGATTTAGTTATTCATAAAGGAAAGCCCGGAGAAGTATATAATATCGGCGGGCATAATGAGCGGACAAATGACGAAATAGTCCATTTAATTGTTGAAAAACTTGGGGTTTCAAAGTCGTTAATTAAATATGTAAGCGATCGCCCAGGGCATGACCGTCGCTATGCAATCGATCCTACAAAAATTATGACAGAACTCGGATGGAAACCACAATATACGTTTGACAAGGGAATTGAGGAAACGATTCAATGGTATATCAATAATAAAGATTGGTGGAAACGCATTAAGTCCGGAGAGTACATGGCTTATTATCAAAAGCAATATGGTGAAAGAGAATGAGTAAACAAAAAATATTAGTTACTGGTGCGAAAGGGCAATTAGGCACAGAAATGGTCAAATTGTTAAAAGACATGGAATATGAAGTATATGGATATGGACGAGCAGAACTCGATATAACGGATTTTCAGCAAGTGAAAAGTGTTATTGACCATATCCATCCTAATGTTGTTATTCACACTGCTGCCTATACAAAGGTAGATGCAGCAGAGTCCAAACCAGATCAAGCATTTTTAGTGAATGCATACGGAACAAGAAACATAGTCGTAGCGTCAGAACATATAGGTGCTAAGTTGGTTTATATAAGTACCGATTATGTGTTTGACGGCACCGCAAACGTACCTTATAACGAGTTTGCTGTTACGAATCCGATAAGCGTATATGGAAGAAGTAAACTAGCTGGTGAACATTTTGTAAGAGACTTTCACTCTAAATTTTTTATTATTCGAACATCGTGGGTTTACGGGAAACATGGAAATAATTTTGTGAAAACAATGTTAAAACTTGCACAAGAACAAAAAGAATTGTTTGTCGTTGATGATCAAATTGGATGTCCAACTTATGCAGTTGATTTAGCTAGCTGCATTTTTCAACTTATTCAGACTGAAAAATATGGAGTCTACCATATTTCTAATTCAGGCCATTGCTCTTGGTATGAATTTGCCAAAGCCATTTTCGAAGAGGCTAATGTTAATATAGTAGTTAATCCATGTAAAACAAAAGATTATCCAAGACCTGCTCAACGCCCTCCGTATTCTGTATTAGATCATATGGCTCTACGATTAAATGGCTTTAAGGAATTAAGGCATTGGCGAGAGGCGTTAAAGGAATTTATTAAAGTTTATGGGATGAAACCTTGATAACATTAGCGTTAGTCATGATTGTAAAAAATGAAGAACGGAATCTTAGCCGCTGTCTGCAAAGTGTCAAAGATATTGTCGATGAGCTGGTTATTGTAGATACAGGATCTACAGATCGCACAAAGGAAATAGCATACTGTAGATGAGCATTTTTCATTACAATAATTTCCATGGTTAGAGAGACAAACAGGGCACCCCTTACGCGATACGGAGCTGTTTTTTGATCACATCAATGGGAATCTCTTGCTTTGCAGCGTCATAAATGAACTCGACGACGCTGTGGTCTTTCCGCGACCGAAGAAGCTCCAGCCCGGTGGAGAGGTTTTGTCGGGATTCGGCGATGCTGTACACGCAGGCCAACAGCACCACCGCCCAATACCGTTTCACCGCCCGAATGTGGCGAACGCGGTATCCATCCAGCTTCAGTTGATCTTTCGCCTGCCGGAAAAAGCACTCGATCGTCCAGCGCTGGGCGTAGTAACGCAAGATGTCTTCGTCCCCGAGTTCCCGGTCGGTGCTCAAGATGCAATGAAGATGTTCCGGCGCCATCGGCTGATCCGCCTTCCAAGCCAGCAGCACCACCGCGTCATCGAGGCCATGGATGGCCCCATATGTTTAGTGCAAAATGAAAGTACAGAGTTCTGCAACAAAAAAGTGCAGAGCTTCATGGCATAAAAAAAGGCTTGCCAGCTCCTAAAATTCCCTCTACTGTTAAGGTTGTGAAGAACAAAACAGTGGAAACGCAATATTAATCTAGGAAAAAAGACAAATCAAAACTTTGTCAATATTCCTCTCGGTAACATAAAAGAAAAACTAGAATATCTTTGTGAATTTTACGGCATTGAATTCTTGAAACAGGAAGAATCATATACGTCTCGTGCGCCCGGCATGGGTGCAGTCTATAGGGTGAAAGTCCCGAACTGCGAAGGCAGAAGTAGCAGTTAGCTTAACGCAAGGGTGTCTGCGGCGACGCAGAATCTGAAGGAAGCGGGCGGCAAACTTCCGGTCTGAGGAACACGAACTTCATAGGAGGCTGGGTATCATTGGGTGAGTTTGCACGACAAAACGAAGCCCTTTCTGCCGAAGGTGATACCGAGTAAATGAAGCAGATAGATGGAAGGAAAGACTGCACTCTTACCCGGGGAGGTCTGTCCGGGAAGCCAAGTGCGCTTGGCAACCGTTGGAGCGATCCAACGCTGAACGGACAGAAGTCAGCAGAGGTCATAGTACCCGTCTAGCTTAAGATAGAAGGGGAAGGACCGAACCATGAAGGAGAACGGCCACTAGGCGTTCATCTTCTTTGATGAAGCAGACAACCCGAAAGGGCCTGCTTGAGGGAGGAAATGGTGAAGTCCATGGGGGACCTCAAGAGGGTGGAGAAGAAGATGGCACAAATAGAACGGATCGTTCACGTAGAGAGGAAGAATCGGAATGTGGATGAAACAGGTACTGTCACGGGAGAATCTCCTGCGAGCACTCAAACAAGTGGAAAAGAATAAAGGGTCCCATGGAACCGATGGAATGTCCGTCAAAGACCTGCGAAGACACCTCGTGGAACATTGGGACGTGATACGGCGCGCTTTGGAAGAAGGGACCTACGAACCTTGCCCGGTCCGACGGGTCGAAATCCCGAAACCGAACGGAGGAGTCAGGTTACTAGGAATCCCGACCGTGACAGACCGGTTCATCCAACAGGCCATCGCCCAAGTGCTCACGCCGATCTTTGACCCATCCTTTTCGGAACACAGCTACGGGTTTCGTCCCGGTCGAAGAGGACACGACGCGGTGAAAAAGGCGAAGCAGTATATTCAGGAAGGATATACATGGGTGGTAGATATCGACTTGGAAAAGTTCTTTGATCGAGTCAACCATGACAAACTGATGGGGATATTAGCGAAACGAATTCCAGACAAAATCCTCCTAAAGTTGATACGGAAGTATCTACAGGCAGGGGTCATGATCAACGGGGTGGTCATGGAAACACAAGAGGGGACTCCACAAGGAGGGCCGCTCAGTCCACTTTTGTCCAACATTCTCTTGGATGAGCTGGACAAAGAATTGGAAAAACGAGGGCACAAATTTGTACGGTATGCGGATGACTGCAATATCTACGTAAGGACGAAGAAGGCCGGGGAACGGGTGATGAAATCGATCACGGCATTCATTGAAAAGAAACTCCGGCTGAAAGTCAATGAAACCAAATCGGCAGTGGATCGACCGTGGAGGAGAAAATTCCTCGGTTTTAGCTTCACCCCAAATAAGGAGCCAAAAATCCGGATCGCAAAGGAAAGTATTCGGCGCATGAAGCAAAGGATACGCACCATGACGAGTCGATCGAAACCGATTCCCATGCCCGAGCGAATCGAACAGCTCAACCAGTACATTCTGGGATGGTGTGGATACTTCTCGTTAGCAGAGACTCCAAGTGTGTTCAAAGAACTAGATGGATGGATTCGACGAAGGCTGCGCATGTGCCAATGGAAAGAGTGGAAACTTCCGAGAACCAGAGTCCGAAAACTGCAAAGTTTAGGAGTGCCCAAGCGGAAAGCATATGAATGGGGAAACACTCGGAAGAAATATTGGAGAGTGGCCGCTAGTCCCATCTTGCATAAAGCCCTTGGCAACTCCTATTGGGAGAGCCAAGGGCTGAAGAGTCTTTATCAACGATATGAATCTCTGCGTCAGACTTAATGGAACCGCCGTATACCGAACGGTACGTACGGTGGTGTGAGAGGACGAGGGTTAGTCACCCTCTCCTACTCGATTCAATGGCGCATTAAACATCTTAAAGAAAAGTAAAGCTGTAGACCTGAGTGTCTTATGCTCTAGCGGCGAAGTGGACACGCCTCAAAGAATAAGGATTGCTTGAAGCAGTCAAACTTCTTTGGAAGCCTCCACTTCAAATTTTCGCTAGAAAATTAAGTGGGGGTAGTTCACAGGCCAAGAAGATATGGTCAAGAGCGTCATTCAAGATCCTTGTTTTATATTGCCAAATAATCCGGACGATCAGCATGATACAAGACAAAAATATATAGATCTTGTGCAATTGCCTAAGTTTAAGTCGCTAAAGGCATTGGTCGTTATTGTCGACCATGAAGATGAAGCGTATGGTGACGTTGTTACCGTCATCGCCAAAAGCAGGTTAAACCAAGAGACAGGAGGTGCGATTTATGTTCGTCCAAAATTTACAGGAAAACGTTAAATACTCCTATGACTATGATCACGATGTTCTTTATATTTATTTGGGCGAACCAAAAGTGTCGTACGATGACGAAGCAGCTCCTGGTGTGTTTATCCGGTTTTCTGAAGAGGATGAGGTCATTACTGGCATTGTGATTATGGACTACAAGAAGCGGGATATTGAGCGTATAAAGAAGTTTATACCGGTGAATATTAATTTTCATATGATTAACGAACAAATCCATTAGTTTTGGCCGATTTTGCCTCTGGCATGGACTCAACTATATCATCCTTCGCTACTTTAATGCGGATGGGGCGCACGAGCCGGGGGCAAAGCGGTTCTATTTTCTAGAGCTTAAGTGCACTGGATGGGAGCCGTATTTGACATAAACATTAGGACTTGATTTTATGCGAATATTTTCGTTATTTTTTGTATATTATGCAAAGGTTGCAAAATATGAGGTGCAACATTTGATTGAACAATTGAAACAAACGCGCATTATCTCCTCCTGAATGGGGGGGGCAGGGCTGATGTTTGATGCAAAACGAACACAACCGTTCTGCGCAGCCGCGGAACTTCAGGGCATAAAAAAGATGGCTTGTCAGTTTCGAACATTCGCTTTTCTAGTGAAGGGTATGGAGAACGAAACAGCGAAGGGAAAAGGTTTTTCCAAGGGATCTCCCCCTTCCCCGTGATGCGGGTGGGAGGGGATCAAATGTATTTTATCATCGCCGTTTCATCGCAACAGTCCAGTTTCGGGCAGTTGACGCAATCAATCCACACTTTTTCCGGCAGTGTTGATTTGTCCACGATCTCAAACCCGCATTTTCGAAAAAACTCGACTTGGTAAGTAAAGGATATTAACCGCTTCACCCCGAGTCTGGCCGCCTCGTCGGCAATATGGTGGACGAGCAGGCGGCCGATTCCTTTCCCCATATGGTCAGGAGATACGACGAGCGAACGCACTTCCCCGAGATCGTGCCCCAGGATATGCAGCCCGGCGGTGCCGACGATTTGGCTGTTCTCCCTGGCGACATACATGCATTGCAAGTGCTGGTAGATGGACAGCAGCGAGCGGGGCAGCACGAGTCCTTTTTTTGCATAGTGTTGGATGAGCGCGTGCATGTCTTTGACATCGCTCGTGACGGCATGGTCGATTTGCATTGGGATCCCTCGCGATCAATCGTCATTGTATATTTATAAATATACAATATTTTGTTTTTATATTCAACTACGGATTTTCGTTGGCTGGGGGATGTTTCTGTCAAACGCTGCGCGGCAGGAGGAAAAAGAATGCCATTGTCGAAAGAATAAAGTGTTTTTTGGAAAGCAACAGGAATATGCATTGGATGATGGCATATTGGTCGATTGAATCGTATGGAAGTGTAGGGTTTTTCATGAAACGAGGGGGAAGGATATGAGCACGATTACCACGTTTGACAGTACGGTCGAAAGTTTGCTTGATTTGCTTGAAAGCATTCAGGAATGTCGAACACAGCTTCCTGATTTTCAGAGAGGCTGGGTTTGGGATGACGAGCGGATTCGGAATTTGTTGATCAGTGTTTCTCTCTCTTATCCGATCGGTGCGGTGATGATGCTCCAGACGGGAAATCCGAATGTCCGTTTTGCCTCAAGGCCGATCGAAGGGGTCGATAACGTGAACCAAGTGGAACCGGAACGGCTGATTCTTGACGGTCAACAGCGGCTGACGGCGTTGTTTCAATCATTGAAATTGAAAGCGCCTGTAGCGACAAGAGACAAGAGAGACAAGGCAATCAAACGGTTCTACTATATTGACATTGACAAAATGTTAGATCCGAACGTCGACCGAGAAGAGACGATCGTCAGTGTTCCGGAAGACCGGATCATTCGCGGACCGGGAGGGAGGGTTGTTCTTGATTGTTCTGACTTGGAGAAAGAATGCGAAGCGGGAATGCTTCCGGTGAATTTGTTTTTCGATCCTGCGGGGTTGTTGGCGTGGCAGACGCGCTATTTTTCGGATTCAACGAAAATTGCGGAACGGTCATTGAAGTGGCAAAAGTTGATGACGGACGTATTTCCCCGTTTTCAGCAATATCAAGTGCCTGTTATTATGCTTCGGAAGCCGACTCCGAAAGAGGCGGTTTGCCAAGTTTTTGAGAATGTAAACACGGGGGGCGTCTCTCTGACCGTCTTCGAGCTTCTTACCGCCACATTTGCGGCGGAAGATTTCAAGCTGAGGGATGATTGGGAAGAGAAGGAAGCAAAATTAAAGAGATCTGGAGAAATTTACAACAAAGTGTTGGCCGATATCAGCAGCACCGACTTCCTGCAGGCAGTTGCGTTGTTGGCCACGTACAATCGACGAAAAGCGGGGGACGGCGTGGCGGTCAGCTGCAAGCGGCGCGACATCTTGCAGTTGACGTTGGCGGATTACCAAAGATGGGCGGATCGGGTGACGGAAGGGTTTATTCAGGCGGCTCAATTTTTGCATGAGCAACATGTGTTTTCCGCGCGCGACTTGCCGTACGGCACCCAGTTGATCCCGCTGGCGGCCATTTTTGTCGAGCTGGGAAAAGAGGCGCACAATGTTTGTGTCCGTGACCGAATCGCCCGTTGGTATTGGTGCGGTGTATTGGGTGAATTGTATGGAGGAGCGACGGAGACGCGGATTGCCCGTGACGTGGTGGAAGTCGTCGAATGGATTCGCGGCGGTGCGGAGCCGACGACGGTGCGGGATGCCCATTTCGCCGCTGATCGCCTCTTCACGCTGCGCACGCGAAACAGCGCCGCTTATAAAGGGTTGCACGCATTGCTCATGAGGGAAGGGGCGCGGGATTTCTTATCTGGGGTGCCGATCGATATTCAGACGTATTACGGCGAATCGATTGATATTCACCATATTTTCCCTCGTGACTATTGCGAAAAACGGGGGATTGAGAAAGCGAAGTACGATTGCATTATGAATAAAACCCCATTGTCCTATAAAACGAATCGGATGATTGGCCGTGATGCTCCAAGTGTATATTTGAAGAAACTAGAGGAGAGGAAAGGCGTTTCGGCAGCGGTGTTGGATGACATCCTGCAAACGCATGTTATTGATGTGGCATCCATAAGAGCGGATGATTTTGACCAGTTTTTTGAAAAAAGAAGGCTGGCTCTGCTTGCGATGATCGAGCGGGTGATGGGTAAGAAAGTGGAGTGAGCGGGACGGGAGGATGTTGTAGGGGAGAGGTTTTGGTTTATATTTCAAGTTTCAAGGAAAAGGAACAAATGCCTTGGAACGACGTATTCGCAGGGAGATCAAAGGGGGAAAACTTGGTGGAAAAACAGGAACAGATACATTGGCTGCTGGACAGCAGACAAATGGAAATAGAATATTTATGAATTGGAAAAACTGGCGGTGCAACTGGCCGATATGCGAAGTTCGTTTGGATCGGAAGCTGTGCAGGGGTAGGGGGACGGAAAAAGGCACTTGTTATCGTTGGGGAGAGGGCATGAACCAACGGCTGTTTGCGGAGGAAATGTGGAAGTCGTTGCTGGATAAGCTGTACGAAGGAAAAATGGTATCGACGTTCAAAGGGAAGGAAGCGTTTCGCGTTGTTTCGTTTTCCGATGAGGGGGTTATTGTGCGATTGAGTTCGAAGGAGAAGGATGTGTTTCTAAGCAAGAAGGCGATGGTCAATGTGATTGAGAAGCTCATCGCCCATGAAGATGGCGTGCGGAAAAAAATGGTGGACCCGGAATTCCGTCTAAAGTTAGGGCTGTTTTTGCTTCACCCGTGGACGGAGAAAGTGGTGCGCCAGGAGGAGGGGAAACGCCGTCCGTATTTGTTGTTAACGGATGAAGCCCGTCAGCGATTGGCAAGCGGCGAGTAGAGGGATTGACACACTGGGAAGTGCGCTCGCTTTGGCGGCCAAAGGCCAAGGGAAAAGTCCGACTGTTGCTTGTTCCACACGCCAAGAGCCATAGGGAAAAGACCAGTGATAAGAGCCGCGCGGTTGCGGCTCTTTTGTGCTGCCTATTTGTCCATTTCCTTCGCGAGATCGGCGACTTCGGCGACGGTCAGTCCGGTCCGTTTCGCCACTTCGTGGATGGGCAAGACATCAAGGAAGTTTTTGGCGATTTCAATGGCTTTCTGTTTTTCGGCTTGCTTAACCGCTTGCTCTTTTTCCTGCATCACTTTCTTCAACATTTCTTCTCTTTCTTGTTCAAGTTCTTCGACTAACAGGCGAAACACTTTGTTCATTTTGATCCACTCCTTTACTTTTTCGGCGTATGACCGGTCGATGAATTTGTCTGTGGCGGTCAGAACGCCAGCGATGATGTGCAGCTGTTTCGGTTCGTCGCCGATCGCTTTCGCCAGCTCGATCGTTTTTTCGATCATCGTTTGCCGGTCGAAGCGGGTGTGCATGAGCGGCACGAGGATGAGTTTCATCGTTTCTTCCGGAGTGAGCGGTTCGCCGTTGTGGACTTTTTCTTCAATGGCATGGAAAATGGCATCGCCGTTGAATTCGCCAAGCAGCACCGCTTTGGATGAAAGAAGCACATCGCCGGCGTCAAGCTGTTCGCGGGCGCTCGTGACATCGCTTGTGTAGATCACAACGATGCGAATCGGGCGGATTCGTTTTTCCTGTTGATAGTATGTGTGGAGGAGTCGACAGGCATAATCGAGATACTTCAAATGGTTGTCGAGAAATCGTTCGTTGCTTTCGTATTCCAGAAGCAAAATGGAATCGTCTTCGAGAAGAAACACGGTGTCGGCGCGCCGTTCGTCCGCCCGAACAGACGGAAATTCGGTTGGCAGCACTGCTTTGATCCGCGGGAGTCCGTGAAGTCCGTATACATCGAGGGCTTGGTTTTGGTACAATGCGCTCAGCGACTTGAACAAAATGTCTTTGGCGTGATGCGAGATCCCGCCTGGCATCGTCTTCACTCCATTCGCTTTTGACCTAATTATACTACTTGCCCGATCGATTGTCAGCTGCCATCGTGAGCGGAAACACGGTGTTCGTTCGGTGGGAGTGAATGACATCTTCTTGAAAAATAAAACGGGTTGTGACTCAGAACAGACGGATGAATGACGCTGTTTTGCCCTCACGGCCGGATAAACACTTCCGTTCCGTTCGGAACGATGGAGGCGAGTTCGAGCACGTCTTTATTATGCATGCGGATGCAGCCTTTGGATACGTATTTGCCGATCGAGGACGGGTCGTTCGTGCCGTGGATGCCGTAATGGAGTTTGGATAAGCTGAGCCACATCGCGCCGAACGGCCCGCCTGGGTTTGGCTGGCGGTTGACGATGACAAAGTCGCCGACGGGGGTGGCGGTGACCATTTTCCCGACGCCGACGGGATACGTGCGGATCGTCCGCCCTTGGTGTTTTAACGTCAGCTGGCGGCGGCTGATCGAAATGTGGATCGTGTACGGAATCGATCCTTTCGGCGGAAGGTGGGGGATGACGATCCCTTGGCCAGGGAAGATGACGGACGCGGCGGTCAACCCATTGGCGCGAAGGAGCGCCTCAACAGATGTACGGTAGTCGCGGGCGATGGAAGCGATCGTTTCCCCACGTTTGACGATATGTGCGTACATGGCAGTTCGCTCCTTTTTTCGCTGGATGGAGAAACCAGCTCCGATTGATGATACATTAGTGTATGAGAAGATTCGGATGAGGTTGCTGCAATAGGAAGAGAGTCTCATGTGCATGGCATGGGAATACGGTGCGGCTGCTAGGCGCATGAACGTGCTGTGTGTTAGTCTATACTTGACAGGGAGCGCTGCCTAACGGGTGTTTCTTGTCAAAACGTGTAGGTGAAAAAGGAGGATGGCGCGAATGAGAACGTTTGTCCTAAAACCGGAAGGACAGAAGGTTGATTATGAGCTGTATGCCGAGCTCTCCCCTGTCCCGCTTGAGATCATTGACGGCGATCTCTTTTTTACGAAAGAGGAGCGGGAAAACTTGCTTAAGCTGTTGATATACAATGTCGGCATGAATCGGACGCTTGAGATCATCGAGGAATGGAAGGAGCGGTGAAAGCGGCGCCCGGTCGATATCGGGGCCGCATCGATGTTGGGGGTTACGGGCGGTAAGGGAACAAAATGTTCTTTTCCCCTTTTTCTTTGGCGACGAAGACGTCTTGATGGATTTCGAACACGCCAAAAGCGCTATGGAACGTCTGAATGACGCGGACGCGATACACGTCGTGAAGCGGTTTGTTCTCATCAGACATCGACCATGACGACAGTTTTTCCACCTCATCGATGCGGTAGTCGAACGTCTCGACGCCGAAGTCTTGCATAAAGACGTGGGCGCGGCGCTGGATGTAGACGTCTTTTGGGAATTTCTTTTTCATAAGCGGGTGAAACAGCTCCCAAGAGCTGCCAAAATCCCCTGCCTGCTCGTAGCGGTAAAACGTGTCAACGATTTCCTTTGCCTCGTTCCGTTCGTTCGAAAGAAACAGAGACAAGATCGCCACCAACACGGCGACGGCAGTGAGAACCGCCACCCCAGTCCTGGCTCGGATCGTCTTTTGGCGGTAGCGTGGGAACATGGGTCTCCTCTCCTCTCTATTATACCATATGCACGATGGACGGCCGATATGGGCGGAGAAAGGAAGAACATGCCGCGGGCTTGAGATGACGGTGCTTTTGAGTCAAAAAATCCGCTGTGGTGTAGTAAAATAGAGGGCAGAAGCCATTGCAGCGGAAGTGAATTCATTCGTTCTATGTGGAAACGGGTGGGAAAGCGGAGCGTCCATCGGCTCCGTTTTTCCTTTTCCATGTTGAGAAAAACCGAATGTGCAGGAGAGGGAGAGAGGGATGAAGAGATCATTCATTTATGTGTTGCTTGTCGGGATCATGGTCGCCTGGGGGCTGAATGTGACGGCGTTGAAAGTTTTGGTGGAGCATTTTTCGCCCGTCGCGTTGACGGCGCTGCGCATTCTAACGGCCGGGTTGGTCGTGCTTTTGTTTTTATGGGGGATCGGCAAGCTGGAACGAGTCAGTTGGAATGAGGCGAAACAGATTGGTTTGGCTGCATTGTTCAGCGTGGTGGCCCATCACTTCTTTTTAGCGTTGGGAATTGCGAGGACGACAGCGGTGAATGCGGGTCTTGTGCTAGGGCTTGTGCCGCTTGTGACGGCGCTGTTGGCGATCGTGTTTTTAGGCCAGCGGCCGACGTTGTTTCGTTTGCTTGGCATCGCGCTTGGGTTTTTTGGCGTCGTGTTTGTTGTGGCGAGCGGCGACGGGGGCCTTGGCCATTTGTCCATTGGGGATGTGTACGTCTTTTTGGCTGTTTTGGCGCAAGGGATCAGCTTCATTATGATCAAAAAGGCGACGGTCGAGGCGCGGGTGATGACAGGGTGGATGCTCGTCTTCGGGTCGCTTTGGCTGTTTGTCTTAAGCCTCGTGCTCGAGCCGAGCGGCCTATCGAGTTTGAAAGAGGGTACGTTGCCGCTTTGGCTCATTTTCCTTGCTTCGGCTGTCGTGGCGACGGCGCTTGGCCATATGTTTTATAACCAGGCTGTTCAACATCTTGGCCCCGCTGAGTCGGCGGTGTTCATCAACCTCAATCCGTTTTTTTCGCTTCTTGGGGCGCATTGGTTGCTTGGTGAGCCGATTTCATGGATGCAGCTGGCTGGTTTTCTCTTCATCGTCGCGGGCGTGATGTTCGGCAGCGGGGGGATGGATGACGTCATCGCCCGTTTCCGCCGGGCGAAAGTTGCGGCTGGGGGAAGGAAGGTGGGGATGTGGTAGCCTTGGAATCCCCCACTTCTAGGCCTTGCGTGCAAGTGGCGAAACATTCATATCCAGGAATGGAGGGGGCTTCACATTGCGGTCGGCGTCTTGGCTGTCTCTTCTCGAAAAGGGACAGCCATTTTTGTGCCATCGGCAGGATTTTGCTTGATGATGTCGAAAAAGAGAATACGAAACGTATTCGTGTGAGGTGAATGTATGGCGATCGATCACGACCGGTTGTTCAAGGAGTTGTTGCAGACGTTTTTTGAGGAATTTGTGCTTCTCTTCTTTCCGGATATGCACGAGCATATTGATTTCAACCATTTGTCGTTTTTGTCCGAAGAGCTGTTTACGGACGTAACGGCTGGGGAGAAGTACCACGTTGACCTGCTCGTCGAGACGAAGTTCAAAGGAAAAGACGGATTGATCATTGTTCACGTAGAAAACCAAGCGTACGTTCAATCGTCATTTCCAGAAAGAATGTTTCTTTACTTCAGCCGCTTGTTTGAAAAATACCGCACTCCGATCATTCCGATTGCCGTCTTCAGCTATGATGCCATCCGAGATGAACCCTCTTCGTTCACGCTCTCCTTTCCGTTTGGCGATGTGCTTGACTTTCGCTTTTTCCATGTGGAGTTGCGCAAGCAAAACTGGCGCCAATTCATCCGCACCGACAACCCGGTGGCGGCTGCGCTGCTTAGCAAAATGGGGTATACTGAAAGTGAACGAGTGGAACTGAAAAAGCAATTTTTGCGCATGTTGGTGCGTCTTGAGCTAGACGAGGCAAGACAGCGTTTGTTGACGGGCTTTTTTGAAACGTATGTGAAGCTGTCCGATGAAGAAGAACAACAGCTTCGAAGCGAGGTGGAACAAATGGAGACGAAAGAAAAAGAACGCGTGCTGGAATTGATCATTTCGTACGAGCAAAAGGGAAAAATTCAAGGCCGAAAGGAAGGACGGGAGGAAGGGCGCAAAGAGGGAGCGGAACAAGAAAAACGGCACATTGCGAAACGGATGTTGATGAAAGGGTTTGATGCGCAGACGATTCACGAACTGACCGGATTGCCTGTGACGGAGATTGAGGAAATGAAACAAAGCGGCTTCAAGTGAATGGAAATCAAACAGGCGGGGCAAAAGGCCAGCCCCGCCCTAGCGCGTTGGTTTTGCTGCTGTGGATTCCCGTTTGATCAGGTTCGTAGACAATAGCACTTCCTGAAAAGGTTCGTTCGGGTTGTCCCACCGCCATCGCAACAATTCCACCGCTCGTTTGCCGTAGCGCTTCAGGTCGATGTCGACGGTCGTGATTTTCGGCGTCGCGATTTGCGACAGCTGCCCGTTGTCAAAGCTGCAGACGGAAACGTCATCGGGCACTTTTAGCCCGTACTGCTGCAGGCCGGTGCTGACGAAAAAGCCAAGCCCGTCATTGACGCAAAACCAGGCGGTCGGCTGCCGCTTCAGCTCACGGATGTAGCCTGCGATGACCGTTTCGTCCTCTTGCGCCTGGCAGAACATCCACTCCTCGTTCGGTTTCACTCCATAGTCTTTCAGCGCCAATAAGTACCCTTCATACCGCTCTTGATAGCTCGGCGAATAGTGGACGTCGCCGACAAACGCGATGTCAGTATGGTTGAGCTCCAACAAATGCTGGACGGCCACATACGCCCCGAACCGATTGTTTGTCAGCACCGCATCGGTATTGACTGGCTCGGCTCGCCCATCTTAGCCCCGCTCGTCATTGCGCTCATGATGGCGTGGAAGTTTGTCGGTTACTATGCGTTATTGTTTTTGTCTGGCTTAGAAAGCATTCCGAAAGAAGTGTATGAGGCGGCTGAAATCGACGGCGCGGTCGGCTGGAAGCGGGTTTGGCACGTAACCATTCCGATGCTGTACCCTTCGTTTTATACAGTGACGATTTTAGCAGTCGGCCTGATGTTTGGCATTTTCACCGAGCCGTATGTGTTGACGGGCGGCGGGCCGGAGTATGCGACCCATACGTGGCAGCTGGAGATTTACAACCAGGCCTTTGAAAAATTAAACGCAGGTTATGGTACGGCGGTCGCGATCATCAATTCGATCGTCACCTTTGCGTCGATTTTTGTCTTTCGCAAGCTGTTGGAAAAATGGGGGGGCAAACATGGTTGGGAGTAAAACGTGGAAGGTTGGGTTGCTTTATGTAGTGGCGGTTGCCGTTTTGCTCGTCATGGTGTTTCCGTATTTGTATATGGTGTTAGGCTCTCTTGCCCCATGGAATGAGGTCGACCGAAAGCTGATCCCGTCGTCATTGACGCTCCGCTCGTATGAATGGCTGTTTCAAGGCGGTGAAGATGTCGTACCGCGACCGTGGCTTCGCGCGTTTTTCAACAGTGTGCTCGTCACATCGGCATCAACGCTGCTCATGCTTGTGACGGCCGTGATGGTTGGATATGCGTTGTCGAAAGTGAAATTTAATTCTTTACTTTCTGGAAGTCTTGAATAAATTTCATATAAGTCTTTTACAGTTTGTTTTATGTCTTCTTCTCCGCCAGTGCCATTTATTAGCTTAATGGGCTTCTCATTCTATTAAACTTAAGCCACCCGTTAGCTTAATAACTCTTGGACATTACTCGAAATATAATTTTTTAATATCAAAAGTTCATCTCTCTCAAAATCATAAGTATCATGTTCATTCGCATAACTATTAACCACTTTTTTTATGGTATTTTTTATTTCTCTTGGAAATGTTAATAGTGCCCAGTTACCTGCTTCTAGCTTTGAAGAAATAATTCCTTCTTTTAGATACCAAAAAACTCTAATTAAATTTAACGTACAATAAATAGGGTCCTCTTCGATATTTTCCAAACAATCTTGGAAATCCCCCATAATTGAAGATATATAATGCGAACGTGGAATCGAAGGGAAAACCTCCTCTATAGGTTTTCCTTCTACACAAACTCCTCGATTAGTTGTTATGGTCAAATGTGCAGCTAAGTCAGCATCAGTCTTAATATCTCCGTTTAAATATTGATATGACCCTGTTACCAAATCATCCTCATAACGTTCCCTCCAAAATTCACTGTAATGAAAATCAAACGGGCAAGGATGTCTCCAATTCTTTAATTGTTCTTCGTTCAGAAAACTTATTTCAACTGGAAATGGATTATTTGAACAAGATAGAAATAATTTTGCTAATTTCCTTTTGTTTTCTATTGTCATTGATTTACTCGTAATAACCAAAATATCAATATCACTACTATTCGGATTAAAGCCTCCCATTGCTAAAGAACCGTGAATGTAAAAACCAATAAAATCTTGCTTTACTATTTCTTTAGTCTCACTTAAAATACGAAAAACAAAATTTCTTATATCAGATGGGCACGTTACCCAATTATAAGCCATTATTGAATACCTCCATACCTGCTTTAATTAACCGCACCCGATAGTTTAATATTTTTATTTTACTTTGTTTTCCACTTATTCTATTAGTTGGCTAATGTAATTTGATGGATAATTCAAAATTTTATCCTGTATGTTAGTAGGAAACAATTCTTTAATATCTTTGAGGTAATAACTACCATCACGAAGTAACGTATGACCTAAAACTTTCAATGAACCTTTATTTTTTTCTACATGTAATACGATTGGATCGGACATCCCACTTCCTTTTTCTATTACTTCTCCTTTATTATAATATTCTTGAATTAACGCCCAAAGATATACTTCACTGACAATTTCATCAGTCCCCAATATTTCATATGCAGCAAATCACGAGTGTTGATTATCCAAAATTAGACATACGCCTTCCATAAATTTGGGCATACTCAAACAAAGCAGCGGCCATCCCGGATTTCCAATCGAGAGGAAGCTGCCCAGAGAAAAAACGGCGAACGAACGAAATGAAGGAAAGAGAGACATTCGTCTGTTTTTTGGTTTGATCATACAGCCATCGCAGCAACACATACGCGATGAACGCCGCAAACAGTTGGTTGTATACCGCATTTTCCGTCGTGCCAAACAAGGTCGGGACATTCAGATATTGCTTCACCCAACGGAAAAAGACCTCAACAGTTCAACGTTGTTGGTACATGTCGGCAATGGTTTCCGCAGACGCATGGAAGAGGTTCGTCACGACCCGAATGTCGCGGCCATTCGCATCTCGAAAGATCACCACCCGGTGACGCTTGGTGGAGCGGCATTGTTTCGTCCCCAACTGGCACGTGAAGTCGGCTTGAACCGATGAGGATGTGCTGGAAAGGCGTTTCAAGCTTTTTTTCTGATGAAGTTCGATGTTGTCCTTCATCCGAATGACAAAGAGCTGATGCTGCTCCACAAATCGATCGAGGCGTTCGATTTTGAAATACGCCCGGTCTTCCACCAGCACTTGTTGAGCGTTCGTCAACTGTTCTCCCACCGGGCCATCATGACGCAGTCCGATGGTTTCCACCACGTCTGCCGGCAGCGAGGATTCCGGCGAATACGCGACGTGCAGCTTCACTCCGGCGCGTTCGCCGTGATACGGCGCCCATGGCAGGCGGTTTTTCCCGACCGTGACGGTCGTCGAATACGAATCACGATCCCCAACCGCTTCGGCAATCCGTTGAATCTCTTCATCCGAAACAAGTTTTTGCATCAAATTCGGGAGTGTGGTATGCTTGTTCATAGAGAGCACCTCCTGGGTTTGTTTGTGTCGTTACTCACATTCTACAGGAAAGGTGCTCTTTTTTCTATACCCTTTGGATTTTATTGGATAATCAACACGCCTGTAAAAACATCATAATCGGAAGAGGGAGCAGGGAGAGACGTGATGCAGACAAGGACGCCGACGATGAAAACATGCCAGACACTGCTTGAGGAATTTCAGCGTGCACCGCAGCCGCTCAAGGCTGAGAAGCTCGTGTTTGCCGGTGTCGGTGAGCGGGATGTGTACAACATTTCCGCGCCGTTTGAAGACGATGGCGAGTGGGTGATCGCCGGACGGGTGGAAGAGAGGGACAGCGAGCAATCGGAAGTCTACTTTTTTGTCGAACGAGAGGGAACATGGGTGCCGCGGGAAGGAGCGCCGGTGTTTGCGCTGCAAGATCCGTTTATTTCGCGTGTGCACGGGCATCTCGTGTTTGGCGGCGTGGAGACGTTTCCTCATCCTGTGCTTCACGGGAAGTTATATTGGCGGACCGTGTTTTACCGCGGGGAAACGATTAATCAATTGATGCATTTTCTTACTGGGCCTGATGGAATGAAGGATATTCGGCTTGTTGAATTGCGGGATGGATCGGTCGGGGTTTTCACCCGTCCGCAAGGGAAAAAAGGCGGTCGCGGAAAAATTGGGTTCACCCGCGTCGGCTCGCTCGATGAGTTGACGGTGGAGGCGATTGAGAATGCCCCATTGATTGACGGCCAATTTGCCGATGAAGAATGGGGAGGCGCCAACGAAGTGCATTTGCTTGGCAATGGGTTCGTCGGCGTCTTGGGCCATATCGCTTGTTTCGATCAGGAACGGAACCGCCATTATTACCCGATGGTGTTTTCGTTCAATCCAGATACTGGGGAAGCGTCGGAAATGGAGTTGATCGCCGCAAGGTCGCATTTCCTTGATGGGCCGGCGAAACGCCCTGATTTGGCGGATGTGGTGTTTAGCGGTGGACTGATTCGCAAAGAGGATGGCACGGCCGATTTTTATGCTGGAACCAGTGATGCGGAAGCGCAAAAACTAACGATTGTTGATCCATTTTCGAAATACGAAAGGCAGGGATGATCATGCATCTTTACCGTTATGAAGAAAACCCGCTGATTACACCGAACGATGTGCCGCCGTATCATGACGGATTTGAAGTGATCGGGGCGTTTAACGCCGGGGTGGCGATGTTCCAAGGGGAGGTGTTGCTGCTGCTGCGGGTGGCGGAGCGGCCGGTTTCGGATGACCCGAACGTGGTGAAGGCGCCGGTGTGGAATCCGCGGACGGGGAAGGTCGATGTGTACGCGTTCCGCAAAGACGACCCGCGCTATGACTTTTCCGACCCGAGAGTCATTAAAGAGGCAGGGACGGAGCGGTTTTTGTATTTGACATCGCTCTCCTATTTGCGCCTCGCCCGCAGTCAAGACGGGCGGCGGTTTACGATTGACGAGCGGCCGTTTATTTATCCTTCGAATGAATTAGAGACATTCGGGGTGGAAGATCCGCGCATTACGTGCATTGACGGGACGTACTACATTTATTTTAGCGCCGTGTCGCCCAAAGGGGTCGGCGAGGCGATGGTGTCGACGACCGATTTTCGGACGGTTGTGCATCACGGGATGATTTTTGCGCCGGAAAACAAAGATGTGCTCATTTTTCCGGAGAAGATCAACGGCAAATATTACGCCCTTCACCGCCCGGTGCCAAGAAGCAACGGCCGACCTGAGGTGTGGATCGCGGAGTCGGACAATTTGCGCTACTGGGGGAACCACCGCTTTTTGTTCGGCTTGCGGGAAGGGAAATGGGACAGCGCCCGCATCGGCGGCGGAGCGGTGCCGATCAAAACGGAGCGCGGCTGGCTTGAGTTGTACCACGGCGCATCGGATGACCACCGCTATTGCATGGGGGCGGTGCTGCTCGATTTGAACGACCCATCCAAAGTTCTCGCCCGCTCGGAGCAGCCGCTTGTCGAGCCGGAAGCGGATTACGAAGTGAACGGCTTTTTCGGCCGCGTTGTTTTTTCATGTGGGGCGCTCGTTGACGGCGATGTCGTGAAAATGTATTACGGTGCCGCCGATACGTCGATGGCGTGTGTGGAACTGCGGCTTAGCGATATTTTCGCTTCGCTCGGCAAGGGATGAAAAAGAGCGCCTGCGCATTAGGGCATGGACGGAAACGCCTAAACAGATCAGGCGTTTCTTTTTTTTTGTCGTTATCATATAGCGGGTTGAACGTTTTTTTCGCCGACAAGGATCGGGATACATTTCTTCTTGGCTAGGAAGATTTGATATAATGGAAAACAACGTCGATGTATCGTACGTATCCATACTGATGCAGGCTTGGCGTGCGGAAGCCGCGCGCGCTGGTCGGGGCAATGGTGGTGACGGCATGGCAATAAAACGTTCATTATGGTTGAAGCTGTCAACGATTCAGTTGATCATTCTGTTTTATTTAGTGGCGGTCGCGGTGTCGACGGTGCTGTTATGGCTGCCGATTGTACATCAGCCGGGAGTGGAGCTTCACTGGATTGATGCGCTGTTTACGGCGGCGAGCGCCATTAGTGTGACCGGGTTGACGGTTGTGTCGATTCCGGAGACGTTTAATACGTTTGGGATTGTTTTGTTGATTGTGATGATGCAGGTGGGCGGCGTAGGGTTAATGATGCTTAGTACGTTCATTTGGCTGTTAGTTGGCAAAAAAATCGGGTTTCGTGAGCGGCAGCTGATCATGACCGATCAAAACCGTCTTGCGCTCTCAGGGCTCGTGAAGCTCACGCGGGACATCTTTTTCTTGATTCTGGCCATTGAAGCGGTCGGTGCGCTGATTTTGGGCGTGTATTTTTTGCGTTATTTTCCGACGTGGCCGGAGGCGCTTTTGCAGGCGGTGTTTGCGTCGGTCAGTGCCACGACGAACGCTGGATTTGATATTACCGGCCAGTCGCTGATTCCGTTCGCCGGTGATTATTTCGTGCAAGTCATCCATATCATTCTGATCATTCTAGGCGCGATTGGCTTTCCTGTGCTCATTGAGGTGAAGGAGTTTTTGTTTGCGCGCGACCGAGGGCGCTACCGGTTTTCGCTGTTTACGAAGTTGACGACGGTGACGTTTTTTGCCCTCGTCTTCTTTGGCACGGTGGCGATTTATGCGCTTGAATGGAGCCATTTTTTCGCTGGAAAGCCGTGGCACCGGTCGCTCTTTTACGCCTTGTTTCAGTCGGTGTCATCGCGCAGCGGCGGTCTGGCGACGATGGATATGAACGAGTTTTCCGAACCGACGTTATTGCTTTTGAGCGCGATGATGTTTATCGGTGCTTCCCCGAGCAGCGTTGGCGGGGGCATCCGGACGACGACGTTGGCGGTGATTTTGTTAACGGTTTGGCATTATGCGAAAGGGCGCTCAGCGGTCAAAGTGTTCGGGCGTGAAATTCATGAGGAAGATATTTTAAAATCGTTTGTCGTCTTTATCGGCGCGCTGTTCCTTTGTTTTGCGGCGGTTCTTGCGCTTTCCGTCTCGGAATCGTCCCTTCCTGTCGTCATGCTTTTGTTTGAAGTATGTTCAGCGTTTGGGACGACCGGGCTGTCGCTCGGCATTACCTCTGAGCTCAGCCCGTTTGGCAAGATGGTGTTGGTGGTCGTTATGTTCATCGGCCGGGTCGGCATCATTTCGTTTTTATGGCTCATCCGCGGCCGGGCGGTGAAAGATAGTTACCATTACCCGAAAGAACGAGTCATTATCGGTTAGAAGAGGAGGAAGGAATCATGAAAAAAGTGCGCAAAGCGATCATTCCGGCAGCGGGCCTTGGGACGCGGTTTTTGCCGGCGACAAAGGCGATGCCAAAGGAGATGCTTCCGATTGTCGATAAGCCGACGATTCAATATATTGTGGAAGAGGCGATGGCATCCGGCATTGAGGACATTATCATCGTCACCGGGAAAGGGAAGCGGGCGATTGAAGACCATTTTGACTACGCGTTTGAGCTCGAGCAGCTGCTGAAGCAAAAAGGAAAATTGGACTTGCTTGAGAAAGTAAAAGAGCCATCCAAAGTGGACATCCACTACATTCGCCAAAAAGAGCCAAAAGGGCTGGGGCATGCCGTTTGGTGCGCGCGCAATTTCATCGGGGACGAGCCGTTTGCGGTGTTGTTGGGCGATGATATCGTCCAAGCGGAAAAACCTTGTTTAAAACAGCTCATTGAGCAGTATGAACAAACGTTCAGCTCGGTGATCGGCGTCAAGCGCGTGCCGGAGGAAGAAACGCATCGCTACGGGATCATCGACCCGCTCGAGCAGCAAGGCCGGCGCTACCAAGTGCGCCGCTTTGTCGAAAAACCCGCTCCGGGCACAGCGCCGTCGAACCTCGCGATCGTCGGGCGGTACGTGTTGACGCCGGAAATTTTCTTGTTTTTGGAGAAGCAGGAGGTCGGCGCAGGCGGGGAGATTCAGCTCACCGATGCGATCGGGCGGTTGAATGAAATTCAGCGTGTCTTTGCCTACGAGTTTGAAGGAAAACGGTACGATGTCGGGGAGAAGCTCGGCTTTATCGAAACGACGATTGAGTTTGCCTTGCAAAACGAGGAGCTGCGGGATGACTTGCTTTCGTTTTTGGAGCAGATTGTGGCGAAGGAGAAGCGGTGAGGACAAGCGGCGAAATGGGGGTGCATGCCAAACGCGGTTGGCCAAAAATAGGCGCGCGATCTGCATGAATGGCGAACCGTTTGGTGGCGGGATGTTGGTGATCATCTAGGCTGGATTGCAACATCTGCTTGTACGGTGAACCGTGTGCTCTGACGCATGGCGGCCTTACAAGTCGGAGCAGCACGGAAAAAACGATTGCCCGGCATGTGTTCGTTTTGTGAAATTTTTGTCGAAATGTTCGTGTTGTTCCGTGAAAATGGGACGGTTACAATGAAATTAGAACAAATGTTCTTTGTTGGATTCGTTTCCATATAAAAGGGGAGGGCAGGTGAACTCGGTATGATTCAAGCGTTTGAGGTTGAACATTTCGAAAACATTTGGTGCATTCAATTGGACGAGCTAAAGAGCATCAATTTGTTTAGTGGGAAAAACAATGTTTGGAAAACGACGATTTCAAGTTCTGGGTGTATTTTTTCTCAAGATCATTAACACGCGGGGTGATCATATAGACTGAAAATGGCCGCAAGAGGAGGGTAGGTATGGCTCGCATTCGCATTGAGCATTTTGGGCCAGTGGGGCTGTTTGATGAGGAGATTACCGATGTAACGATTTTGATTGGTCCTCAAGCGAGCGGAAAAAGTACGATTAGCAAACTGATTTTTTTCTTCCGCTCTATTCCGGATGAATGGGTAAATTATTTGCTTTCGTCCCGACAAACGGATGAGCACAGCCCGTTTTTTGAGTTCAATAAATATCTTAGGAGAAAATTTGTCGGCTACTTTGGAACGACAAAACATATGAGACCGTTTCACATTCGTTATGAATATAGTGACGGAAAATTTGTGCGTCTTGACTTAAAAGATGGTTATGTGCAAATCCACTTTAGCGATTCCTTGAAAAAGGGGATTTTAGAGACGTTCAAGCACGTTATTCAGTTGAAAAAAGAGACGCAATATCAAGAGCGGCTGTTGACTGATTTTTGGAATGTCTCATCTTGGAAAGCGCGGCAACAAAGTGTTGTAGAAACAATTAAAACGTCTATTGATGAAGTATTTGGCGATTCGAAAACATCGATCTTCATTCCGGCAGGCAGAAGTTTAGTCGCGACGTTGTCCGATCAGCTGCAAGATATTAACCCACGGCAACTCGATGTCTTGACAGAACAGTTTATCGAACGAATTAACTTGCTAAAGAAGGCGTTTTCGCAATCGTTTGAGGAAATTGTCGAGGATCGGAAAAAATTTTCGACAGAGAAAATTGACTTTGAGGCGATTCGGTTTGCCATTGATATTATTGAGCGGGTGATGAAAGGAAAGTACATGTTCTCTGACCAGGGAGAAAAAATCTTTTTTAATGAAAGAGAGTATACAAAGCTAAAATTTTCATCCTCAGGGCAACAAGAAGTAGTGTGGATTTTGTTGCTTATATTCACGGTTATTTTGGAACGGCGACGAGTGTTTATGGTGATTGAGGAGCCTGAGGCTCACTTGTACCCGAGCGCGCAAAAAGAAATGGTCGCCTTGTTTGCATTATTGCTAAATGCGACGGATAATACGCTAGTGATTACGACTCATAGCCCATATATTTTATCCGCTTTCAATATTTATTTGTACGCGGCTAAGATTGGAGAAAAGCTAGATCGACGCGCCGAGCCGATTGTGGACCGAAAGCTGCGCCTTTCTCCGGAGCGGTTAAAGGCCTACATGCTAGAGAGCGAGGGAGGGAGATTCCGCTACCGAAGCATTATCGATGATGAATTACGGTTAATCCAGGCCGAAGCGATCGATGAAGCATCGTCTGCCATCAACCGTGTTCTGGATGAGCTTATGGAGGCGGAGGAAGAGGGGGAATAAACATGGCTAAGGAGGGGTTCGGATGATTCGCGCCATGGTCGGCGATCTGACCAAAGTGGAAGGAGTCGAGTACATTTGCAATGCCGCCAACGGCATCGGGCCGATGGGCGGCGGCGTGGCAGCGGCGATCCGTCGGGCGGGGGGACGTGTGATCGAGGAGGAAGCGATCCGCGTCTGTCAAGCGCAAGACCCTAAGCCCGGCGATTTGTACGTGACAGGAGCAGGCTCGCTGCCGTTTCGCGGGGTCCTTCACTTAGTGACGATGAAGCAGCCTGCAGGGGCGACGTCGTATGACATCGTTCGGGCGTGTCTCGAGCGGCTCGTCGCGCACTGTCGGGAGAACGGAATCAAGAAGGTGGCGTTGCCAGCGCTAGGGACAGGCGTCGGAAGGCTTGACAAAGAAAACGTGGCGCAGTTGTTTGTCGAGGTGTTGGGTCCGGTCGAGGATGTAGAGTTTGTGGTGGTGGATATTGATCAAGCATTCATCCGTTTTGTCCAACAGCGCCAATAAAGGGAGAAAAAGGGCCTTGACTTCGTCTTGGCCCTGCTTTTTTGGCAATGAATAACGTGTTTCCTTCTTTCTCATATCATATTATAATAAGAACACACGAATGAATGAGTTTCATTGACTTTCTCATCCGGCCGACAGGAGGTGGCATCATCGTTGATGTCCGAATGACGAAGCCGGTGTGAAAGGGAGTGGGGTTTCCTGTTCGAACCGCGATCAGGAAAAACAGCCAAAAATGCCAATGTGGGCGTTTTGGGCGCCATCCGGAGGGATGAATCATGTTATTCTCATTGCCAACATTAAAGACATGTCAAGTGTTAGTAGACGAATTTCGTTCGGCCCCACAGCCGTTTGAGCCGGAAAAGCTTCGCTTTGCGGGTGTCGGGGACCGAGACGTTTATAATATTTCCGCACCGTTTGTGGATGAAGGAGAATGGGTGATCGCTGGGCGCGTCGAGGCGCGCGACAGCGAGCAATCGGAAGTGTACTTTTTCGTCGAGCGCGACGGCGTCTGGGTTCCTCGTGACGGGGCGCCGGTGTTCGCCTTGCAGGATCCGTTTGTGGCGCGCATTCACGGCCAGTTGGTGTTCGGCGGCGTGGAGACGTTTCCGCATCCGGTGTTTGACGGCGAGCTGAGCTGGCGGACGGTCTTTTACCGCGGACCGAACATTCGCCGCTTAGAAAAGTTTGCCGAAGGGCCGGATGGGATGAAAGACATTCGCCTTGTCGAGCTGAAAGATGGCTCGATCGGCGTGTTCACCCGGCCGCAAGGGGAAAAAGGCGGACGCGGGAAAATCGGGTTCACCCGCATTTTCTCGCTCGATGAGTTGACGCCGGACGTGATTGAGGCCGCGCCGATTTTGGACGCCCAATTTACGGATGAAGAATGGGGCGGCGTGAATGAGGCGCATTTGCTGGCGAACGGGCTTGTGGGGGCGCTTGGCCATATCGCTTGCTTTGACGAGCACGGCAACCGCCATTACTACCCGATGGTGTTCGTGTTGAACCCGGAGACGATGGAGCGTTCAGAGCTGGAATTGCTTGCGCTTCGCTCCCACTTTTTGGATGGTCCGGCGAAACGGCCGGATTTGGCGAACGTTGTCTTTAGCGGCGGACTCATCCGCAAAGGCGACGGCACGGCTGAGCTGTACGCCGGCGTGAGCGACGCCGAGGCGCAAAAAATTTCGCTCATCGACCCGTTTGCGAAATACGAGGCGCAAGAGCTCGATCGGATGTATGCTTCCGTTTAGCGAAAGGATCGGTGCGACAGACCTTCTCTATGAATGGGGAAGGTTGGCGGCCGGTCCTTTTTTGCATTTGGCCGGTTTCTTGCCTTGTGCGAAGGACTTCGGTTTGACATAAACGTGACTTGTTCGGTGACGGTGTATGTGCTCAATGAGGAACGGCTGTATGAGCAGGCGGATGTTCAAGTGAAAACGGGAACGGTTCGCTCCGTGTATTTTCCGGGGCTTGCAATCGACATGCCCGAATTGTTTCGTTGACAAGGTGCTGAGAGGATGGCTTGAAAGCGAACAGCGTGGGATCAATCCCACGCTGTTTTCGTGAAAATGCAGGACTGGCGCGTGATTTTCATCCCCGGGTGGAGGGCAAAGCGTGCTGCCCATGGACCTTTCCGTGAAAATGCGCGTGCCTTGATGATTCATGTTCATGCCCGGGTGAAGGGCAAAACGTTGCCCATGAGATGTTTCGATGAACACACGTGCCTGGATGATCCTTTTCATGGCTGGACAAAGAACAACACTTGTTGATGAAGTTTTTTCTGTGTCCAACAGGATGTTCATCGCCTGCGTGATGTCCTTTACGGTTGTTTTTGCCGCTTTTCCCGCTCCTTCATTTTCTCTTCCATCCGCTTCAGCAGCTTTTCCCACGGGTTTTCCGCCGTTTTTTTCTTGCGCTTTCGTTTTTCTTCCGCCATGCTCAAGCGCCTCCTTTCGCGGCGGCCGATAAGGCGAGCAAGTCGCGCAGTTCGTCATCGGACAGTTCGGTGATCCATGCCTCGCCTTCGGTGATGATGTCGGCGAGCGCTTGTTTTTGTTCGAGCATCTCGTCGATTTTTTCTTCGATTGTCCCGACGGTGATCAATTTATGGACGTGGACGAATTTCGTCTGTCCGATGCGGTAGGCGCGGTCGGTCGCCTGGTTTTCCACCGCCGGGTTCCACCAACGGTCGAAATGGATGACGTGGTTGGCCGCTGTTAAGTTGAGCCCGGTGCCGCCTGCTTTGAGCGACAAAAGGAAAATCGGCGCTTTTTTCGCTTGGAACTCATCCACCATCCGGTCGCGCGTTTGTTTTGGGACGCCTCCGTGCAAAAACAACACCCGCTCATCAAACAAGTCGGAAAGCAGTTCTTGGATCATCTCGCCCATTCGCACATATTGCGTGAAGATGAGGCACGATTCGTCGTTGGCGCGAATTTGCTCGATCAGTTCGATGAGCTTTTCGAGTTTGTGCGACCGTTCGACGAGCTGGCGGGGTCGGCGTTCTTTCAAATACAGCGCCGGATGGTCGCAAATTTGCTTCACACCGTTTAGCATTTGCAAAATCAAGCCGCGCCGCGCAAACGGACTGGCTTCCTTTGCCCGTTCGAGTGTGTCGTTGACGAGCTGCTCGTACAAGGCAGCCTGTTCGGCCGTGAGCGGGCAATATTCTTTTTGTTCAAGCTTATCCGGCAAGTTGAGCGCAACCGCTTCATCCGTTTTCGTCCGCCGCAAGAGAAATGGGCGGATGAGCGTCTGCAGCGCCGCTTTTTTATGGGCATCTCCTTCTTTTTCAATCGGCCCGGCAAAGCGCCGCTCAAACTCCGCACGGCTGCCGAGATAGCCGGGGTTGAGGAAGTGGAAGATGCTCCAAAGTTCGCCGAGACGGTTTTCAACCGGCGTGCCGGATAAGGCAATTTTATGTTTTCCGCTCAAGCGGCGGATGGCGCGCGCTTGTTTTGTTTGCGCATTTTTGATGTTTTGCGCTTCATCAAGGCAAATCGCATGCCAATGAATCTGTTTTAAATCGTCTTGGTCCAAATGAGCAAGGTTGTAAGACGTAATGACGAGATCGGCCTCGCCTGCCGTTTGCACGAACGCATCGTGTTTCGCCCGGTTCGGTCCATGGTGCACGTAGACGCGCAAGTCTGGGGTGAAGCGGGCGCATTCCTTTTGCCAGTTGCCGATCACGCTGGTCGGGCAGATGAGCAAGGCCGGCGTGTCCGGGCGTTCGATTTCTTTGACGTGCGCCAAATAAGCAAGCAGCTGCACCGTTTTGCCAAGCCCCATGTCATCGGCCAAGCAGGCGCCAAAGCCGAATCGGCGCAAAAAGACGAGCCAGTCGACGCCGCGCTGCTGATACGGGCGGAGCGTGCCGTGAAAAGACGGCGGCACATTCGCTTTCGGCAATCCATCCAGCTGCTGGAGCTGGCGGATAAACGCCCGGAATTGGTCGTGGACGTCAATGTGGATCGGGATCGATTCGTCCGCTGCCTCTTCGCGCTCCTCTGCTTCCGAAAGCAGCGTTTGCGCCACGATGTCGTGGATCGGCACGCCTTCTTTTTTCGCCTTTTCCATGAGCGCCTGTGCGCGGCGGACAAGGGCGGGATCGAGAATGAGCCATTGGCCGCGCAGGCGGATGAGGCGCCGCTTTTGTTCCGCCAAAGCGGCAAACTCCTCTTCTGTCAGCTCAATCCCGTTGGTCGCGACGCGCCAATCGAAATCAGCGAGCCGCTCAAGGCCGAACAGTGATTCGGCGTTGACGGAAGGCGACAGTTTCGCTTTGATCGACAGCTGCGCCTGGCGGATATCGTGCCACCAGTCGGGAAGCAGCAGGCGCACGCCCGCTTCCGTCAGCTTTAAGCTGTCTTCGGACAAAAAGCGCCACGCTTCTTCATTAGACAGTTCCGTCCGCAGACCCTCCCCGGCGTCAAGCCACGGCACGATCGCGCAAATGCGGCGAATGGCGCGCTGGATCGATGATTCATATGGGCGCCAAGCGCGCGGAATGTCGCTTGCGGGTGCGATGACGCTGTCGTCGACGGCGATTAGCACCGCTTCAAGCGTCCATACGTCGCCTTCCTCGGACGGCTCGACAAGGCGCAGTCCGACGACAAACGGCGGCCGGTCGCCGAGCCATCCGATTTGTTCGAGCCAGTCGTCTTCCGTTCCGGTCCATTGGCCGCTGGGGGAGGCGATCAATGGATAAGTGCGAACGATTTCGCCCCAAATGCCGCGAAGTTCCGGGTCGCGTGAGAGCCAGTCGGCGACCGCAAGCGACCGCCATGTGGCGACGAACGGATCGGGATCGTCATCCGCGCCGCGCCAGCGGGTGCGTCCTGCTTCGCTCCATGCGCCGCCTGTGCTTTTCCACAAGGAAGCATCTGGAAGGAAGCGGCGTTCGCGCAAACCGTTCCAAATATGCTTCGCCCACTCTTCCAATCGGGCGGTGAACTCGTCTGCCCATTCAATGGCGGAAAAGCGTGAGTGCGGACGCAAAGCGAACAGGGTGAGCGCCTGCCACGGCGACAGCCGCACGATCCCGTTTTCACCGTCATGGTCGATATCGAGCAAGGTGCCGTAAAACGTCTCTTCGTGCCAAGCGAACAAAGTCGACGCCCATGACGAGACAGGCGTGGAGCTTGAGAGTTCGAAGCATTGATCTTCTTCGTCCCACTTGCACGAAAGCCGAATCGTCTGCAACACGTTCATGAGAGCAATTTTCCTTTCTTCAATTCTTCATGAAACGCGCGCATGCGCGCCGTTTTGGCGAGCAGTTGCTCGAGATAGGCTTCCCATTGGTCGAGCCGCTTCATCGAACGGTAGTGGGTCCGCAGCGTTTTCAAATGGCGGACCGCCCTTTGGTAGCTCGCCCGGTTTTTTTCTTCCAGCCGCCTCATCACGGCCCGATGATATAACGGCATCACGAGTTCTGGATTGCGCGCTTGCAATGTTTTAAGCAGCTGTGGATGCAATTCATCGGCGGTGATGTTCGCCCATAAAAACAGGTCAACGACTTCTCGGTATCGCCCTTGCCGATACAAAAAGTTGGTATAATAGTTGACGCTGTATGGAAGACTGCGCTGCAAAAAATCTTCCCATGCATCCGGTCGGTTTCGTTGGCGGGCATACATTTTAAACAAATGAACCGCTTCGTCCAAAAAACTTCCCCGGGCGAGGTCGGACATGTGGGAAAGATAAAGCGGCCAATCGTCCTTGGCTTTTTCCCAAACGGATTCAAACCGCTTGACGAGGCCGTTGGTGATGAATCGCCCGATCCATTCAATCAAAAACAAGCCTGCCTGATGGGGAAACGCGCGGTACAGAGCCATGGCTTCGTCATCTTCGCCAAGCAAAAAGGAAAGATGGGCCGCCGCCATGGCGGCGCGGGACTTGCCGTATTCATTGGCGAGCCGAAGCAATTCCATTCGTTCTTCCTGCCGCCATGCTGGCTTGGTGAACAACAACTCCCACGCGGTTGTGTAAAAGTCATAGCCGAATGATGACAGCCCTCCGTCCAAAAACAGTACATCACGAACATACGGAATCGTCTGTTCAATCAACGCGTTGAGCGACCGCGGCAGCGATTGAGTAGACAATTTTTCCAAGGCGTCAAAGGCACGGTCGGCGACATAGTTGACGTCCTGCTGCCAGGAAAACTGTCCGTAAGAGGCGAATACGACGTCGTTCCACCCTTGCGCCTCCCCGTACTGCCGAAGCTTTTCCAACAAAAAGAGGGCGGCATGAAGCTCCCGCAACGGACGGGCGCCAGCTTGCTTCCTTTCGTTTTTGCCAAGTTTCGGGAGCAGCTGGACGGCTAAACGGTACGGCCAGTTTTGGCCGTTTTGATGGCGGGAGAAAAAGTCTTGATACTGTTTCTCAAATTGGTCCCGCCAATCTTCGACGGTTTCATTTTGAGTGATGGAAAGGGCGGTCGGTTTCCCCACCCTTTTTTGAGCGAGCGGCTCCCGTTCATGGGGAGCGGTTGTCTCTTTCCACAACGCTTCGATTTGCCCTTTTTTCCAAAGGCGAAACAGCTCACCGCTGTCGAACACATTGCCGTATACGTAAAAAAACAGCGCCAAAATATGCGGACATAGCCCGTCCGTCCCGCATGGGCAGCGATGGCGGCGGGTGATGTTGGCCAAATCAAGCATGACATCATGGGGGGTGATGTCGGAAACGACCCCTTCCACTTCGTGGCTGTTGATCACCATGACGTTATAGACCAACCCGTTTCTTGACAAGTCGCGCCCTTTTTGAATGAGATTGTGGAAAATAGGAAACGGCAATTCTTTCAGCAATTCCCCAGCCGCCTGCTTCAAAAGCGGCTTGGAAACGGTTGTTTGCAACATGTCGGTCCGTCCTTTCCGTTCCATTCCTTATCATCTAATTATAGCATGTGACAGCGTGTCGAAAAAAGAGGGGCTATGTGATAAAACGCGTCTGTTCTCGAGCGGGCATGAAAGGACATCGCGAGCTTTTGGACGTGCGCGCGTCTTGATAGAAAGAAAGCCGATGATGGTTGACCGTCTATCGATGATGGTATAATAGGAATAGAAAAAGTCCAAATGGAAAAGAAAGCAGGTGCATCGAATATGGCGGAAACGCCGCGGAACGCGTTATGCCCGTGCGGAAGCGGGAAAAAGTACAAGCATTGTTGCGGAAAAAAAGAGGCGGTTTCGATTTCGTCATTGATTGACCGCGAGTTGATCGAATGCATGAATGATATGCGTCAGTTTGTTTTACAGCGGTATGAGAGGGAGGCGGAAGAGCTTTTAGACCAGTTCCCGCTTGATGAGATGCCGGAGGAACTCGAGCTTGGCGTGCAGATCATGGCGGTGAACTGGATGTTGTTTTGTTGGCCGCTTGATGAAACAGGACAAACGATCTTTTCTGCTTACCGGAAAAGCCGTCATTGGGAGCGGTGGCGCCCGTCCGTTCAGGCTCACATCGAGAGGTGGGAAGGAGCCGTTCCGTCGCTTGGCGAGTTCATCGGCTATGAGGACGACAATCGCCCCGTTGTCCGGGATTTGTTGACGGGAGGGGAAAAGATCGTTCATTTATTGGCTTCCCATCAATGGCCGAGCGTGATCGAAACAGGAGATGTGGTGTTCGGCTTCCTTGTGCCGTACCAAGACGTGTTCACGTGTTTCACAGCGGTGTTTCCGCTCCCGGCGTCAGGGAAAGATCGATTGCTTCGGGCGATTCAACAAGAAGGGGAGTGGAGCGGTCAGCCATCGGCTTTATGGATGCGCGATCGGTTCGTCGCTGTGCTTTCCGATGTGCTCTTGGAGTGGCTTTGGCAGTTCGCCAAACAGTTCAAATGGGATGATCCGAAACAAGCGGCCGTCATTCGCGAGCTCGATGAAAACGAGCCGGAGGCGCCAGCGGCGCTGCTCAATCAAGCGTTCGCCATATGGGCGATCTATTGCGGAAAAACATCCCGCCTCCCTTATTCGGTCCCCGTCTACGCGGCGGCGCTCCGCTATGTGGCTGGGCATTTGATGAAGGCGGAAGGATCGGAGGTGGAAGACATCGCCGATCGGTATGACGTGATGCCAGAAGATGTGCGATCGGCGGCGTTGGATTTTTTCCTGATGGCTGTTGATGATGAAGACGACGAGGAATGGCTCGATGACTGGGAGGAAGACTGGTTCGAAGAGGAAGGGGATGAGCTTGATGCGCGCATCAATGAATGGATCGATGACATCGATCTGATGTTGATGCGTGAAGGATGGGACGAGAAGCGAGTCAACCGTCATATTGACCGCGCCATCCGTTCGTGGCGGAATGAAGGCCTGCTTGAGGAAGTGAATGAAAAAGAATTGCGTAAAGAACTCCGCGATGTAGCGTGGGAGATCTTCACCGATCGGGGATTCATCTAGAAGCTGGCAGAAAAACGGGCGCTGCGCGCAAGTCAGCGGCATTTCGTCAGAAAGGAAAGCCGGTTCCACAAGGGCTCTCTCATTCAACCATCATGGAGCTCAACCCAAGCCCTCTATAAGTAGAAACAGGGAATGGAATGCGTTCCATTCGTGAAACTCCAAAAAAAGCGGCGGGGAACGATCGGTTTTGACCGAATCCATAATGGATTGGGAAAAATGGCTTTGTGCGCGATTCCGACCGTTTTTAACATAAATCAGCCAGAAGTCCCCCACCTCTACAGGTGGGGGATGAATGGCGTTCGGTTTTTCTGTTTTTCTCTTTCTTCTTTGGATGGCAATAGAATACAATAAACATAGGAGGTGAAACCATGTATCGAACGCTGAAAACCCGTTTTCGGGCAAAGAAAGAAGTTATCCAAAAACTATTTGAATGCAATCGTATCTCCGCAGAAGTTTGGAACGAATGCCTTCGTTTGGCAAAAGAACATCATTTGGAAACAGGAAAATGGATAACCAAAACGGAACTGCAAAAAGCAACAAAAGGTCGTTTTTCTATCCACAGCCAAAGCATCCAGGCGGTTGTGCATAAATATATCTTTGCCCGTGATGGGGCAAAAGAAGCACGGAAAAAAGGAGAAAAAATCAAATATCCATACAAAAAGAAAAAACATTTCAACACGAAATGGGCAAAAGATGGGTTTGTTTTGCATGAAGACGGAACGTTGGAACTGTCGCTAGGAATTTGGAATCGAAAACGACAATCTCCTTTGGTGGTGAAAATCGACAAAGAGAAACTTCCAAACGGAAAAGTCAAAGAAATCGAGTTGGTCTATGACCGTGGTTTGTGGCTTTGTTTATCGTATGAAGATGGGAAAAAACCAAAAGAAAATCCATGTAAAAACCGTGTTGCTATTGACCCAGGGGAAATTCACACCATCGCAGCCATTTGTGAAAATGGGGAAAGCCTCATTATCACGGGAAGAAAAATAAGAAGCATTCATCGGTTGAGAAACAAGAAATTAAAAGAACTGCAAAAACTCATGAGCAGATGCAAAAAAGGCTCCAAACAATGGAAAAAGTACAATCGGGCGAAACAATATGTACTTTCGAAATCAGAGGCACAACTAAAGGATGCACTGCACAAAACCACGAGACAATTTGTTCGTTGGTGTTTGGAAAACCAAGTGAAAGAAGTCGTCATTGGAGATATCGAAGGAATCCAACGGAATACGAAAAAGAAACGAAACAAAAAGACCAATCAGAAATTATCCAATTGGTCGTTTGGAAAATTATTTGATTATCTCAAATACAAATTGAATGCCGAAGGAATTCAAATCGAGAAAAAAGATGAAAGTTATACCTCGCAAACATGCCCTGTTTGCGGGAAGAAAAATAAATCTTCTTCTAGAAATTATACATGTCAATGCGGGTACAAACGACACCGTGATATCCATGGGGCAATGAATTTATTTGCCAAAGTATATTATGGTGAAATCCGCCCATTGGAATTTACGGTCAAACCGTTTACGTATCGACGGATTGCTTAGGTATGAAGTCGTAGATGGCGAGTTCCCGCCCTTGAGTATCATGGATACTCATGTTGCCTGTGGCTCCCAACGGGACGGGTGCCAGGTGTTGCCTGCAGATAGGCTGCCAACCAGCCTATCATGCATCCACCTCCGAAGGGGAAACAGGAAACCCCCACTTCGATAAGTGGGGGAGGTTCATTATCTTGGTCGCCGTTTTGGAAAGGAATGATTAGAAGGGAGGATTTTGCATGGCAATCGGCCGAAATGACCCGTGCCCGTGCGGAAGCGGGAAAAAGTATAAGAAGTGCTGCATGAACAAACAGCAGGAGCGTGAAATCAAGCGGGTGCGGCAGCGCCGCTTTTTTGACCAAAAATATGAGCTGTCGCAAATGGTGCAGCGGTTTTTGGATGAATCGCTGTCTTATGATGAACGCGAAGCGGTCAACCGTACATTTCGCCGAATGATCGAACAAAAGGATCATCGTGAAGAGTTGAAGGTGTTTGAGACGCTTTGGCGTTTTTTCCTCCATCGTTATCCGAATGGATTGCGCGGCGTTGAATGGTTTCAACAGGAAAAAGGGCGTCGTCTGTCTCCGGAGCTCAAGGAAATGTTGGACCGCTGGGTTCGACTTGTGCCGCGCCTTGTGCAATTTGTCGATTTGCATGATGAAGGAGGAGTGGCGGTCGACCGGTTGACGGGCGAGAAACTTCTCATGCCGTATTGCGAGACATTGGAGGTTGTGCGCCCTTGGGGCGGCATGTTTGCCTTTTTGGAGCCCTTTGACGGCGGCTATTACGTTTGCGGTGTATCATCGATTGTGGATCCGAAGGGCGTGGAACGGGCGGAAGAGAACATTCGCGTCTTGTTGACGCAAACTGATTGGCCGTATGAAAAGGTAGCCGTTGAACATTTTCTCGATATCGTTGATGCAGGCTATCCTCCGAGGGCGGACGATGTGCAAGAGGAGCGCACGCGATGGACGTATGAATACGAATGCCAGGAAGCCGCTGAGGCGATGAGGAAGCTTGCTTCGATCGGACGCGCTCACATTGATCATGACGATGGGGAGAAAGTGGAAGGTTCATGGTGCACCAATGTGTACCATTATGTCGGAGTGATTTCCCCCAAGCTGATTCGTGTATTTGAATTAGGCGGGTCATTATCCGCTCATCGGTCGCGTCTCGTGTTGTCTACCGAGGAGGAAGGGACGGCCGAACAGCTCGTGTCGCTGCTGCAGGCGTTTGGGTATTCCCCAAAAGAACGAAAACGGGGGACAGAAGCCGTTTTGCGCCGAAAAGGGATCGAAAACGTTTCGCTTCATATTGATTCAGACCCAGACTCTCCCCCTTGGGTGGCAACGATGGCCGGATTGGATGTTCAAATGGAAAAAGCCCTTCACATCCCGCTTGAGAAATGGAATGGAAAAACCCCTCACGAAATGGCGCGCGAGGGGCGTGTGCAGGAAGTGGATGAGTGGCTGAAAGAGTATGAATTCCATTTGTTTAACATGCAAGAACGAGCCAATTTGCCGGTGCTCATCGGAGTGAATTCCATTCGCTCCCGTTATGGATTGCCCCCATCTCCGTTTAGCTCATCACATCGTCTTTCGGACTTATGGAAAATGAAATGGATGGGGCCGGAAAGAACCGAGACATTGTTGATCCGCGCGGAATGGGAAGGGATGTATTTTACCGATGACGCATTGGCGTTTTATAACGAAGTCATCGTGAGCGGAGAAAAAGAAGCCAAAGAGGCGTGTTGGGCCGTGGTTTTGCTCGTGTGTGAATATATGACCGGGCGGACGTTTTCATCGTGGGAGGACGTAGGAGAAGAAGACTGGAAACAATGCATCGTCGATCAAATCCCGTCAAGATGGAGTTCGTTTTCATGGGAAGTGGTGAGCCGAGCGCTCGATATGTTGCTTGAGTGGGCCGATTGGCTGGACCGCCGTTATGGAACGAATCATCGAACTGTTATTGGTGCCGTGCTGGAAGAGGTCAGAAGCGAATTGGAACATTGCTTTGCTTTGCTGGATGAATGGAGGGGCGAGAACGGAAAGGGGGATGAGGAACTGATGGCTTGGCAGCTTGCTCGTTTGTTTGGTTTGCCTATTTCCCTTTCCGTCGGTTTCTCGTTTTTCCGCGTCAAGCGTGTGGAACAGGGGAAGGCGGTGCTGGATTGGCTTGCCCATAACCGAACGGTGACATGGGACATTCCGAAGCGGGCAGAGCCGCATCTGTTGCCGGGCATGTATATCGTCGCCGCGACCGATCGCAACGGCAAGCTGGACGATCTTGCCCGCGTATATCCGCCGTCTTTCTCTCCGTACGTAGAGCCGTGGCTTCAGGCGCTGCAAGAGTGGCCAGACAAGGTGGAGAAAGAACGGGCTGCGTTTCAAGAGCGCCTGCTTGCCTCGTTGTCCCGTTTGCTTCGCCGGCCGTAGGCGTCCCGATGAATGACGGGGCGCTTGTTTCTCTCGGCTCGGCCTCTATGATTCTCCATTATGCAGGCAAGCCCAATGGTAAGAGTCATTCATCCTATTTCGCGCAGGAGACTCCCACTTCAACGACCAAAGGGAGTAAGTGGGAGAGGAATGCGCGTTCCCCCCTTTCTTTTGTGTATGATATAATAAAGGCGTGGAGAAAACCGTTCAATAAAGGCACTCCAATCACGGCTACTCGATGTATGGAGTTGGTTACAGGAAACGTTGTAACCGTAAAACATCGAGCGTAGGTCCGTCTGTTGTGTGTGGAAGCCAAGTACTGCCAACAGACACACCGAGAGAATCGGTAACGATGCAGGCATGACCTGCGTCGTTGGGTAGTCGTCAACCTGCCCCCTGATGCAACCCCAAGTCAAGGAAGGAGGACGAAGTCCGTTTGCACTTCTGGGGAGTTGCAAGCCCCCACTTCAAGCGTTAGCTAAGTGGGGGTAGTTGACATTCTTAGGATTTTGGTCCATCACCATAACGTGTGCTTGAGAAGCAGGGTTTTTCTCGTTTTACCGAGAAACGGATGAGGACGCGAATGATCCAAGAATCCTACACCTTTAGGAGTGCGGAGTGTCAACCGGCATGAAAATCATGGATTGGCTGATTTCTCCTTGGAGAAGGAAATATGGCATGTTTTGAAAAAGCCAAGGGCACCTTTTGATAAAAAATGGAATGCGAATCGATGTTCTCGACATGAGCGACGGAAGTCCCAAAGTGCTTGCGATATGTGTTGCTGAAAGCAGTTCCATCACACGTTGATCGTGAATGTCTCCCCAAAGTGTTTAGCTGGCCCGAGCGTTAGCGTAGAGGGGGAGAACGTTCAATGACTATGATACAAAGAAAGTAGGTAGCTATATGGTGAAGGCATCGCGAAACAATCTTTGTCCATGCGGCAGTGGGAAAACGTACAAGCATTGTTGTGGGAAGAAAGAAGCAGTATCGATAGAATCTCTAATTGACCGTGAAGTGGCCAAATGTATGCAAGATGTGTTTTCGTTTGCGTTAGAGCGATATGAGGAAGAGCTTGCTTTCATGATGTCTGGTTCTCCATTTCAAGGGCTTCCTAACGAGCTGGAGACCAGCGCCAATTTATTGCTGACGAACTGGGCGATTTTTCACAGACACGTTGATGACAAAGGGATGACAATTTTTTCAGCCTATATGAGAAGCCGGCGCCGCACGCGGTGGCGTCCAGCAGTGCAAACTCATTTGAAGCGATGGGACGAGGCGGTTCCGTCGTTTGACGAGATCATTCATATCGAGGATGAGCGGCGTTTCCTTGTACGCGATCTGTTGACCAGAAAAGAAAAGTACGTCCGTTTTTTGACGCCGGAGGAGCTTCCGTCTGCTAGGGAGGGGGACGTGTTAGTAGGATGCCTCGTTCCGCATGGGGACGAGTGGGCGTACTTCATGAAGGTGCTGCCGATTCCAAAGAGCGGGAAGGATCGGCTTGCGCGGGCGCTTCAAGCGGAATGGAATCCGGATATGAAAACGTGTGAAGTGTTTTTGCGCGAGTCGTTTCCGGAATTGCTTGAAATAGCGGTCCATGAGCTGTTGTGGCAGCTGCTGAGCGAAAAGGACTGGGGGGATCGAGATCAAGATGATGTTTTTCGCGAATTAAAGAAAAAGGAAGAAACAACCTCCTCCCTAGTGCTCAGCGAGGCTGCGTTCCTTTGGCGCGCATATTGCGAAATGGATGAACCGGTCATCAAGAATCCTGCTGTGTATGCGGCTGCACTCCGTTATTTGGCGAGTGAAATGGCTGGAAGAGAATTTGTCAATATGGAAAAGGTTGCGGAACACTACGGCGTTCCTGTAGAGGAAGTGGAAGCCGCTGTGATGGAATTGTTTTTATTTCGCACAGAGTTGCTCGATGATGGAGATGATGAGGGCGAGAATGATGATGAGTGGCTCTTTGACGATGGGGATGACGGTGATGAGATCTGGTTCGACGACGGTGGGATGGAGGATGGCGATGAGCTGGACCGTGCGATTGAGGAATGGCTTGACCAAGTTGAGGAGTTGTTTGATTGCGAGGGCTGGGACGTTGATCAAGTCCATCGCTTGATCGACAAAGCGATCCGAACATGGAAAAAGGACGGGTTGCTTGAAGGAGTCGATGCAGCTGAGTTGCGCAAGGAGCTCGAGGAGCTCGTCTGGGAGACGTTTGCCGAACGGGGATTTTTGTAAGGCGATGGACAAAGCAGGCAACAAAGGACAGATGGGTGCGAAAGAAGGTGCCCTTGAGAGATGACGGATACCTTCTTTCGCATGCGTTACAATCGGATATAGGCCAGCCGCTCGTTCGCTTCCTCGACGTCAAAGGCATCAGGGTCAAAATCTTCGCCTTTCATGTCGTACATCCAGTCTACCAGCTCGCGCAATTCGGGATCGGCAAGAGAGTCTTTTTGCGCCGCCGCTTCCAGCAGCTCCAGGTAGCCATAGACGCCGCCGCAATCCTCGGGAGGGCACGCCCGTTTTCCTTTCAGGCAAGCGGCGCGTTCCAACGGTTTTGGGAGTGTTTCAATCTTTTCAACAGTGACGGTATGGCGCCAGTAGTCGCCAAAATCGTAAATATATAGAAACTTTTGTTTTTCTTCCGTCAGCCATTGCTGTAATGGGATGCGGCGGGCGTCCATCAGTTCTTTTTCCAGCTGAAACGAATCCCAGCCGTCAGGGATGCCGATGAGAACGCTTCCGAAATCGAATTCGTATAAATGGGCTTGTTCCCATCCCATCGCTTCTTGGATGATGAGATGAAGCTCGTGAAATGTCGCATGTCCGGGAACAAGGACGCGCCGCCAAATCGGCGGGCGGATGCCGTTTAATGTGATTTTCAGCTGGTAGGCTGTTTTGGACCGCCGCCGTTTGGAGGGGGGTGCGCTCTTTGGCGCCTCAACCCATCTGCCGTGTGGACGGTCCCGCTCTGTCGGATGGAACATGGCAGACAATTCGTCGATCAGTTTAGCAAGATTGTCGGGGTTCATAGCCCTCGTCTCCTTTCGGATAAACGTTTTGTATAATAGTAGTTTATCCTGTCCATAGTAGAATTTAAACATTATTGATGGAAATATTGAAAAAAGAAAGATGGGAGAGGAGGATGACGCATGTCGATCGGCTGGAATGACCCATGCCCGTGTGGAAGTAGGAAAAAGTATAAGAAGTGCTGCATGAACAAACAGCAGAATCATGAAATCAAACGGGTGCGCCAGCGCCGCTTTTTTGGCCAAAAATATGAGCTGTCGCAAATGGTGCAGCGATTTTTGGATGAATCGCTGTCTTACAACGAACAAGCAGTGGCGAGACGGACGTTTTACCAAAAAATAGAGGGTATGAAGTATTTATAATATTTTGGATTTTTTGAAACACTTTGGTGCTTGTTCATTCACCGTTTTCCCAATGGAATGCGCGTCATTGAATGGTTCCAGCGCGACAAAGGACACCGTCTCCCGTTGGAGCACGGAGCGCTTTTGGCGCTTCTGCGTGTTTCTTCATGGGGACGGCTTATCCATTCGGACATCGGTTAGAGAAGCGATGGTGGTATGTCGGCCGTAGCTGGATGGTTCGACTGGGTTGCGCGTTGTGGCTGCCGTTGTCGTGTGAAGAGGCATCATGCAGAAAAAGGAGAGCTATTGTCGGTTGATGGATGCCGCCCCGCTAGTTTTGTCGAGCGGTTTTCCCAAGTGACAGACAGGAAATTCCCCGTTGTGCGCGAACGATATAGTAGACAAATTGGAGACAACGGGGGAGGGAATGCGCATGAGGCGAGGAATATGGCTCGCCCTGTTGTTTTGTTTGCTATGGCTGGCTGCGGCTGCTTGGCCGGTGGGGGCGAAAGGGGAGAGTGGGAAAACCGCTCAGTTGGCGGTGGTGACGGCGGATCAGGTGAACGTCCGCCAAGGACCGGGGGTGCCGTACCGTCCATTGGCGAACGTTCACCGTGGCGAGGCGTATCGGCTGATCGAGGTCAAGGATGGATGGGTGAACATCGAGTGGAAACCGAATCGAACCGGGTGGATCGCCGCGCGGTACGTCACGTTGGCAAAAGAGACGGCCATCGTGCAAGAAAACCGACTCCGCCTTCGACAAGAGCCGAGCAGAGATGGGCGAATTATCGGGCATTTGGCGCGGGGAGAAACGGTATGGATCATCAAGGAAGATGGGGAATGGACGGAAGTGATCGCAGACGGTGCGATCGGCTGGGTGTCTTCAGCATACCTCACTGCAGCTCGGGAGTCATCGATTTCGCATCAAACCGGAATCGTCAACGCCAGTTCGCTCAACGTGCGGGCTGAGCCGTCATTGAAGGCAGCGCGCGTCGGCCGCCTTGTCCGGGGCGAAGAGGTCGAGATTGTGGAAAAGAAACCGGGATGGTACAAAATTGCCTCCCAAACAGGGCTTGATGGGTGGGTGTCATCCGCATATGTGCAGGTAAAGGGTGGACAAGCTAATGAAAAGGAAGCGGAAGTGCCCCAGTCGGCTGGCCGCTCGCTGCCTTCAGCCATCGCGCCTAGCGACTCCCGCCTTTATGTAGACAGCTGGACGCGCGGACCCATTCAGGCGCTCGCCGGAAAAACGATCGTGCTTGACGCCGGCCATGGCGGCAAAGACGGCGGGGCGCAAAGCATCAATGGCGTAACAGAAAAAACGTTGACGATGGAAACGGCTAAGCGGCTGAAAGAAAAGTTCGAAACATATGGAGCGCGTGTTGTATTGACGCGCGCTGGTGATGATTATGTGCCGCTGTCGGCGCGCGTTGCCGCCGCCCGCTTGTACCAGGCCGATGCGTTTATTAGCTTGCACTACGACAGCGCGGCGGACCGGGACGCTTCCGGTGTCACCGTTTACTACTACGACCGGTTTGCTGATTACGGCTTGGCGCAATCATTCGAAGGGCCGTTCTCACAGCTCTCTATCTTGCCGTTTCGCGGCCTCGCCTTTGGCGACTATTACGTGTTGCGGGAAAACGAGCGGCCGTCCGTGTTGCTTGAGCTCGGCTATTTAAGCAATCGGTCGGACGCTGCAGTCGTGGCGACAAACGGTTATCAAGAAGCAGTGACGACGGCCATCGTGAATGCCGTACGTCATTATGTTCAATCGCACGGCCTTTTGGAAAAGACCGGTGATTAAAGGAGCAGGTTGCTTCACCACCTTGTTTCTCAAATTGAGAACCTGTTGGCATCAGCTTCTCGTTTCACGTCATCCGACGTCAGCTAGGGGTGATCGCTGTTTTTCACCAGCCTTCTAAAAAAGTGGACAACGGATTTGCTGCGGCATGACAAAAAGCGTCCCCGATTTTCGGGGCGCTTTTTGTTGTTTCGTCTTGTTTGGATAACCGCTGGCTGACGGCAGAGGATCATTCGCTTTTCAGGGCGTTTGCCTGAGGGCTGCAGGGAGCGAAAGGGCGGAAGTTGGTTGACAAAATAGTTAAAAAAGTATAATATTTATAAAGGATTAGGATAATAATAATCGCCTGTTATTCTAATTAGTACTATTGTTTTGTTATATATCAGAATATTCAATTCATTTTTGATGGAATAGAAATGGGGGATACAATGAAGACGAGAGATGTGTTGTTTACAGGATTGATGCTATTTTCTCTCTTTTTTGGCGCGGGGAACTTGATTTTCCCTCCGTATTTAGGGATGGAAGCAGGAACGGCCGTATGGCCGGCGGTTCTTGGATTTATCGTCACCGGTGTTGGGCTGCCGCTGTTGTCAGTCGCGGCGGTGGCGTTCGCAAAAGACGGCATCCGTTCGCTCGGCAACGCCGTTCATCCGCTGTTCAGCCTTTGCTTTTCACTCGCGGTGTATTTGGCGATCGGCCCGTTTTTCGGCATCCCGCGCGCGGCTAGCGTCGCCTATGAAATCGGAGCGAAGCCGTTTTTCCCTGAGAGCGGATCTTTGGTGATGTGGCTGTTTACCGGCCTCTTTTTCGCCCTTGTGTACTGGCTCAGCTTAAACCCGTCGAAGCTTGTGGATCGAATCGGTCAGCTGTTGACGCCGGTGTTGCTGCTTTCGATTGCCGTGCTTTGCCTTGCCGGTTTAATCCGGCTTGACGACCCGCAGGCGATGCCGGCTGAGAAGTACGCCTCGGCGCCGTTTGTGAAAGGGATGCTCGAAGGGTATTTAACGATGGATACGATCGCGGCCCTTGCCTTTGGCATCGTCGTCATTCATGCGCTTCGTGACCGCGGGGTGGACCGGCCGGCGTTGCAGGCAAAAGCGACGATGCAAGCCGGGTTGATCGCCGGATTGGGTCTCGCGCTCGTTTATGGCGGCATTGCCATCATTGGCTCTAGAATGGCGGGTGCCGGTTCCTTTGCCAACGGAGCCGAGCTATTGTCATACGTGTCATCGCTGCTGTTTGGCAGCGGAGGGAAGTTGCTGTTGGGCGTGATCGTGGCGCTTGCCTGCTTAACAACGGCGGTTGGTCTAGTCGCTGCTTGTGCGCAATACTTTCAAGAGCTCACCCCGACTGTTTCGTACCGAACGTATGTCATTGTATTAACCTTATTTAGCTTTTTGATGTCAAACCTCGGCTTAAATGCGTTGATCGCTGTTTCCGTTCCAGTGTTGACGATGCTGTATCCATTGGCGATCGTGCTCGTCGCCCTGTCGTTTTTCCGCCGCTTTTACCGTGGTTCGGCGAAAGTGTACGGGATGGCGTTGCTCTTTACCGGCATGTTCAGCCTGTATGACGGTTTGAAAACGATCGGGCTGGAGACGGCATGGTTAGAACCGCTCCTCTCATGGGCGCCGCTGTTTTCAGTCGGGCTCGGCTGGGTTGTCCCTGCGCTGATTGGCGCTGCGCTTGGCTTGATGATCGATCGGCCGTCCGCAACGAAACGGAAACATGCGGCGTAAAGGGCTGACTCAAAAGGTCATGTACGCCCGGTCGGGGGAATAATATGAATATAAAATCCGTCTGATGTATATATATGGAAGAAGGGAGGATGCCTCGTTGCTTTTGGGGCATTCTCTTTTTTGTGTGGAAAATAGTTTTTTGTTCGAGCAACGGGGCGGAACCCGTGAAAACCGGCAGGCGATTCGATATAATGAGGACAAGCGACGATCGCCGCAATGGATGAAAAGGTGTGAGGAATCGTGAAGATAGCGATTGCGGGAACGGGATATGTTGGACTTGTGACCGCGGCTTGTCTGGCCGATAAAGGGCATGATGTGACATGCGTCGATGTGAACGAAGAGAAAATTCGCCTATTAAATGAAGGGATCGTCCCGATTTATGAGCCGGGGCTTGACTCGCTTATTCAGCGAAACGGCGTTCGCCTTCGCTTTACGACCAACGATGTGGAAGCGTATCAACGGGCGGAAGTGATCATGATCGCCGTCGGCACGCCGCCGCAGCCGGACGGGTCTGTGCGGCTTGATGATGTATGGGGCGCATTGCGACGCATCGCCGGGGCGGCCGAACGCGATTGCCTTGTCGTTATCAAGTCGACCGTGCCCGTCGGCACTGGCGATGAAGCCGCCCGTTTTTTGGCGGAAAACGGACGGCCGGAGGTGAAATTCGACGTCGTATCCAACCCGGAGTTTTTGTCGCAAGGAACGGCAGTGCGCGATACACTGCAGGCGCCGCGCATTGTATTGGGAGTGGATTCGGACCGGGCTGAACGGGTGATGAAGGAGCTGTACGCCCCGTTTGCCCTCCCGTACGTCGTGACGGACCGGAGAAGCGCTGAGATGATCAAGTATGCGGCCAATGTGTTTTTGGCGTTGAAAATTTCGTACATCAACGAGATCGCCAATGTATGCGAGTTGGTAGGCGCTGATATTCAGGCGGTGGCGGAAGGAATCGGCATGGATCCGCGCATCGGCCGCCGCTTTTTGCGCGCCGGCGTCGGGTATGGAGGCTCATGCCTGCCGAAAGATGCAAATGCCCTCTATTCCTTGGCGGCTTCCCACGGCTATTCGCTCAAAACGGTATGGGCGGCGATCGACGTCAATGAGAAACAAAAATGGAAACTTCTTGACAAAGCGCGTCTGCACATTGGGGATTTCCGCAACCGGACGGTCGCCGTGCTTGGCGCCGCATTCAAGCCGGGCACCGATGATGTGCGCGAGTCTCCTGCCTTGGCGAACATCGAGCGGCTCATTTCCGAAGGAGCAGTCGTGCGCGTCTGGGACCCGGCCGCCCTCGGTCATGTCTCGCGCCGTTTTGGCGATGCGGTTGTTTGTTGCGAGACGATCGAGGAAGCCATTCGCGGCGCGGATGTTTGTTTCATTTTCACCGAATGGCCGGCTGTGTTGCAATTTGACCTTCACTGCTACAAGACGCTGATGAAAACACCGCTTGTGGTGGATGGACGGAATTGCTACGACCCGAAGGCGGCCGAAGCCGCCGGCTTAATCTACGAGTCGATTGGGCGGCCGGTGGGGCATAGGCAGCTGAAAGTGGATCGGGCTGTTGACGTTCTCCAGTGCGCCTCAGCTGCCTTTTTCCGCAAACAATGCGAATAGGGATGCCGCTTAATTGTCCCGTTCGCATCGCCACGACGGCTTTTTTGTAAAAAAGGGAATAAGGCGGCCTGTCCGTTCGATGGAAGTGGGATAGTAGACATGCCGGCGGGCGCGGGGGCATCAATCGTCGTTTCAAAGAAAGAGAAGGTTAGGTTTCCAGTGGTGGCTTTATGGAAAAACGTGGGGTCGCAGTCCGCCACTTTGAAAGCGGAGACAGGCGGGGAAGAGAGCGGCTGAAGAAGCCGTCTTTTCCCGCCGCTATGAGCAGGCGGCAAAAGGAGGGATGTATCATCCGCATTCGCTTAGGTCTGTTTGGTGCGGACGATTCGCTGTCCATGATTCAGGCGGTGGCGCAAGAGTACAAAGAGCTTGTTTGCGTTCCCGTTGTGTATTGGGATGAAAGTGAAGTGATCGATTTGATCCGCCCGCTCGCGTCAGAAGTTGATATGTGGCTGTTCTCCGGACAAGTGCCGTATTCGATCGTGAAGCAGTCCGGTGAGGTCGATGCGCCGCTGTTTTATGTGCCACATATTGGTGCCAGCTTGTACCGCACACTGCTGCAGGCGCACTATACTGCGCAGATTCCGGTCAGCCGACTTAGTTTTGACACGTACGAGCGTCGCGAAATCGAACGGCTGCTGGAAGAGGCGGGTATCGAAGAGCCGATTCCATACGTCAAGCATTACGAGGGAGGCATTTCGGCCCAGGAACTGTCCGACTATCATTACACCCTTTGGAAACAAGGGAAAACGGAAGCAGCGGTCACCTGTTTGCGGACAGCCCATCTTGAACTGGAGAAACTCGGGATGCCGGTGTATCGGGTATTGCCTGCCCGCTCGGCGGTGGAAGCGGTCATCCAAACAATCATTCGCACCGGACAGATGCTGCAGGCGCAAGATGCGCAAATCGCCGTGCAAATGATTGAAGTCGATGCGATGCAGGCGGCCTCCCCAGAGACATTTTCGACCGATGACATATATCGTCTGGAGATGAAGACAACAGAAAAATTGCTACGGTATGCAAAAAAAGTCCAAGGGTCGCTCAAAAGCGCCGGACCGGGCCGCTATGTCATTTTTACGACAAGAGGTGCATTAAAAGAGATCACCGAAGGCTATAAAACGGTCCCCTCGGCGGAGGAGACGGGGCTCCTTGACGGCGAGGTCATCGCGTGCGGAATCGGCATCGGCCGAACGGCGTATGAGGCCGAAATTCAGGCTGGGAAGGCGTTTTTGCATGCGAAACAAAGCGGGCGGGGTGCGTGGATGGTGGTGTTTGATGACGGAACGATCTCGGGTCCGTTAGGAAAAAGTGTGCACCTCCGCTATTCGCTCGGCGGCGGAGAACTGCGGCAGCTGGCGGAGCGGACGGGATTAAGCGCCGCGACGCTCTGCAAATTGAAAGCCATATTGCAAAAACGCGGAACCAACGAGATCGAAGCGCATGAGTTGGCTTCTTACATGCGGATTGTGCCGCGCAGCGCCCGCCGGATTTTAAACCAATTGGAGACTGTGGGCCTTGCCGAAGTGGCCGGGGAGACCAACCCGTATCCGCGCGGGCGTCCGCGCAAAGTATACCGCATTTTCTTATAATTGCTCGATCAGCTTCTGCCTTTAGCGTCAGGCAGAAGTTTTTTGTTGTCTTGAAGGTGTTTTTATTATTTGTATTATTTGAAAATTAACTCTGTTTCCGTTATAATTAAGGACATATCCGAAAATTATCCGTAATTAAGGTGAGGGGAGGATAGCTTGATTCAAGGGGAACGTCTTTGGCAGCGGCTCATGGAACTAGGGGAGGTCGGCAAGAAACCAAGCGGCGGCGTCACGCGCCTCTCGTTCACTGCTGAAGAGCGGAGGGCCAAAGATTTCGTCGCTTCCTACATGCGCGAAGCGGGGCTCTCTGTATATGAAGATGCGGCTGGCAACTTGATCGGACGGAAAGAAGGAGCGAATCCGGATGCCCCGGTCGTCCTTGTTGGATCTCATCTCGATTCGGTTTACAACGGCGGTTGCTTTGATGGACCGCTCGGGGTGTTGGCCGGCGTGGAAGTCGTTCAGGCGATGAACGAGCACGGGGTTGTGACGCACCATCCAATTGAAGTCGTGGCATTTACGGACGAAGAAGGAGCGCGCTTTCGTTTCGGCACGATCGGCAGCCGCGCGATGGCCGGGATGCTGCCGCAGGAAGCGCTCGAGCGCCGCGACGCGGAAGGGATTTCCCTCGCTGAAGCGATGAAACAGGCGGGGCTTGACCCGGACCGCTTGCCGCAGGCAGCGCGAAAGCCAGGAACGGTGAAAGCTTATGTCGAACTGCACATCGAACAAGGACGGGTGCTGGAGGAGGCTGGTCTTCCAGTTGGCCTCGTCACTGGCATCGCCGGTCTGATTTGGGTGAAATTTACCATCGAAGGAAAGGCAGAACATGCCGGCGCCACGCCGATGTCATTGCGGCGCGACCCGATGGCCGCCGCCGCGCAAATTATTGCGATCATTGAAGAGGAAGCAAGACGAACAGGAACAACGGTCGGTACTGTAGGACAGTTGCATGTCTATCCGGGCGGTATTAATGTCATTCCGGAACGGGTCGAATTTGTGCTCGATTTGCGTGACTTGAAGGCTGATGTGCGCGATCAAGTATGGAATGCCATAGCCGCGCGGGCAGAGACGATCGCCAAGGAGCGGAACGTTCGCCTCACAACCGAGCGTCTGCAAGAGATGCCGCCGGTGCTATGTTCCGATGAGGTGAAGCGCGCGGCGGAGGCGGCGTGCCGAAAGCTTGGCTATTTGCCGTTTTGGCTGCCGAGCGGTGCAGGCCATGACGGCGTACAGTTGGCTTCGATTTGCCCGATCGGCATGATCTTTGTCCGCTCCCAAGATGGGGTGAGCCATAGTCCGGCGGAATGGAGCACTAAAGAAGACTGCGCTGCTGGTGCAGAGGTGCTTTATCATACGGTGTGGCAACTGGCCCAACGGGAATAACGAAAAAGACAAACGAACAGGGGGAGACTATGGATGACAAAGGAAGAAATCAAACGGCTCGTCGATGAAGTGAAACAGGAGGTCATCGCCTGGCGCCGCCACTTGCACGCCCATCCCGAATTGTCGTTCCAGGAAGAGAAAACGGCGCAGTTTGTGTACGAGACGCTGCAATCGTTCGGCCACCTTGAGCTTTCGCGGCCGACGAAAACGAGCGTGATGGCGCGCCTTGTCGGCCCAAAGCCAGGCCGGGTCGTCGCCATTCGCGCCGATATGGACGCGTTGCCGATTCAAGAAGAAAACACATTTAAGTTTGCTTCCAAAAACCCAGGCGTCATGCATGCGTGCGGGCATGACGGCCATACGGCGATGCTGTTGGGGACGGCGAAAATTTTTGCCCAGCTTCGTGATCACATTCATGGTGAGATTCGCTTTTTGTTCCAACACGCGGAAGAACTGTTCCCCGGCGGAGCGGAAGAGATGGTGCAAGCTGGCGTCATGGACGGGGTGGACGTCGTCATCGGCACCCACCTTTGGTCGCCGCTTGAGCGCGGAAAAATCGGCATTGTGTATGGGCCGATGATGGCCGCACCGGACCGCTTTTTCATCCGCATCATCGGCAAAGGCGGCCATGGGGCGATGCCGCATCAAACGATCGATGCCATCGCCATCGGGGCGCAAGTGGTGACGAACTTGCAGCACATCGTCTCGCGCTATGTCGACCCGCTCGAGCCGCTTGTTCTGTCCGTGACACAATTTGTGGCGGGTACGGCCCATAATGTCCTGCCAGGGGAAGTCGAAATTCAAGGGACAGTGCGCACGTTCGACGCCGAGCTGCGCCAGACGGTCCCGCAATGGATGGAGCGCATTGTCAAAGGGATCACCGAAGCGCACGGCGCCTCGTATGAGTTTCAATTTGACTACGGATACCGCCCGGTCATTAACTACGATGAAGTGACCCACGTCATCGAAGAAACGGCGCGCGAGCTGTTCGGCGAAGAGGCAGTGGCCCGCTTGAAACCGAACATGGGCGGCGAAGATTTCTCCGCCTTTTTGCAAAAAGCGCCCGGCAGCTTTTTCTACGTGGGCGCGGGCAATGTAGAAAAAGGCATCGTGTACCCGCACCACCACCCGCGCTTTACGATTGACGAAGACGCGCTTGAGATCGGCGTGCAAATGTTTGTCGCCGCGACGTTGAAACTGTTGGCAAGCTGAACATGGAGAAGAGCAATGCTGGTATGGGCGCGCTTTCGTCTTCATGCTTGTTGTATAAGGAGATGAGGCACAGTAGATCGAATGAGTGTGGAGCTTGAATGGAGCGTGCATATTTACTAGCGGCACCGCGTCGGAGTGCATTTGTTTGAATGGGGCGTGCGTTTTGTTTGCCAATATATCTATAGAAGGCCGGTGAAAAACAGCTGGTTTCGCCGAGCCCGTTGCTTTCGGCTGAAAGAGAAAAGTTGATTTTACAGGATTTCTCAATTTGAGAAGAGGCTCTGTTTTCCGCAATTTTTCACTAAATCACCAGTCCTATAGAACGCCCGGTATGAACTAACTGGTGGGATAAAAAACTATGTGCACCGAGCACTCGACCGACAAGTTCGAGATGATGCGAAAGCGACTCGACGCCATCGGGTGCTCGGTCTATCAAGCATACGGTATGATTATGACCGGAAAGGAAGGTTCTGTACGAGAGAAAGGAGCGTAACGAACGCTATCGGTTTCTCTCTTTTGGAGAACGGCTGACAATAAAATAGATTGATAATTCAGTGAATATAACCAGAACAAATGGGCGACCAACCAATAGACGTTCGTACTCGCCTTTTATTGCCTTTCTTCTATGCTGTTATGGCGAGAAAAGCACAGAGAGGGGAATGACGGACGATCGATTTTGCGGTTCATTTTTTCGTTTATCGTCCGTTGCCGATTTCAATCATTGCTGATATGAATGGAAAGGAGAATGTGAAATGGCTGCGCCGAATGTGAATATTCCTACTCCTGAAACGCCGCCGCGCGGGTTTTTTAGCCGGATGCTTAATATAATTGAAAAATACGGAAACCGACTTCCGGATCCTGTGACTTTGTTTGTTGTTTTGTCGATCGCGATTCTTATTGCTTCTGCTATTGCGGCGGCAGCCGGTCTTTCTGCTGTCAACCCATCAACGAATGAAACGATTCAGGCGGTCAACTTGTTGTCGAGTGAGGGATTGGTCAAAATTTTAACAGGCATGGTGACGAACTTTGCTCAATTTCCTCCTTTAGGACTTGTATTGGTCGTCATGATTGGTGTGGGGCTGGCTGAAGCGACCGGGCTTATTCAAGCTCTGATGAGGCGGGCGTTGGCCAGTACTCCTCCGAGATACGTGATTCCGACGGTCATTTTCATTGGCATGTTAGGGAATATGGCAGGGGATGCCGCTTTTGTCGTTTTGCCTCCTATTGCGGCCTTATTACTGATGGGGATAGGGTTCAACCCATTGGCGGGTTTGATTATGGCTTATGCCTCAATAGCCGGCGGGTTTGCGGCTAACTTGATTGTCAACATGCTGGATGTTTTAGTCGCTGGTTTTACAGAAGTAGGCGCTCAAGTGATGGATCCTAGTTATAAAGCGAATCCAGCAATGAACTGGTACTTTCTTGCGGCTTCATTTGTTGTACTTGTCATTGTAGCCACTGTTGTCACGAACAAAATCACAATTCCTCGTTTAGGAAAATACGAAGGCGATGTTCAAAAGATGGATCCGTTAACGGATGATGAAAAGAAAGGATTGCGTTGGGCAGGTTGGTCTGCTCTTGTTTACATTGCGATTTTGCTGGTGCTCGCCCTCCCCAGTGATGCGATTTTACGAAATCCAGAAACAGGATCTTTGGTAAGCGGCTCTCCCTTGATGAATGGACTCGTTCCGATTATTATGTTTTTGTTCCTAATTCCAGCCTTGTTTTATGGAATGGGGGCCAAAACAGTTCGTTCGGATAAAGATGTGGCAAAAATGATCGGGGATGCTCTAGCGACAATGGGTCCTTATATTCTTCTGGCGTTTGTCGCCGCTCAGATGATTGCATATTTCAACTGGAGCAATTTAGGTCCTATTATTGCTATTAAAGGGGCGGAGTTTCTCCAGTCGATCGGGTTGACAGGCATCGGTCTAGTGGTGGGATTTGTGATCATCGCTGCCTTGATTAACTTGTTAGTGGCCAGTTCTTCAGCTAAGTGGGCGATTTTAGCACCGGTCTTTGTACCTATGTTTATGGTGTTAGGATATGACCCAGCTTTTACGCAGATAGCCTACCGAATCGGTGATTCCATCACAAATCCGATCACTCCAATGCTTCCTTACTTTGCAATTTTATTGTCGTTTGCCAAAATGTATAATCCGAGAGTAGGGATGGGGACGTTAATGGCTTCGTTGTTGCCATATACGATTTTCTTTGCCCTGGCTTGGATTGCGATTTTGGTGGTTTGGTTTTTCCTGGGTTGGCCGTTAGGGCCGAATGGGCCGATTTTCCTTCCGTCTTAAGCGCTGTGAAAAAGAGTTCGTCTTCGTAAACAGGGAGCATGTAGAGGAATGGAATGAAAGAAACCTGCAGCAAGAAAATAGGTGTTTCCTTCACAGCTTGTCAAAGTTTTGTGTCAAAACTGTTGTGTCCGTACACGATGAAAAAGAAAGAAGATTTAGTTAGCTGCCAAATAGCCCTCTTTAGGAGGGGTTTGGCATTTTTTATGCACCGTGACGAAATGGGGGTTTTTGGACTCGATATAGTGTGCAAACTGTTTTTGTTTGGAAGGGATTTGAACTTTGGATCGCACGTGGATAGCCTGGTGGACAGCTTGCCGTAGGGCGGGTGTTCCCAGAAATATCACCATCTCAAAGCGCAGGCGCAGATGGGGGAGTGTTCCACATGTGGTGTGGTAACTGGTCCGAGGGGATAACGAAAAAGATAAACAAAGGGGAACGGAGAAAAGAAGTCTTCTTTCCAGCCTGTGAGCGAACGATTTTCAAGCAATGATGAAGCAACTTTCAAAAAAGAAAATGGAAAAATATCACCATCCCTGTTATGATGATAAAGAGTTCAGCGAACAAGGTGTCTACTTTCGTTTGTTGTGTAGGTACCTTGTTTTGTTGGGAAAAAGGTTGTTGGCAGGTGGAACGATGAGAGATTTCCTTTCCCGCTGGGTCCCCGTCATTCTCTGGTGCCTCGTCATTTACAGCTTCAGCGAGTCTTCCTGGTTTACTGGGGCGAATACGGCGCATGTGCTGCAGGTGATTTTATCGTACTTGCCGTTTGGCAGTGGGGATGAAGAGGGGTCGTCATTTTTGAATTTTTTGATCCGCAAAGCGGCGCATTTGACCGAATTTGGCATTTTGGCCGCGCTTGTATGGCGGGCGCTGTCGCCCAAGCGGTTTGCGTATGCGGGCGCTTGGCTGTTTGCGACCGTGTATGCGGCAACCGATGAGTGGCACCAGTCGTTTGAGCCGGGGCGGACGGCGACGCCAAAAGATGTGGCGATTGATTCATGTGGGGCGCTCCTCGCGCTTTTGATCGTCTTTGTTTGCCGCCATTGGTTAAGGACAAAGCATCGGGCGGTCAAACGCGGCGTATAATAGAACAGAGCTCTCTCAACGTATAGGCCTAAATGCAAACGGAAAGAATGGCCAATAACGAGTTTGCGAGAGAAGGGAGAGAGGGCCATGGTCGCGTTTATCGCGGGAATGTTTGTCGGTTCATTCGTGATGCTTGTTATCATGAGCATGATGGCGGTGGCGAAACGGGCGGATGAAGCAAGCGAACGGTGGAGGGAAAAGTGAGAAGTCCCTTGCGGCAGGCAAGGGATTTTTTGTGAAAATGCTGTGCGATCATGTTTACGTCAGCTTGCAAAAAAGGCCGCACATTGTTTGAGGACCGCCGTGAAAGACCGACGAAGTACAACGGATTCGAAAAGTTGAAGGGGATAAAATTACAGGCGTGTTGATTATCCAATAAAATCCAAAGGGTATAGAAAAAAGAGCACCTTTCCTGTAGAATGTGAGTAGCGACACAAACAAACCCAGGAGGTGCTCTCTATGAACAAGCATACCACACTCCCGAATTTGATGCAAAAACTTGTTTCGGATGAAGAGATTCAACTGATTGCCGAAGCGGTTGGGTATCGTGATTCGTGGGTAGAGAATCCGGTTCGTCTTGAGCATGGCGATGACATGGAATCCTTGTTTCAGACAGGCTTCGATGAGCGCTTGGGACGGATACCATGAATCCACGAGCACATACACCGGCTGAGCCCGCTTCCCCTTGAGCGAGGAAAGCATCTCGATCGCCAGGTCGATTTTGCTTCTTCCCGATGTCTTGTCATACAGACGAAAGGCGAACGGAAACGCTTGCGTGAAGGTGTGCACCATCAGCCAAACAAGCGAATGCCCCCAGACCAATTGATGATCGCTGTGAGAGAAATGCCAGTCACACCCTTGAATGGCGTGCGTTGCCCGTGACGAAGGCTTCGTTTTTTGGCAAATGGTATCATCAATCGAAAGGAACAGGGGTTGATTCGTCCGTTTGGCCAGGCGTTCGATCTGGCGAAGAACCCACTCCTGAAGCTTCTTGTAAATTATCACTTTATTTTGGAATAAAAGAAGCATTTTTTTGCACATTTCTTCAGAAAGCCCTCTCCCCTTTTCTGAAGGAATGTGCTAATTTTTTTGTGAATTGTTTCGGACGAAGATTGCCATTCGTTTCAAGGGGGGGAGGAAGTGTGATCCAGTTTCACGACTTTGGCATTGACATTCAAACGTATACGGATCGTGGGAAAGAGAACGATTTTCCTGATGTAAACCAATGTCCCCACTGTCTATCCCGCCGCCCCTTGCACCGTCACGGATATTACCAACGCTATGCGTTGACGGCAGAGGGGGAGTATCGCCTTTGGATCGCGCGGTACCGCTGCCAAGAATGCCGCAAAACCGTGAGTGTGCTGCCTTCGTTCCTCCTCCCGTATGTTCAATATACCCCATCCGTCATCTGGCAAGCGGTCAAAGCATGGCTCGAAACGCCAAGACGAGGAGCGAAGACCAAACAGGTTGGTTTTCCCACCAAGGGGGTCATTTTGTTTTATGTCCGACGATTTTTCCGGAATCTCCCCCGCTTGCATCACGTGGCGGCGAGGAGATGGGGGATCATCGGCCCTGTGGGGAACGCAAGAACCGAACGGGCGGTCTGGTGGATGCAGATCTTGGAGGGACGGGGGGTGGGCTCGATCATCCAAGACCTGTGGGCCAACGAGAGATGGCATCTGTTTGCAGATTAAACCGTTTCCCAATTTTACATTAAAAACCAAAAAAGGGGACTGTTGATGTTTCCACAAACCCTTCCTCTCGACGAATCTCGAGCCGTTTCGTAAGATAGGGGGCAGAGGGACCGGGACGGTCCAAAATCACAGAGAGGCAAGGAGGAGATCCGGATGGATGAATCGATGAGACACGATATCGCCCTGTTTCGGTACGGGCTGATCGCTCCGTTGGTGAATGGGCAGGTGGAACCCAAAGCGTATTTGAATGAGGTGGGCGGGCGAGTGCACTCGATTCCTCATCAAGGGGACAAACTCATTGCGACGAAGACGATTCTGGATTGGTGTGCTCGATACAAAAAAGGGGGCTTCGACGCCTTGAAGCCGAAGCGCCGTTCGGACCGCGGCCGCTCCAGACGTCTGTCGCCCGATGATGAGGATCATATTCTAGCATTGAGGAAGGAACATCCCACCATGCCCGTTACCGTTTTCTATGAACAACTCACCAAGCAGGGGGACATTCCTACCACCCTCTCATATTTTACTATATATCGACTGTTGAAAAAACACAACCTAGTGGGAAAAGAAATCTTGCCGATGCCGGAGAGAAAGCGTTTTGCGTATGACCAGATCAATGAGCTATGGCAAGGAGACTTATCCCATGGACCCACGATTCGCGTCCATGGGAAAGCCCAGAAAACGTTTCTGATCGCTTATATCGATGACTGCTCGCGGTTGGTGCCGTACGCGCAGTTTTTCCCTTCGGAGAAGTTTGACGGGCTGCGGGTCGTCACAAAGGAAGCGGTGATTCGTTGCGGGAAGCCGAAACGCATTTACTCGGACAACGGGAAAATTTATCGATCCGAGGTGCTGCAGTATGCGTGCGCCGAGATGGGGATTACGCTCATCCACACCCAGCCGTATGACCCGCAAAGCAAAGGGAAAATCGAACGGTTCTTCCGCACCGTACAGACGCGGTTTTATCCGCTGTTGGAGCTGAATCCGCCAAAGTCGCTTGACGAGTTGAACGAGCGGTTTGGGAAGTGGCTTGAAGAAGAGTATCACCGAAAACCACACGCCTCACTGGACGGAAAAACGCCGCATGAGGTGTTTCAGTCCCAAGTGGAACGAGTGGTGTGGATCGAAGACATCGACTGGCTGGATGCGATTTTTCTGAAACGGGAGCACCGCAAGGTGAAAGCCGATGGCACGATCACCCTGAATAAACAGCTATACGAAGTGCCGCCTCGGTTCATTGGGCAATCGATTGAGCTCCGCTATGACGAACGAGGCGTCTATGTGTACGAAGACGGCAAACGAGTAGCGGAAGCCATTCGGGTGCGTTTGGAGGATAACGCCCATGTGAAGCGTCACCGGTCGCCGTTTGCGGCAGTTCCAGCGAAGGAGGGAGAACACGGTGTATAAATCGTTCTACTCTCTTTCGCGGGAGCCGTTTGCGAAAGAAACCGCCCCGTCCGAGGCGTATCAAGGGGCAGCGTTTCAAGAAGCGCTGCGGGCGCTGGAGTACGTGAAACGAACCCGGGGAATCGGGCTGTTGACCGGAGAACCGGGGGCGGGCAAGACATTCGCCCTTCGGGCGTGGAAAGAATCGTTGTCCCCTTCTTTGTATCACGTAGTCTACTTCCCGTTATCGACCGGAGGCGTGATGGATTTTTACCGCGGGCTGGCCCTTGGGTTGGGGGAAGAACCGAAATACCGCAAGGTGGATCTCTTCCGCCAAATCCAGCAGGCCATTGAGCGGTTGTATCATGAACGGCGGATCACACCGGTGTTGATATTGGACGAGATGCATTTAGCGAAGGATGCCTTTTTACAGGACATCGCCATCTTGTTCAACTTTGAGATGGATTCAACCAACCCCTTTGTCTTGATGTTAGCTGGGCTGCCCCATTTACAGGGGAAGCTGCGGCTCAATCAGCACCGCCCTCTCGATCAGCGGATCATCATGCGATGCCGGATGGGGCCGCTCGAGAAGGAGGAGGTGGCGGGCTACATCGAGCATCGGATGAAACAGGCCGGGGCGAAGCATCCGATCTTCACTCCATCGGCGTTAGAGGCGATTGCCCTGCAGTCGCGGGGATGGCCTCGGGTGATCAACACGTTGGCTACGACATGCCTGCTGTACGGGCATCAGCTGAAAAAGGACGTCATTGACGAAGAAGTGGTACGCATGGCCACAGAGGAAATGGGGTATTAGCACGAAAGGGGCCGAATCGGCCTCTTTTGTGCTTTCTCTTTTCCATCGGTCCACCAGGCGCGCTGGAAATCTTCATCTGAAAGAGCGTGCAAACGTTCCGAAAGAATGTGCAAAATCCGGAACAATCCGCAAAAATTTTGCACATTATTTCGGAATCCGCCTGAAATAATTTGAAAAAGGGATTCTGAAATAATGTGCTAATTTACACTTCTCAAGCAGTTTTTCCTCGTTCCAAGGGCTTTTCGTGAAAAAGTGGCTGAGCGTGGTTCGATGATTCGGATGAAAACTCCAGTACCGGACATCCGTCAATGTCCCCGAACATCCCTTGGTCGTCAAGGCGTCGACAAGATGAACGAGATGCTTGATGACCGGCTTCGAGAAATAAAGCGCCAATCCCAGCGTCATGAAAAACTTGTGGATTCCTTGATGATGTGCTAATCTATTCATGAGACATGAACCTCCTTGTGGGTAGTTGGTAGCACATCTATTCTAACCAAGGAATCGGGTTCATGTCTCCTTTTTTGTTTAGTTTGTAAATTTATGTTAGCAAATTTGCTCATCTACAGTATGGAATTTATATACCGCAATGTTCTATACTTTTTTCTTGTAAAAAACAAACGGTAACGAAAGTGCGTATCGATTCATCGTAGCCATTCGGTTTTCCTTGTCCTGATCCTCCTGTGTTTTTACTCATTTTTCCTTTTTGTTTCCTATATGCGTTACCACGTCGATCACTTCAGAACAGAATGGTTTAGCACCATGGCTGCTTGTTGGTCCCTAATTGGGACCAACAAAAGAGACGAATCATCGTGCCGAATAATGATAAGGTATTTCCAAATGTTGAACACAAGAGGGAGAATAGGGCCTGCTGATCTGCAGAAAAGAATATGTGGGATGAAATACGATTCCTTGTTTACCAATGGTCGGGCTTACGGAAAAATGGATCCGTAGGTCACAAAGGGGCAGGGGGATGTATTTGCGGATTCAGACAAAATGGTGTTGATGGAACCTATCGTTTCATAAGGTTAACTGGGTATACAATAACTTACCCAGTTAACCCTATGAACAACTTCATTCCCCTTTTCTTTCCACAACCGCGTCAAATCACGGTTTTTTATAAACAAAATCCCCCTTTCCAAGAAGAGAATTAGGATCTCACATCTCCAAATCCGCTCCTGATTTTTGAATGCCCCCGACGTTTTATCAAGAGTGTTTCCATTGTAAACTTATGAAGATACTCATCGACAAATGGATGAAATTTTTACGGAGTGTTTCAATGGCTGGTCACTATTTCTGTATCAGAACAATCATCAAACTCCCACTCCTTTCATTCATAGACGCAAAGGAATTCGTTGAAAATGGATCATGTATAGGTACCTATTGCTCGTCACGATGATTAGAAATAAAAAATGACGTCTGTCAGAATCACGATAAGCGTCAGCTCGATTGCCCCCTTTTTAACCCTTCACTTCGAACTTCTTCCTGCAAAATAACCAATCCACTCCACTTTTTTGATCTGTTGAGCGGATTTTATCCGTTATGGTGAAGATTTCCCCTATAATAAACAGCGGCCGCGTCACCCGTTCCATCCCTCCGTCATCGATGATTTGGACTTATCCCTATTCCCTCTCACTTTTATTTTTTGTCTGACATAAAATATCCATAAACATAGGCTTGCCCATTGGCCAGCCTCATCCACTCTCAGTCATGACCGTCTTCCTTTTTCAGGATATAGTTGAACATCATCACTTGAAAAGAGATTTGGAGGCTTTGTATATCGGTTTTACATGCCATGTCCTATGATATGAAAGAGGCCATATTTCTTTCTGTTTTCTTCGCCCAATACAGGGCTTGATTGGCTTTCTCCAGAAAACCGCTTATCGATTCCCCAAGAGTTATGGTATCCTTATCACAAAGGCAACATCAAGGCGGCTAAAATAAATCCAAACCCCAATCGAAAGGAGCAACCAAAGCATGGATGATAGCAAAGAATATTGTCCGTTTTGCGGGGCTGATTTGCAAGGACCACCGATCCCGAAAGAAATCCAGCATCATTACGGCGCTACTCATGGATCCAGAAAAATCGGTATTTACAGTCGGGAAGAAGATCGTGTCATCAAATGGCAATGTCCGGATTGCGGAAAGGAATGGGAGCGGGAGTGAATCCCCTTTTTTCTTTTTTTACTTTCAATCCTGACAGTATGAGGTCCAGTGCAAAGCAGATTCAAACAACGTGTTGTAGATTCCGATTTTCCATTCCCTCTACCGTTTCGTTTGGTCGTGGCTGCACCAGCTAGCTCCATCCACTTACCGTTGGCTTTTTGTTTACGGCAAAATAAATGGACAGAGAGCGGATAGGAATTTTCCTATATCACTTGAACGCGGAAGTGTTGGGGTGATTGCTTCTTAGGTAAAGCAGCCCTTGATACGGCGCTTTACTACGCCCGCAGCGGCTTCATGTCAAACGGACATTCTCTACACTTTTTACAAAACGCTGCTTTTTTTCTTTACGGTCCACACATGCCTGCAGTATCCTTCAACAAATTGAACATACACTCGAACGGTGGCAAGCACCGTTCTCAATATTACAAAATTTTACAATAAAAAAATAGAAACAATATATATTACCTCTGATATAAATAAAAAACGTGTGATGAGGTGTCCGTTAAATAAAAAAGTTTTTTATGAAGAGGACAAGAAAGGAGTTGAAGTGTCCTCCAACACCTCAACTCCATCAGCGCAGCATATCCGTTAGATAAACGGTCTTTGTAGTACACGGTGAATAATAAAAATCCATCTGAACTTTTTCCATTTTAATTAAGTGAGTGGTTGTTTAGTGCAAAATGAAAGTACAGAGTTCTGCAACCGAAAAGTGCAGAGCTTTTCATTATATAAAAAAGACTTGCCAGCCCCTAAAATCCCCTCCGCCACTGTTACGATTGTGAAGAATAAAACAGTGGAGTGATAAAAAGGATGCTGGCAATGTCCGACACTCATCCTATCAAACATTTACGTGACAAAAAAAGCGCGATCCTATTCTCGTTGTCATGCATTCATCGGCCAGTCTTTGTATTGCTGCTCGGCTTGTTCCATGAATTTGTTTGTTAAAAATTGCAATTGTTGGCCGGTAATTTTTTCTTTGATGAGTACTTGCTTGACAGCCAATTTAACCTTCGCATAGACGTCCCGACGGTGTGGACTTGTCCAATCTACAGCTAATTGTTTCTTTAAGGCTTTGACCACCTTATGGATTAAACTAGCAAGAAACTCGTTTGAGAACGCTTCCTGCTCCATAGCAGTAATCGCTTTGTAAAATTCAATTTCTTCCTCTGACAATCCCAAATCGTGTCGCTTGCGTATTTCTTCTTCCATTTCTTTGCGCATGTTAATCATAACCCTGACCACATCGGCAGCCTGAATGACACGATTATGGTAATCCCTTAACGTTTTCTCTAGAAGTTCGCTTAACGCCTTTGACTGTGGGCTTCCTTGGCTAAATGTCACTTTGATTTGGTCCTCTAAAAGTTTTTTCAGCAACTTTAAGCGCAAGTCTACATGCTCTTTTTTCGTTAAATCTGCTAAGAATGCATCATCCAATATGCTGATATCTGGGCGTTCAATCCCTGCTATTTGGAAAATGTCAACAGTTTCTTTGGCCAATAGACTATTGTCAATCAGTTCTGATAGTCGCTCTTCTAACGTTTTGTTTTCCTTAGATCCCCCTGTTGACGGGCGTAAATGTTTGCGAAGCTGCGCTTTCATCATGAAATAAAGCATGACCTCATCTGCAAGTTCAAGTACTTCCGGCTGATGTTTCACCAGCTGATACGATTTTTCCAGTTTGGCAGCTGCTTGGATATATTCCTCGGGATCTCGGTTTAAAAGAATGTTAACAAGATCTGCAATGAAGTCTTCGCGCTCTATCTTTGGTTTTGCGCGCCAGTTTTGCACATCAATCTCACTTGGAATAAATCCTCTTACTGCCTTCAGATAATCCATGAAGATATTAACGGCCTCTGAAATATCATAAGTAGGACTTCCCGTGCCGCCACTTTGCGTATATTTATGAGTTGCTTCTTTCAGGGAAGTGGCGATTCCAATATAATCAACGACTACTCCGCCTTCTTTTCCCGGAAACACACGGTTTACACGGGCAATAGCTTGCATAAGATTGTGACCCCTCATTGGCTTATCGACATAAAGATAGGAAAGCGGTTTAGCGTCCATTCCTGTCAGCCACATATCGACGACAATGACAAATTTCAAAGGGTCTTCTGGATCACGAAGTTTGGCTTTCACTTCTTCTTGCTCTTTTTTCGATTTAATATGCGCATATTTGCTTCCCGGCTGAACCTCTCGCCACTCTTTAGGATCCTTTGATACATCTCCTGTCATAATCACTTCAACAGGAGGGCATTCTGGAATCTCTCTCAGATAATTATACAAATCCACCGCAATGCGCCGGCTCATGCAGACAATCATTGCTTTTTGAAACGGATTGGCGACTTGGTTAA